>OZ245013.1:3417500-4361158 GCA_965223675.1 Nitrospirales bacterium | reverse complement strand
ATTAGAATTCAACACCATCGTCGTGTCTGATGGCATTAGTATGGGCACTGAAGGGATGAGGCCTCTCTCATCAGCCGAGAAGTTGTGGCTGACTCAATTGAACTCACAGTCAGGGGCCATCTGTTTGATGCTGTCATAGCTATTTCAGGGTGTGACAAAACCATTCCTGGAACAGTCATGGCCTTGGCCCGACTCAATCTTCCCTCACTGATGCTCTACGGTGGATCTATCATGCCCGGTCAGTTTCAGGGACATGATGTCACGATCCAAGATGTCTTTGAAGCTGTAGGAGCACATGCCAAAGGCAAAATGACGTCAGATGAACTCCATGACTTAGAAAGTCACGCCTGTCCTGGAGCTGGAGCGTGCGGCGGCCAGTTTACCGCGAATACGATGGCTATTGCGTTTGAGTTTCTAGGTATTTCTCCTCTCGGCTTTAATGGCGTACCAGCCTTAGACCCCCAAAAGGCTGTCGTGGCGAGGGAGTGCGGCCAATTACTCATGAACATGTTGAAGAACGACATTCGACCCCAACAGATCATTACTCGACAAGCCTTAGAGAATGCCATCGCAGCAGTGGCGACGACCGGGGGTTCGACCAACGCCGTGTTACACTTCTTAGCGATTGCACATGAAGCCGGAGTTGCCCTGAGTATCGATGATTTTGATACGATTAATCGACGCGTCCCGCTAATCGCAGACCTCAAACCTGGAGGACAATTCATTTCTGCTGACCTCTATAATGCTGGCGGCACACGTTTGGTTGCGAGACGGCTCTTGGATGCTGGTTTATTGGATGGCAGACAACTCACCGTGACAGGGAAAACCTTAGCAGAAGAAGCCGCAAGCGCAGTGGAAACGCCCAACCAGAAAGTTCTCTACCCAGTATCAGCACCCATTAAACCGACAGGCGGCCTAGTCATTCTCAAAGGAAACTTAGCTCCCGACGGCTGTGTCGTCAAAGTCGCAGGCCACGAAAAACTCTCACATCGTGGACCAGCCAAAGTCTTCGACCGTGAGGAAGATGCCTTTCGAGCCGTGCAAGAAGGACAGATTGTCAAAGGAGATGTGGTCGTCATTCGCTATGAAGGCCCACAAGGTGGCCCAGGCATGCGAGAAATGTTAGGAGTCACTGGAGCAATTGTGGGCGCGGGCTTAGGCGAATCTGTAGCATTGCTCACAGACGGTCGATTTTCTGGTGCCACCCATGGATTTATGGCTGGCCATGTCTCGCCCGAAGCGACAAAGGGCGGACCGATTGCGGCTCTTCGAAACGGAGATATCATCAATTTTGATGTGAATACTCGTCGACTTGATGTGGAATTGAGTGATGAAGAGATCAAAAACCGGTTAACCAACTGGCAGCCACCGGCTCCACGCTACCGAACAGGTGTGATGGCCAAATATGCCAAGCTGGTTTCGTCAGCATCGGAAGGGGCAGTGACTACATAGAAAGCCGTCGCTCGTGAAGCGTATCTCGTGAAGAGTCTTTCTGATTTTTACTTTAAAGGAAAGGGAGTCTATTGCTTGAGCGTAATGTTGACCTTTTTCTTGACTACTTCAACCGGCTGAAAAGCTCGGTCTTTTTTACCAAGACTCGACTCGGCTTCAACAGCTTTGACAAACTCTTCTGGTCCATGAATTGGGGCATAGAGCAATGACACAATCACATCCATAGATGGCGCATCCTGCGGGGTCGGGAATGTAAAGGATTCGACCCGTTTTTCCTCAGGCTTGAGTAGTGTATCCTTCAGAACCTTTCTCGCTTCGAAATCTAATACGGTTTTCTGGCCATCCGAATCCCCATACACACGTTCATAATAGCGTTGGTCACCATGAACCTTCTTTAAATTTTTCCCAAGTACCGTGAGATCAACGACCACACGATACCAACCTGGATGGGGCATTGGAAGATTATGAGGCACAAGACTTTGAATCGTGACGTCAACCTTTGATTGCTTCCCCCTCACGTCAGTTACGAAATCAAGGTCAATGGCTTTTGCGCGAACCTTGCCAAATCGCCCGGGGAAACTATGATTGGCAATCTTCCTGTTTCTTTCGCCATTGGCAGATTCTCCGAAAGCTCCAGGCATATGACAGGATTGACAGGTTTTCCCATCTTTTTCCGCCTTTGAATTTCTCCAATCCCCCATCCAATCTGGTAGTTTGATGGTTTGATCAGCCCTGGGTAGAGAATCATGACAGGTCACGCAATATTGTGAGCTCTTGTATAAGTCAGAAGGTTCTGATTGATGGGCGAGATTTTCTGCAGGGTTCTTGTAACCCCCGAAGACCGTTTTTTCTAACTGATAGGTAGGATGCGGTGGATGAGTCTTCGGGTCAACATCTTTAATTAAATGGCACTGCGAGCAACCAACCCCATCAATCTGCGGATCTTTTGATTGAACCTCATCGATGAACATCTTTGCTTGATCCCCATATTCTAAGATGTGGGGAGCATGACATCGAAAACACATGGACTGCTCTTCTTTGGGAACGGCAGCCAAATAGCGATTCAGAGTCACACGGAATGCTGCAGAGACGATTGAACGAGACTGGGCTGAAGCTTCCCATTCTTCAAACACTCGGATATGACATCGTTTACATTTTTGAGAATGTGGAAAAGCTTTTTGTAAGGGTTTTGACGACGTTTCATTTTCGGCGGCAAGGACATCAGAATGTGGTGTACTATCTCCTATCCCTAATATACTAAGAACACACAGGATCAATCCCAGATTGATGATATGCCTCGTCATATTGTCCCCTGAAGGATCTGCCATCTGGCAAAGGTATAAAGGTTTATAAAGTCATCGTGCGGAATGTGAGCAACCGGGTCGAAGAATAATCATCGATAACTTTCTCAGCCGCTTTTCGTTCTTTTTCATTAGAAAGCGTCTGCAAATAACGATCTTTGAGGTCAGCCGAAGGCTCCGGTATCAATGCGTAACTTAAACTCGCTTCAACCAACACCGATGGCAGACCATCAGGAATTTTCAGCTTGAAGGGCACGCGCCTCGTCACGCCACCATTGACGAGCGGTTGAGGAATCGATCCTCGGAGTATTTCTTCAAAAGAGCTTCCGTATTGCTTCTGATTTTCACTAAGAATATTGCCTTGCTCATCCTTTACCGTCACCTTCACAAAAAATTGTTTCAACACAGGGTCTCCGCCTGGAAACATATGAGGCAAACTCCCGTTTCTGACCAGAACCGTGCCCTCCACTGAGTTATCCCCCTTGTTAGCTTCTATATCAACGCGCGGGAACCATTCAGCTTGCAAGTTTCGATTGCTGAGCATGATTCCAGGAATGACGATACCCTGGAACCAATGACGACCAATTGGCCTTGTCAATGATCCGCGTTTGGAGGTTGAGCTTCCGGTCGATTGCTCCATATGACAATCTTGACAGATTATCCCTTTAAGAATTTCTCCAGGAAGATCCGAGCGTGTAACATCTTTAACCTTACTAAAATGGCATGCCGTACAATACTTGGCTTCTCGGTACACAGCAGCCTGCTTTGATGGATGCACAAGATTATCATCTGCATCAGAATACGGGCCGTAAAAAGTTTGTGCTGGTTCGATCTTGAACGTTGGATGGGCCTTGGCATTTTCTTGAATATCATTGATCAGATGACAGGCAGAACAGCTAATCCCTTCAACTTTCACATGTTTTCCTCCTGTCATTACCTGTTCAATGATCCGATCAGTATGTTGAGGAAAAACAGTCACCGCAGGGACATGACAAGCGAGACATTCAGTCCGTTCATTCTCTTTTGGATTGGTCTGCAGCCACAAGCCCAAGACGGTTTTGAAAACATGAGAGGTGAGCGCAGTCCCATGGAGTAATGCCCCATCAACACGGCCAAACGTCTTGAGGTCTGGAGTTTGTTCTCGCATGCCTTTCCATTCTTCGTAATGACGATCATGGCATTGCTTACATTGCTCAGATGGAACAAACACTTTTTCAATTTCTTCTATCCATGAATGATCTTCCGACACCCCAGACGCTTCTTGCGCCTCAGCCGAACGACTTCCGCCATTCATCCACAAAAAAACCCCTGTGCTTAGGAGGACGACCAACACCGTCAAACTTCGCATCCTTGTGGATTTTGGCGTGCCAAGACTCATAGTGAGATTTAATCTTGCTTAATTCGCACGAAGTGAAAATTGAGACCGCCCGTCACACCCTGGTCAGATGGATCCGAGGGTTCGTATGTTGCCACGGTGAAGTTTTGTGTAGGAAGGGTGGCTTCAAGCGCCCGACCTAAATCTAAGAGAGTTTTTATTTCAAACCGATCGACCTCTTTAATAATCGCTTTGACTTTCATACCAGCCAAGTCAGCAGGCGTTCCCCCAATGACCGCGAAGACCACCACTCCTTCTGCTCGCGTCAAACCGAGAAATTCTTTAATTTCTTCGTCAACTTCTCCAACATCCACTCCGAACTGCTCGGCAAGCTCCAAAGCCCGTTCTTCAGTCATTTCTCCATTCGACGTTTGAGAATAGACTGATGAGGAAAGGACGCAAAAACTGAGTAAAGAAAAGGTGAAGACAAAGAATATAGCAAGTGCGTAATGAGGATATCGATGCTCTCTTCGACGGTCGACCCGCTGTTCGAAAATCGTAGACATTTTATTCTCGATCACAATGCCCTCAACATGAGTTAGCTTTTTTTCGAAGATTGTCCAACTGGATCAATAAGAAGTTGCATCCATGGAGCGACGGCCTTCTGTCCATTTCGCTCCTTGTTTTCCCCATTCCACACCGCAAACGCGATAGCTTGCAATCGCCCAGCTTGCAGTAACGCTTCATTTTCTATGGCATCGCCAGAAACCGTGAGCGGCCGTTTCATGACAACACGCCAAAAGCCTCGTTTCCATTCCGCCTGTCCTTTGATTCTTCCTTGACTCTTCTTACTCGTTAACGTACTAAATCCTCCACCAATCAAATCTTCTACCGAAGAAGGACGACGTGGGATGACTTCAAATCTTCGAATCCCTCCGCGTTTCTTTCCTTTCTTCTTTGTCCGTGCCGCACGTCGGTCAACATCACTCTGCCAATCAGCTTTCCAATGCCAGATATTGAGGTAATGGTCGAGTTGGCCCATACAAAAAAACGCTGGAGCATTCCCAAGTGGCAAGGCTATGGCTGCGCCGTCTCGAAATACTCCAGGTGTGAGGCGCTCGTTTCTCGTGGCGTCTTGCCATTCCAAGAGGAAAGAGATTTCCTTTCCATTATGGATCGAGCGAATAGATAAAGCCTTTGCGCTAGGCTCAGGCCAAACAGGGCGAGTAATCACTTGTCCACTTAAGGGAACTGGGAGGGCGGCTATCGTTTCCCATGCTGGATCGGTAGGCTCAGAGGGGGTATCGCCAGCGACAAAATGCGACCGAACAACAATTCCATGAGAACTCACTGTGGCAACTTGAAACCAGGTTAAGACACCGACCGCTGCAACAAGAAGAGTTGCAGATAACATAACCTGCCGTGGAACTTTTCTCAGCACCGTTTTTTGGGAATGCGCAACATCTTGCTCACTCGATAATGCAGCCATTTCTCCCCTTACAGTCCATTTATGCCACGCCCAGTACTGACGATACTGTGTAGATCAGGATCAGGAAAATTTCACGCGACGAATCTTATTCTCGTTTCGCTCGCAGATATAGAGAAACCCTTGTGAGTCTAACGCAAGTCCCGCAGGAGCATTCACGACCGCTTCGACCGCCAAGCGTCCATCTCCATGCTTGAGCATCGTGGCATCCTCCTTGGCTACAAATCGAGCCGCCCCACACCCGCCCATGTTCTTGTCATCATAACCACTGTCCCCATTCCCGACTACTGTAGAAATGATCCCGGTACCAGCATCAACTTTTCGTACTCGATGATTCATTGAATCTGCAATATAGACGTGGCCGTCGTCATCAGCCACAGCACCTTCTGGCACATTGAGCATGGCCTTGACTGCCAACTTGTCATCACCGTCATATCCATACCGACAGACGCCGGCTATCGTTGAAATGATGCCTGTTT
The DNA here is from genome assembly GCA_965223675.1 of Nitrospirales bacterium. GTDB lineage: Bacteria > Nitrospirota > Nitrospiria > Nitrospirales > UBA8639 > JAGQKC01. Next base: position 4,355,125 of record OZ245013.1, on the reverse strand, counting down.
TTTGATCCATCCGCCTAATTCGGTTCGTGCCTTTATCCGTAATTAACAAGTCTCCATTCTTAAACACATCAAGGCTCACAATGTCATAAAACCTGCATTCTAAAGCCGGCTTTCCATCATCCAGATACGGAGACATATCCAGCCCATCTGAACATTGAGGCCGGAGCCAGCCTTGGTCATCACTAAAATCAATTCCAATAGCATCACCAGAAAGGACAATGAGGTTCTGTGCTGTTAGTGGACTCACGCGCTCGTCATCCTCATCCGTCCAAAATCCAGCCACAGTGGTGAGAAGACCAGATCGAGGGTCATACTTTCGTATGCGATGTGCCTGTGTGTCCGCGATGTATAAATTGTCTTCTTGATCAAATACGATTGAAGCCGGATAGGTTAAATTGACTTCCAAGGCAGGGCCATCTCCATTAAACCCCCACTGTCCTGTGCCGACAATCGTGGTAATAATTCCAGTATCTCGATCAACTTTCCGAATACGACTACTCCCCGAATCACAGATATAGACATGGTTCTCAGAATCACACGCCACATCAAGGGGCAAATACAAGCCCGCTTCTCCGCAGGGACCATAATCTCCGCTGTAACAGGTTTCTCCATTTCCAGAAAAGTTGTGGAGCCGTCCTGTTTCGAGATCAATTCTTCGAACTCGATCAGATCCACATTCGGCAATGTAGAGATACCGTTCTTCTCGATCGAGTGTCACATGATTTGGTAAAGGGATTCCAGCCTTAATGGCTCGCTTGCCATCACCCGTGCTTCGAGACTTTCCATTTCCTGCAAATGTCTCAATGACACCGGCTTCTACGGTCGTTTCAGTACTCATAGTTTATACCCTCGCGTTCACTAGCTTTGCGCCAATATAATGAGCCCGTTGGAACACAAGTCGCCAAATTCACTCCTACCCAAGCACCATTCTTTACGCCTTCGACGCTGAAACAGTTTGCGAGCTGGGAGCCTCTTGCATTCCACTGGCTGGTGATGAAGGAGGTGTGTCTGCCGGAGCGGACTCTTGATGAGAAATCTGTGTCGGAGCAGATGATTCAGACGAAGGACTTTGGGATGCGGCCTGCATTTCGGCATCCATCGCTTCAGCCTCGTGAACGGATTTCTTAAATCCTTTTATCGCTTTACCAACACCTTCACCTAACTGAGGCAACTTTCCAGCACCAAATATAATCAACACGATGAACAGAATCAGGATAAGTTCTGTAAAACCAAGGCTTCCAAACATGATGATTCTCCTTCTGTCTATCTTATATTGTTATGTCCGGTCATGCGGTTTTTCCCGCTTCACGTGTGCGTTTGGAAAAACGCTCCTTTAGCTTGTTCCTAGTCTCCTCTGCCTGTTCAAACATTTTACACTTTTCATACGTATTAATAAGATTGTAATAGGCTAATGGTTCATCCGGATTATTTTCTACGGCATCTTCCATCACTTTTATCGCCATCTCCGGTTTCTTAAGATTAAGAGCCATTTCCATCAGCTTGTAACTACATTCTAAATGATTCGGGTCAAATTCTAGTACTTTCATATACGCTTGAACGGCAAGGTCAAGTGTATTGAGATCGGAAACTTGCGGATTATCCAATTGCTCATACACGCCTGCAAGATTATACCATGCAATAGGGTCTTCTGGTGTGAGTTCAATGAGCCGCTCAAAATAATCTTTTGCAGCCTTATAATCGCTCTTTTCGCTAAATAATCGACCAAGGTTAAACAATGCCAACACATCATATTTATTCAGTTCAAGTGCACGCTCAAACTGAGCCGATGCATCATCAGCCATCCCCTTGGTTCCATAGATCGTACCAAGATTGGAGTAATACATGGCTAAGGACCGATCCATCTCCACCTTTAGCCCTTCAGCCATTTCGATTGACTTCTTCACCTCCGTTAATGCTTCATCCAAACGTCCTTTATTAAAATAGAGCTCTCCAAGCCGACAGCGCGCTTGAAAATCATCGGGTTCTTGAGTGAGCAGTTTTTCAAGTTCAATAATTTCTTCATCTGGATTTAACGATGGTTCTTGCGAAGCGTTTTCAGGAGCCTGCTCTTCTGTTTGGGTCAGTGTATGCTGTTCTTCCATAAGCTTGTTCTCTCTTTACGGTGTTGGCCCATACGCGGGCGTCGCAGGTTGATAAACCACTTTTTCTTGTATTTTTCCTCGAAGTTTTCCTAACGTACCACGTTTATCTAGAGTCAAAAGTATAAATCCGAGCACCACCAGCAAGGTCAAGTGCGATAATTGCAAAGCATAGCCTGCCATAAACATTAATCCTAGCCCATAACCAGCAAGTCTCCCAATAATAACTAATTTTATCACTGTATAGGACCAACAAATAAATCCTGCCATATAAAAAGCAAAGGGCAGGTAAAAGGTATAGCCCATTCCCATTTGAAAGACCCATCCAATGCCTTCACCGGCTTTTCGTACATCTTCGGCGGCTTTAAGACTATAAAGGGAAATAAAGTAATCGATAAAGAGCAGGAGAAAAAAGATGATTCCTCCACTAAAGATGAGTGTTAATCCCCATTTTCGTTGTTGTTTATTTTTAGTCAAAATCGACGTACTCCCGTATGCCCAAAACACGAGAATACTGGATGCGACCATCAATGCTTCTCCTAAACGGTTGACTTCATGCACCAGCGGTGGAGCCGTCACCATCCCCAGCAGACCATAACTCGTTGTTACGGTTTGATAGTAAATCCATCCACAAATTCCCAAGAAGAAGCAACCGATAGCAATTCGCTGAGTCCGCAATCTATGCGTTGTCAGATATTCCAGCATCAAAAACACAAGCAGCACCAGCGATATGATGTTATACACGACTGAACCCAACATCGCTGGAGGAAAGAGGAGGTAAACAATCGTAACCGTGACCAAGAGACACAACAATGGAATGACAATTTTGTCGTAAGTGCCCTTCCACAATGTGGTTTTCATTTTTTGGTACACGAGAATAAAAATAAGCAGGAAGGCTAAAATCGAGGTGACATTCAAAAGCATGAACCCGAGCGACGACAGTCCAGTGAACGCAATTCGTACAGCCTCATACTTTTCAGCGATTTTACTCAGGTGCATGCCTAATCGTGAGACAAGACGATACAACACCAATTCTAGGAAGGCCGCAACGAGAAGACATTTTAATGCATACTCAAACAACAGGCCTTGCTCTTGGGATTGCTCAGGACATTGGGTCGAGGCTACCATGACGGCTTCATTTCTCGTTGTTGACTTACGCTTACCTGTAGCAGGATTACATTATTGTCTAAAACATCCCATTTCTCTATTTGCGAGAGAGAGATAACACTGATCATGATACCCCAGTATGTGCGAGAACTTGTTGCTTATTTCGTCGAGCAATATATAGCAACCCATCTCCCATGGAATAATTAAAGGGGAGCTCACAGACAACTTCGCTGATCTTTTCGTACACATGCTGGTAGACGCGTTCACACTGTTCAGGAGTCATCCCTTCTTTGACCTCGTAGAAGAACCCTAGACTGAGGTCTTCAGCCGCAGGCCTCATAATTCGCTGAATTCCGTACCCTCCTGGATCACTCATGATCGGTGCCTCCTTTTCAAGGTCGAACAGACAAGGCTGACAAGAGAATCCATAAGAAGAGTTCAGTTTATCGTTATTGACAATAAAATTCATCGTCTCAAGCGCTTCTTCTTCAGTTTCTGTCGGGAATCCAACGATCACATAACAATGCACGGCTATACCTAAATCGACACAATCGGAGCAAATTCGATCCACGCTTTCTTGGGTGATCCCTTTCACCATAAAGTCCATCATTCTGGCATTATATGTCTCCAAGCCAAATACAATTTTCTGACAGCCCGCATCCTTCATTAATGAAAGCAATTCACGCGACAGGTTTTTTTCAAAACGCAGCTCAGCGGTCCACTGTAAATCCAAACCTCGTTTGAGCATTTCTTTACATAAACGGCGGGTTGGAGATAAGGCTAAACATTCGTCGGTAAAGAAAAAGTATGGAGTCTTATACGTCCGTGAAAGAGACTCGAGCTCATCGACAACTTTGATCGGATCTTTCTGTCGAAAGTTTTGGTGATCAAGAGTCAACGCACAGAAAGCACAATCTTTATAGTAACATCCACGAGAAAATTGGACGGGCAACACCGTGGAAGGAGCCAGATACTTGTCTAGAGGAAAGCCTTCGTAATTTGGCGCAGAATGTTGCGCAAGATTTTCAGAATAAAACGGCTGATTAACGGTAATTTTTCCATCTTGTCGATAGATAAGATTCGGAACTTTACGAAAATCTTTTTTCCCATCTAATTGGTTGATCAGTTCTAGAAACGCCGTTTCTCCTTCAAAAACAATGAAATCATCAGTGACTTCAAAAAGACGTTCACAACGTCGTAAATTGTCTACTAATCTTGTAAAGATACTCCCACCCACCGTGACATGGATATCAGGATTCGCTTCTTTAATGAGCCGACATAAGGTGAGACCAGGAATAATCTGTGAAGTTGCCGTAATGGAAACACCAATAAGTCCTGGCTTCTCTTCAATGATCGAAGAAAGAAAATAGTTCCGATATAAATCAATGTATGGATTCTGAGCCTCGTCGCGAATCGCTTTCATAATGTCACGGGACGAATAAATAGAGTAGGACAATTGATTATCGACGACCGTGATTCGGGTAGGGAAGTATAAGGAAGAGACAACCTCAAGCCACCGATCGATTAAAAATAGACATTCTCGGTATCGATCTACATCAAAAAAGTCCTCACACCGCAGTGAAGCCTTCGCAGGCTCTACTTGATCAATAAGATAGGGAAACCGATCAAGAGCTTCAAGCACACGAGCATAATGTTCTTTACTTCCTGGTCCCTCGTCGCCATTCATCGAATGCTCTAGGTGTTTCACCAAATCGACAAGCTTTTGATAGACCTCTAGCCCATACGTTTTTGTGAGAATCGTATCAAGCATTTCGATATTCAAGTCTCGTTGTGTTTTATCAGAAATCCCCGCTTGATCGAGAAACGCCGTGAGACATGGCAGACTTAAATATGGCTGGGATGGATGCCAGCTTGGTGGAAATAATAGAGAAACTTTCACAATTTTTTCCCCATATTGTCTCTCAAAAAATGAGACAATTCCTAATTAAAATAAAAGACTTACATCCAATTGACTTATACCTGTCATGCACTCTTTTATGCAACTATACACCATATGACATTAGCTCTGCCTTAAGATTTCCTTTTTTGTAGTTCTGTTGACACCCAACAAGATCCTGGACATTTTGGCCTCTCGATATCCTCATCATTATTCAACACTCTCTCTATAATTCCCTAGCCTACCATGAGACATCCGCACAAGGTAAAGAGCAAATACCATACAAACCACAAAACATTATACATTCTGATTTAAGTTCATAACGATTAGGCTTAAAGCCCAGGGTTTCCAACCACGCCAGCTAAAACTTTGTCCTAATAAAAAACTTGAGCTGGGTAACTGCCTCCGCCTTTCCCCTCATTGCGTCAGAGCTTCGGGCAACCATTCTTCCCCAGACCTTAAAAGCCTGGAGCTTTTTGGTTGGAACTCATTTGGATTCGCTATAGACTTAACTTTTTGTAAAGTCATTAAAAAAAAACCTCAGGTAACTCGCACAATCGTACAAGTCACCTGAGGTTAACTTTTTTAGAGCTTATTTAAGTATCCTATGGCCCTATGTGAAATAAGAGGCCCTAGAAAAACATAAACAGTCTCCTTATGGCATCTTAGCGGTAAACCAGGTGGAGATGCCCTTCATGCCGTTCCGTTCGACATTCTGTCCATCCCACACCGCAAAGGCCACCGGGAGGCTCGCTCCGGCTTTAAACTGCACATCGTTCGGGTCATTCGTCGTCAGGCTCCGCTTCATCACCACCCGCCAGGTTGGCCCTGAACAGCACCCACCTTTTAAGGCTCCATACGGCTCCCACAACCCATTGCCCACGACGTCTTGCGACGCTTGCGTCGTCAACGTGCTAAACCCATTCGCATTCAAATCTTCCACCGAACTCTTCCGCAGATTTGGGTCCGACATGATGTTCCCCGACCAAATCCCCGGATTGAACGGCCCTAAGCTCCGCCCAATGCGGTCGGGATAGGTGACCCCACCCGCCGGCTCTTCATAGTAGAAGTCCCAAGCAATGGAAGGATACTGTTGATCCACATCCCACATCCCGGCCACGCCTGCGCCCATGTCCCGCTGCCATTCAGCATTCCACCGCCAAATGTTCACGGTCCCTCCGGATTGCCCCATACATTGGAACGGGGGGGCGCCTGAAGTCTGCACCGGGAACTGTACGGCCACTTGATCCCGGAAATCTTGGGGCCCAATGGTCGTATTATTCAAGGTTTGATCCCCCCAGTTCGTCCACACCCCGATCTCTTTGCCGTTACTGGCCATTTTGACCATGACGGTTTTTACCGAGATGTTGGGGTGCATGGGGGTCGTAATGGTTTGCCCACTCAACGGCACCACGATCCCCGGCACGGACTCCCACAAGGGGTTTGCCGCATCCATTGGAATGGGGCCTTTGATCGACCCGACCGGAATCGTCACGGGTTGAGAGACCGCTAGGGGTATTTGCCCTAACGTCAACAGCCCGCCCACCATCACGGCCGAGAGAAGAACGCCAAACACGAACCGATTGTTACGCGTCTGCACCACTCTCATAATGACGCATCCTCCTTTGATAAAAGATTAAAATCGAAAGGACTGCTCACTAACAAAATTACTTTGAACCAAGAACGCTTTCTTTTCAAAATCCTTTCTTACTCCTTTTCTGACTGGTCTACACCTTTGGTTTCTTTATCGAGATATGCTTGAGCTCCAACTTCATTCATCAAGAGATCCAATTCGTTACCCTGATCTTGAGCACCACACTCGAATGTCTGCCCCTCAGGACTACTAAAGTTTGCTGGGCGATAATCGGTTTCAGAGTAAGGTTGAGGAGTGACTCCTAGATAAGCAATTTCAAAAGCTACCCAATCTGACGTAAAGTCAGCTAATGCCTTATAAAAACCATAATCAGCTTTTCTCTTCAACATCCCAGAAAACAGGGGAACCCATCGACCAATGTGTTCTTTCACAAATCGTTTTTCTGCGTCCACGACCGTCTTCAACTTTTCAGGTCCGTCATGGATGAGCGCATAAGATTCTTTATATGATAGATAATGTATAAACTCGAGCTCTACGCTCAGGTGGTCAATTCGTTCATGAATGTCATTTGAGAGTTGCAAACCAAAAGCGCTATAGAACCCAGCAATGTCGCCCATTGTATATGATTGCCCAAAGACGTGATCATTTCCAAACAACGTCTCATACGGCGGACAGTCCAATGAAATGACATTACTGAACACGCGGCGGTGATCGTCTCGAAGATCTTGCAAATTCCAATTTGCCCCTTCTGAATTAACCCACTCTTCTATCGCATCAAGATGACTTGAAATAGCTGAAAGGCTCTCTTGAGCTGTAGCCCCACAGTTCCTTTCTAATGACTGGTTCAAGTTCTCTAGAGCAGCTCTCCCGTCTTCTACAAACTCCCCACTCTGGAGATAGTCCAAAAACTCGTCATCTTCTGGATAGAGGTAGCTCCAAGACAAAAGTAAATACAGTTTACTCCTTGAAAGGGCACGTTCTACAGAAGGGGCATCCTTTGGAGACACTTTGACTGGTGCAGCAACTGCCGTTGAACCTGACCCATTTTTATGTTCTTTAGTTAGTTCCATTATTAGTTCACCATTACCATTCAATGATGTCTTTCACGACCGATAGCCCTCATAATTATTTGCTGTATGCGTATTAGGCGGTAAAAGACAAAACATTGGTGACAGTTTTCTCATGTAGAGGGGCATGATGATAGGATAACTGACAATCGAAGTCAAGCGGTATTTCTCTTTGTTTCTTAATTAGAAAAAACATTTCTAAAGCCCCATGATTACAGTAATTAATCCCGTCCAAAAAACTAAATGTAAAACTAAACACCTAATTATAAAACCTGACAATCACTTCACCAGCACCTCCTTTCTCTTAATTAACCAAAACGACTATAACTTACGAGTTGGCACAATTTTTATAGCCACCCGGTCATTGACCGCCTTACAAATTTGTTGACATATCCCACAGCCAACACAACGATCTTCAAGGACTGAAATTTGAAATATCGAGAAGTTCATAATTATTGCTTCCTGAGGACATTTAGATACACAGGCATTGCACCCATGAGCAGCGGTGCATTCATGATTCGACAGTTTTGCAAGTCCCATTTCCACGTCAGAAATGACAGAAATAGGCAACAGCGCATCAGTCTCACATGCATCAATGCATGGAAAGTCTTCGCATAACTGACAAGGGCTTTCCTCTGCGACAATGACAGGAGTTTCATCAATCTTATGGTGACGAATAACGTCAAAGGGACAGGCATCCACACAATCACTACACTTCGTACACCGATCAAGAAAGAGCGTTTCCTCGACAGCACCTGGAGGACGTAAGTAATCCTCACACTCAGTGATAACTTCTGCGTCTTTTCCTTCAGTGGGAGCATCACTATGCCTGATATATTCCTGAACCGTGACTCCTAATGACACGACAGATTGACGGATAAAGTTCCGACGTCCTAAGGAAGCACCGGCATGCGATTGTGGCTTTTGTGAAGACTCAGACATCTTATGAGATAGGCGAACAGAAGCAAGTGCGTAAGATTCCTGTTTGCGTATCTAATCTTTCTATGTTCTTTCTAGACAACACCTGCGGCACGAAGTTTATAGACCTCAAAACAACGGTCACATGCTCCGTAATCGATTTCCCAACCAGGATGGTTTTCTTGAATGTAATCAAGGACAAAAGGTTCAAGTTTTTCTTCTAGATTTTCGACCCATGAATATGTGGGGAAACGACAAAGTGGACATGGAAACCCAGGCATTAAGAGAGCCTTAGTGGGAAGATCAGGAATTTCCCCTTCCTCAATTTCAATAGCTCGATCCATAACTCGAATGGTATCTGACGCCATTTCGAGCAATTCTGCATGTGTCAGGTATTCAGTCTGCCACAGACCTTCAAATACGGATTCCACTTGACCCGGCAAGATCTTTCGATACCAGGTTCGGAACTCTCTAAACCGATATTCTTTTGAAAACATTGGTTCTTTTCCTGACCGTTCTATTCGACTATCGACATGCAGGCTCCAAAGAACTCGATATCGATTGAGAATCAAATGCTCCTCGCCGGGATTGAAGCCTACTTTGGTGTCGGCATCATACCCAAAGGCCTCATCCAACATATCGGAAATGTGAGTCAGCTCATGTCTGAGATACCGATTGATGGCAGGATCATAAAAGCGGCGTGGGATTAACTTAATTCCAACTCCCTTCAGGCCTTTCTCTTCGAATTGCTTGGCCAACTTCTCCTCCACTGTTCCCCACTTTCGAAGAATATCAACACCTTCCTGATCCTCTTTCAACACACCTCGGACCAAGACAATACCAATTTTAGCTTTCAAGGCTGGGAATTCATCAAAAGAATCATTGAGTATGTCGGCAAACCCCCATTTTCCAAAGAGCTGTTGATAAAGTTTCTTAAACTCCGGCTCTCGATCATCTAAGGAGAATTTTTCATAAATGGGGTCAGCCAATTCATGAAACTCGTTGTAATAGGTCGGATCTCCTTCACGTTCAGTTTTTTCAGAAAACGAGTCAATGACTTCCTGAAGGAGCGCTGGCTGAAAACGAATCTCCATAAATCCTCCGTGCTAACACTGAGACCTTAAAAAAGGCAACAAGATAAACAGACTGTCAACGTCTTGCTTCGCATTGATACAACCACCTTGACTCCCGAACAAAGCGGTGATTAGTATCAAATTCGTAGGAATGATGAATAATGCATACTATAAGATTATAGAAAGCGCCCCTTGGCCATGGCAAGAGAGGCTTTCTTCGCTCAATAATCAGAACCCGTCAATTTTGTGCTCAATGTGAAGGAGTGAAGCATGAGTAATCCCTCAAGTTCTACCGCCCCTCTCAACGTTCCTGATGGAGCACCGAATCCCGAAGTTGCCGAAGAAATAGAAGAAATCGATTCACTTCAATATTGGGAAGCTGGGGCCAAAGAAATAAAGACATTTCGAGGCCATACACAGGGTGTTTGGAGTGTTTCATTTTCACCTGATGGTCAAAATCTTGCCAGTGGTGGAAGTGACCGGTATGTCAGAATTTGGGATATTGAAACTGGTCGACTCCTTCGATCACTTCGAGGTCACACCCACGATATCCGCCAAGTTGCCTACAGTCCAGATGGACTGACCCTCGCCACAGCCAGTGAAGACCGAACGATTCGGCTTTGGAATCCCGCCACTGGGGAAACTAACCGATTATTGTTTACTCGCTATGACCATGCCGTCACGAGCATTTCATTCTCGCCTGATGGATTGATGCTGGCAAGAGCCGGCCAAAACAAAGATATAAAAATATGGGAGGTAATGACTGGAACAGAACTCATGACGTTATTAGGAAAAGATCAGTATGACCATCACTGGTCAGTCTGTACAGCCTTCAGCCCAGATGGCATTCACTTAGTATCTGGCAGCGACATCGGCAAACTTCGTCTGTATGAAGTCCTTCCAAGCGGTGAAGAGAAATGTGTACATAATGCCCATTGGAGAGATGATGAAGACGATGAAGAATCGGAGGTCCGGGGCTTCTTTGTCGACGACCAAGGTGGGTTTCAAAAGCCTATGGAATATTGGATTGGCGCGCTCACGTTTACACCAGATGGCAAGACGTTATTCTCGGGAAGCCGAGACTGCACGATTAAATTTTTCGAAATGCCTGATCTCAGAGAATACCGAACTCTCCGAGGACATACCGGCTGGGTACGAAATCTTCTTGTATCCAAGGACGGGAAGGTCCTCATTAGCGCGAGTGATGACGGAACGGTGAAGATGTGGAATATTCAAACGGGTAAAGCGTTTCGAACTTTACAACCTCATAAAGGCGCCATTCGAGGTATTGCACTGTCAGCTGATCAACGATTTCTTGCTACGGCATCAACTGACCGCACCATCATGTTGTGGGAGGGAGGGGAATAGAAGATCAATTGAAATTGCAAAATGAAAAATTGAAGATATCGGCATTAGACTTTACAATTCTTCATTCTGAATTTTTATCCTTATATTTCAACTTTAGCATTTTGACTTCTGCTTTACGACTTCGTTTCTTCTTGTGGTTCATCGACACTCGAAATATCATATCGTTTACATTTCTCCCACAACGCTTTTCGCGAAAGGCCCAAGACCTTTGAAGCCATTGTCTTACTCCAGCCAGTTCGGTTAAGAATATCTAAGATATGGGATCGTTCAAATCGTTCTCTTGCCACAGCCAACGTTTCTCCACTTCCACCATGAGGTTTTTTCCCAGGATGCAGTTCCTGGCAAAACCCACATCCAGCTTGAGGTTCTCCATTCGCAAATGAACAGTGGCTCTGGCCACATAGGTCCCAAGCTTGGATTTCATCTGCATTCTGCGCAAGCGCAACCGCTCGTTCAACAGTATTTTCCAATTCACGAACATTACCTGGAAATGAGTATCGCATCAGAATCTCTTGCGCTTGCCTCGAGAACCCCTTAGGCGATTGTTGTAAACGAGTCGCCAGCGATTCCAACAAATGCTCGGCTATCACAAAGACATCTTCTTTTCGTTCCCGCAAAGGCGGAATCTGAACTGGAACAACATTGAGCCGATAATACAAGTCTTCTCGAAATTGTCCCCGTTCGACTTCCCGCTTTAAGTCTTTTTGCGTAGCACAGACAAGACGCACATCAACTTCGATCGTTTCATTGCCTCCGACTCGCTCAAACTGACGTTCTTGCAACACTCGAAGGAGCTTCACTTGAACCAACGGTGAAATCTCTCCAATTTCATCGAGAAACAACGTACCTTGATGCGCGAGCTCAAAGCGACCTCGTCGCTGTTTGAGCGCCCCAGTAAACGCACCTTTTTCATGCCCGAATAATTCAGCTTCCAAGAGTGTTTCAGGAAGTGCCGCACAACTCACTTTTATTAACGCGTGAGGAGAACGAGGGCTATTGCGGTGAATCGCGTTGGCAATTAATTCTTTTCCCGTCCCACTTTCTCCATATACAAGAACCGTCGCATCAGTTCCTGATACAAGCTTGACTTTTTCCAGTACTTCCTGCATACGGCGGTTTTTTCCGATTATTCCTCCAAAACTGAACTTACTTTCAAGCTCATCTCGTAGCTCACGATTTTCTCGTTGAAGCCCAACGACTTTACTCACACGCTCGACAATAAGAAGCAGCTCATCCATGGAAAACGGCTTGGTAATGTAGTCATACGCCCCGCGCTTCATGGCTTGAACGGCCGTATCGACCGACCCATGAGCCGTAATAAGAATCACTTCGGTACTTGAATGCTGTTCCTTGCATGCTTTCACAATCTCCAACCCATCTGCTCCCGGAAGACGAAGATCGGTGATCACGACGTCAAACCTGGCAGCCTGCAGTCTCTCTAGGCCCTCAGTTCCCGTGGAGGCCTCTTGAACGTCATACCCTATGGCCTGCAATGCATCAACCATCGAGAGCCGCATGAGTGGCTCATCATCAATAACTAAAATGGACCCAACACTCATCATGCCACCTTCACAGGCGTCGTCACAGGAATGAGTGGAAGCCGTACCGTAAACTTAGTTCCTTTTCCCACTTCACTCTCAAGTATCATCTCTCCTCCATGACGCTCAACGATTCCAAGGCTAACAGATAATCCTAGACCAGTTCCCTCGCCCGTTCGCTTCGTCGTAAAAAACGGATCAAAAATCTTTGGACGAACCTCGGGAGCTATGCCACACCCTGTGTCTTCCACATCGATTTCACAGACACCAGCTATCTGTCGAGTTCGGATAACCACCTCACCTCCTTCTTCCGTCGCCTGCGAGGCATTCAAGATTAAATTCGTCAAAACTTGTTCAATCATATGCGGATCGACCATGATCATCGGTAACTCATCGTCATAATGCGTACTCAAGTCAATGGCTTTGGCAAGGAGCGTGTGTTTGGTCAAAGCTAAGACTCGATCCACCAGCGGATTGATTTCGGTCGCCGTCAACGAGGGTTGGTACTGTTGAGAAAAATCTAGGAGCTGCCGAACAATTTTTTGCACTCGTTGAAGTCCGTCCTCCATGAAATGCATGTATTCTTGCGCACGAGCCTCGCTCAGCGTGCCTTTCCGAATATTATACAAACAGTTCAAAATACCTCCCAAAGGATTATTGATTTCATGAGCGACTCCGGCGGCCAATTTACCAACAGAAGCCAAACGTTCTGCATTTTGAACTTGCTGTTCCAACGTTTTTCTTTCCGTAATATCGCGAGCAATCCCCAACATGCCCAACGGTTCTCCCTGCTGGTCAAAAAGCGGCGATACACTGACCAGCACAGAACGATGATCTCCATGTCGACTGATCATCTCCACCTCATAGACCTGTTTGACTCCGACATCCAAGGTTTCTTTCAAATGACGCCCACGATACCGTTTCGAAAGCAGTGTCAGATATGGTCGACCAAGAAGATCTTCTTTGGTATAACCCAAGGATTCGACCTTGCTATTGACATAGGTAAAGCATTGATCTCTGTCCAAGGTGTAAATCACATCGTTCGCATTTTCTAACAGACTTTCAATATATTGTTTGGCTTGCTCAATTTCTTTGGTTCGCTCTTGCACTTTCTCTTCGAGGGCCTCACTATAACGATGTAATTGATCTTGTAAACGTTTGCGTTCCGCGATATCTCTCAATTGCACCATCACGGAAGAATGATCAGGCATATCAACAGGAATAACGTCAATTTCGACATGCCGATGTTGATGATCAACATCGTACACGCCAATTTCTTGCGTCGGAACTTTCTGGGTACCCTCCCTGACTCTTTGCAATAATGTTTCCGTCATATTTCGTTGCTCAGGGACAACGAAATCTAGTAACGAACGTCCCACGATAACTTCTTGAGGGTGGCCTAACATGTCTCGTTCGCGCTCATTGACCGCTTCGATTTGTCCATCTTTATTCACGACAAAAATAGAATCAGCGGCTAAGTTAAACAGCGCTTTATAACGACCCTCAGATTCTGATAGCTGTTTTGTCCGATCCGTGACCTCTTGCTCCAATCCAATCGTATATCGTTCAATCTCACGTTGAAGAACTTTCCGTTCCGTGATATCCCGGACAAACCCTCGTGAATACACTAAATCTCCGGTCTGAGGGTCTAATAGAGCAGTCGAATGAATTTCGACTTCGATCGAGTTTCCCTCCTTGGTGACAAATACCGTTTCAATGGTCTTATCTTCCAAATTCCCAAGTTCCTCAACATATTGCTTCATTTCTCCTTGACGGTCTGCAGGAACAATTTCCCAGAGCGACATCTCCAACATTTGCGCTAACGAATATCCCAGCTTGTGTAATCCCGTTTGATTGACATGAGCAAACTTACCCGAGGCATGCAGTTGGTGAATCATTTCAGGAGAATTTTCAATAAGATCTCGATACTTTTCTTTGAGGCTCCCGATTTCTACAACTTTTTGGTTCAACTCTGTAAAGGAATGCTGCAGATTACTCGCCATCCCGTTAAAGGCATTAGCCAATTGCTCAATTTCGTCACCCGTTTTGATATTAAGTTGGTGTGCAAGACTGCCGCTCCCAATATGTTGCACTCCTTCGTAGAGAGATTGAATAGGCTTAACAATGCGACCAGCTACTAGTACGCCGGTGATCCAAAGAATGACGAACACCGCCAATCCATATGAAGCCACCTTTAACACGAGTTGCTCCAAGGGTGCATACGTTTCGGCAGGATCCTGACGAACAAGCATATGCCACTGGTGTCCACCAAAACTTTCTGGAGCAAGGTCACTCCCAAGATGGAGCGGAGCAAACCCCACGATGGAGTTTTGAGCCCCGTGGGAATCAGGATTCGCCATCAACCAACCCGGATTTTTAGACGCAATGGCCTGTACTAATTGTGGCGGTGCACGATGCTCTTCTAAAGACAACACCGGACACAAGAGTGGCATGCCATCAGATGCGACGAGCATCGCATGCCCCGTGTGCCCAGCCGTGACTTCAGATATTGAACGAAACAATGAATCTCGGCGAAGAAGAATGCTGACGACCCCAACGACACCTTGACGCTGATCATCAAAAATAGGCACAGCCACGTTCAGGACATGTGTTCCAAATGACGGATCAAAGAACAGATCACTCACAAACGCTTGCCCTTGCTCGTGGAGAAATACGGCTTTCCACCATTGGCTGTCACCATGAAAAAACTTGACATGCGGAAATGAACTCAGCACCAACGCTCCCTGATTGTCGGTCACCCAAATTGCCAAGTAATCCGCCTTACGCACCTCATGCCACTGAATTAAATAATTGGTCGCATATTGATTAATAAATAATGGAAACTCATCTTGGTGAGCACGTTCCCGCCACCGTTCTTGCCATTGCTGAATGAGCGCTGACACTTGATCAGTGTCTTTTCCTTCATAACTCCGATTAGAGTCCGTTACGGCACTACGGATAAAAGGGATGGTCGCAAGCTGTTGTGCTTCATTAATTCCACGAGTAATTTGGGTTTCGACTTTTCTCGCGACCTCGACGGCAATGCCCTTAAAGTTAATGCCAGCAGCTTCCCTCAAGGCACGCCGTTCTTCAAAATACGTTAAGAGAAGAGAAAGAATAAGCGGAAGTAGACCAACGAGCACCATCGCCAGAATGGTCTTCCCTTTAAGACTGAGAGATGGGATCAAACGTTTCATTTACGTAACGGTTTAGTGATGAAGCATGAGTACGTAAACCCACAAGAACATAGAATATTTTCTTGACTCTGCTCCCTGGATGTCAAGTAACGGTAACATTTTAACGTTCTATGCCTCTTAAATCGTGGAACTAAGGGAAAGATGGTATGGTTCGTTTGCGGTGAAAAAACTAGAGCTATCTATCTCCAAGCACTGATTCAAGGACAAGGCTCTAAGTCACAGACACCACGAATTCAAACACTTCAAGGTACCCAAGTTAATTGAATTGGCCATAACCAACCACAGAAAGTAAAGGAAGAGGAATGAGGAGAAAATATTGAGAACCATCCATAAAACACAAAATTCTGAGAGGAGTTACGTGGAACGTGTAAACTTATTTACTTCGACGCAACAGTTTACCTTCGGCACCCGGCCAGACAAGGAGTAGAGGGCTGGCCACGAAGACGGAAGAGTAGGTTCCAATGATGACTCCTAAGAGTAAGGCAAGCGAGAAATCATGAAGTACTTCCCCTCCAAACACTGTCAGAGGTCCTAAGACGAGAACCACCGTCAACGTGGTAATCAATGTACGGCTGAGCACTTGATTGATACCGTTGTTTATAATCGTTTCAATGGATTGTCGTCGTCGTTGACGAAGGTTTTCACGAATCCGGTCAAAGACAATTACGGTATCAGTTAATGAGTATCCTGCTAAAGTCAAAAGCGCGGTCACGACTAAAAGGGTAATCTCCACGTTCAACACATAAAAGATCCCTAATACTGCTAGAACATCATGAAATGTTGCGATGGCCGCGGCCACGCCAAACCGAAATTCAAACCTAGCTGCGATGTACAAGATAATACCGATTAAGGACAATACGATCGCGATCAGGGCATCTTTCTGAAGCTTTTGCCCAATCGTTGGCCCAATCGACGTACTCGAATCGATCTCAAAATTATAATCCTTAAATTCGTCTCGGAAGACCTGAATAATTTTTTCGCTAATGGCTTCTTCAATTGTTGTTTCTGTTTTGACACGAATCAGTAATTTATTATCCTGTGTAAATTCCTGAAGTTCAGCATCCCCAAGCCCATGCTTGGCCAAGACGGTTCGAGCCGATTCAATGGATAACGCTTTGTCAAACTTTAATTGGACGGCAGTTCCCCCAGCAAAATCAATCCCCAAATTCGCTGAGCCAAAGGTTATTTGAATCACAGCAATAAACCCTAGTAATACCAAGACCCCAGAAATTCCCAGCGCAATCTTCCGTTTTCCCATGAAGTCAATGTTGGTTTTTCCGACGATCTCTAACATAAGTTGCTATCCAATGGGTGAAAGTGTTTCAAGATTGAATTTCATTAAATACTCAATCGTTGTAATTTTTTCCGGTTAAATAAGTCAAACACGACTTTGGTCCCGACCAACGCTGTAAACAAATTAATGGCAATCCCCAAACACAAGGTCACGGCAAACCCCTTAATAGGACCAGTGCCAAAGAGAAACAAAGCTAATCCAGTGATGAGCGTTGTGACGTGAGAGTCAACAATAGTCAGAAAAGCTTTATCATATCCCCCATCTACGGCAAGCCGAACTGGACGTCCTTGTCGAAGTTCCTCCCTGATTCGTTCAAAGATCAGAATATTAGAATCGACACCCATCCCGATGGTAAGGATAATCCCTGCAATCCCCGGTAGCGTCAGTGTGGCATTGAGCCCAGACAGGGCGCCAAGTAAACCAATAAGATTCAAGGCAAGTGCAAAATTCGCTATGACACCTGAAAGACGATAGTACACAATCATAAAGATCAACACTAAACACCCCGCAATCATGAGAGTTCGCAAGCCCTTTTCAATAGAATCTTTTCCTAACGATGGGCCAACGGTCAGATCTTGAAGCGTTTTCATTGGGGCCGGAAGGGCACCAGCTCGCAAAACGACAGCGAGATCATTCGCTTCATCGGTCGTGAAAGTTCCATTAATGACGGCTCGTCCACCTCCAATCTTTTCGTTGATCCTTGGAGCTGAATAGACATTTCCATCTAACACAATTGCCATACGTTTCCCGACATTCGCACCGGTGAGACGTTCAAACTCCTGAGCTCCTCGGCTATCAAAAGTCAGTGAGACGATCGGTTCATTAAAATCCCCAATTGTGACACGTGCGTCTTGCAACACATCTCCAGTGAGAGCGGTGTCCCGTCTAATAAGATAAGGAAGACTAAATTTTTCCTGTCCATCCTCTGAAATAATATTCTCAAAAAGAATTTCAGACCCCTCAGGCAACTTGCCTTCAAAATCTTTTCGAACTTGCTCTTCTTGAGCTTTTTCGACCTGCGGCGGAAGCTCTAAGGCAATTTTTGATTCATCAAGCAGTTTGAATTCGAGTAAGGCGGTTTTCTTTATTAAGTCCTTTGCTCGTTTCGGGTCTTTGACACCGGGGAGTTGGACGGCAATTTGGTTTCGACCTAACCGTTGAATCAACGGTTCCGCTACACCAAATTCGTCAATTCGATTTCGAATCGTTTCCAAGGCTTGGTTAATCGCAGAATTCTTGATTCGGTCAATCTCTGTAGAATCAAGTTCATATGTCATAGACGTCTCTGATGAATCCTTCAGCACAAACCCAGGAAATCCATCTTCCAATTCCTGCGTGACCTTCGCTTTGGCGTCATCGCTGTCCGACACCGTCAAAACCAAGCTATTGGTCCCTTCTCGAACCACTGTCTCAATTGGAAGTTCAGCAACGACCTTGAGATCTTCGAGAGCCTTTTTTGACCGATCGACGGCAATTTCTACGGCTCGATCTTCTTCGACCTCAAGTACCAAATGCACACCTCCTTGCAGATCAAGACCAAGAGCGAGCCCGCGATCGCTCAACATCTGTTTCATCCAACTGGGAAGCGGTGCATAGAGCGATGGAAAGGAGGGCAACGAAATGATGACTGAAACCACTGCTAGAGCGATCAGAAGAATTAACCTGCCACGAATTTTCTTCATCGAGTTTGCCTTTTCCGATTCATGAACCTTCCTCCGTATCTCGGAGTCTCCCTACATAATCGCGTTGTAGTCGAATTTTTGTATTGTCTGCAATTTGTAGCGTGACGGTCTCTTTATCAAGATTCGTAATCGTACCCCAGATTCCTGATGAGGTGATCACTTTATCGCCCTTTTTCAGGGCGGCTAATAATTCTCGCTGTTTTTTCTGCCGACGCTGTTGCGGCAAAATCAGAAGAAAATAAAACACGACAAAAATCAGCAGAAATGGCACAAAAGAGAGGAGTCCAGCTGTTGGATCGTTTCCTGCTCCTGCCTGTGCCCATGCGACAGAACTCATGTGCACCCCTTTCTTCTGGTAACTTTAGGTTCTACACAATAAAGACATACTGGCAATATCGTGATTGCCTAACGTTGCTCACCTTTGTATTCAATGCAAAAGTTAAAATCAAAAGCTCAAAATATTAAGTCCTGAAACGTGAAAGGAAGGAAAATCTCGACGCTATTTTTCACTTCACACTTTGCATTTTCTCTTTCTACTCATGCACACACAGGGTCTTGCTTCAGATCTTGTCCGTGTCCCTCTCTCGCCTGATAAAACTTGGTTCGAAATTCTTGCAGCTGTCCATTTCGAATCGCATTCCTAATTTTGGCCATAAGGTCTCCATAATACCAAAGATTATGAATTGTATTGAGTCGCACACCTAACATTTCATTCGCCACAAACAAATGCCGCAAATATGCCCTGGAATAACGTCGACACACAGGACAGGGACATTCGGAATCAATAGGAGATTCGTCCCTTGCATATCGTGCATTTTTTATTAATACTCGACCTGACGAGGTGAAGAGCCAACCTGTTCGACCATGACGCGTAGGAATCACGCAGTCGAACATATCCACTCCACGACACACGCCTTCCAAAATATCCTCTGGCAACCCAACTCCCATGAGATACCGGGGACGATCGAGTGGAAGTTGAGCCGTGACAGACTGAATAATCTGAAACATGGTGTCTTTTTCTTCACCCAAAGAGAGACCACCAAGAGCATATCCATCAAAACCCAGCTCCATCAACTCTCCAGCTGCCTGTTGTCGTAGGTGCGAAAATGTACCTCCTTGAATGATCCCAAATAGATGTTGATGCTCTTGTTTGGAAACCGAAAGACATCGTCGCGCCCATCGTGTGGTGCGGTCGACCGCTTCTCGGACTTGGAGTTCTGAGGAAGGATACGGTGGACAATGATCCAACATCATCATAATATCCGATCCCAGAGCAACCTGAATCTCTATACAAAACTCAGGGGTCAATTGATGCCAGGAACCATCAAGATGCGACTTGAACCCTACGCCATCCTCTGTCACGCGACAGAGATCAGCAAGACTCACCATTTGAAACCCACCACTGTCCGTCAAAATAGCACCAGGCCATTGCATAAATGTGTGCAAACCACCTTGTTCCGCGATTACCGTATGGCCGGGACGTAAGTACAAATGGTAGGCGTTGCTGAGAATCAGCCCAAATCCGCAAGATTGAATTTCATCGGGGTCGATGCCTTTGACCGTGCCTAATGAGCCAACTGGCATAAAGACTGGGGTTTCAACTTCACCATGAGCTGTTTTTAAGACACCAGTTCTAGCCGATATTGTAGAATCATTTTTTTGGACGGCAAACATCACCTTTTTCTCTCTTCTATCCTGTCGATCTTCTTCGCATTTCTGTTATCTGAATATTCCAACTCAATTACATCTACATCTGCTC
The DNA here is from genome assembly GCA_965223675.1 of Nitrospirales bacterium. Taxonomy (GTDB): domain Bacteria; phylum Nitrospirota; class Nitrospiria; order Nitrospirales; family UBA8639; genus JAGQKC01. The sequence continues at coordinate 4,334,532 of OZ245013.1, read as the reverse complement.
AGGAGCCGATATCCCAAGAACCGTGAGACCATTGCGAATGACGGTCTGCACTTGACGCATCACAGCTAAACGTGCTGCCGTTAACTCAGGAGTCACATGTTCGCGATGTTTCTGAGTAGACTCCTCCTCATCATTTGATTTCTCTACGTGAGAGCTAAAGGTTTCTCCATTCTCAAAGGTCGAATTTGGTCCTGTCGAAGGAAGTATTCGATGTTTGTTGTAGTACGTATGTAGCTGCGCGGCTAATTCTTGAAGATAGAAGGTCACCCGATGAGGTTCCAAATTGATCGCACTCCCTTCAATCATCCTAGGATAACACGATAGCTGTTTCATTAAGCGCAATTCATCTTGAGTCGTCACCAGCGTATCATCAACATCATGGATAGATGGCACCCGCATGCCACGAGACTCTGCAACGCGAAACAAACTCGCTAAGCGAGCGTGCGCATATTGGACATAGTACACGGGATTATCAGCAGACTGTCGTTTGGCTAATTCAAGGTCAAAGTCTAAGTGGCTGTCTGATCGTCGCATGAGAAAAAAGAATTTTGCGGCATCCGCTCCCACTTCATCAATCACTTCTCGAAGCGTCACAAATTCTCCTGCACGCTTTGACATTTCAACCTTACTGCCTCCACGCAAGAGGTTAACCATTTGAACGAGCACAACACGGAATTGTTCCTTTCGATATCCAAACGCTTGAACCACAGCTTGCATTCGAGGAATATAGCCATGATGATCGGCTCCCCAGATATTAATCAAGGTCTCAAAACCCCGCTTAAATTTATCTCGATGGTAGGCAATGTCAGAGGCAAGATACGTATAATCACCATCTTGCTTGGCTACAACACGATCTTTTTCATCTTGAAATTGAGAGGACCTAAACCACCAGGCACCTTCATTCTCAAAAACTAAGTCTTTTTGCTTCAGATCTTCTAATGCCTGCTCGAGGTGACCTGCGCCAATCAAACTCGCCTCACTGTACCATTCGTCAAATTCAATACCAAAAACTTGTAGATCATCTTTTATCCGTTCGAGTAGTTGTTTGCATGCAAACGCTGCTGAACGTTGCTCTGCCTCGTCGACATCCAGATCAAGGAGAGTCGACCCCAATTCTTGCGCCATCGATTCCGCCACCTCGTGAATGTAGGTCCCGTGATATCCATCCTCGGGAAATGTCACAGGACGTTCATAATATTCTTGGTATCGAGCAAAGACACTTGCGCCAAGTAGCCGCAACTGACGACCCGCATCATTGATATAATACTCTCGTTGAACACGATAGCCGACTGCCTGCAAGAGATTGGAGGTCGCATTCCCGAGAGCCGCTCCGCGCCCATGTCCAACGTGGAGAGGACCAGTTGGGTTTGCACTGACATACTCAACCATGACACATTTCCCATGACCCATCTGACTTGAACCAAAAGTCGACCCAAGATCTTCAATCATTTTCAGGATTTCAATCCAACGATTGGGTTTGATTGTGAAGTTCAAAAACCCCGGAGGAGCCACATCGACACGATCGAATAAATCATGGCTATCAGCTTTGAGTGTTGAAGCAAGCAAACCTGCGACTTCTAACGGAGAACGCCGAGCTTTCGGAGCCACCATCATCGCGACGTTCGAAGAAAGATCTCCCCATTCTTCTCGTTTAGGAAGTTCGACAGTAGGGCTAGGCAGAATCGCCATCCCAAGATCTCCGCTTTCCCTTGCCCGACCCAAGGCAGCTGACAGGGCGGCGACAACCTGATCATGGATAAGATTTGGCTTCAAAGATACTCTCTATCTTCTTAATAAATAAGGGGAATTACGACGAATGGGGCCGAACATAGCACAGCTATTGTAGGGAGGCAAGTAATTGATATCAAGCAAGAGAATGAGCTTACTAACAGTTCATGTTAGAGCAATCGGCAGGTTAAGCCAATGTTCAGCCTTCTCTACGACATCATCAACTGAAATATTGAAACATGGCTTAGAGTCACAACGCCGGACACAAGACCAATCCTCGCATTGACACCGCTCACCGGTGATGACAGCAGCATGGTCCTCTCTAGAAGCCCACTGTGCTGGATCCGTAGGCCCAAAAAGAGCAATAGTCGGTAGATCACATGCAACCGCAAGATGTGTCAATCCAGAGTCATTCCCGATAAATAAATCTACCGTTGAAAAATACTGAGTAAGTGAGACAAGAGACTGTTGCTGTAAAACCGTGTACATGTTGGAGGATAATAATGAACACAAACGACTGACCACATCTTTATCAGCAGGCCCTTCCAAAATTATCACGTGCCTGTCCTCAACTTGAAGTAGTCGTTCAATCACCGACGCAAATAAAGAGGGATCCGCACATTTATGATGGCTCCCACTTCCTGGATGAATCACGATACGTTGAATATCATCACCTTCTGCACTTTTAATCTTGTGACTTTTCCATTGATCGTAAGCCGAATCAACGACCTGAAGTCGTTGAAAAGATTCAACCATGTTGGTGTGCCAACAATTAAGAGTTTCTTGATAGCAATCCTCAATATGGATACTCGATAGGCTAGAGTCATATGGAGATTGAATGACCATTGATGAAATTCCATAGGCTATGAAATTCTGGCGAATACTATCATCTTTGTCGTGTAGCCAGCAGACAATGCGAGAACAAAACTTCAATACTTTATGTGTTTCGGAATTCCATTGAGTCGGATGACAAAATAGGTCAGCGAGCAATCGACTTTCGATAGGTATAGCCGAGCTCACTTCTTCACAAACCGCAAGTAGATTTCCTATTTCGGATTTCCCTACCCACACCAATGAATTTTGAGGAAAAGACTGCTTAAGAGTTCTTAAGGCTTTGCGGCTCAAAAGAACATCACCGAGAGCACCTGGATGGACAACAAGAGTTTTCAAAGAATTCACCATTTTCAGGAAATGACCTGATCTATCATAAAACCTTTAAATTTCCTCTGTGTAGCGGTATTCATACATTTCCCTAATCGTATTGACGGAGCTGAGTCGAAAAAAACAAGACTGGTTCATTCATAAAAAAAGAGTTTTATCACAACACTAGAAATAGATGAATTTTACGAACGACAAAGTTTATTCGCCATTTCTAGATCAGAGGGTGTATTAATGTTCATGAAGGACACACAATTGGGATCTAAGTCTTTTATATTTTCTTCATCGACAAGTTTTATCGTTAATTCTGAACGAGACAAAAGACTACGCATGCCCAATTGATCCATGTCTATCATCTCTTTAAGAATTGGAAGACATTTTTTCGAATACACACCTTGCATGGGCTGTATCCCTATACTTAACCTGACCACAGTAGCATCATAGTTTTTGGAGGTTTCACAGATACGTTTCATAAGAGGTAAGCGTAAAAATGGCATATCACATGCTGCCACAAATACTGAGGATTTTGTGCAATAGGAAAGACCGGTATAGAGTCCCCCCATTGGACCCTTACCTGGAATAAGATCTGTCACAACTTTGTGATTAAGTCCCTCGGTAACAGTAGACTGCTCGGCAACAACCACAATAACTTCGGCAAATAATTCTTCAAAAACTGAAAGCACTCGGCAAAACAACGATTGCCCCCCAACAGACAATCGACGTTTATCTTGGCCCATGCGGCGACTCTGCCCGCCGGCGAGGAGCACGCCACTGATGGCCTCCAGGTTCATCTGTTCTGCCTTCCCATAAAAAAAGGGGGTGGGTTTGGCCCCACCCCCTTGGGTTGTTGATGGCTTCCTCCCTTTGAGTGTGAGGAGGCCCGTAGCGTTGTTACGTCTCCAGCTTGCCTTCCCGGCGGTTGCGGCGACGGGCGAGTACCCAGCCTTCTACCCCCACCAACCCTAAGCCCATCAGCACCGGGTAGATATACGCTTCCTGCGGGATCGGCGGCTCCATCACCAAGTAATAGAACGCCGAGACTGCCATCTTCCGCCCTGCATCCCCGTTGTGCCCATCCCACGCAAAGAACACCATCGGCACATATTTGCCCGCTTCTAAGTACGCATCTTCTTCATAGTCCCGCTTGATCGGCCGTTGGATGAGCACCGTCCACCGCCCATCCTTCCACTCTGCCTTCACCAGCTTCAGGTCTTCCGTCATATCCCGCTCATTGAAGTCCTGATCCCAGCCCGTCCCTTCATAGGCCGCCAAGGTGCCATCTGCCGTCCATTTCGTGATATCCATGGCAAACTTCTCATCCCCCCACAGATACCGCGGCTTCCGCGGGAACGGCAGCTCTTGCCAGGCGATCGGAAATTCAAAGGCAATCCCGTCGTTGTAGACGGTGTACTGATTCTGCCGGGCCGCGATCGACTCCGGATGCTCCGGGTCATCCTCAAACTTCGACCCCCCCGGCGGTTGTTCCTCCACCCCATAGTCTTCTAAGTTCACTTCCGTTGGGTCCCACTCCAATTCCTCTTCGGCCACACTCTTCGTCCGGTCATCCCATTGAAAGAGGAACTGTATGTGCGTCTCGTTGTAGGCCGATTGCACCCACGCATCATCAATCCGGTTCACAAAGTTCCGCGGCTTATGCGTAATCTGCCCCCCTAACGCAATCCACCGCCGGGGGACGGTCTTCCATCGTTCATCCAACTCATCTGTCGGGAGCTCCCCTTCGAAGAACTTCGACGGCACCACAAAGTTGGCTTTCGGCTTATCCGTCAAGATGTCGACTTGGAGGGCTTTGCCCGTCGAGAGCTCTTGGGCAATCTCCTCGGTCACCTTCCCCCCATCGACGTTGATTTCCGTCTCCCGCTCACACAGCGCATTCACGTAATTCGCCAGATGCCACCGATCCTCCACCGACGTACTGTCGGCAAACGAGGGCATCGGCGTCCCGTTCACCCCCGTCGAGAAGGTCCGGAAGATATTCTTCACGTTATACGGATCTTGCCGACTCCCCCGGAAGTTCCAGCACTTATGCCAGTCGGCCGGTTGAATCGGAAACCCCCAGTCATCTTTCAAGTTAAACGCATTGCCATCGCCCCGCCCTTCCAAGCCATGGCATTCGATACACTTCTTCTCCACCACCAGCTCCGAGCCCCGTTTGATTGATTCGGCTGACGGAGGCGTGGCCGCCGCGGCCAGTTTATCCAGCTCAAGCACCGTCAACGTTTCAAACTCGTCATCCTGCCAGTCCCGGTCTTTCACCAATTCTTCGGTCACAAAGGCTAGGACATTCTGCCGTTGTTTCTTCGTGAGGATGCCTTCCCAGGAGGGCATCGCCGAACCCGGGAGCCCATGGAGCACCGTCTGCATTAAGTCCACATCAATCAACGGGAGTTCCCCACTCGCCGTATGGCGAATCTTAAACGTCCCGGCATTGAAGTTCCGTGGCCGCGGCCACAGCCGATCGGCCCCCGGCCCATCGCCCGCCCCGTCGACCCCATGGCACCACACACATTTCGTATAGTACACCCGTTTACCCGCTTCGATTTCTTCGGCCGAGTGTTGCGCCGGCAAGCTCTGCGAGACAAAGCCCTCAGGAATCTCATCTTGGCCCCAGGCCACGCCTGAAAAGCCCCATAACAGTGCGCCCGCACTCAGCAGCACCCACAGGCCACGGCGTGCCTTCTTCGTCCTCTGCTCTTGTCCGTTCTCCATTAGTGTCCTCGTCTGGTTATGATGGCTGTTTGTTGGTTGTGTCATGCTCATGGCCACGGTCCTCCCTCGTGTTTCAAATGGGACACCGTGCTCCTGTCATATGCCTTGATGCCTTATGTAGTTGACCCCTTCGTTCCTCGTGTGATGACGAAATGATGTGACCCGGTTTTCACGGCCTCACACTAGTCCCACGTCCGGGGATAATAGCCCGTGTGCCAGTATTCAAACATCACCACTTTCCATATTTCATTCGTCGTCAAGTGTTCCTTCCACGGTGGCATCACCGAGGCCCACGGGAACCCTTCTGGGGGCAACCCAATGCCGCCCTGCGAGACTCGCCAGAACACAAACGTCTCTTGTAACTGCGCGATTGTGCCCGCATCCGTGAAGTTCGCCGGGATCGGGTTAAACGCATACGCCCACAACCCGCGCCCATTCAGGTTGTCTCCGTGACAGAAGTGACAATTTTGAAAGAAGATCTCGCCTCCTTCCCGCACATACTTGATATACCCTTCCGCCTCCGGGCTCCACGGGTTGTCTTCCTTGCTGTTAAAGTCCTTCATCAACCGCCCCATGTCCTGCACCACGATATGGGCGTCGGAATATTTTTGATCGTACTTGCCCTCCGGATTGACCCGATAGGGATTCTGCGCCGTTTGCAGCACAAACGTCTTCCCATGCACTTTCGTCGTCGCCGGGGGCGCCGGATGCACCGTGCGCAACTCAATCGGCTCTTCAAAGCTCGGCAGGAAGGAGGTATACGCGTAGCCCGCCAGCAGGAACGGGAGCACGATCAACACCGCCATGCGAATCAGCTTATGAAACCCGGTCTTCCCATCCAACACATTCATGATCGGCCGCTTAAAGTCTTCCCACTCGGCTTGCGACCCGGACACCCACATGAAGATCCCGCACGCCGAGACCGTCCCATAGATGGCCCGCACACTAAAGGGAATCGGCGGATAGATTCGGTACTTCAGATACAGCTGAATGAAGATCCAGACGCCAATGCCCGCCCAGAACTTCGGGATCCCAATCCCCGCCTTCTTCAGCGTGAAGTTGATCCCCGCCATGATCAGGATGCAAATGGCCAGCTCGCTGATCATCTGCATCGGCATGTAGCCTTCTACCAGTTTTAGCCACGTCATTCCTCTTTACTCCTTAGATTAAAAGTGAGGGTCCCAATACCAATTTCATTATTCAACTGGTGGTGGTTCTTGCCCCTCTTTCAATTGAGATAGATAATCAACAACTTTATTGACAGCTCCTGCGCTTAGTTTTTTACCAAAATCTTTCGGCATTTGATTGTCAGGGTAATCTTTCACAACATACGCGCTAGGGCTGAGAATTGACTCAGTAATGTATTCCCTAACTGACTTAGCATTTCCTTTATAACCGGCATCTTTAATCCGCTTTGGCGCATTGCTCCCTTCAATCAACTCAGGGCCGACTTTTCCAGTGGCCCCTTCAATACCGGGAATTGTATGGCAGGCAATACAAGCAGCCTTGGTAAATATCTCATTCACTGGTTCATCACCTGTAGCAATGACCCCACCTGCAGCCGCGCCGCCTTCTTCCTCATCAGCAGTTTCAGTGATTCGATCAGCTTCAGGGATAAATTTTTCATACGACGCTATAATTTCTTCGTATGTGGGAGCCTCTTGTCCTTCACGCACATACATCCACGTATCTACGGCCGCAAGTTCTCCCATAGAAAGCGAAATCGGTGGCTTATGAATTTTGGGCATTGGGCTTTCTGTATCGTTAGATCCCTTAACACCAAATCCAGGTACCACATAACAATTTGGACATGCATGGGACTCAGCGATGTACTCCTGAGCGTTAGTTGCTGTGCCGGAACCCTCAAAAGCTTCTTTTTGAACGGAAGGCCGAGAAGCAGGGTCATTCATGTGGTAGTTCGGTTCTTCTAGGCGTGTTTTCGCTCTTGCAGGTATATCAAATAAGTTGGGGGCTCTCTCACTTAAAAAACCTTTTTGAAATCCATGACAAAGAGGACATTGGCCTTTTCCAATTGCGCCTTGAACTTTGCTTTGCCCCAATCCACCAAATATGATCTTTTCTCCCTCGTCCCCTAATTGCTGAGAGGACATACTTTGAAAGTCTAGCTTGACGACAGGAGGCGGAAAACCACCTTCGACTTGTGGAAGCCAATTACCGTAACCAGATAATGCCGCGGCCACAAAAAACATAAATCCGCCAATCTTCATGAGGGCACCAATGTTCGTAAAATACAAGCTCATCACGAATGTTGTCGCCGTTATGAGTACTAACGAAACAGGTAATACCCCAGGGTTGGCGTTAAAGTTTTTTGTATAATTTGCTATGGCCATACAGGCTGCGAGGGCACAAAATATCCCAATGATACCCTTAAATGTTGCACTTTTCTTTTTGACAGGATCGGAAATCGATGCTTGAAAGTATATAATCAAGCAAACAAGAAAGGCCAAAATAGGCCACCCCAATGAGATTCCAGCACCAATAAGTTCTAACACCTTAGTTACCCTCCATCAGGATGCTGCCCAAGGAAAGTCTCCTTGGGCAGCGAATGGATTCAGTTGAAGTTAATCGACCTAGCTCCCAGCTGCAGGTTGAGGGGCCGGAGTACCGGGCACTGGCTCTTTAGCTGGTACCGGTGCTGCCTTCATTCCCAATGCCCCAAGCCAGAAGACGAACATAATCGTGATCCAGAAGAACAGTACATTGAACGATATAACATTCGCGGCAAAACCAATCGTATGCGTATACGCCCAAGGCGAGTTATCACGCATCACCTCATTAACGTGCCAGAACAGCCGAACTGATGATCGGATATACCCCATCAACCCCATCATCCACGTAAAGGCGGTGGCTAACATGATTAATGCATATTGAGATCTTGGCTGAATTTGACCCCACTTAATTGGGCCAAGTTCTTTAGCCCCCTTTAACATCGCAAGATTCAATGGAGTCATCAAGAATAGACAGGAGAGAGTTCCCGCCACCTGAGGCACCGAAAGACCGATGCGCACATTTGCAGGAATGAAATATCCATAACAGGCCAGCCAAATATTATTTAGCTGAGCAATTAGAAAGAAACACCCCATGAAGATATTGCCAAATTTTGACCAGCTTACCGTAGGTATTTTATTTCCACGCTGGTACCAGATGAAGCTAAGAATAGTTGTCATAATGATGGCATTAATGCCACCATTTTTTGCAGACATCACTCCATAATTCCCAAGCACAGGATGTTGCTGTCCACCCATCGCCTTCAATTCTGCAGGCGTCATCACGATGGTATGGGGAGTGATAAACACAAGCAACCCAACCACAAGGATAAACACGAGGTACTTAATATAGCGTTGGAACCGCTCACCTCCCGTCATTCTCCCTAGCGCTTGCCAGAGATAGTAATTTGTCGTGAGGAAGAGGATACCAATCATGGTGGCTTGAATGATAAACAACCACGCCAGCAATCCACCCATAAGCGTAATCCCCATCTGCTGCCGATACGCATATACCTCACGCATCAACCAATAACCAGCAAACGGTAACGGTATCAGGAACGCCACGCCAAGACTCATGGCGATATATCCCATCCAATCGTAATGAGCCCGATCTTCATCGGTTTTAGCTGACAAAAATCTATATGCTGCATAGGCGGCCACCACACCACCACCAAATGCCATATTCCCAAGAATTCTATGAACGTTCAAAGGATTCCATAAAGCTGTATGGAGAACATGCCAAATGTTTCCAAGGTAACGCCCCTGCTCATCAACACCAGCAGGTGACATCATGAAGGCAATCCATGAGTTCGCGAGGAACATGAGCACGGTTCCAATCACATTGAGGATCACGCTCATACTGACGTGAACCCATTTCAAGAGACCTTCTTTCATCTGATTCCATCCGTAATAGTAGATATACAAGGTGGCACTTTCTGCCACAAAAAGCAGTGCATATATATGCATCACAGGACGGAAGATACTAGAGAGATACGAGAAGAAGGCAGGATACAGAGTCAGGAAGGTGAAGATCAGAATACCACCGAGAATAGCCGTCAGCGAGTAAGCTGTTAAGCTAATCTTTATGAAATCGTAGGCTAGCTTATCATATTTCGCAGCCATGGCCTTATCCTTGCTGACCAAACCTGCAAACTCAATACACATGCAAAAAATTGGAACAGCAAGCACGAAGCTTCCATAATAGAGATGCTGTTGGTTTGCCACCCAAAGAAGTACGCGGCTTTCAAAGTTATATCGAGGATAGAACTCCTCGGTATCCTCAGTTTTTGGTGCCGGCATACCAATAGCTGGACCTTCCGTCTTGTAATAGACATCACGACCCATTTCTACCTTTTCCTCTTCCGCAGCCTCTCCACCTTCACCGGCCGCCTCAGCTGCCGCACGCGCCTCCAAGACTTCCGCAGGAGGCTTCCCTGCACCACCACCGCCGCCGCCGCCAGCTAATGCAGGAAGCGCCATGAAGATGGGAAGCACTAACAATCCCACCATGGCAAACAAGGCCGTACCGGCCATCACCTTTTTACCGTTACGGGTCATTCGACCAAACAGGTGACCCATGACCAACCTCCTTTGAAATTTGAACAAATCTTTAAATGTATCCATTTATTTCTTCAATCACCGATTTACCCACTCTGCCGACATATAAACACATTAGTTAAAATCATCTCTTACCTAAACATGTAAAAATAATCCAGCCCTTGTGCGTCCATTAAAGCCCAATCTAAAAATTGAAAATACAAAAAGCAGATTACTAATGAAATCGCCACATAAACAATTTGCATGTCACCCTCCCCTCAATATCTTTTTATCTCTTTATTCATTGAGAACGCCTCATCCACATCAGGGTATTTTCAGCAGGGACATTGAATGCCGGCGAACCAATAAAAGAACCAAAAACTTACGGCGCAAGTAATGTAAAAAATTGCTTTTCCAATCTTAGTTTCTAGTGAATCAGTTCTTGCCATGTTCCCACCTATTGCTAAATGATTTTACCTAGACTATTTTCCTTGACAGCTCAAAGAATAGCATGCTATTCAATTTCTATTATTTTTCTTTGTGAAGGAAGGTCTCATGCGTACCAATGCGAAAGTGTTCGATATTATAGTTTTGGCCGGAATGGTTGTCAATATTATCCTCGCTGTCTTTCTGATCCTTTACTATTTTGATTTTCTTTAAGAAATAGTGATTGTTGATGTCTTTGTACTAGCTTTATCCATTGCATCTCCCTCTGAACTCGCACATCGAAAACCAATTGTTTCATCACGAAAATCTGGCACCATAAACATTCGACTCGTAATTCGAAGATCAACGCCTCGACTCGTATACCCTCCACCACGCAACGTCTTATAGGTTTGCGCACGACGCAAACCATCTGACTCTGACGCATTTAAGTAAAGTCGCTCGACATACCAGTTGTCAACCCACTCCATCAAGTTTCCTGTGCCATCAAACACTCCGTACATACTTTGATCTTGAGGAAATGATCCCACTGGCGCCGTAAATTCGAATCCATCCTGAGCTCCGCCAAGGTTCGCGAAGTTCTTCTCGAGCTTGTCGCCCCATGGCCACTTCCAACCAGTAGCACCTCGCATTGCTTTTTCCCACTCGGATTCCGTTGGGAGTCGCTTCCCTTTCCATTCGCAATACGCTTGGGCATCAGCCCATGACACATAGGTGACTGGTTGATTGTTTCCTCGAAGATTGACCATATTCCGTGCATAGCGTGAAGGAGGTCCAGGTTTACGATGACCAGTCTCTTCAACGAATTGCATATACTGATGATTCGTCACTTCAAACTTATCAATCCAATAGGCATCAAGATGGAAAGTGTTTTCTGGTTGTTCGTTCAAGCCTCCACTATTCGTTCCACGGACAAACTCCCCTGCAGGAATCTTAACCATCTGATCTTCGATAATAGTATCCTCCGCTTCTGGATTCAGCTTTACAGATTCTTCAACCTGTTGAGATCCTACGTTTTGCTCATCAGGATCAAGTGGAGGAGTCCGTGTACCTTTTAAAATTCCGATCAACGGAAAACTCGTAAATGCTAGAACCGCGATAAGAAACACAAACTTAAATCGGCCATCCATGAGTTCTATCCTGTGCTCATCTCAGGCACTCTACAATACCAACCTGACAGGTGAAGTGCACAGAGCTTTCCAAATCAGCCAATCTCACGACAGCACTATAATGACTTCTTGGGCTGCTCTGGACTTTTGGCACACCGAAAACCAACAGTGGCATCAGTCCTCCACATTTTGGCAGAAAACCGTTTCGTCAGCCGCGCACCCAACCGTGACTCTCTCCAGGATCCTCCGCGAATCACTTTGTAGACATCTTCGTTCTCTGGTCCAATTGGATCACGATAGGATGTTGTTTGATAATAGTCAGCAGCATAATTATCCATGACCCATTCCGCGACATTTCCGGTCATATCATAAAGACCAAAAGGACTCCGACCTACTTCATAAGATCCAACTGGCGCCAAGTATCGATATCCATCATCTTCACCATCGACATTGGCATAATTCTGATCAAACTTCGTCCCCCAAGGATAACGACGTTTGCCCTCACCACGAGCAGCCTTTTCCCATTCGGCTTCTGTCGGCAAGCGCTTCCCTGCCCATCGACAGTACGCAATGGCATCATTCCATGTGACAGCCATCACAGGATAGTCCGGACTCTGTAGCTTTGATACTTCATCTTCAAACACTGGCACCACAGGCTTTTGATGCTTCGTCATTTTTAGAAACCGTTCATACTCTTGTTGAGTCACTTCTTTTAAATCAATGTAATATGTTTTCAGATAGACAGGGTGCTCTGGCCCTTCATCCGGATCACCCTCACGACTTCCCATCGTGAACGGCCCTTCAGGAATTTCGACCATTTCTCGTCCTTCATCACCAACGAGTGTTTTATACATAGAAAAGTCTTGCACGGGCGCAGCTTGCAATACTCGAGCTTTCGCCGGCATTTTCGTAGACATCGCCTCTAATTCTGACTTGCTCTTATAGGTTTCATAGACAAGCATCACGATCATCATAATGAAGGAAGCAAAGACAAAGATGATAGAGCCAATCAGCACTTTGTTATTTTCTGGCATTCATTAACCTCAAACAAGCTCATCACATTTCAGAACGAGAAAGCCTCTAAGCCTTGTAAAATCTCAAGCTTCATTTTTCGTAGCCTCCTCAGCCGCCGCGACTGGGGGAGATACTGTCATTTTCCGTTTTCGTTCTGCAAGCGAGTCAAGAATCATCGAAACCTGAACACCTAAAAACCCTCCCATGGCCGCCCCTGAAGCCGACCCAACCGTCACGGCATCAACCCCACCAAGAACCCATGCCAACAGGCCACCAAGAACAGATCCGATCAAAATACTCAGGAAGAACCGGCGCCCGCCAAACATCCCAACTCCGGCGCCCAACAAAATCCCAAGCACCACCGCGACAGGCAAAAAACCACCGCCCATAAGGATGCCGATGAGTAGACCAACCGTTCCCATCACTACAGTCCCGATCAAGACATCAACGATTTTAGCGTACGACATTTTTCATCTTTCGACTATTCATGTGGAATCCTGCCATGGACTCTTCTCATTATTTAGGATGAACCTCAAGGCTTCCAAAATCAACTTCTACACCAGGACCTCCAAGAAGAGAGATCCCCCAAGCCCTGGGAGCCGGCTCGTGTTCATGTACTCTTTTAAAATCTTCATACACATTAATTTTTTCTTCAACCCACTCACCTTTGGGTTCCGCACCACTTCGAATCACGATTTCCGTGGATCCAAACATGCCGCCTTCTTTCATCGTCCCCACAGGCTTATCCAAACTCCAAATATACTTGGTGTTCACAGGAATAAACATGAGATCTGTATCTAACGATGGGTAAACAGCTGCAATAAATTCAGCACCCTCTGGAACTGTATGGACTCTCCACCGCCAGGTCAGGATCGGGTGGGTCCTAGGATCCCAAGTGAAGTTCTTGGTATACACCCGTTGATTCGCATTTTTGGCTTCCAAGAACGCCACGCCATCTTTCTGTCGAATAGCATAGGTTTCTTGAGCGGTGGTTTTACTACGTTGGGCATCCCAGTCCAGAGGAAACCCATTTTCATCAGCATGTGTAAAATCTTCAAGTACGATTGAGTCGACTCCAGTCTGTGCGAATGTATTCTTCGCGATGTGGTCGATGAAGAATAGACTGAACGCGACGACACAGCATATCTCAAGATAGGTCCGTGACGATTGGGAACTACTCTTCTGATATATTCCTAACCTCATATCGATGTTTCCTCTCGTGAAAGCGTTTGAACGAGTGGGGTGGAAGTGGAAGATGTGGCCCGACTTGGGATTCGTTCATCGGCAGTTTGATAATCGCGCCGGCTTAACCAGAACATAAAAAACACCGATGCCCAGAACAGCAGCATGTTCACGGTGACCATCTTAGCCGCAAACCCAATTGCCGGCGTAAATGACCAGGGAGAAACATCTTGCAACAATTCATTCACATGCCAACCAAGTCGCCCAGCGGACCTTATGTAGCCCATCAAGCCCATCACCCATGTAAACGCAGCAGCCACGCCGAATAACACGACCATCCCACGAACAGAAATTTTCCCCCATGAGATGGGTCCGGTCACGGTCGAACCGCGAAGGAGTAACGAGTTGAGAGCCAGCCCGCCCAAAACAACCGTTGCAGTCGTGACTCCCTGCGGCATAGACAAGCCTACACGGACATTGGCAGGAATGTAGAAGCCATAAATGGCGAGCCAGACGATGTTGACCATACCAACGACAAATAACACTCCCAGTGCAATATTGCCCTTTTGAGCCCAAGAAACCGTAATGACACGATTCGCACGACGATACAGTAAATAACTCAGTGCTGTGAGGCAGATCATCAGATTGATGGCTCCGTTCTTTGCAGACATCACCCCAAACTGACCGATGACAGGATGTTGTGCGGCCCCCATGGCTTTCATTTCACTCGGCGTCATCGCTATGGTATGCGGAGTAAACCAGACGATAAAGCACCCCATTAAGGCAAAAATGATCACCTTAAAGTAGGGATGATACCGTTCACCATCTTGAACCCGTCCAAGCGATTGCCAGATGTAATAGTTAATCCCTAAAAACAGCACTCCAATCGTAATGGCCTGAATCACGAACATCCAAGAGAGCAAACCTCCCATCATCGTGATTCCCATTTGAGAGCGAAATTCAAAAACGGCCTTCATGAGCCAATACCCGGCGATCGGCATCGGGAGTAGGGCACACACCACCACAAGAATAAACACATAGCCGACCCAATCGTAATAGGCACGTTCTTCTTCTGAGCGCGTCGTCAAAAATCGATACGCTGCATAGGCGACGACAACCGCCCCACCCGACATGATATCTGCCAAAAATCTATGCGTATTGAGAGGATTCCAAAGAGGCGAATGCAGCAAATGCCAAATGTTACCTAAGAACCGGCCATCGCCATCAACCCCGGCCGGCGCCATCATGAATGAGGCCCACCCATTGGCTAAGAGCAACAACACAGCACCCATCGCATTCACAAGAACGCCTATAGACATATGCACCCATTTCTTGCCATGAGATGCCAAAGAGTCCCAAGTATAGTAATACAACACCAAAAGAGATGAGACACCCACAAAGATGCCGGCATACATGGGCATCAAGCTTTTGAATGTCGCACCCATATAACTCATAAACCCCGGATAAAAGACAAGGAATACCCCTAGCATGATGACGCCCAAGAGCGCAGTAAAGGATAAGGAGACGACGGCCACTCGTATGATGTCATGAGCTAACCCATCATAACGACGGGCAGAATTGGGGTCCCGACGACAGAGTCCTAAAAATTCCAAAAGGACTGCAAAGAATGGGAGAGCCAGGACAAATCCACCAAAGTAGGTATGCTGTTGAGTCAGAACCCAAACCAACACACGATTGTTGACAAATTGAATATCAGGATAGATCGATTGGACTTCACGAGCCGACGGACCAATAGGTGTGCCTTCTGTTTTATAATAGATATCCTCGGAAGTGGATAGCGCATTGGAAGCCTCAGCGAATGCGAGGGACTCACTAGTAAAGACGTCCACACCAATCACGGCGATTACCACGATAAAAATACATCTAAGGAAATAGAACACCACGGTAATTCTTAGCCGACCTTTTCAGACTGCCTCGAGGAAGTGACTAGCGGAGCCTCGGATTTATGTTGTGACATCAGACCAGTCTTGCTCAAAATACCCATCACGAATGGACAACTCTGGATATTCTCCGGAATCCCTTGTTGCGTCTCAGTTTCAAGCAATCTGCATCGACCTAAGAAAAAGCAGTACCCCGTCATCAAGGCAGCCGTTGTGCCCGCCATAAAGAGTTGCGTCATGGCCTGTAACTGTTCTGATTGGACTAAAAATGTAAAAAATCCCGTTTGCACCAAATAGTAGGTCAGCGCAAACGTTAAACACGGCCATAACCAAAACCGACCTAAGACCAACCATCGTTTTTCGCTTATCCCTTTGCGCCAATCCCCAGAACGAGATTCCCCTGCATAAAATGCCACAAGCCCCAAACAGGCCGCCACAAGCGAAATCACGATAGACTGAGTCAGTTCATGTGAACCAATGTTTCCAAGTGCCATTAATAGAGCCGCACTTCCCATGCACATGATGGCTCCACTTACTGTCCATCGACCCATTGTTCCTGATTCTAACTGAAACCAACGCCGAAAGGGTCCACCATCAGGAAACGTGACAATCTTTTGTCCTTGCTGTTCCTTCCATCGCACATACCCCAGCTCAAAAGCATCTCGAGTCACCGAAGAGCTGGCAATAATAATAGCCATCATGGCGGGGCCTTCTGGGTGTAGAAGAAAGTCATACGCCACAAAGACCTTCAGCAAAGCCAGGACAAGAAGCGAGAGCTGCATGCCGTAGGCAAAACCAATCCAACTGACAACCCAAGCCATGCGCCGGATTCCATCTTCTTTCATAAGAGTCGAGACAGAAGCATTCCGTCCCATTCGATACGACCAGAGCGCCGAAAGAGAAGCCAAAAACCCGCTAAAACCAAGAAGGACAAATGGATCATCTAATGGAAGGGAAGACTTCAGAAGCTGGTAGAGACCAAACGCCACTAAGCCAGGCGCCAGCATGACAAGCCGCTTGCGTTTCCGAACTGCCGGATCTGTGACGAGCGCGTTGAGTTGAGGAACGACTCTGAGCGCCAATCGATGAAGCATTGGATTGTATCTCTATCTTAATTAGGGGCAAACTCGTTTCAATAGAATGAGTGTCATGCCGAAGGCATGGCCTGAGCATTTCCTAAACCAAAGTACCGGGCCTTAATCTCTTCCATCAACGAGACCGTCACTTCAGTCATCCCACGTTCCAAAGCCGTTCGTTCTAGCTCAACACGAGCCATGGCTCGAATAGCAGGGGGGATTCTTTCTAACCGACCTAATGTTTCAGGACTCCATGAAACCGTTCCTTGGTTTTTGGCCTCACCAAGAAAATCAAACGTCACGAGATATGTTCCAGTCGTTCGTGCGTAACGCTCAACGTCATCACGGTAAAATGGGACTGCATATGGCGGCATACGGTCTAAAACATGAAGCGCCTCATCTGTCCAACAGATTCGGTCGAGCAGCGCAGTGACTTCTTTGCGCTCGCCTTCGATACCAATACGGCCCTCGCAGAGTTCACATATGTAACGAGCAAGACATGTAGAAGCATCGACTTCCTCAATGTCACAAAGCTGCATGCGCTTTCCACACTTACAATTCATACAACACCTTCATTGGGTTACCCAATTTTCCCTGGATACAGAATGTACAACATTGTATAGGTAACACTGCCCGTCACAAAGAGCACACAATACAGGACCATCGTAAAACGACCTATGACTTGATGACGTCGATCGCCATTGGGCCAAATACGCTGAAAGATCCCCCATTCTATTAATTGAACGAGAAAAACGAGAAAGACTATGACAGCCCCAACGATAATTCTTGTCGGCGTTAACCATCCGAAAAAATTTAGTATGCTTAACAAGAGGGTTATGCCACCTATCAAAATCGCAAGAACTTTGAATATGGAAAGCCACGTGAGTTTCAATGGCCCTCTTTTTAATAGTCGCCGAGCCCCAGCAAACATTTGAGATCGAAATCCTAATACCAGCATATAGACCGCAAGAACCAGTCCAACGAATACAAGGATAATATGAAAAATAAGGATTGGAACAAATACATTGTCATAGAGATACTGGGGACCACCGAAACCTTCTTTACCCTCAAATGCTAAAACCCCCAGACTTCGAAACAGGTAATAACTAACAAAGAAAGAAAGCATCGCAATCATGCCGCCAAACATTAGCCAGTGATGTTTCGTGCCTTCCCCTCTTCGTGCCTGAAACCACCCGATGATAAAGAGCGTGGTAAATACGGTTGCCATGAGTTGACTCATATCAGCACCCATGGTCGCATGTGTGCCGGCGAAACCCGGTTCTCTTAGCCATTCTGCCATGCGATCCATGGGCTAGGTATTTCTCCCTCTTCGTTTTTTCACACCTTGAACAACGGCACATGACTCAAGCTCGCAGACATCTTGAAATCCAGCATCATTCATCCATTGCATCGCCTCTTGGCTCGTAAAACATTGTCCTTCTTCAGTGTTGACCATGATATGCACCGCAAAGGCAGTCGTCCACGCAGGGCTCGTTCCAGATGGATCTAAAAATCGATCTTTGATGACCAGCTGTCCTCCTTCTGACAGTGCATTATAGACCTTTCCGACAAGTTTTGCGTTGGTCTCACTACTCTGGTAATGAAGAATATCAGACATCAGAGCGGCATCATATGGACCACCAAATGCATCAACATGAAAATTCCCCGCGGTAGTATGTATTCGTTCTTCTAGACCGACTTTCTTGATGACTTTCTCTGTCATGACTAAAGTTTGTGGCAAGTCAAAAACCACGGCTTTGAGCTCTGGATATTCTTGGCAACAGGCAATCGCGTTCGTCCCAGCTCCACCACCAACATCAAGAAGTGTCCTGGCGCCATTGAGTTTCATCCGTTTCGCTAAGCTCGGTCCGCTCTCCCGACCAATTCGATGCAAAACGGAAAGCACGTTTACTCCCATGTCCGGATTGGTCTCAAACACATGCTGAGAAACTGGTGAGATTCCAGTGCGGATCGTTTCTTCCAGCTTTCCCCAATTTTCCCACTCTGCATCATGTAACAACAAGAGATGTCCAACATATTCTTCTTGAGTTTTCACCAAATACCGCTGTGCTACCTCGGTATTCATGAATGTTTCTTCTTCTTTTCTCAAGACTCGCATCGCGACGAGAGCATTGAGTAGGAGCGCCAGTGGCCCGTCTATTAATTTTAGGTCCGTGGCGAGTTGGTAAGAGGAACGTGGCTTCCCATTTAAAGCCGAAAAGAGATCCAGTTTCACCGCGGTGAGGAGAATTTTTGTCTCCCAGTAATACCCCACCTGGAAGATTTCAGCGAGGGAGAGTTCACGTGGCACACTCAGCCTCAACGAACGTAAGATTCAAGTATTTTTTCATAGTGAAGCGATCTTAACGGCCACTGACCGACAAACGCAAGGGAAGAAGCTGCACAAGGTTTGACGGCAAAAACAACGAGGGCAACTCGGCTAATTGCAGAGTTGCCCTCGTTAAATAGATTAGAAATCTCTCGAACTTATTTCACATCAAAATTGGCTTCGACAGTTGCACCATCTTTCACGTCAACTTCAATTTCAATCGCCTTCTTTCCTACAGCATTCTTAGCGGCAACAGGATGCCAAACTAAGAGTTTGTGCTTTCCAGCAGGAACGTCTTTAATTTCAAACGTGCCATCGGCACCAGTGGTCGCATGAAATGGGTTTGTCACAGGAAGAAACCAGGATTGCATGAATTCATGTTGATCACATTGCAACCGGACCACTCCACCCTTTTTAGCCATACGCAGCTTTAAGGTCTTCTGTAACGAGTCACCTTTTTTCGCCAACCCGATATTGAACAGAGTAGCTGACTTTGCACCTAAAACATCAAAGCTGTGGGGGTTATGCAACACACCTTCTTTGGACTTGGGATCGTCAGGATCAGCATCCAGGTTCGTGACTTTAAACTGACCTTTACTCACGGCAGTGCCAGTAAAGGGTTTAAACTCACACAATTCCGCCGTCACTTCCTCGGCAGGGGCTTTTTTAAACTTTCCCATCCAGGCCTTGTCTTTGATGTCCCGAACCGCCACGACAGCATCTTTGAGTCCATTGCCATCACCAACCTGAACTTCTTTTAATAAGCGAGTGTTTCCATCCGCACTTTTGTGCTCATTCTTTTTACAGAATTCAACGTTGGGAAATTTCGAAAATGCAAATTCCTTAGGTGGTGGCACCTTCCCGTTAAATGTTACTTTGCCTTTGATCGTTCCACCTGCTTGCGCAATCATCGGAGCGGCTAATAAAGCGGCTCCTGCAAGAAGACACACAGTAAGAGACTGACGATTCCTCATGATGCTTCCTCCTAGTTGAGAATAAATAGTGTGCTAACGAGGGGGGGATTATGTTTGGGGCTGTGAATGAATCTCCCACACACCAACGTTTTTATCTGAATTGTGAGCAGGAAAACTGCTCAAACCTCGTTGATTCGCTCACTTTCCTATATACCAAGAAGGAAAAAAACGTGTCAAGCAAACACTCAAAAGGATTGTAGAATTATGAATTTGCAAATTATTGATATTGAAGATTATTTTTTTATCTTATCCTATCCTGCATTAATAAAAGAATGGTTTACTATCACCAAAATTAGTATTTTTCACTTAGATAATTCAACTAGATTTTTATACCGAAAAGGCAAGTCATCCGAGTTGAAAACTGGATCAGAGCAAAGTTTCTCTGTACACACATAAGCTTGAGGCACATCCCCCTCAGGAAAGGTGATCTCACCTATGTTTAATGAGTGTACCCCAGGAACTAATAAACGAATGACCTTTCCGGGAGCATACAACTTGAGTGCTTCTTTGAAAAGCTGCACGGTCTTCTTATTTTCACTTGATCCAACAACCACAATATGAACCGGGTATCGAAGAAAACGATCAATGGCTCTTCCTGCTAAGCCAAGGGGAAGGGGGTGAGACGAACCCAACACATATTGCAGCGTACGCTCAGCAGCCTCGCGATACACACGATTTTCGGTCACATAAAAAAGGTCGGATAACAATATGACGGCCCGTAAATTCTCTTCCAATGATTTGTGAGGGAACTTTAAGAGCCCTTCAGCTGAAGCATCAACAGGTCGATCATACAGGCCACCTCCTTGTTTATCTTCTAACAACGTGATGAGGTCATTCGTCAGCTGTTCTGCTTTCTGTGAAAAGCTCATATCGCCTGTGGTGAGCGAAGCTTCTAAGAGTGCCATAGCAAAGGCAACTTGATCTCCAAGCAGTCCATATGTTTGAGGCTGTCCGTGTCGTTCACGGTGAGCCATGCCTTTCCCTGCTTCATAACGATGATGATAGAGGTGACGGAGTATGCCGAGAGCAGACTCTAAGATATGCTGGTCACCAAGCACTTGGTAGACTTTCAACCAACTTTTAATCATCATTCCATTCCAGCCGGTGTATATCGTTTGATCAACTGGTGGAATGCCCACTTTTTCCCGTTCCGCCATATCGAGTCGAAAATATTCTTCCCCTGACATCTTCATACGATGAGAGTTCGTGCCCTCTGTGATGTCGGCATCCTGACTGGCAAAAAACCCTCGGCCTTCTTCATCGAGTAAAAATCTTTCTATATAGGCCAATGTCTGTTCAATGATAGCTCGATAGCGATCTTGCCCCGTCACTTGATAGGCCTCTACGTAATTTTCAAGATTCAGAGCTTGCAGATGGAGCATTTTCTCGTAGTGAGGATTTGTCCAATCCGCGTTTTCTGCATACCGATAGAATCCGCCCCATACAGGGTCAATAAGGTTTCGTTGCTGTTCTAACGTCAACAATGCCATTTGCTTCCATGAGCCATCCTGCCGCACATGATCACGGGCAAACAGAAAGTCGATCGCTTCGGGCTCAAAAAATTTTGGCGATTCATGAAATCCCCCGTTCACCTTATCAAAATTTTCCGCGATCATCGTCGCCATCTGTTCGACCAACTCAATTTCAATTCCATTGATCGAACGTGTCCGGACTTTCTTCGCAGTTTCCACAGCTTTCCAAATTTTAGCCGCCTGACTCAGCAATGCTTTTTTATTTTTTCGATAAAGGCTGTCTGAGTCGGCAAGCGCCAATCGTAGTTCAGCCGGTTCCAAAAAGTTTCCTTGAAAAACAATCTCTCCGGTTGGCAAGAGAATGCTCGTGGTGGGCCATCCTCCTTGTCGATATCGGGCTTCAATATCTGGGCGTTCATCGGTATCGACACGAATTGGAATGAAGCGAGAATTGACGGTTGAAACGATCGAGGGATCTACATAGGTTGTCGCTTCCATCACATGACAAGCATGACACCACACTGCCGTAAGATCGAGGAGAATGAGTTTATCCTGCACTTGTGCGAGCTCGAATGCCGCTTCATCCCAATCCCTCCAATGGATGCTTGAGAGGGGGGGGTCAGAAGTTGATGTATCTGAATGATGAGAAGGGAGCGTTGAGTGACAAGACCAGCACGTGATCAACAGCGAGAACACGGCTAGCGGTTTGGAGAAGGATGGCATGTACATCTCAAAACGCTACCTGATACGGCCATGAAATACAATCATTAGGCAGAAATTTGACCGAGCAGCAAAGCTTTAGCCTATCTTTTCGACGAAGGAAAAACAGAGCTAGAGCGTATTCGGGCGAGAGAGTATGCGAACAATAGCGGCGGCGACGGTTGCTCGCACCGCTTCATCCTGGTCACGTAAGGCTAACGTGAGGCGAGGTAATATCGTACGATCTCCAATACGTCCCAACGAGCGACCCGCGGAAATTCTCGGCTTTGGCACAGGATCATTCAACAAAAGTAGTAACGTATTCACGACATCCCCACCATGCCCATTGCCCAAAGCCTTTGCGACCCCAGAACGAATACCAGGGTTGGTATCAGACATGAGTGCCCTTACCGTTCCCACGACAAGACCAAACGGACTACTGAGACGAAGTAGTGCAGCAACCGAAGCCGCGCGCACTCCCGGGTTGGAATCATGCAATCCTTCGGTTAAAGCTGGAATAGCTTGCTCAGCTTTCAACTTGCCAAGGCTCACTGAAGCAATGCTACGAACAGCGGGACTTTTGTCGTTCAGTGCAGCGATGAGTAACCCCACCGCCTTCTTCTCCCGAAGCTTTCCCAACGAAGAGGCTGCGGCTCCTCGGATGGAAGGTTGACTATCCTGCAAACCCTGTTCAAGAATTTTGATCGCCTGCACATCACCTAATTCACCTAAGATTCGAAATGCAGCCCCCCGTTCGTATCTTTCACCTTGTTGGGCACTGTATTTCACACGTTTCCAAAATTCCGGATACCCAAGTTGAATCATCGCGCCTGCGGCGGTGATTTGCACTAATTTCACTTCATCCCTTAACAGTGGACGTACAAGCGTATGAGTCGACTGATCCGCCAGACGTCCGAGACCACGCAACACTGCTGCGCGTACGAGCCCAGCTTTATCCTTCATCGCTTGACGAAATCGTGGGGATTCTTGTCCTCCCTTCAATCCTGCCAGGCCTTCGGCAGCCAACGCGCGAATCATCCCGGATTTATCACCCAATCCCTCTTCTAAGAATGGAACGGTATCCTCGGAATGTATTTCTTTTAGGGCTGTATAGGCCGCACCCCGAATTTGCTCACGCATATCTGTTCGAAACGGCAGAATGACGGCTAGTGCCAACTCTCGAAGGAGCGGTTCATCCTCGTCGCGCCCTGATTTTTCAACGATTCGTTCATACGTCTCAACACTGTCTTTCGTTTGCCCCAGACGAGCCAAGCTCAACATCTTTAAACGCTGAACAGAATCGGACGCTCTTTCCTTTTCGCCTAGCCTATCCAGCGCTTTAAGGACATCCTGAAACTGCCCATTCTTGTAGGCATGGTGGATGTGCTCAAATCCCATATTCTTCTGAGAATCCATGGCCCAAACGACTAGCTTAAATTCCAGCATCCCCCATACGATGATGGACAGCATTACGACATATTGAATAGAACTTACACGATTAATTGGCATGGATCCTCATCTCTTTTTCTCGCATTTCACACATTCGATTATCTACAAAGATCACAACGCACAGCACTTCTTGCAACCTTTTATGATTGACGTTGTTGTTTGGGAGGAGTTTCTTGCGCCTCAACCTTCCGATAGCCGAGTGGGATTTCAAAGTAATAGTCAGGCTGCTTGGAGACGACAACATGTTCATACTTGACCCACCAATCACGGTCTTGGCTGAGAAGTTTGAGTAAGACCCCTCTCTCCACATCAACCCATTCATAATACATTTCATGATTCCCGGATTGTGTGAACACATCAACTTCAAACAATTGGGCTGGACGTCTGCCAACGAACGAGTCACCTATTAATGTTCTTTTAGTTTCACCCTCGAGTGTGATCGAGAGCGGCAATTCATCACGTTCGGTCGCCGGCACACTTAAGACGAGGCGACGTTCAGAGTAAATATACCAGACCTTATGGTGGTCTAGACGAACAATCGTGACTCCCGCAAAACCTAGTTCTGTTTTTAGTCCCCCAAAGTGCTCGATGCGATACCGATTATCTTTGACAAATAATTGAGCCTTTGAAATTTTTCCTTCTCGTCTCCATATCAATCGAGCAGAAAATTCAGGAGTCGTTGATGCCGAAAGCGTGACCATTTCACCACCATGCGCATGTAGCATTGGAGATGAGTTGACCGACACAATCATCATAATCAAAAGCGCGTGGTAAGCTGCTCTTGGCCGCACAGAAGAGAAACTCATCTCCCCATTCATGGAAGCTGTTGTTCGAGGAGGGGCTGAATATTGATTGGACGGCCAAGGACGGCAGGAGTAAATCGGGGAGGAGTACGAATTTTGTGTGCAGTGTGTCGTTCAGTTGGCGCTGGCAGCTCAAAAGTCGTCGAAACTGTTCCAAGGGCAGGAATAACGACAGTTTTCACGATGACGTTTCGAATGCTCGGATGCCAAGCTTGGACCTGATACGTTCCAGGAGGGATGTGGTCGATAGAAAACTTCCCATTGGCATCAGTGAATGCATAATAGGGATTTTCGACGGCAATGGCCCAACTTTCCATGTACGCATGAAACCCACATTGCATGACAAAGGTCTTTCGGCCTTTGCTCAAGTGAAACTGTCTGACGAGAGATTCGCTTGGCTTATGATCATGCCCAGCATGCATGTTTTCTCGTTCATGAAGGCGATTGAAGGGCAGGGGTGAATTGAATAACACGCGCGTGCCTTGTTGCTTCGAGGTTTCATAGGCTTGAATGTCATGCATGACCGGATCCATATTAATGACTTCCACGCCGTGCCCACTCCGTACAATGGTCGTAAATGGTAGAAACTGACAGTCGCGAGCTTCCACGCGAGGAATCGACAGCGTAAATGGTTTTCCAGAGGCAACTTCCTCAAAAAAGACGACAACATTTTTTACCTGACCTTGTGCATTCACATGAAAGTCTCGAAGTAACCTCCACCCATTGCCGGTTGATATGCGGCCACAATACTCAGGATCAGGAAATGTGATCAAGTTATAGGCTTTCGGTTCTGGAGGTAACCCTGAGAGCGTCACGACGCCTGTGAGCGTTCCTCCATCCTCGACTTCCTTAATTTCATAGCCAAAAGTTATTTCCGTAATGATGCCGCTCAACAACACAGCACAAATACACGCATACGTCCTACCCTTTGTCATTCGGCTCACAAGCGTACATGATGAAAACAAGGCATTCATGGTTTTTGTAGGCGAAGCGATGGAACAATTTCGACACCCTCTCCTAACAACTCTAATCCAAAATGTGGATTGTCATGCATCTCGTGAACGCTTCGCCTTCCTTTCACGGCTTGATATTCAAAGTGATGAACAACAGAACCTTGGGGTTTTACGTTGACCTCTTTCTTTAGATATTTCTTCATACCGGGATGCCAAACAGTCAGCGTGTAGTCTCCTGGAGGGACATCATTCAGTTCAAATTCTCCTGACTCTTTTGTGATCGCATAATAGGGGTTTTCGACGATCAGTCCCCATGAGAACATATAGGGATGAAAGCCGCATTGCATAACGAAAATATTTCGTCCCTTTCGCAGATGCACGTGTTCGATCATCGGCTTCCCTGGCATATGCTTGTGGCTATGCAACATCCCAAGCACTTTATGAAATGGGTTCATCGGAAGGGGACGATTAAACAAAACACGAGCGCCACGTTCTCTGGCCGTTTCATATCCTTGAATATCATGCTCAATCGGATCCATATTCACCACGGTCAGTTCATCTTTTTTTTGGAGCACGTTGACAAAAGGGGTAAAGTCGCAGTCAATCGCCTCAATCCTGACTTTCTCCGTTTCGAAAGCCTTACCTTTTTTGATCCCCTTCAGCATGACCACAGCGTCCTTGAGAGCCCCATCTTGCGCAATGATAAAGTCTTCAACAATTCGCCACCCTGTGCCAGTAGAGATACGACCACAATAGACCGGGTCCGGAATCGTCACAAGATTAAACGCCATCGGGCGAGGCTTCTCTCCGTTGAGAGTGACTTTCCCTCGAATCGTTCCTCCATTTTGGACAACAATCTCCTCATACGACCACACTTGGGGAGATAACACTACGAGGACAAATAAATAGACCAGTACGGTGAACACCCGCATGAGGACCTCCCTCTCATCCTACGAAACCAACACGCATCAATAAAAATTAGGCCATTCATACCTACATTTACCAATATACACTACATATAAAAAACGGGGAAGCCGAAGCTCGGCCTCCCCGTCAAATACGGCAATTAATACGCTGCGCTATTTAAAGGCAACAGGCTTAATCGCACCATCTTCAGATGGGACCACCTTTGCTTCTTGAGCACCGGCTTTCACATGACCGCTTAACGGAAGAATACTCTTGTCGCCTTGCGGTAAAACCCGTAAAAGCCCCCACTGACCAGACTGGGAATACGGCAGTCTTGCATTTCCGTAAAGATAATCGCCTGGTAGTGCATAGACACCTCCAGCCGAAGCCACGAAGGCATCGATGCTCTCTGAACCTGCAAATTCCACTGTACTGATCATATCAGCTCCAGGCAAAAATGGTTCGATTGGCCATTCATGCTTTTCCAATGTAAACATGCCGTTCTGCTCGCTGCTGGCCCCAAAGACGTGAATCCTGACTGGATCACCAGCATGCGACATGATCGTTGGAGTGGCCGGATCCTGTGGATCATCGACTTCACAAGGCTGGAACATCCGGCCAAGTGAGCACCCTTCTTCTTCTCGATACAGATAGGGTTCGTTGCGATAGTTGATTCCCACCAAGCCCGCGACATTTTGGACGTAAGGCATAAAGCTCGTACCGATAATGTTGTCTTCATCTTGGAAGAACAACGCGACATCTCGGTAATTCGTACGCTTTTCGTTTCCTGGGATAGAGCGATCGACGAGAACGTCAGCTTGCCACGCATTTTTCAAGGACACATCTGCTCCAGTCTTCGGATCACGGTACTGAGAACCCTTGGGACCGATGATGATCGCTCCAAAGAGACCGTTACGCGGGTTCATGGCAACGTTGCCAAAATCCCAGACCAATGATTGCGTTTCTCCGATGAAGGGGTCGGCATAGTACGTATACGTCCGACTTTCACCAGGGGCAACGGTTTGATCCCCGGGATTCTTACCTAGATTCAAACCTTGCGAATCCTTCGGATCAAACGCTAAGCCAAAAGCCGAGAAAGAAGCACGGCTTTCTTTCATCTTGTTGGTCAAATTGACTTTTATACAGTCACCAACATTGGCCCTTAATGTCAGAGGCATTGGTTGATAATCTCCAGAAACTTTACTGACCTCCTCTTCAAGGACATAGATTTTTGCATCAGGATTTTGGACTTCTATCGTACGCTCAAAGTCTACTTCAATCGCTTCTTCCACGTTCGGATTAAAGCTCATCGATGGAAAATCAACAGCAGCCACATTATAGGCCTTTACTGGCGCCTCTTTTGGACACACCGGCAATGGTTCAGGCATGCCTTCTTTTCCATACGCTTTGTTGGGAAGTGGTTTCAGATCATCCACGGGTTTATCAAGCACGCGAATCAGCCCCCAAGACCCTTCAGAGAACTTTGAACTCCGCCCGTTGAAATACATATAGTCGCCTGGAAGATGTCGTGGTCCTCCAGCCTCTGCGACAACCAGATCATAGCGCTCGGCAATTCCGATATGGATGGAATTCTTTCGATTGGCTTCTTGGGCATACCGTTCTGTCCAGAACGTATGTCCCGAAACTGAAAACACATTACTCTCATTCATCGTCACGTCAACCAGCCGGAATACAATCGCATCTCCTAAATAGGCCCGAATCATGGGAGTACTCGGTTCCCCATGAACAAGACTACTGAAAATCTGTGACGTATCGGCGTTATTCGATAAACGTTGGGCAAATGGCTCAGCTCGGAAGTTAAACGCCCCGCCAGTTGTATGAGTTCCACCATTTAAGAATGGCATCGGCGTCATCTTGATCTTTTCATTTGGTGGCATAATAAACGACACAGTTCGTCCAGCTTCCAGGGCAACCTCGATTGGCTGTCCAGGAGGATTCCCCGCTGTCACGACATTGACGGTATGAGGAACCGTATCCATGACGTGCACCACCAATTCACGGAAACTTCCGGCTACATCATGGCCGACTCTCTCAACCGTATGAATGTCAGCCACATGGCCCGTTCTAATAGGCTTGCCGGTTTTAGGATCATGCCAGGTCGAGCCAAACGGTTCGATCAGGAATGTGCACACGGCACCATGAGGCCATGTCGTCCCTCCGAAAGCATGGTCATGACAAAACACGGATCCCACGTCCGCGTCAGCCCAGAATCGTTGTCGAACAAACTCAACGGTCACGATGTCACCGGCTGGGTGATCGTGCTCAAGTGGTTTATCAAAGGTCAGCGTTTCACCACCTGCAGTCACAGGAGCTGGAGCAGCTTCACCCTCACCACCTGGGACCTTTAACTTCTGGCCAACCATAATAAGGTTTTTATCTGATAAACCATTCATCTCTTTTAAAGCTGAAACGGAAGTTCCAAGCGAGTTGGCAATTTTACCCAACGTATCTCCGGGGCTCACCGTATAGTCTCCACCGCTTGAGGATGACGCTACAGCAGAGCTGCCGCCAGAACCGCCAATGGCCACGATCCTTCGTATCTCATCGTGCCCAACGTTATCGGCACCCACCAACACCAATGTTCCAACATGATACTGCTTCGCATTCGTGAGATGGATGGTTCGTTCACCTTTCTTGGCCGCTTTGGTGAATTTAGAATTCATCGGAACGGGCAACCCTTTTTTCTTTTTCTTTTCAAACATCGTAAAGGGCCGCATGGATTGTTCATACGAAAAACCAGAAATCACACCATCTGAAGATTGATTGTCAAACTGAACAAAGTGGAAATGCGTATTAATCTTCGACGATTGGAAATTCGTGATATCGTCGTCTTCCCATTCGCTGGTCAACGTCCAATCCATACAATCATACATATTGGCACGAATCACGAGCGGAAACTTCAAATCATTATTCGCTCGGATCGCTTTTTCTTCGTCGTGCACAACATACAGAAGACCGTTAGGATCAACGATCGCTTCCTGATCTCCGTGAGCCGCGGTTAATTCAACAGGCAATTTGATGAAGTGAATGTTGTATTCTTGTGAACCTGCTCTCTCAGGGCAGAGACTCCAGCGGCCATTTTCTCCAGGCTTCGCAGGATCCACCGTCCGTTTACCTTCATCATCAACATGTATCATTTCTAACCATGGGGCAGGATTGTGATCCGGAGAGAAGGGAACCCGCTTTCCGAAGTGTGGTGTTAACCACGGCCAGGCCACCTTCCCCGTCGTGGGTTCAAACCAGATGACCCTTCGTTCACCAGGCTTATATCCCTGCCATTCTGGATGATACTTCGGATTGGGCCCGATATCAGCTTCCTTTTCACTCATGGCCTTCTTACCATCCCAAACCCAGTCCATCACCGTCGCATCATAGGACTTTAATTGACCTTCTTGATCATCTTTATGGCCAGGCTTCCCCTGCGTCACTAATTGCATCTCCACCCAATCCTTAATGTTCACGACTCTTGGGTTGGACTTCCAATCGCTCTTGCCGCTCTCCACAATTTTAAATTTCGTCCCGAACCAATTGACTGTTTTTCCGATCAGCTTGTCAGAACTCACGGGTTTATGGATTCGATCCAGGCGGTCGGGCAACTCTCGTAATGGTGGCATGACATCGTTGTGAAATCCAGGAACCTGAAGGGTGTTGTACACACGCCAATAGCCCCACATTCCAGATACATAGTGATGGGCAACATGACAATGGAACAAAAAGTCTCCTGCTAACCATTGACAAAGCCCAGAACCGCATTCCGTCTCAAGATCCAGAGCTTCTGAGGGCCCGATCACTTCAACGTCAACTCGGTCTGACTTTGTTCGAATTACTGGATACTTCACTGGCCCAGTTTGCCCAGTGTTCCATACCGGCATTTGTGTGGCCCGTGGGCTTCGTTGCCATCGGATCGAACCACCATGGGGATGATGAGAGTGGAATACTTCTGACCCGCCATGGACGATGCGAAACTTGGCTGGATCCCCTAGATAACTTCGCGGAATCGTTGGAGAGGCATCTCCGTATGTATAGCTGCTGTACCCCATCGATTCATCTTCAAACCCAAAGTATTCATGCTGCACATGCATGTTGTTAATACCAAACGGTTCGCTTCGAAAATTTAATGCACGTGCTCCGGGACGATAGGTGTCAGTCAGCGGGTCTCGTTGCGGCAAGAAATCTCCGTGCTTGTTCACCGGGCGAAACGCTTCGTCTCCGATTTCATGATAAATGAGAACGAACTCCCTAAAATCTGGGCCGTTCGGCGTATCGATCATCACCTGCCAACCGCTCCTTGCCTCTGTCGCCGGACCTGTGCCCAGTGGCTCCCAATATTTGGATCCTGCCGGCTCTACCACGAACACTCCCATCATTCCTAGAACGGTCAACTCACGGTCATTACTATAAGAGTGGAACTGCTTCGCGCCTTCTTGGGCATCTGGATGGATGTACCATTCCATCTCGATCTCCGAAGATCCTTGTGGCCCTTCCCCTTCTTCCTCCTCATCTTCTTCGACCTCACCGACAGCGATCGCATCAGGGTTGGTTGTCGTAGCAGGCTGACCGGTCTTGCTCATCACCATGTCTGAACCATTGATGTGAAGGCTGACATCCTCTCCAAACTCAAGTTTATTTCTCAATGTGAATTTGACACAATCTCCCTGATTTCCTCGAATCACCAGAGGCTGAATCCACTGGTCTTGAATGCCGTTTTTGACGCCACCCGGGTCAAGATGTCCTTCAGATTCTCGGGCTTCCGCATTCTTCTCCTCTTCTTCACGAACTTTCTCAATGTTTTCGGTCAGCACATACATGTACCCTGGATAGTAATCCAGCCATTGATTCAGTGTGACTTCTGCATTAATGGCTGAAATGTCGTAATGCTTCACAGGGGCTGTCTTCGGACAGAGGCCACCTTTGCCGGAAACCGGCTCGAGGCCTGTGTCGGACATGAGGAGACCATTTTCTTTCCCGGCGCCATATTGATGCATCATGGACATCGTATTAAATGCCCCGCTGTTTAGAGAATGCGCCGTCTCCCGTTCCATTTGCTCCATCAATCGTTGATGTTGAAGCTCAACTAACGCAGCGCGTTCGGCCCGGCCTTCCACCGAGTTTTCTACAATGGTCTGACCCTTTAATTTTTCTGCCCAAGTCGGGGTGTCTTGATGAGTCATCCCCGTCTTATGAACCATGGTCTCTGAATCCGTATTTTCAGCAGAAACTGAAACGAGCGGCATAAACAGCAAGGTAGCGATGAGTACACCAAGCCATCTACGTGATAGATGCATTGAAACCTTCTGATACAACATGGACCGGCCTCCTTAACAGGAAAAGAAATTCCTAAGA
Source organism: Nitrospirales bacterium (assembly GCA_965223675.1). Taxonomy (GTDB): domain Bacteria; phylum Nitrospirota; class Nitrospiria; order Nitrospirales; family UBA8639; genus JAGQKC01. The sequence continues at coordinate 4,302,700 of OZ245013.1, read as the reverse complement.
ACAATTCAATTGATTCATTTAAGTCATAAAAATATGTAATGTTCAGTCACGTGAAATTAGTGACACACCTCTTGGTGAGAGGGGAAAAGGTACTTAAAAACGCAGTTGAGAGTCAAGTCTTTGTAGTCGATAAGGGGAGAAACATTAGACGCCTAGGTAGCACTCTCTATTTTGATCTGTGACTGGAAGAATTAGTGTGTGGAAATTGTTGATGATTTTTCAACAACTTCAGAAAACGCCACTTGTAAAGATCTGGTGACAGGACCAGGCAGACCACTGCCAATGGCGCGGCTATTGAGCCGAGTGACTGGCAAGATTTCAATCGTTGTCCCCACAAGAAATAGCTCATCGGCATTATCAAGTTCCTTAACAAGGATCACTCTCTCATGAACTTCATAGCCCTTTTGACGAGCAATATCGACAACTCGCGTTAGTGTAATTCCAGCTAAAACCTGGTGATTCAACACAGGGGTACTGACAACACCACCTTGCACGCTCATCACGTTGCTCGAGGCTCCCTCTGTGACGATCCCATCTCGCACCAAAATGGCCTCAAAGGCTCCAACTTCTGCGGCCTTCTGCTTGGCTAAGACATTGGGAAGAAGATTGAGGCTTTTAATATCACATCTTCCCCAACGAATATCAGGAAGCGTGATCGCATGAACTCCCTGAGTTTGATATCGCTTGTCCATGTCTGGCATCTCTCTGAATGTCATAAGAATCGTAGGAATAAGAGAAGAGGGAAATTGATGTTCTCGAGCCGCCGTTCCCCTTGTGACTTGAATGTAAACTTTGCAATTATCATAGCCACTCTTGTGAATCCCCTGAAGGATCGTAGCTTCCCACTCTTCCCTTTTTAGAGGAAGGGAAATTTGGATTTCACGCGCACTGCGCTCCAAACGATCTAAATGCTCTTGCATGCCAAAAGGACAGCCACGATACGTGCGGATCACTTCATACACGCCATCGCCAAATTGATAGCCTCGATCTTCAACCGAGACACTCGCCTTCTCCAGGGGCATAAACTGACTATTCACATAACCAATATTAGGCATAGAGTCTTCTCGGTCTGTTGTTCACACTTCTATATTGATTGAAAAAATTCGGCGGTCTTCAGACGTAAACTTCCAAGCCATCCTCTTACTAAATTCAAGTGTATGCCGTCCTACTTGCAACGCCTGGAACTCGAATGCTCGACGACCGGAGTCAACAGCATTATTGCTCATCGTACGAAGAAAGTCGTCTTCGATTAGCGCCAAGGCCGTTGAATCGTATGAGGGTACCCACTGTTCACCCCGAGTCCGATCTTCCCATAAATTTATCGAAAACGTTGCCCCTTTCTTTACTCGAAGATTTCTCACTCCCACGTGCTTTGCTGAATCTGTTGCTTCATTCCCTACTTGCTGATCCATACTCCTCAACCTCACTTGTCATTATCGAGAACCTGCCATTCCCCAATCATGGCGAGACCCTCTATAAAGCCCATACATCTCGAGTCTGGAGACAGACATAAACCTGATCGCCTTCGACACGCACTTCGTAACATCCGACACCATTGCCTCCGCCATCCGCGCCAAACCCATTACGAATGTCGAACTGTAGATCATGCCACGGACAAGTAACGAGATACCCCTTGACCTTCCCCTTGCCTAGTGGACCACCCTGGTGCGGACAGATATTATTGATAGCATAAAAACGGCCAGCCACATGAAAGAGAGCCACAGACTTATCCTTTACTTTCACCACCCGCCCTTTCCCCTCCGGAACCTCGTTGATACGAGCGATGGGAATAAATCCTTCTAGATTCGTCTCTTGATCGCGATTTTCAGATTCCACGGTTCATCCTTCTAGACAGCCCTTAACTAGGTCTTTGCTACATGCGTAGAATAAATTTCAATTGCATCCCAGGCTCAACTTTTTCCCTGTTGACGAACCCTGCATCTGTCTCAATCACATACCGAGCATTATTCGGAGGTGGACCATACCACGGACACGGATCGCTCGAGCACGGGGGAGCAGCCTCGATGACATGGACCACCACTTTACTTTCATCTACCCAGATTATATCAACGGGAACACGAAACTCCTTGGTCCAGACTTGGTGGGCGGCTGATTCACCGAAGATATACAGCATCCCTCCATCAGCAGGGATATGATCTCGAAATGCGAGGCCAAACAGTAATTTCTCAGGGGTATCGGCCACTTCTGCCTTAATGATTTGGCCACTGGGAAAGGATACATGAATAACTTTCGTTTGTTCAGGTCGATTAAAAAGTAGGGCTCCACTAATAAGGAGCAGAGACATGAGGACTAAAAACACTAATCGCTTTTTATTTGGTTTTCCCTGAAAAAATGAAGACATACAGGCTAATCAACTAGCTTGGGCATATATCTATAGGGTAGATTTTTTCTATAATGAACGAAGACTTAATGAGATACCCATTGTAAAATATGAGTAAAGAAGTCAGCTTTAATCCTTGCAGAAGAAAAAAGTTCGATGACTAAAGAGTTCAATCAATTTATCGAGGCACAGAACATGTTGAACCGTCCAAATTAAGAAAAGATCCTCACATCTATCGATAATATCTCGAATTATTAAAGATAGATGACGAGATTTCTTTCACTTTACTCAAAATACACTAAGACTATGTAAGAGAATTGAAATTTTCAAGAAATCTCCCGATAAGTTTCTATGCACCATAACTATGACTATTAGCTAAAGACATACATACCGACCCAACAAATAAGGAGGCTCAATATGATACGTGCCTTAGTTATGACTCTTACTGTATTGGTTTTGTTATTAGGTCCATCCTCTACCAGCCTGGCCAACCTTTCAAACCTCTCACATGCCATTAATAGCTTTGTCGAGGCACTCTACCCCAAAGGCAGTCACTTCTTTTGGGTGATCAACGATACGACAACAGAATCGAAAAAAGAAATATTGGTCGATATTAACACGACTCTTCAAGGCGAGGCTAACATAGAAAACGCACAACAACGATTCCTGCTTCTCCTCATCAATGGAGAACTTTTTGCGGCTCAAAAGATTCCGTTGGGAGCAAACGTAGATTGCAAACAAGAAGAAGAAGTCTAATTTTTATATCACATTCAAAACAAAAAGCCCCACTCTTTCATGATGAAGAGTGGGGCTTTTTTACACCGCAATTTTTTAACGATGTTTTATGTTATCAAGCTCACAACATCTATCGTAAGATCAGCAGCTGACCACCCAAGTGGGCGTCATGAAGTTGGCACTTGTAGTTCAACGTATTGCTGGTCGTGACGTAGGTCAGATCACTGGTTGGGATCCCGATGTACTTGGTTTCTCCAGGCTTTAACACAATTTTGACGTGCATGGATGTTGGCCCGGCAAAGGCCGAATCTGCCGAAAGGTCAAAGCCATGGTCACCATCAAGCGCGTTGGTAACTTTAAGCAAGACTGGACGACCAGCACGTCCACCAGTTCCTGAACTTGTCAAGTTTAAAACGGACGTGGGTGGGTAGATGACTTTCTTCCCACCAACATTCATGATCGTAAACTCAAGATCGACGTCCAAGGCTTTAAAAGATTGCCCAACTACCGACCCCGACTCGAGATCACCGATTTCGACACCACCAGACTGAAGGGCTAGTGCAACCGTCGATCCAGCCGCAACTAGCACAAGACTTAAAAGGACGGATAGAAGCACTCTGTGCATCGCCTACCTCCCCATGAAAAGCTTGTTAATAATAAGTAAGTTACCAGTTCTAAAACGAAGGGCCTTCCAGTTACCCTGATTGCTCAATCTCAAAAAGAGGGTTGGTTATAGCATATGCTACAACAGGACGCAAGAAGGATTTTCCTTGATTCATACGAAAACGGCACACAAATTCAGAATCTTAGCCATGAAATACTACGTAGAGATTAATCCGCAGAAGAGGTTGAATATGAGCAAATTTTCAGCTTTCAGCACCACGAAATACATCATCAAAAAATCTATAATAGCACTTTTTGATTGTCATCTCTCCCTAATGGCTTTCCAGCAGACTCAAGTAAGTCCCGCGACACGACGATTGGAGTATGAAAATGAATGGCCAGAGCAATGGCGTCTGATGACCGACTGTCAAAGATTTTCGTTTGGCCATTCAACGACAGTGTCATGGTCGCATAATATATTCCGTCCTTTAAGGAAATATAGACTCGATCAACCGCAACACTATATGCCTCTAAGATCGTATGCATAAGATCATGAGAGAGAGGTCGTGGAAACATCAAGCCACTTAACGCCCCCTGAATTGAACCAGCCACGGTAGGATCGACATAAATAGGGATAGCCTGTTCTCCCACTTCTAATAACACGACAGGCCCTTGAGAAGATATTTGAACTTCTACCTTTTCAATCACGACTTCATCTGGAGCTTCTGACGTTTCTTGAGCTGAAACATGTTCGCCTATCCACACACTAAGGCCCAGAATCAAGATCCATCTGACAATGATAAAGCCTTTCATAATGGGTTCTCCTTGCTATGGCCACGTCTTCATGACAACTATTACCCAGAAATGAATGCATTGGATTGACGCTCAGCCCCGATCAAAGTCTCGGGACCGTGCCCAGGCACAACAACGGTATGTTCATCAAGGGTATACAGGCGGTCCCGAATAGAGCGCTCTATCGCTCGCGAATCTCCTCCCCACAAATCTGTTCGTCCAATTCCTCCACGAAACAGGGTATCACCAGAAAGTACGAGATTGCTTTGAGGAAAGTAAAAGCACAAAGACCCGGGAGTATGGCCTGGCGTATGTATAACTGTACTCACTTCGTTCCCTATAGCCAACGGTTCTTCGTCAGCTAGCCACATGTCAGGTGGTGGCACCGGGTTATAGGGCACTCCAAACATCTGACACTGTACGTCCAACATATCCCAGAGTTGTCGATCATCGTGATGAAGGCATATTGTAGCCTGTGTAGCTTCCTGTATCGCTCCAGAAGCCAAAAAATGATCGAAATGCGCATGAGTGTGGAGAATCATTGCAATCGTAAAACCAAGCGCATCAACCTCCCTCAGAATTCGATCAGCATTCCCACCCGGATCGACAATAACCGCTTGCCTGGTTTTTGAATCCCCGATTATCGAACAATTGCAGGATAAGGGAGGAACCGCGAATGTCTTACGAATCAGTGTCGTTACAGACATTCTCTTTCAGCCTTTACGTGAGCAACGGAGCAAGATGATAATCATACGCGAATCATGAATACCCGCAGTGTTAAAAAGCATAGCCCGTGATCATGGAAGGGTCAACAACTATCCAGAGATTCACTGAAAATCATTTGAAATAGTCTCTCAATCAGCATACAATGAGAATGCTGCAAGCATTGGGAGATTCTTCCATACTGGATCCACTGCCAAAATCTACTGACCTAGTGAATGTGACAAAACTGTGGTCATCCCTGACCAATCTCCAATTGTTCACATTTTTTACTCGTAATTTTCTACTTCCTTATGTCCCTCTTCTGATCCTTTGCGGAGGAGCCCTTCTGTTGTCGGGATGTCCTGTAGATAATACTGATGCGCTCAAACAGGAAAACCGCCAGCTCAAAAAACAGATTGCCAAATTAGAATCTGTCGTATTTTCCCTTCAAGAAGGGAACAAGGCCATCCAGCAACAAATTGACTTAATCAATCGGGAAGCTCGCAAAACCCAGCAAGAATATGAGCTAAAGCTTAAAGAGAAGGAAAAGCAAATTCAAAACCTCTCTCAGGGAAATAAGCAAGATAACTCTCACTTGCAAGAGCTCGAACAAGAAATCGAAAAACTTCGCAGAGATGCGAGATGGCTCAGAACATTACGAGATAAGTGGAGGAAAGGACTTACGGTAGTCAAAAAAGGTGGTCAGGCCAAAAAAATTGACTATCCGTTCTCGGCCATTATAGCTGCAACCCAATCAACTTTAGTTCAAAATGGGTACACGATCCTTGCGAGTATGCCGACCGATCAACAAGCGGCATTTATCACAAATAGAAAAACCTCCCCACCAGCCTCGCTTGAAGTCACCGGCTTTAGAAATCAATATATCCTCACCATCACACAACTAACCCCACCACAGTCTTCAACTCTTTGGGTCAAAGCCGACTTTGAAAAACTCTCTCAAAATGGACTGCTCCTTGATGCAAGCAAACTTGAGATCAAAGAAATTGAAGACCGACTGATCCGAGAAATTCAACAAACTTTAAACAAGCCAAAGCAAAGTCAGAAGAAGAAGTGACGTGCGGCCCTGCCGGACACCACAACTTAAGTTTTGACAGAGAGGTGTTATTAGACAACGAAGGCCTAAGCCACGTTCAACTGAGTCAGACAAAGTCATCTAACTCAATCAGACGATAGGAGTTGGGTTATACTGAATCTTGGGAAGAGGAAACCTGGCACGCTAGAGCATAACCTTTTCGTAGATCGATCGCTTCATTGACAGCTTGGGAAGCAAATTGAGGATACTCCGCACGGATATACTCCACAAAATAACGAACTTTCAGAAGAAAAAAATCATAAGGCTCGCACACACCTTGTGGATGGGCATACCAAAACTCCAAAAAATTTTTCAGCCCTTTTCCTGACGACTCAAGAGACTCAAGTGTTTTGGGAAACATCTCTTTCAGATCACCACCCCACACAAGAATTTCGTAAGGTAAATACCTCTTTGAATAGTGAGCCAAATCCTTTGCATCAAATAGATTTTCAGCATCTAACGCTAACGAATCTTCTGACCTTTGCCCGGTTATCATTCTCACATACTGACGATAACACTGCTCAAGCTCCTGATCTTTTCTCGGACCATCATTTGGCGGACGCCGTGGACAATCTGATTCCTGTTGCGCATTAACCGAAGACATCGACGCTAACTCTAGACTCTTCCCCCATCTTCCGAACCGCTTCAAAAGTTCAGCCAATTCTTCGAGAATGAGCTCAATGGATTTCATGTCAACTTCCATCGCAAGCCCTTTGATATTAACTAATTCCTCCCGACACAGCACCTGTTCAAGCATGTTAAATAAAACCGAAGGAATCGGCGCTTGATGCGCATCAATCCAATTCGGCTGACCCTGATTACCCTTATAGTCTTGAGGAACTGCAGGATGAAAATCCAATCCAGCTATATGTATTTGTACAACACGCTCCAACGGAAACATACCCAGAAATTTCCCCAAAAATTGCTCGATAGACCCATATTCACAAGCAGACGTGTAGCGGTACACAGTCCAAATGTGTCCAATGTCCAAGACAAACCCACATGAACAATTGTCGGCAATCATACGGAAAAATTCGGCATAAGAAATGTCCCCAAGACTGAAGTACGTGAGAGGGGGAGTCTCGAGTAAAAAGAGTGGAGAATGGTCAAAGCCGCTCTTTGACTGACCATCCAGATACCGTTGGGCAAACTCGACATTACTTGCAGTAACCTGCGCCGAAGATTTGGTGAATAATGGCGGCAAATACGTTCCAAATGAATGGCCGCCTATCTGTTTCGTGGCACATTCTTGGTTCAACCATGAACAGTCCAAGCTTCGGAGATCCATCATGACTTTGTTCAATTCATCTTCATAGGGATAAGCGGTCATCCAATCAGGTTGCGTCACCCACAGACCATCAGCATGATACTCTAAGGAAACAGAGGGTCGACGAGATCGGACCTTTTCGAGAGCACTCTGATCAGCTTTAAAGATCTCTAAGTATCCATACGGTATCCCACGATCGTCTAATTGATCGGTGAGTTCAAAGACATCGGGTGAATACACATCGACAGAAAGGCCTATTCCATGAAACGGAATTTGAGCGACTCTTTGAGTAAACTCTTGATTGGTCTCGCGCATATATGGATGGAAGAGTAAAGGAAATTCTTGATAACTCGCCTACGAAATACGGCCGTTACTAATAACTTTCAACGCTTGAAGTATCTACTCACGCGGGGAAAGTTGGGCTAGCGCCATTGACACGGATTTGGATTCGCTATATTAACGAAAAAACAAGAACTTCCAAAGAATAGGGGTGGATAACTAGCAGGTTAGTGAGTTCAACCGGTTTTGTCAGACATGAGGTATTGCTGAATACCGGCCGCAGCTTTCCGTCCTTCAGCAATTGCCCAAACAATCAAGGAAGCTCCTCGCTTTGTATCACCAGCAGCAAAAATCCCATCAACACTTGTCATGAAATTTTCATCCACGGACACACTTCCTCGAGCATTATACTTCACCTCTAAGGCATCAAGCAGTCCATGCTTGATGGGGCCAGTAAACCCCATCGCTAAAAGGACAAGATCGACATCCATGTCAAATTCAGTACCAGCGATAGGAGAAAGCTTTCCATTCTCAAACTGGACTTGCTGAGCATGAAGTTTTGTCACATGCCCATCGTGCCCGGAAAATTTCGTGGTTGAGACACTCCATCGACGATCACACCCCTCTTCATGGGCATGTGAAGTTCGGAGTTGCATTGGCCACAAAGGCCAAGGAGTTGAATCCGCACGCGAGGGTGGCGGTTCAGGCAATAGTTCAAACTGATGAACCTCTGCGCAACCATGTCGATGTGCAGTCCCTAGACAATCGGAGCCCGTATCACCACCTCCTATAATCACCACGCGTTTTCCTTTTGCGGTAATTGGCTCATCAGAAATATCATCTCCAGCCACACGCTTGTTCTGCTGAGTCAAATATTCCATAGCAAAATGCACACCCTTTAGTTCTCGACCTGGGACTGGCAAATCACGAGCGTGTTCGGCTCCGAGCGCAAGCAACACAGCATCAAATTCTTGTCGAAGAGTACTGACAGGAAGCTCATGGCCGACATGCACATTTGTTTCAAAATTGACCCCTTCAATCCTCATCTGATCGAGTCGCCGCTCAAGAACCCACTTCTCCATCTTGAAATCTGGAATACCATACCTCAAAAGTCCGCCAATTCGATCAGCTTTTTCATACACCGTCACACTATGACCAGCCCTGGCTAGTTGTTGTGCGGCTGCTAAACCAGCTGGGCCAGAACCCACAACCGCAACTTTCTTTCCAGTCGCGATAATAGGCAGAACAGGTTCGACCCATCCTTCATCGAAGCCTTTGTCAATAATGTTCCATTCAATGACACGAATTGACACGGGATCTTGATTAATACCCAATACACATGACGACTCACAGGGCGCAGGGCACAGGCGTCCCGTAAATTCAGGAAAATTATTGGTGGTATGGAGGGCCTTGAGCGCATCTTTCCATCGACCTCGGTGGACTAAATCATTCCACTCAGGAATCAGATTGACGACAGGACAACCAGTTGGACTTTGGCAAAATGGCACCCCACAATCCATGCATCGTGCACCCTGCTGCTTCAGTCGTTCCTCTGGAAAGGGTTCATACAACTCTTTCCAATCTAAAACGCGTAGCTCAACAGGACGTCGTTGCGGACCCTCTCGAGCATATTTCATAAACCCTTTTGGATCAGCCACGTCCAACCATCTCCATTCCCCGCTTCGCATGCTCTTTAGCTAAGGCCGCTTTTCGAGCCAGCAACACTCGTTTATAGTCTGTCGGCATGACCTTTACAAACTTCGGAAGCATGGCCTCCCAGGCATCTAATATCTTTCTGCCTTTTCGACTTCCTGTATATTGAACGTGCGACTCTATCATGATTCGCAAAGTCTTCTTATCATCAGGGTTGACCACTTTTTCGAGTTCCACCATCCCAAGATTACAACGTAGCTCAAACGTTCCCTCTTCATTGAGCACATAGGCTTCTCCACCTGACATTCCAGCCGCAAAATTTCGACCAGTTTTTCCCAGGACAACAACCACACCACCCGTCATGTATTCACAACCGTGGTCTCCAACTCCTTCAATTACCGCACGCGCTCCGGAGTTTCGAACGGCAAAACGCTCACCCGCCATCCCGTAGAAATACCCTTCTCCACCAGTCGCACCATATAAGGAAGTGTTGCCGATTAAAATCGTCTCCTCTGGGATAAAGGTCACACCTTTAGGCGGCATGACAATGACTTTTCCTCCAGACAAGCCCTTGCCAAGATAGTCATTCGACTCTCCTTCTAATGTGAGCGTAATACCTGGAGAGAGAAATGCACCAAAAGACTGCCCTGCTGATCCGGTGAATCGGATCTTGATCGTATCTTCCGGAAGACCTTCCACACCATATTTTCGAGCTATATGACTGGACAATACTGTTCCTGTCGTTCTGTTGACATTGCGAATGGTCAACTCGTGGGAAACAGGCTTTGCCTCATCGATGGCTGGTCGACACAGGTCTACTAATTGATTGTCCAAAATATGAGCGAGCCCGTGGTCTTGCTCTTGGACACAATAGGTCGCGATATCGTCCTTCACATCCGGTTTAGCTAAGAGCGGGGATAAATCAAGTCCTTGAGCTTTCCAATGATCAACAGCTTTCTGCACTCTCAATTTGTCAACTCGCCCAATCATTTCATTGATAGTGCGAAATCCCAGCTTTGCCATTATTTCTCGAATTTCTTCCGCGACAAAAAAGAAATAATTCACCACATGATCGGGGTGTCCGGCAAATTTCTTCCGTAATTCCGGATCTTGAGTCGCGACTCCAACAGGACAGGTGTTGAGATGACATTTCCGCATCATGATACAGCCTTCAACGATCAATGGGGCGGTGGAGAATCCAAATTCCTCGGCACCAAGCAAGGCGGCAATCACCACATCTCGCCCAGTTCGTAATTGTCCGTCGGTTTCAACTCGAATTCTCCCACGTAAGTCATTCAAGACTAATGTCTGATGTGTTTCTGCCAACCCCAACTCCCAAGGAATCCCTGCATATTTAATCGAAGAAAGTGGTGAGGCCCCAGTTCCTCCAGAATCTCCGCTAATTAAGACCTTGTCCGCATGCGCCTTGGAAACGCCAGCCGCCACTGTTCCCACCCCAATCTCAGAGACAAGTTTCACCGAGACGGCGGCTTGAGGGTTTGAGTTCTTCAAATCAAATATCAATTGAGCAAGGTCTTCAATAGAATAAATGTCATGATGGGGCGGCGGGGAAATGAGCTGAACTCCTGGGGTGGAATAACGCAATTTGGCAATCACCTCATCAACCTTATGACCCGGTAATTGACCACCTTCTCCAGGCTTGGCCCCCTGCGCCATCTTAATCTGCAATTCTTTGGCATTAACCAAATAATATGCATTCACACCAAATCGTCCAGAGGCGACTTGCTTAATATAGGAGTTTTTAGAGTCTCCATTTTCAAGAACGCCAAAGCGCTCAGGATCTTCCCCTCCTTCTCCAGTATTGCTTTTCGCTCCCAAGCGATTCATGGCGATGGCGAGTGTTTCGTGCGACTCTTTACTAATCGCTCCAAAGGACATGGCCCCCGTCGTAAATCGTTTGACGATTTCTTTTGCCGGCTCAACCTCATCAAGAGAAATCGCATTTTGTGAAAACTGAAAGTCGAAGAGGCCGCGGAGGGTTGAACGTCGTTTTTGTTCTTCGTTGATTAACTTGGAAAATTCCGCATAAGTTTGTGGATCGTTATTCCTGGTGGAATGTTGAAGTTTATAAATAACATCCGGATTCCAATTATGATGTTCGCCCTGGATGCGATAATGGATTTCCCCTCCAAAGTCGAGTTGACGAAGAGGTACCGGCTCATAGGCTTGCGTATGCCGCCTCAAAGTCTCTTCGCCAATTTCTCGAATTCCGATCCCCCCGATGCGCGAGGCTGTTCCCGTGAAATATCGATCGATCAAATTAGGGCCCAATCCCAATGCCTCGAATATTTGTGCGCCACAGTAGGATTGAACTGTCGAAATACCCATCTTTGAAAAGATTTTCAGCAGACCTTTATTGACGGCCTTTATGAACTTGCTCTGGGCTGTCTGGAAATCTACACCTTCGGGCAAATAACCTTCTCGCTCCATATCAACAAGAGATTCAAAGACAAGGTATGGATTAATCGCCCCAGCCCCATAGCCAATTAAGCAAGCAAAATGATGAACGTCACGAGGCTCACCCGTTTCTAAAATCAAACCAACTTCTGTTCGAGTTTCTTGCCTGATCAAATGGTGATGAACAGCAGAAATGCCAAGCAGACTTGGAATAGGCGCCCATTCCTCATTGACCCCGCGATCGCTCAAGATGAGGAATTTTTCTCCATCTTGAATCGCTCGTGAAGCTTGCATGCAAAGTTGATCCAACGCAGACGCTAATCCTTCAGGGCCTTCAGCCACTCGAAAACACAACGAGAACGTCTTACTTTTAAAGTGAGGATCTCCAATATCTCGGATTTTTTGGAGTTCGGCATTGGTCAAAATAGGCTGCTGCAATTTGATTCGTCGACATGCCTCAGGGACTTCAGCAATCACATTGGGTTTAGGTCCAATGTTCGTCACTAAGGACATCACGAGTTGCTCACGAATCGGGTCGATCGGAGGATTGGTGACTTGCGCAAATAACTGTTTAAAATATTTAAAAAGTAATTGCGGCCGCTGAGAAAGAACGGCCAAAGGCGTATCGGTGCCCATAGAAGAGGTGGGTTCTTCCCCGTTCACTCCCATTGGCATCAACACCATTTTCAATTCTTCGATAGTATACCCAAAAGCCTGTTGACGTTGGCGAATAGTCGGATGATCAGGCTGAGGAACATTAAACGGTTCGGGTAACTCGTCCAACGATACTCGATGTAGCGTCAACCATTGACGATAGGGTTTCCGCTTGACAATATCCGCTTTGATTTCTTCATCATCGATAATACGGCCTTGGACCGTGTCGACTAAGAACATTCGTCCAGGTTGAAGTCGCCCTTTAGACCGAATATTTCTAGGCTCAGTTGGGAGTACACCAGCTTCGGATGCCAAGACAACCAGATCATCCGTGGTGACTTGATATCGACATGGACGCAAGCCATTGCGATCTAACGTCGCACCAATCAGCTTTCCATCTGTAAAGCACACCGCTGCTGGACCATCCCACGGTTCCATCATTGCCGCGTGATATTCGTAAAACCCTCGACGATCAAGATCCATTTGTGGATTTCCAACCCAAGGCTCGGGGATAAGCATCATCATCACATGAGGAAGCGGACGGCCAGCCATCACTAAAAACTCAATCGCGTTGTCCAGACACGCTGAATCGCTCTGCGTGTAATCATCAGTTATGGGAAATATTTTTTTCAGGTCATCCCCGAACAATTCCGACGCCAATCGTCCCTGTCGAGCCCTCATCCAATTGACATTTCCCTTGAGAGTGTTGATCTCCCCATTATGCACCGTAAAGCGGTAGGGATGCGCTAAAGACCAGGTTGGGAAGGTATTCGTACTAAACCGAGAATGCACGAGGGCCAACGCGGAAATAAAGAGCGGATCTGCTAAGTCTGGATAAAATTCAGAAACTTGTTCCGGCAACAACATGCCTTTGTACACAATCGTGTTACATGACAGGCTACATAAGTAGACATGTTCGCGATCGGCTATGGCAGACTCTCTGATGGCTCGGGTAATTTGTTTTCGTATGACGTATAGTTTTCGCTCAAACTGGACTTCATTGAGCAGTTCTCGAGCGATAAAAAACTGTCGGATTACGGGAAGCGTAGTCTTTGCTACGACCCCGATCTTTTCAGCTTTTGCCGGAACATCGCGCCATCCAAGAAATTCCTGGCCTTCTTCTCGAATAATCGATTCCATCAACGCTTCGCATTGCCGTCGAGACCGTTCCTCCTGTGGGAGGTACACCATTCCCACTCCATACCCTCCAGACTGTGGCAAGCGTATGCCCTGACTTTCGCACACGCGGTGAAAGAATTGGTGTGGAATCTGAAGAAGTATTCCTGCGCCATCTCCAGTACATGGATCACACCCTTGAGCGCCACGATGGTAGAGGTTCTCAAGAATTTGAAGACCATTTCTGACAATAGTGTGGGACTTGACACCTTTAATATGAGCGACAAATCCAACACCACACCCGTCCTTTTCATTCTGTGGGTGATAGAGACCTTGCGCAGAAGGGAAACCTGGAATCTTCATGTATTTGTCATGTCCCTAGGCTCATGTGACCTTAACCACATAATTATGTTTGGTAGAGTAGAGAAATCCCTTCCTCGTTTCAGAGGGTTTCGCATAACTTTTTCTTCATGGAGATAAAGGGAGCAAAAAAGAAAAAGCCTTTGAAAATTGAGGAATTACATTAATCGATGGTCCAAGAAACTGTCAAGGCAAAGGCCCTCTCACAATCTGCGATTAAACAGATTTTTTAAACAACGCTAAGATACTGCAATGATTGAGGTATTTCGCTTGACAATCACCTGGAGACCCCCTAGTATCGCCGGCCATGAGTAGTCATACCCCCACCACTGAAACCCTAGTGAATATGACGGATGTTTGGGATGCTTATCGAGTGGAGCTCGATGAAGTTGAAGCGAAAATCCACAAAAACCTCAATTCTGAAGCTTCACTGATCAACACCATCGCCAACCAAATTATGGCCAGTGGGGGCAAGCGAATTCGGCCTTTATTACTCATTCTGAGCGGCCACCTCTGCGGGTATGTTCAACGAAAATATCTTCAACTAGGGAGTCTTATTGAGTATATCCACACGGCCACGCTCCTTCATGATGATGTATTAGATGAAGCAGACCTTCGCCGAGGAGAAAAAACCGCTCGATGTATCTGGGGAAATCACGCGAGTATTCTGGTTGGGGATTATCTCTATTCTCAGGCGATGACCCAGATTGCGTCTTTTCATAATCACGGATTCAACGAATCATTAGCCGATGCCTGTCGCAAAATGACCGAAGGTGAAGTGTTGCAATTATGTGCCAATAGTCGCCCGGAGATCACTGAACCGGAATATCTCCAAATTGTCGAGTACAAGACTGCCACACTCGTCGCGGCTTCATGTAAAATAGGTGCAGCCGTTGGCGGAGGAACTTTAGATGAGCAGGCAGCGCTCTATCGATTTGGATTAAACCTGGGGATGGCGTTTCAGCTCACCGATGACTGCCTGGATTATTCGGCAGACGGAGCGCGACTCGGCAAAACACTTGGAAAAGATATTCGACAAGGGATGGTAACACTTCCTCTCCTACATTTGTTCCAATCTTGTCAAGATGAAGAACGACATTGGATTAAAGCCAAGGTGCAAAGTCGGGCAATCAACGAAGAAGACTTGGCAAAAATCATTCGCCTGATGCATCACCACGGTTCTTTAAGCTATGCGACTCAAAGGGCTGCAGAATATGTGAACGCGGCAAATCTAGACTTAGAACCGTTTACCGAGGACATGGCAAAAAGATCATTAGCGATTGTTTCCCAATACATGGTCAATCGAGATCAATAAGCCCTTGGCACTCTACGTTTCTTCTCAGTAATTTCCACCCCACGCCTCCACATCGTTCTCATTGTGGCACACAACTCACGTTCTCATCCCTTGACGGAGAGTTCCTATCTTCACATACTCCTTTTGGAAGATGGGTACAATCAAGGCCAGCAGAAAAAGTTTGGGTGTACCCTGGCTACGTAGGACCCACAGGTCAAAGAACAGAACGTGACATCGACAGTTATCTGACTTTCTTCCTACCTATTTCGAAGAATTGGTCATGTTTGCTGTACACTTAAATTCTACAAATTGTGTCCAGAAGTGCTACTAGATCCGGCACCTCTACAATCACAAGAATCCTCAGTCTACATGCATAAAGAAATTCCGGTCATCCTTGAAAAACTTAAATCACTTCCACCGAATCATATTTATGGGTTAGCCCCTAAGGATTATATTCTTCGAGGATATGACTACTATTCACGAGAGAGGTTGGAATCCTACAAATGGAATGCCGATCAAACGATTCTTACCGCCTACATCAGAGGAAACCTTCTCTATACTGTTCAGCTTTCTGCACCCGGGCCTCATCTCAAGGCCACCTGCAACTGCCCAGCTTGGAACGTAACTACTCAGTGCAAACATGTCATTTGCGCGTTATTGACGACCATCAACGTGTTATTACCCGAGACGTTTTCGCTTCCAGGAAATCACACAGCTCGCCAAAATTTATTGCGAAAAAGTTTACTGCCGCAATCAGCATCTCGCCTCAAGACAGTAGATCACATACCATCCACCTCACGCTTTGAAGTTGTACTTTCCGATGATGTTTCACTCCCTGAAATTTCCATTAAAAAAAACGGAAAACCCTGTCGTTCTTTCTATGGAGTCCCGACAGAACTGACCTTACTCATGAGAGGCACCCTCGACCCGTCATGGTTGGCTCATGAAAATTTAGTCACCTATCTTGAGCAATACGGCAACACGTATCCACTGGTTTTTGAAACACCGCAAGAACGAACACCGCTGACCTGGCGACCATCACTCCAATACCAATCAAGAACGGAACTCGATCTTCGGGGAAGCCACATCGATGTCTATAAGCGATGCCTCTTGCATGATGTCGTTCAAAAAAAGGCTCATCCATTTCAGCGTCTTGTCGCAAACTTGGAAACTCAGACTCTGTCCCCGCTGAAAGATATGAAGGGATGGGAAGTCTATTCGTTTATCGAAAAAACTCTAGAAGAAGAAATATGGATTCACTCTCAAAGATACCGACGACCCCACGCATTGTCGATCGGACGACAAGATGCTGAACGCTCATCCTCAACTCCTAATCTTTCTGGATCGAGGCCTCAGCAACAACCAGTGCAGATAAACATAGAAACATTTTATCGACTACAACTCAATTTCACTCAAAAAGAAGAGATTGCCAGTCATCTCATTTTGAAAATTGATGGACAAGATGCTCCACTTCAGGCATACGACGACGTCAAAAATGGCATATTACCACTTACATATCGATTAGGCCTAACTCCGTATGACGATGAAACGGCTCCCATACAAGCCAACTTGAGCGAACGGCTCACCATCATTCAAGCGGAATGTCGATTAGGAGAACTCAATATAGAAACTCATGTGCCAACCTTTCAGTTTATTCCTCTTATTGAGCAAGCAAGAGATCTGCTTTCAGCTTTTCGATCTCAAAAACGCAAAGCCCTTCTTCGCGAAACGTTTTTTCAACTTCTTGGCACAACACAACCAACTGAAGCGGACCGTATCATCAAAGACGCTCTGACAGCCAACGAATTTCAAGCGTATGCGGTGAAATCTGAAGCTCGGCATTTACTTAAAGAATGGCACGCAATTTATCGAGAGCAAGATTTCCGTCTTATTTGTGCCAACAATCAATGGGGCGCTATTTCAAATGACAAAGCTCAACAAGCATTGCTGTACGCCATTCCGTATGAAATATTCGGTCATCAAATTTTCAAAAATATGACTACTCATGACAGAATGACGATTTCCCGTTCTACGCTTCACGCCAAACTTCCTGAGCTCCATACAAAGCTACAGATAGCGGGACTGGAGCTGTTTTACCATCAAAAACCCGTACTCACCTCTGCCTGGGAATTTTCCTTTGACGCTCAACGCCCACCGAATATTGATTGGTTTGAAATCAGACCTGAAATCAAATGTGACGGAGTGGTGATCCCAGAATCTGCCTGGCTTGAGACGATACAGAAAGGCACAATCACTGAAACGGCGGAAGGAGTACGAATTCTCGATGCACAGGCCATGGAAATCTTGCGATCGTTATTTTCACTCTATCCCACAGCCAGAAACCCACAAGACAAAGCCCAAAAGAACAAGGTTGTTCGAATTCCCACCTTACAAATTCTAGATTGGATTGTACTACGAAAACACGGGGTCAAAATTCTTCTATCAGAAGAGGATGAAGCACTTTTCCAACGATTGTTGAACTTTGAAAAGATTACTCTGCGTCCATTACCCAGCCAATTGAAAGCTAAACTCCGCGGCTACCAACAGAAGGGGTATCAATGGCTCAGTTTTCTTTATGAACATCGTTTGGGAGCTTGTCTGGCCGATGACATGGGACTGGGCAAGACCTTACAAGCCATTAGTGTTCTAGCCGGTATTCATGAGGGGATTGTCACGCCCCCCACACATACGGCTAAAACTGCGGGGCCACACCTCGTCGTCTTACCTCCGAGTTTATTATTTAATTGGGAACATGAAATCACACGATTTTATCCAAACTTCACTCTCCAATGGTACAGCGGAAAAGATCGGATCGCGATATTTGAAAATTGCGATATCGTGCTCACGACCTATGGAATTATTCGACGCGACATCGATATTCTCGAAAAAATTCCTTTCAATGTGATTATTTTCGACGAAGCGCAGGCCATCAAAAACATTACAGCCCATTCCACAGGAGCAGCCAGACGCCTGCAAGGAATCTTTAAATTGTCGATGACCGGCACGCCATTAGAAAACCATCTTGGGGAATATTATTCCATCATTGACCTGTGCCTTCCTGGCTTACTTGGCGACTATGAAACCTTTAAATTAAACATGAAATCTCCTGAACCTCCCAAGCTGGAACAACTCCTCCAACGAACCAAACCGTTTGTGCTACGCCGAACCAAATCGGAAACGCTCAAAGAACTACCACCAAAAATTGAAACTGATGTCTATCTAGACCTTACCGAACGACAAAAATCACTGTATCAGCAGACGATTGCACAAATTCGTCCAACCATCGAAGATGCCTATCGAACAAAAACTGCGGCGCAAGCACGAATCATTGCGCTGACGGCAATCTTAAAGCTCCGGCAAATCTGTCTTTCCCCTCAACTCTTACACCCTACAAGCACCGACTCATCACCAAAAATCACTTGTCTGATGGATCGATTACACGAACTCTTGGATGAAGGGCACAGTGCGTTAGTGTTTTCCCAATTCACATCGTTCTTGGATCTTGTCGAACAAGAATTTAAGGCACAACACCTTCCCTTTGGACGGCTGGATGGTTCAACCCCGACTAAGACCCGAAAAAAACTGGTACAGAACTTTCAAGAAGACAACCAACCTTCTGTCTTTTTGTTGAGTCTCAAAGCTGGTGGACAAGGTCTGAATCTTACAAAAGCCTCGTATGTCTTTCACCTCGACCCTTGGTGGAATCCAGCGGTAGAAAACCAAGCTTCCGATCGCGCACATCGAATTGGCCAGCGACAGAAAGTCTCCATCATGCGCTTTCTCATGCATCACACAATCGAAGAGAAAATGATGGAGCTTAAAAAACATAAACTTGCTCTCTATGAGGCTGTTATGGAAGGTTCGACACAACGCGGAGCTGGCGCGGGCATTACCAAAGAAGATTTTGATTTTTTATTGGGGTAAAGGAAAGAAACTACTAACAGTAGAGCATGAATGAGAAATGCTACTTTTCAACATTGGGTCTAGCCCAACATTCACAGAGAGTGTGTATCCAGGTAAACCAAATACTTGAGCGTAAGCGACGGCAAGCGTGCACAAGCCACTTCCAAATCCAACAGCCATCCCAACATATTCCGAAATCAAAACAAACAGATTTAACGTCACCGCGCCTGTCTTCTCAGAAATATGAACCGCCCAAATACTCAACTCCGGTAGGCTTTGCAACGAGATGACAAAGAGATTTTCAGGAAAAGCATATGCCGCAATCAGGCTTCCAATTCCTCCTGTAATCACTGCAATCACACCTGCATTCACCGACCATCCAAAGATGAAGTAAAAACACTTTCACAACCTGATAGTCGATGGCACGAAGAGCCGCCTCGAATCCAACTTTAATAGTCACTCCCCGATCAGCCATAAACAATATTCCAACAGAACCACACAATAGAAGCACGAGAGACATTATCCCTAAAAGCCCGATGCTGAGTGCAGATAATAACACCCAATAGTATTTCTTCTTTTCCGGAAAGTTCTTCATGAAAAGATTCGTCATGCCAATCCGTTAAAAATCCAACAAAGGCAAGGATGAGTCCGCTGAGCCAAGGATTCTTCAAGGTTGTCCAATCTGGAACGGTAGTAGCTAAAGTCATAACCCGATATCTCAAAACGTCCCACGTAAGTAATGCAATACATACGGGGAGGAGTGACCCAAAAATAGCTTCGACAATTATTCCAGTTATTGCGTACAGAGAACCCGCTACGTCTCTTAGGATAAGGACTGGGAAGCATAGGATAAAGAACCTAAGAGGATACGCCTTAATACTCTCCACCCTTCTTTGAACACCTCATCGAGATGAAATGTTCGTTTTTCTTGAACGACTTGTTCAATGGAGAGAGGGGATGACTATTCCATCTGAGGTATTGGTCAAAAGAGGTGTGCTAGTGAAGAAGGCAGAATCGCACTGCGGTTGAGCTGTGCTTCCAGTACGTATCTAAAATAGATAACTCACACCGAAGGTGGCGCCATGACGGAAGGAACGAAATTCGTTGAGATCCACCGTTGAATTACCACCTGAAGCCGAGCGAAATTTAATGTCACCATCTTCAACGTGGAGCCACCAATATCGATAACCCCCATGAAGGAAAAATTGATCGAAAATTCTCAATCTCACTCCACCTTCTAAGTTGAACCCATAGCCTAATCCCGTCATTTTAATACTGGGGTTCTTTGCAAGATCAGACCGTAGATGATGAACGTCTTCATTATGCAACCAGGCCAGAGGAAGCGCGATGGCCTTGGCTTCGATAGTCAAGCGATCCCAAAAGGTCATCTGACCTTCGCCGCCAACTTTCAAGGACGTCCAATTAACGGTATTTGAGATTGCCTTTGTCCCGAGAAACGATTCCGTTCCAACAGCGTTACAGAATGTTCCGACCGAGGTACATTCAAGTTGTCTCACGCCCCGTGCCACATATTTTTCCCGCCAATATTGAAACCCGAGAACCGCATTCACCAACCCTTTGTTACCGGCAAAACGGTAAAACAAGAGTCCAACATCGCCATTCACGTAGAAGACATAGCTATCACCAATATCGCTTTCCGTGCGTGAAATACGATGCGGTCCGCTCACGGACGTACCATAGAACGTCGCCCCGCTTGCACTCACAAAATCGTCATCTATTAAAGTCCCCTCAGTGATCGCTCCGTATCCGATTTGTCCCTTGAGTGAAAACCCCTTGTTGTGAACCAGTCGAGCATTCAACTCAACAATATTACTCCACACATCCTTATAGTCTAATGCCGAGGTAGGATTACCAAATAGCGAGCTACCGGAATCGTGATTCCAATTGGAACGGCCTTGACTAATCCAGGCCCCCAAACCAACATCAATATTGGCTTTCCCTCCCATACTGCGAAACACCATCTCTTCATTTCCCTCCAATAACGGCTCTGCCAATGGTTTTTCGACGAACAAAAGCACCCAACAGAATAGTGCCAGACAGACAATACCTATCATTCTGATGAACGCAGGGGCTCCCGCATGATTCTTTTGATACGTCATGGATACGCTCCGTTTCTAAATGGAGACAAACAACGCCGAATCATACTTTATCGGAATATTTGGATATAAACTAAAACTCACTAGAACTAAGAAAAAGGAAGTCAGCAGAAATGGAAGAAAAATTAATCCACGACGAGTACTGAGTCAGATACTTTGAGAGGGGTTCAGGAAAGGTAGATGAAGCCGAAAAGAAAACAATGAAGATATTAATCGGGCATGGCAATAGCCCCACCTTCGAGGTCGATATCAATCCCATTCAGTTCCATCTTATTTCCCACCCGCCACCATTCCGAGCTCACTTCAGACAATGTGCCTTTGGACGTATAGAATTTTGCTTGATCGACGGTTAGGGGCTTATCTTTTTCGGCTTTGAGTGCAATCACCACATTTTTCAGCGTATTGTCGACGACCTTAAGACCCTGTGATTCAGTCGTGAGCTCAAACCGTTCACCTTCATTGGATGTCCAAACATTTCGTTCTAATTTTGCCACTTGTGTACCAGTCGGCATATACATATCCATGCTCAACAATATTTTGCTATTGTTTTCTTCCATCTCCACACATAAATGTTGCTGCCCATGCGCAGTCACGACACCATTCGTATTTCTGAGCACGTTTGAGCCGATCACAATATCCACGCTTCTTTCTCCTTTATTCTAAACACCGGTATTTGTTACAGACCTATAATTTTGCCATCATCACTAAATATCAATCAACTCCGACAAGGTCTGTGCTTCGTGTCCACAGAAATTGGTGCCGACCAAGCAAGAAGATGGTAGCTAGTCAGTTTTTCTCTGGAAGCGGTTCTCGCCCTTTGAGTATCATGAGACAAGCTAATCCAATCGCAATCCACAGTATCTCGCGTAGACGCCGAACTAAAGCAAACGTGATACCCGTCACATCGGGATACCCATACGCTAACAGAAGTAGGACATAGCCGCCTTCCTGAGCCCCTAAACTTCCAGGGATGAAAAACATCGTCCCTTTGATAAATACGGTCAAAGCGGCGATGGAAATGGATGTCAGTATATCCACAGTTGCATCCAGATAATAGAGAATGGCATAGACTTCCAATGTTTCAAGTAGCCAAGCAAAGAAAAAAGTTGTTAATGCGAGATAAAAGGTAGGACGGTGATGGGTATAAAAATTTCTAATTGTTGAATCAAGTTCTTCGAGAGTCGCCTTCCGATCTTCAAGAAATTTCAGTCGGATTCGACAGGCCTGTAACAATCGAAGACACCCCATCGCTAATCCATAGCGCTGAACCATCACAAACACGAGCACACCACTCGCTAATAACCCAGCACTGACGAGTGCAGCTAAAAGAACATGCTCAGAAGCACCAAGAAGCCAAAAGGCAAGCCCAATCCCTAACAGAATAAAGAGGATCTGTGCGATGGTCATGGTGGTTTTGGCTGTCACCACCGATGCCAGTCCTTCGACAAACGGAACACCGTATGGCTTGAGAAGATAGGCTTTCAGTGGTTCTCCTCCGACATACGCTGATGGCGTCGTGACATTGACGGTCTCGCCGGCCATTCGAATCGCAAACAGTTGAGCAAACCCCACACGCTGTGCATGCGATCCGAGAGTCATGCGCCACCCGAGAGCCTCAACACCATAAACGAAAACCATAGGGAGGAAGATGACTCCAAGCGCGACAGGCCCTAATTGTGAAGCCGTTTGTACGATGGAAGTTGGCCCGATATGCCAGATAAGCACAGCCAAGGCCAATAAGCCAAAAACCAGAAAGATAAGTTTAAGCACGAGGGAGAAGGGAATGGCGAAGAATCCAGCCCATGGAGGCAATAAAGACCCAAGATCCTATCACCGCTATCCACAAAAACCAGCCAAGGACATCTAAACATGCAAAGAGAAGCACAACGACTGAAAAATCTCGGTTGGTCACATTCCCCAACATAAATTCCATCCGTGCTCGGGTCGATTCACCTAACCGTCGCATTTCTCGCGGTCGAGCACGAAGATAACGGGCACGATTGACAAGCCACAATGAAATCATATTCGCCACAACCGCGCTCATGCCTAACACAAGAGGAAGACTCGTCCCTTCCCATGTTCCGTGCAAATACGCTCCAGAAGCTATGCCTGCAAAGATTGCCATATGAACAACATTATCTGCCCAAATGTCTAATTCCTGGCCAAAGCGTGATTCGGTAAAGGTTAGGCGGGCCACTTCTCCATCGCAACAATCAATGATCACCGACAATTGAAAGAGTAACGCACCAATAATGCCAAATTGATAGGACCCCAAGGCGAAAAACCCAGCAGCCACTAATCCAAAGAGCATGGAAACCATGGTAATCATATTGGGCGACAATCCAAACTTTAAGAAACACCGCGTAAAGATGCCAGACAGCTTGCGATTGACGTAGCGATCAACGATACCATCCATCCCTCCCTTTAATGACTGAAGAGATTGGTATAGGCTCTGCTCGGCTAACTGAACACCTTTGGGACCTCGAACATCATGAAATTGATAGGAGGCAGTTGGAATCGGTTGAATGATTCCCTCAATCGACGCTTGCTCCAAGGCTAAACGTATAGGATTACAGCCACGGGTCTGCAAGACACCGGAAACACCAAGTAACCGAGACGGCAACACGACGAGATCTTCTGCCACAAACGATGCAGCCGCGGGGGAGGTGTTAGGGGATCGCTCGCCCTCACCCTGGAGATGGTCGTGAAAAACAACCGTTGTACTTAAGGCACTGTGGTCAGCTTCTTCTTGAAACACCACTCCAGGGTTGCCAGTATAGCGATGTTCTGCTGACTGTCTCACGACGACTAAGACCCGACCATCTGAACCAACTATGCGTAACGATTGGATTAACGATGGCGAAAAGACGGCATGACATCCTATGATTAAACACGAACCTTTGACTTCACCAGCCAAGGCTTCCCATGTCTGAGAATCCGTCGGAGGAAACTCTCGCACCGGCAACCAGCGAATAGCCGCTTGAATGCGATTATCTCCTTGAATGAGTTCCCGCAGCTTTTTTTCTTCATCGCCGGCCAATACCCAAATTTGAGAAATCCCCGCACGCTGTAATGTTAGGACGGCCCTTTGAAATAGGGTGATCCCACCAACATTTGTCAACGCGCTGGCCTCCCCAGCTTTGCGGGATTGATCTAAGGTAAATACCCCAGAAGAAGCGAGCAAAATCGCGGTATCGATAACACTTGTAGCCGGTTTATTGAGTGTTCCGTCCATTGAGGTCAACAGGTCTTGAGATTCGTATTCTATAGATGTAATTGTCGTGCAATGGTTGAATCAGACAACCTCACTGCACCAACCCCCATGCTTATGTCTCCGCACAACTTACTTCTCACATAATGAAAAGGCCGGAAGGACTTTATCCTCTGCACGTCGGACATCTTCTGGAAAATCTATTTCCACCCAGGGTAAACCACCAATCCGTTCATAACCGACGACCACGTTGCCAAAAAACCCTTTCAGAGCATCTTCATATTCCATATCGAGTTGTCCGGCTTCAATAGGCCCTCGCACAGACTGAATCAGGGTTATCCCATCAGCTTGACTGACCTTCAAAAAGCCCACGCCTTCCCCGGATAAATCATACTGCTCGGGAAGCGTCTTACTCAGGCTCGTCACCCGTCCATTCTGAATCGCCACCATACATTCTTCAGTTTGCTGAGACACTGTTTCATCCACCAGCAAGGCATTGGGCCAAGAAGATTGCACGAGTCGCTGAAGGATATCTGGATGATACAATACATCCGCATCCATAATCACGACATCATCATCAATTTGAGACCTAGCCTCCCACAATGAGGTAATACTGCCTCGGGAATATTGGTCATTTACCACAAACTGAACAATACCAGGAAACCTACAGGCGGCAACTGCTCCTCGAATCTGCTCTTGTTCGAACCCCACGACAATCACAACATGCTGAATGCCAACAAGGATAAAATTCTGCAGATGCCGAGACAAGAGAGATTGGCCCCCAATTTCAATCAGGCATTTAGGACGCCCTTGGGCCACATCACCCAATCGTTTCCCCACCCCGGCCGCTAAGAGAATGGCCTTCATGAAGACGCTCCGTTTTTCCTCATCACCGCCTCAAAGGCATCAAGAAACCCTGTAATATCCTTATCTGACAAAGCACCAATATTCGCCACGCGAAAAATCTTGGACTCCATTTGCCCTTGCCCTGCATAAATAACATAGCCTTCTTGCTTTAACTGATCGTGAAGCGTGGAATATGAAACATGTTCGGGGAGATAAAAAGCGGTTAAGGTATTCGATTGATGTTCAGGTGGAAGCACCGCCTTAATACCAAGTGACGCCATTCGCTCTCGAATGGTCGTGGCATAGGCTCGAAAACGAGCGCATCGAGCCTCAACCCCTTCGTCGATTAATTCATTGAGCGCCTCACGAAAAGCATAATACACTTGTACCGCCGGGGTGAACGGAATACTTCCCCGTTCTTGTTCTTCATAATAATTAGCCAGATTCAAATACCAATTTCGCTTTGGATATTTCATGATGCGTTCCATAAACCCTTTTCGAACGATCACAAATCCGACACCTGGAAATCCCTGTATACATTTCTGACCAGCACTCGCCACCATGTACATATGAGGGGTCGCAATATCTAACGCCTCGCCACCAAGGCCACTCACTGAATCCAATAAAAATACACGATTTTGGGCATCGACAATTTCTCCGATTTTTTCAGCAGGGTTCATGAAACCCAGCGTGGTTTCATGATGCACCATCGCGACCGTGTGGACTTCCTTATGCTGTCGTAATGCCAACAGGACTTTATCGGGGTCAGGAGCTTCGCCCCACTTGAGACGAAATTCCACAGCCCCTAGCCGTTGCGTGCTCGCCATATCCCATAACCGTTGACCATAGACTCCATTATTAATAACCATGATGCGCTTGCCCTGAGGCAAGCTCGATAACAGCGCAGCCTCCACGGCTGCAGTTCCGGAACCAGTCAACAAAATAGCCGTATAATCCGATTCATGACCTGAGACAAAAATTTGAAGTACTTTCTGACGAATATCGGCTAGCAGTTCCGAACATTCAGACTCACGATGACAAATATCTGGCTCAAGCAGGGCGCGGCGCACTCGCTCAGAAACATTCACGGGACCGGGATTTAAGAGAATCATTTTGGGACTTTGGTGAAAAGTGAGAAATGAAAAGTAAGGAGCGCAATGCTCGGTCTTTTCTGATCTATTCTTCTCTGTCTCACTTCTGACTTTTCACCTTTTACCTTTCACGTGCCGCTTATCATCGCTTTGAATCGTCGTGTTATTTCAACTGGTTCGATCGCAACGCGATCAGCATCTTCGATTTGTTCGTTGACTTTAATAAGAAGAAAACTGGGCCCTTCGCTCGCCAACATATCTTTAAATTCATACACAAAGTCTTCACGTTCACGAGCACGTTCAACATTCACGTAGCCGGAAGCCTTGGCGACTTTGTCCAGGTTCACGAGCCGAGAGTAGGTTGGTTGATTTCCTGTACTTCCATAGACTTCGTTATCAAATACGACATGCACGAGGTTCTTCGGTTTCAGCGCACCAATAGTCGCCAAAGTCCCCATGCTCATCAGCACATTGCCATCGCCATCAAACACCACCACCTTCTTCTGAGGTTGGCTCAACGCTAATCCCAATCCAATACCTGCTGTGGCCCCCATCGAACCAATCATATAAAAATTAAGATCACGATCTCTTAGTTTTTGAGCTTCACGAGAGGGAAAGCCATTACAAATAATGAGTGGTTGGTCGGTGATCAACTCTAACAGCGCCCCCATGGCCTGAGCACGGCTCTGCATGACCCCTTCTTCAGGACCAATCATCTGTTTTCCTGCTCTTTAGTGATCGACTGCCAGAATTTCATTTTGATGCTTCACTCTTACCCCTTACTTTTCAGATTCCTCTAGGGTTGCACTGTCTTCACAATGCCTTTTTTAAGCAACAATGCCAGAGGAATCCGTTGTTCCATAAATGTTTTAGCGGTCCATTGCAAATCATCGACCACCGTCTCTTCCGACAACGTGCGATGGGGAATTTTCACCGTGTCTAACAACTGGGGCATAGTTTGACCCATCACGAGATGTTCAGGGGCATCTTTGCCCTCAAACCCTCGCCAAGAGACCAACAGTAGACAAGGAATTTGGTAAATCAGATTGAGTGACTCAAGAACATTGAGCGCATTGCCCAATCCTGAATTTTGCATAAGGACTGCAGGGATTTTTCCGCCTAAATAGGCCCCAGCCGCCATGGCAACCGCTTCGTCCTCCCTAACGGCCGGCGTGTAGAGGCGCTTTTCAGTCAGATCAGCAATGATCCCTCCTAGGATCGTATCTGGAACGCCAGTAAAAAAATCTAACCCGATATCTTGCAAAGTTTTGACAAAATCGTCGCTATCAATCATGTTTCAATTAGGTAGGAAAAAGGTATTAAAACTAATGAAAAATTTAGAAAAAACCTATCTACGCCGTTTGCCAGAAATGAGAATGGCTGGCCTATAAAAACAGCCAGCCAATCGAGGTTGGGATTATAGCGGAGGGTTCGCGCATTCTCAACAAATACGCGCATACTTGTTGCGGGAATTCAGCACAAGAGAGTACACTAAACTCTCAATGTTATGAACGACTTATAAGGAAAGCATAAGATGAAACCCAATCGTCGCAAAGCATCAACGCGCTATACAGATAAGCATGCCAAAAGCGGCGTGCGTACCAAGCTTCCAACGATCGAAACATGGCCCAATCAGTATCAGGGCTATGAAATCACGATTGATATTCCTGAATACACGGCCATTTGTCCGAAAACCGGACTCCCGGACTTCGGCACCATCACCATTAGCTACGCTCCAGACCAAACCTGTCTCGAGCTCAAATCACTCAAGGAATATATTCATGCGTACCGCAATCTTGGCATTTTCTATGAAAATGCCGTGAATCGCATTCTGGCCGACCTCGTCAAAGCCTGCCATCCCATTTCCGCAACGGTCACGGGAAAATTTACAGCCCGCGGCGGACTAAGCAGCACCATCCAAGCGACCTACCCGTAAAGCTTCTCAAACCTTTAGGTCATGAATGGGAAGCACTGCCCCTACCTGTGTGTCACGTTCAATCAATTGAGGAAACTTCAAAAAATCTTTTGATGCTCTGAACAACGTAGTCCATCTGTTCAGTAGAAAGTTCGGGGTAAATGGGAAGGGAAAGCACTTCTTGGGCCGCTTTTTCAGAAACCGGGAGCTGCCCTTTCTGATAGCCCAACACTTGGTAGCATTCCTGGAGATGAAGCGGGACGGGATAATAGATCTTATTGCCTATACCGTGTTCCGAGAGGTAGGCGCTGAGCTGATCACGCTTGTGAGTTCGTATCGTGAATTGGTTGTACACGTGATAATTCGCCGTATCAACGACAGGGGGGGTGATGTAATCGAAGAGACCAGCTTTGTCCAACAAACATCCGTATTCATAAGCGTTGGTCCGTCGTTTTTCAGTCCATTGTTCGAGATACGTAAGTTTGACCTGAAGGACGGCCGCTTGCAACGCATCAAGACGGCTATTCATCCCGATTAAATGATGGTGATAGTCGGATCGACTCCCGTGGACACGTAGAGCTCGCAATCGATCAGCCATGCTCTCGTCATGTGTGGTAATAATCCCACCGTCTCCGAACCCCCCTAAATTTTTTGAGGGGAAAAAACTAAAGCAGCCGGTTGTGCCAAAACCTCCAGCCCGCACCCCATTTCTCGCAGCTCCAATCGCCTGACAGGCATCTTCAATAACCGGCACTCCGTATTCAGCAGCAATGGAACTGATCTTCTCCATGTTGGCGCATTGCCCAAATAAATGGACAGGAATTATCGCTTTGGTACGATCAGTAATCTTTTCTGCAAGCTTATCGGGATCTAGATTAAATGTGTCGGGAAGGATATCGATAAAGACTGGAGTCGCATGAAGTCGAGAAATCACCCCGGCTGTCGAAAAAAATGTAAACGGCGTAGTGATAATTTCGTCGCCAGGACTCACGTCTAACGCCATCAGCGAGAGCAGTAACGCATCGCTTCCGGAAGCGACTCCCACGGCATGTCCCGTGCCGGCATATTTCCCAAGAGTTTCTTCAAGACGTTCGACACGAGGTCCAAGGACGAACCCTTGATCGTCACACACTTCTTCGATTGAGGCTAACAGCTCTTTGCGAATCGATCGAAATTGCGCTTTTAAATCAAGAAGTGGAATGTTCATGAGGTCCTTTCTTTTGTGTTATTAACCTCAAAGTTTCCAACTGTACTTCATTGTGTGCCACTACATCACCGCTACGATCATCGCATATCTGAGAGCTTTTCCTATTCCAATAAAAAGTAGAGCGATGCCCCCATTCACACGTAACCACCCGGCCGCGACACACAGTGGATCACCAATGATCGGGACCCACGAAAGCAGCAACAGTGGACTCCCCCATCGTTGAATCCGTTCTACGGCTTGCTGCTGGTGAATCTTGGTTAAGCGAGATAGCGGAAATCGCCAGCTCATGAAAAACCCAAGTGCCCAAGAACTCATTCCTCCTAATGTATTTCCGGCAGTCGCAACACCAAACAACACCCAAGGATCATACGCTTCCTGTGCAACTAAGACGGCCAGAACGACTTCAGAACCACCGGGGAACAGGGTCGATGAGATAAATGCACTGAGAAAGAGTCCGCCAAGGGTATACTCCTCAGTAGACATAATTATTTAAGAAGAAGGTCCATCCGATGCGCGCTCAATGGACACAAACTTCTGCTTGCCATCATATGTAATGAAAAATGATCCTACAACTCCTTTCTGGGTCATAAAGGGGCGCAGGACTCGAGCAGGAAATCGTATCTTCCGTCCATCCGAGGCTCTTGCCACAACTTCTTCTGCAGCACCTTCATAATATGCTAAAAATCGATGAGGCGGTAAATTGAGTGAAACTCGAACTTTGGGCATGGAAAACGAACGTGCATAATGACTCAATGGGTAGCTATATAAAATCTTACCCTTTTCAGGAGGTTAGAACAATCCTATGAAAGTTGAAGATGCCTTTGACTCATTTTCAATTCAAGCATATAGTGAAAAGAAAGTACGTCCACACGGCAAGCGTTCAACTCCCTGAAAAGATGAAACAATCACACGCACACAACACCCGCGATTATCACGCGGAGATGACATTCTTAGATACCGTGGTTCGTGAAGCTGGAACGCGTGTCTTAGAACTTGCACAAGACGGGTTCGAGATTACCATTAAACCCGATTCATCCCAAGTGACAACCGCGGATTTAGAAGTCGATCGAATGCTGAAAGACCGCCTGCTTACTGCGTTCCCTCAAGATGGGTGGTTATCTGAAGAAACCCCTGATGATCGCCGGAGGTTAGAGAAAAACCGCATTTGGATTTTGGACCCTATCGATGGGACACGAAACTTTATTTCCAAGATTCCAGAATATGCGATCTCAATTGCTCTGATAGAAAACCACGTACCGATCATTGGGATAATTTTCAATCCGGCAACGAACGAAATGTTTTCAGCGGTCAAAGATGAGGGAGCCTGCCTCAATGCAACACCTATTCATGTTAAGACCGCCCCCACTGACCAATTGACATGCTTAGCCAGCATCTCAAAGAGTCAGCACAAAAACCTTCAAGACCTCGAACCAACGATTGACTTTCAAGGCTTTGGGTCGATTGCCTATGCACTGGCTCTTCAAGCTGCCGGCCGCGTTGACATCACGCTCAACCCCGGCAGTCAAAATGAATGGGACATTGCCGCCGGGGTTCTTCTGGTTCAAGAAGCCGGTGGAACCGTGAGAGATAGACATTGGCAAACCATACCATTCAATCAACCCAATACATCCACACAAGGAGTCATTGCCACGCGTTCAGACAAAAGTTCCACGGTTCAAAAACTGCTTGAATCCCTGAATGCAGAATAATCCTTCAGTACCTTGATCCCACTCAGACGGTTTGATTCTGTTTAGCGTTACCGGTAGACCTGCCTCACGTAACCCTCTGACAGTCCGAATGCTTCAGAGTTTCACGATCCTAAGAAATGACTCATGACGAGAATTCTAGCCGACTTCAACACTACACAGCTCTTCCTTGTCGGTCTGCTGTTTATCTGGACGGGGTTTGTCCGCAGTGGACTTGGGTTTGGCGGGGCTGCACTCGGCTTGCCACTCATGCTGCTTCTGTATGACCAACCCCTCTTTTGGTTGCCCGTTATTGGAGCACATCTCCTCTTCTTTTCTGCCCTCGTTTTGCGCACGCGTATCCACAACGTTGATTGGCCTTATTTACGGCACGCCACTCTGCTGATCATCCCCACGACATTACTTGGAGTACTTGGCCTTATCACCCTCCCCACGCAGTGGCTCCTCATTTTTATTTATTCTGTCTCACTCATTTATGGACTGATATGGCTTCTTAATCTCTCCATAAACAGCCACAAGAACTGGAGTGACACGTTGCTCCTTGCTCTCGGCGGGTATGTAGCAGGCACTTCGCTGACCGGTGGACCACTCATGGTTGCGGTTGTGATGAAGAATGTTGCAGCGGACCAACTACGCAATACGTTGTATGTTCTCTGGTTTACCATTGTCACGATTAAAATGAGTACCTTCATGATGCTGGGAGTAGACCTGCATCTGCTCACAGCCCTTGTGCTCCTTCCCATCGCAGCTATTGGCCACTTCATCGGACTTAAATTTCATGATGCGATTTTGGAAAACGATCAGTGGTTCAGACAAGTTATTGGAGGCGTGCTCGTCCTCATAAGCGGAGTAGGTTTAATGAACATCTGGGTATAATCACACGACTAACATCAGCATAAGACTTTCCGACAAGCTTTCATTCATCCTGCAAAAGGGTTGATTTGCGAATTGACACCTCTCAGGTTCTTTGATACTTTTTTTCTCACCATCATCAAGATAAGGTCGTGTAAAGTTCCTTGCAGGATCTTGTTTTAAGAATTCTTCATGATCACTAAGGAGCACATATGGAGTGGAGAGCCAGTCATATTTTAGTGAAAGAAAAGGGGTTAGCGGACGACATTAGAAAACGGCTGAAAAGCGGTGGGAAATTTGGGGAACTTGCCAAAGAATTTTCGACCTGTCCCAGCAAATCCAAAAGTGGAGATCTGGGATGGTTTGGTCCAGGTAAGATGGTCAAAGCCTTTGAAGATGCGGTTAAAAAAATGGGCCATGGAAGTCTGAGCAATGTCGTTAAAACCCAATTTGGCTACCACATCATCAAGAAAACTGGACAGAAGGATTAATCCTACTTAAGTTCAACCAGACAGATATATAAGAAAATCTGAATAAAAAGTTAGATGGTATGCATTGATTGATAAAACTGTTACAGTTTTCTGGCCATCCTCTTTCAATTGCATTTCATGAATATCGAGAAAGCTTGAGGCCTCTCATTACACGAGTAACAATCCAATACTTCGTGCCACAGAGAACTCTTTCGTTCTAAAAAATGCATCAAATCCTTTTGCTCCTCCGTATGGGAAATTTGAACGGGTATTTGTGTATGAAGGATAGCCCTCTTTTTGCCTTTCACGGTTAGGTGTCGCTTGGTGAATCAAGTCCATCAGCCAATCGGCGTGCTCTTGAGGGAATATTACAGTCTCATCAGTTGACCGATTAGGAAGAATGAGCCGACAGCGCTTCCCCTTTCGATTTTCGATTACAGGAGTCCCGCCAACCCACACAAACTTTCTTTCCAAGAGAGATGGATCCTCGGGTGGTTTAGATGACAGCAAGCGCTTCACCCAATCGCGTCGAACACGTGGTTTGGAGACATGTTCAGCAAACCAGGTCCGAACATCATCGTCTATTCCTTGGCCTTCCTTAAAATGAAATAAGGCATTCCGAAGTCCCTCCCCTAGCCAT
Source organism: Nitrospirales bacterium (assembly GCA_965223675.1). Classification (GTDB taxonomy): domain Bacteria; phylum Nitrospirota; class Nitrospiria; order Nitrospirales; family UBA8639; genus JAGQKC01. Next base: position 4,269,435 of record OZ245013.1, on the reverse strand, counting down.
TCAGGAATTGCCGTGTTCAAATCTTCATGAAGCAGGTCATTTTCTGCAAATCCACCAAATGTCGGATTCATGAGACGTATGCCGTAGGTGGCCGGATCGAGACCAATCGGACTATGGGCGGTCGTGGTGAATCGATGCCAAAACGCAGACTGAATCAAGTTGTGCGCAAATAACTGACGCACACGTTCGAGGCTCTCGACCGTTTCAGCAATCGTTTCACTGGGTAATCCATACATTAAATAGGCATGAATTAAAATACCCGCCTCATGAAATGCTGAAGCTACCTCAACAGTTTGATCAACGGTGATCCCTTTTTTGACTAATTCCAAAAGTCGATCTGAGGCCGCCTCTAATCCGGCGCTCACCGCAATACAACCTGATGCGGCAAGTAACCGACAGAGGTCCATAGTAAAGGCCGATTCAAAACGAATATTTCCCCACCAGGAAATTGTCACCCCTCGTTCTAACAAGGACAGGGCCAAACCTTTTAATCCTGCCGGCGGTGCCGCTTCATCGACAAAATGAAATCCTCGTCGACCGGTTTCTGCAATGAGCGTCTCGATTCGATTAGTCAGGATCTCACTGGGTGATGCCTCATAACGGCCAATGTAATCAAGCCCTACATCGCAAAACGTACATTGCTTCCAATAACAGCCATGGGCCACGGTAAGTTTGTTCCAATGTCCATCTGACCAGAGTCGATGCATGGGATTGAGCGTATCCAAGATCGTCACGTAGCGATCCAACGCCAAGCCGTCATAGGTGGGAGTCCCTAACTCTGACTGCGGAATATCGGGAACATTCAAATCATCACACCATCGGACTTTCCCTTCTGATCTCAAGAACGTTCGACATAAAGCTGACTCATCACGTGTTCCGACCACATGTTCCAAGAGACAGAGTATCGGTCGCTCGCCATCATCGAGCGTGATGTAATCAAGAAGGTCAAACACTCTTGGATCACTCAATCGCCGCAATTCCGTATTGGCATATCCTCCTCCTAACATGACCTTAATATCTGGCCTCTTTGCTTTTAACGCATGCGCCATTCGAAAGGCCCCATAGACATTCCCAGGAAACGGCACGGTAAATCCAACAACAGATGGCTGACTCAATTCAATATGCTGCCAAAAGGCCTCCAACATCATCTCATCCGTTAAACTTGGAGGTTCCGCTAACGAATGAAGAATATGATCGAATGAATTCGCCTCCCTAGCCACCGATTCGGCATATCGATTCAGTGCGAATTGTGGACTGACTGTCGCCTGCACCATATCCGCAAGATCTTCCACATACAGCGAGGCCAATTGCTTCGCATGATCTGTTTGATCTCGGTGACCATTGAGTCTTTCACGATCGCAATTTTCATGAGCAGACAAACGAGGGCCTTGCGGAAGAAATCCTCCTTGGCAAATACGTGGAGCCAGGCTTGGATCACTCCCCTGTAAAAAACTCATCACTGAATCAATTGTGTCCACATACGCACGTTCTAAGCTCAACATTTGCAGGGCTTCACCAGGAAGATCATGTTTTACGGTCCGAAGCTGATCAAACACTCGCCGTAACCCGCTATGTGAGAACAGCTGTAGAACCATCTCAATGCCCACATCTGCTTGCTGAACGCAATACCCTCGAGAACGTAGAAATCCGGTTAAGCACGCCGTCGACGGATAGGGTGTGTTCAGTTGGGTAAGCGGAGGAATGACGAGGAGCAAAGATGGTTCGGATATTTTCACAACTTCCTACCAATTATTCCGCACAATATGAAATTCTCGATGACCACACCTGTGCAACCAAGAAGCAAAATTAAAAAAACTCTTCTCTCATATTTCTGAATGACAACATAAAGCATCATAGAAATTCGACCACTATGATTTGCACCGTCCTACAGATTTCTTTTGATTCGCCCGACATAGTGCTGACCAGTGACACCAGAAAGGAGCGGTTCACATCATGGCAAATTTGGGTGATATCATGACCAGAAATCTTGAAACACTCACGCATGATACTAACGTTCAAACAGCAGCGGAAAAAATGCGTGATTTGAAAATTTCTTCTCTGTTAGTTAAAAAAAATGGAATAACTGTTGGCATCTTGACTGAAACGGACATTGTCAAAAAGTGCGTGGCTGAGAAACTTGACTTGGGGGCTACACACATTGACGCGGCTATGAGCGCCCCACTGTTGTCTCTCGAAGCCGATAAACCCTTGAAAGACGCGTACCTTTTTATGGCGGCCAAAAACATCCGCCATTTGACCATCACCGAAAAAGGGGAAATCGTCGGCATGATATCAGCCAAAGACCTTATGACCTGGTTCATGCGTGCCTCCGCTTAGGTCAAAGAGGTTTTGTCCTCTTCTAGCTCATTTTACCCTCTTCCCTGAAATTCACACACGCCTTTCTCGTCCTTAATCAGACCAAGCTTTTTACCGATAATGATAATAAAGGAGTCCGCGAGAAAGAAGACAGAGAGCAACGATGCCCTTTCCGCTTCTTGCTTTCTGCCCCTGACTGTATATTGTGATGGCGATCATGACCAAAACCATAAAAGTCCTCGTCGTTGAGAACGATCAGGATGATGTGTATTCCTTAAAGGAAGCCTTAGCTGTATCTCAGATTGTGAGCGTAGAAATTCAGGAAGTAGAGGACGGCGAACAGGCGTTAGAGTACTTGCGGCAAGAACATCCATTTCTCGATGTACCGCGACCAGATCTCATTTTCCTCGACTTGAAGCTACCAGGCATCAGTGGACTTGAGGTGTTAGATGAAATCCAGCAAGAAAAACACCTCAGAAATATCCCAATTGCCGTGTTGACTCAGACCTCGAATCCACGTGTGGTCGCCAATGTGCAAAAATCTTCTCTTCCTCGTTACGTTTTTAAGAAACCCGTCAACTGCAACGAATGGATCTGTATCCTTCGCTGCATTGAAGATGTCTGGCTGACTATTAAAAATATTCCTGGTCAGCGAACCTTGTAAATCAAGACGTCTTCATGCCCTCGTGGGTATGCTCCCTGGTTCGACGACTCTTTCTATTTTCTCCTTGAACCATCTTGAATTCGTAGAGACGACATTCAAGATCACCATTAAACAGAGGAATTTTTCTCGTTGGAAAGAGACGTATCATCTTAGGTACGCGTCGATCAGCCGTAAATATATACGCACACCAGCCGGCGTACTTCTTTTTAAGCACATCTCCAAATTGCGGATAAAACTGCACGAGTTCAGCGTATTCACCGAGTCGAACCCCATATGGGGGATTGGCGATCAAAATACCGTGTTCTTTGGGAGGCGAACGTTCTAAGACATCAGCATGTTGTAAGGTAATATGCGCTGCCAAGCCCATGGTTTGGCAATTGAGAGCAGCCACTTGTAACGCTTTTTGACTTCGATCCGAACCAAAAAGAGATACAGAAACAGCCGGTTGCTGCTTGGCTACACTGGCAAGACAAATTTTTTCCCATAACTGAGAATCAAAGCCTCGAAACTTCTGAAACGCAAAACTTCTTCCTAATCCTGGGGCTACTCGTCTTGCCATTTGCGCTGCCTCAACAAGAATCGTCCCTCCTCCGCACATAGGATCAAACAGCACCTGCTCTTCTGTCCAACCGGATAGTTGTAGTAGGCCAGCTGCAAGATTTTCTCGAAGCGGCGCTTCAGTTCTTGCTTGGCGCCACCCTCGTTTGAATAAAGGTTCGCCAGATGTATCGATATACACCGTGAACGTCTTCTCGTCCAGAAATCCAATAATTTGGATATCTGGTGTCCGAGTATCAACATGAGGACGAGCGCTGAATTTCTTCGAAAAGGCATCACAAACCGCATCCTTCATTCGTAACGTCACAAAATCCAGACTTTTTAGAGGACAACGCTTCGCTTGGACTTTGACTTTTATCGTCTGCCTCACGGAAAACCATTCCCACCATGCAAAGCGAAACACAAGACGATAAATATCTTCTTCACTCGTGTACGCTCCCTGAGCAATCTTCAAGAGCACACGGCTCGCGATACGACTTTCGAGATTCGTGTGATATCCCAGTGTGAAAGATCCCTGAAATCCAACACCTCCTTGTGTGGCTTGAATAGCTGAAGCCCCTAAATGTTCTAATTCGAGAACTAAGGCTGATTCTAAGCCCGGAGGACAAGAAGCAAAAAACATGTGTCGACGAGGATTCATAGATGGGCTCAAGAAGACCTTTTTTTGTTTTGGGGTTTGATGTTCGAGCTTCAGGCTTACTCTACTGGCAAGCTTCACCAAGACGAGAACATGACATCAATTCAAATTAATGATATTCAAAGGAAAATCATCATGATGGCCTGGGCTTTCTGGATGTACAAACGAAAAACCCTGAGCTTCTTGATAATCTAGCGTGACTCCATTCATCCGTGGCGCGCTGTTCACGTCCACGGCTATCGTCAATTGGTCAATCTCTTGCACTTCGTCATCAGACTGCACTTTGTCTTCAAGGGTAATGCTAAACGTAATCTTGCTCTCATCTTGATCCTGAACCTTAATACGAACGATGGGATCTTCAGGATGCTCCACGATCAGAGCCTTTAGTTTTTCAACCGCAGTTTGCGTGACTTTAATCATACAATAATCACTTTCATTTTAACCCTCCAGTTGTTTGCTCACAAACCGAGTTCACCTCATATATGGCTAAAAGGGACAGGGCACCTTAGCATTCCCTAATTGTCAAGTATTCAGGAGCTCAGTCCGGTGGAATGACCATTGAGAAAATTGACCAGTTCTCGATGAAACACACACCAAAAATTGATCATAGTTTACGCCACTCTTTATTAGCTTAGACTACACAGCAGCTCAGTGCATGATGAGAAAGCTCCCGTTTCTTGTCAATCAAATGTTTACTCATGGCCTCTTTGTCTCGATCACCCAGGACAAATTATCGCGAATCCAAATGATTGTAAGCAGGTATGCTTAGACACGATAATATACCAAGCCACAGGCTCACGTCCCATCCATCCGCTGTTCATGGTTCAGCATCTTCCTTGATGCATCTATGACAGGTGTCTCAGTCCAGTTGAACCATGCTTGGACACGATCATTGGGTGCACTACCAGCGCCTCGATCCACATTCTCGATTGAAGCAGTCAACCAACCGACACAGTTCTCAAAGGGCAGTGTTGAACAAGGAAGATATCAAAGACCATCTATCGCCAGGAAGCCTTTGGCGATCAGCATCGTCGGAGCTGTTCAAAAAAGTCCGTCCAGCAAGGCCACAGCTATTTTTGCGCGCGGAGCGTACTGGCACTACGTGAGCACGGAAAAATGGCGAGAACGCCGCTGGCGGCTTTTTTCAACAGACCCCCAAAGGTGTCCAAATCTTTCAACGCAGTATCAAACGCTTCGACCCTATGGAAGGTTATACCCGATTGGCCCTACTGAAAACTGGTTGATATTGTAAATGACGTATTGGGCATCAATATTGAGCTATAGCCGTTTCAAATAACTTCCTATTGGTTCAAGTGTCGTACTGCGCTGGGTTTGTGGGGTAACCCAGTATGGAAGTTAATTGGATTCGCTATAGTTGGCGCTTTATCGTTTCGGTATAGCTGAATCGGCTATAATCACTTTCCCGAGCAATTCTTTGTTGTTCTTACCTCCATATACGACAAATATTGACGATATTCAATGTAAGGGTCATACTAAAGAAAATAGGAAAGGAGGAGAGTCAATGAGTAGTAGTCTCAACCTAACATTAACCGATGAACTACGGGCATTCATCGATCGGAATTGTGGCGATGGGACCCTGTATGCCACACCTACAGAATTTATGCGGGATGTCCTACGGGAAAAAAAACAACGCATGGAAGCTGCCGAACTGCGTGCGGGAATCCTCGAAGGATACCAAGATGCCATCGCAGGCCGAACCTCGGCGTTTTCGGGAGATTTGAAAGCTGATATGGCCAGATTTCGAAAACGTAGGGTGTAGCCGTGTCGGTTGTCATCAAACTCACCGATAGAGCCCACCATGATCTTCAAGAAATCCAAGACTATTCGATTCAACGATGGGGGAAGAAAACTGCCGACCGGTATCTTGAAGACATGCAAACCGCTTTATCACTCTTACAGGACCAGCCAGAGTTGCTACGCCACAAGCTTGAAATTTCCCCTCACCTGAAGTTCTATCGAGTTCGAGAACATTTTCTGGTTTGCATTGAAATGAAAAGGGCGATTATCGTTCTGACAATCAAACATGGACAAATGGATTTACCGACGCGTATCAGTGAGCTGGAGCCCACATTACTTCAAGAAGCGGACCTCCTGCATCATCGACTGTTGGCCTCACAAAGAAAGCAACCAACATCATCCACAAAAAAGTAACTTTCACTCACTGGCCATAATAGTCTATAAAAGTAAAATTGGCCCCTGAAATGGATCCTTATGAGAAAACTCCCCTTTTCTCATGACGCTGACGTTTCCCCCCCAAGGACGGTTCTCTTTTTTTCACCTTGAACCTCTCTGGGGGATGCATATGGTCAACAGGCCATCAATCGCATGTGAACCTTGCCACGGAGGAAACTAATTCGAAAAAGGAAGTGGTCGGAAAGATGCAAAAAAGGTGAATGCCTCCTATTCCTGTGGTATCGTGGAGCCAGATCGAGAAGCGTGGCCGAAACAACCTAAAAACGAATCTGTCCTTTTCTCTAGATTAATTCTGCAAATCCCTACAGAATTATTTAACGTACTCAGCTCAAGTGCACAACTAAACGCAAACAATTACATCGAAGATTGATACGGTAAGGGAGTGTCGAATTTCTATAACTCCCGTAGTTCCTTTACAATATCCGGGATATCAAAGTACTGAGAGTGAGCACATGACCCAGGAATGTCTTTCCCGTTCCCAGCTCCAAGTGCAGAGGAAGTTGGTACGACTAGATCATTCTTTTTTCGGTCAAAGGCTCCCTTTGCAAATCCCTGCATAAATGCCGTCCCTTTACCATCGGGGTAGGATTTAACGTCATATGTCCCACCATATGAACGTAGTTCAAATTGTTCCGAGCCAATATTCATGGCCTTGAGGGTTTCCGAATCTGTCCTCATCACGGAAAGGCCAGAGGGCAAGTCTCGAGGTCGAAAGAGATATCGCAGCACTGCGGTAGCAGGATCCATCTCCAGATTCTTGAGAAAGATGCCACCACAAGAAGCGAGTGCTCTAAATCCCTTCGCACCAGCATTCGCCAGGGGAGTTCCCAAATGTGGAGTACCGTATGTTCGGACCATCACATTATGGTCAGAAAATAGATCTCGTGCTGCCAGCCGGGCCACTAGGCCTCCTCTAGAATGCCCAACAATTATTAACGGGTCTGACTGAAGATACTTCCTCACTAGCTCTGTCAATTTTTTTGCATTGTCACTTATGGATTTGAATGTATCGTGTTCGAACCTGAATGCCTTTATATTGAGGGGATCTAACTTACTCAGAATTGGCAACGCACAAGAAAATGTTCCATGAATGACTACTAGAGTTGGAGCTTTTATTGGCTTGTACAAATTAATATCGCTTAGAAGATCGAGGTTTGTAAGTGATGGGTACGCCTTTTCAAGATGGGGAAGCTTTGATTCGTAATACTTTAGGCGAGGGTACTGGGAATAGTCTCGAGATGGTTTCCTTGGCTGCCCTAGCCAACGTACAATCGTGCCAATGATCACCCCAGCTGTACCTGCCAATTTTAATGTTATCTTAGACCTGCCTTCAATATCGTACTCCTGCGGCTCTAGCTTTTCCTCATCCTCGACCGTCAGCGTGTTTTCACCAAAGTATCCTCGCCAATCTAGAAAGGCCTCTGGTTGAGGCAGCTTTGTATGATCAGAAGCTAAGTACTCACTTGGCTTTTCATAAAACTCGAGTTCAGTTAATCCAGTAACATCTATTATCAGGGTACCAGGCTCATGCCATGCACTTAAGTCTGTCTCAGCTGTCTCGCTCCAAGTCAACGCTTGGACGTTATAACCTTGCCCAGGTTCCCCAATAGGACCAAACCGAAGTTCTTCTCCAACCGTTGGAGCCTCGAACAAAGAAACCGCCTCTGGGCCCCACGTAGAGATTCGATCCACACCCTGAAGAACACCTTCAAGGTTAAACTCCCGCTCGATAGTGGAAAGGACTGGTCTTGCAGGACTTTCAGTCAAAAGCGAGTTGAGCTCTGCTAATATGTTCTGTCTCGACGGGAGGCCCTCCAACACACGGAACCGAGGCTCCACTGAAGCTTCATTTAAATTCTTGCCAATGAGACTCCACATAACTTGCCCCAAAATTCAGTCAATTTTTTCATGAGAAAGTGGCTCTTTTCTCATGACGAGGATGGAAAACCGCTAGACTTTTCTAACTTGAGCAAAAACCATCGTAAGGATTTCAGCTTATTTGTCAAGGAAGACTAAAGGCACTGATAAAAGTATCGAAAGGGAAAAATGGAAGTTTTGTTACTTGCAAACAAGAACAAGGCATTGAGCTAAGAAAAAGTGACTTTCGAAGCAGGAGAGATAAATAGAATGTTCCCTTTTTGGACCACGGGACCCGTCGCGTTAATCATAACAGCTCATGTTTTATTGATAGACCTCAGGATTCACAATAAATGGCAATCGTCTGCCAGCAAGACCGGCAAGAAGGTTCTCTGCAGCCATGACTGCCATCTTCCCGCGAGTACCGATAGAGGCACTCGCGATATGTGGGACGATAAGGCAGTTGGGCAAACCTAGAAGGTCATGCCCCTGAGGAATCGGTTCTGGTTCTGTCACATCTAATGCGGCATACGCGATCTCGCCGCGACCTAAAGCCAGACATAGCGCATCCGAATCTATGACCGAACCTCTGGACGTATTGATGAGAATCGCACTGTGTTTCATACATTGAAGTTCCGTTTTACCAATAAGATGGTAAGTCTCTTTAGTTAACGGAACATGAAGACTCACAAAATCGGACTCCGTCAACAAGGTATGAAAATCAACCCATTCCACATTTCTGAGTTCTTCTGACACAACCGGTTTTTGGCTTGAAGTGCCGCAGGCTAACACTCTCATGTCAAATCCCTTTGCACGTTTGGCGACCGCTTGACCAATGCGTCCGAATCCAACGATTCCCAACGTTGCTTGATGAAGGTCTTGCCCAAGAAGTAACGTTGGACTCCATGTTTTCCAACGACCTTGTTGAACGTAACTTGCCCCTTCTACGACTCTTCGAGCTGCAGCCATGAGCAGAGCAAAGGCAAAATCAGCGGTCGTCTCGGTCAACACTCCCGGAGTATGTCCAACAGGAATTCCTCGCCTTGTACATTCCGTAACATTGATATGATCAAATCCGACTGCCATCGTGCTCACCACTTTAAGATTCATGCCTTCCTCAAGAACAGATCTATTCATCTGATCAGTGAGCAAACAGAACACACCCTCTGCGCGACCAATATGCTCCAGCAACCAGTCTTGGGGAACCACAGAATCCTCATGCCATACTTCTAAGTTACAGGTTTCCTGAAGCAAATCAAGACCCGAAGCTGGAATCTGTCTTGTGATCAGGACATATGGCTTCGACATGTGATCACATTACATCCCTAATACAGCAACAACAAAGAGTACATAGCACAACCCATTAAACAGCAGATGCCATGCTTTAACCGGACCGGACCGGACAACGAAAGACAAAAACGTTGCGGCAAGCAGGGTCATAATCATTCCAATCATGGCTTCTGGCTTTGGCTCCCATGGCGTGATGAGAATGCCCAATGCTGGCAGAAGACTGCCCTGAAACACCATAGCGCCAGTAATATTCCCAAAGGCCAACGTATCACGTCCTCGCCGTATCCAAATAATACTATTCACCTTTTCCGGGAGCTCAGTCGCGAGCGGAATAACTAACAGCGACAAAGCCAGTGCCGAGATTCCTAGGATTGGCGCAAGGTGCTCAACGCCATAGACAAACCCCTTGGCTCCCAACATGATTAATATAAAGCCTATCCCCAACTGAAAAAGGATCACGAATAGACGTGTTGGCAACCCTATTTTTGTGAAGTACAAAGGGTGGTCTGCTTCAGTGGCATGTCCTTCTTCGACCAAATTCGCTGAGGCCCGTATCGTCACCAATAAATATAACCCATACGACATCACGAGCAATAAACTGATACTGCCTCGTATGACCTGCCAGTCTTTCGGCAGGAGCGCGGCGATCACTCCCAGTGCAAAGACATGGTTAAACCATGTCATATCACGATTCAGCCCTGTCATTTCAGGATGAAACAGACCAGTCCAGCCACGCTTATTCGCAGCAAATCCAGCCATAAGCGCAAAAGCTAATGTTGAAAGCATCAGTGGAGCTCCCAAAATAGCTCCTACTCCAACTTCATGGCGCACTTCCATCGAACCTGAACTCGATAAAATCGCAAAAATCGGCACCATCGTTTCGGGCAAAGCTGTTCCGACTGCAGCAAAAATTGATCCCGTCACTCCTTCAGAAATCCCTAATCGTTCTCCCAGATGCTCCAGGGCATTGGTAAAAACTTCCGCCCCGATAAGAATAACCACTAATGCGATGCATAGAATAAGAATTTCCATCAAATATCACATCCAAATATACGTATTTTCATTTAGATACTTTCAAGAGATACACTCGTTCAAAAACTTCTCTTTAGAGTTAAGTCGTTATAACAGCTTGAGACAGTGACACAACCTTGCCACATACCAATTTCGTCCACTAAACTACCAGAGTACCTGTAGTGGGAATCTGCAATACAGGTGCATGAACGTTGTCTAAGTTTGACATTAATTGCAGTAATCATACGAGCTATCGTGCTCTGGGGCATCTGTAATAAGAGCGTCCTGGTAGTCAATGTAAGCCTAGCAAATGAAATGTCTCAGAAACTCGTACATTTATGAGTTACCGTGTTCTAGAGCACCTGTAATGGTAATCTGGAGTACAGCTTCATGAACGTTGTCTAAAATTCACATCAAGGATAAACGAGATTAAGAGCTATCTTGCCTAGGCTACCTGTGAATGGAAATCAGAATTACCGTGGAATAGAACAATGACTAACCTCTCTGAAATTCTTGTTTTGACTCTCGTCGTCACAGTCGTCTATTTCTTGATCCAACGATGGTGGCGCCACCGCCAAGCTGCAAAGTTAGCCGATAAACTTCTACAGGATGTCGTGAAAGGGAAAGATTCTTTTCGTCGTTAGCGTGTTTTCTACGCGACCCATGTCGCCCCGGTTCATTGCCTCATTCATGCCAACATAACACATTCTTCCCTGTTCACATCCCAAGATGAAAGATTTTCATGTCTGAAAATGCCGCACGATTGGGTGAGATCTACTTTCATCGTGGAGATCTTGTAAAGGCTCGTGACTGTTATCAGCAAGCCGTTGAAGACGCCAAGCGGCATGGATCACCTGAAGAGTTGACTCATGCACTTGGAAATCTGGGTAACGTCTACGCCTTACTCGACGACCATGCCACTGCAGAAGTTCACTACCAAGAAGTCCTCACCATTCAACGATCACGAGAAGCTGGTGATGCGATCGGGGCCACGCTCGTGAACCTCGGTAATCTCAAAGCTGACACTGGTCAAGCTGAACAAGCCTTACCGTATTATTTCGAAGCTCTTGACATCCTCCTCCCACTCAACAACGATCAAGCGCTAGGCACGTTGTACACAAATCTTGCTTTACAAGAACTTCAGTTGAACCAGTCAAAACAGGCCATCCAACATTTTTTGTCAGCTTTGGACTATCACCGAAAGGCGGGGAATGAGGACGGACTTGCGGTAACCTATGGTCAACTCGGACAAGCCTATGTCTTAATTGACCAATCAAGAAAAGCTGAGGCGTGCCTGAACAATGCAACAGAACATTTCGTAAAACTCGGGAATAAGCCAGGAGAAGCGGGGGCGCTTCGCCTTCTCGCGGGTATCTATCAAGAACGAGGCGACACGATTTCTGCTCTTCGATGCATTGAACAAGTGATTCAGATCGATCAACTCTATTCCTTGCCGCACTACGAAAAGGATCAACAGTTGCTCAACCAATTGCGCAACGAATTTTCTCAAAGTCAGTAAGCAATCTTCGCTTTATCCTTAAAAAGACGTTAAAAATCGAAAACTAATTGTTGGGGTTTTCGTTCATCCGTTGTCGCAAACGTGTGATAAACGTGATGCGGGAAAGCGCCCTTGGGGGTCCTGAGATTTTGTTGAGCTGGGCTAAGCGCATTCAGTAACACTTCTTCCAATTTCCCATGACATTTCCCGCAGCGATGACGTCGACTAGATATTGTCCTTCTCTGACGACGGTATGACGTCCCACATGCCAGGCATCGCCACAAGTATTTACTCAGTTTTTCTACTTCTCGATCAAGTGTATGGCGAACAGATATGGCTAATCCATCCTGATTCATACGTTCCATGAATTCATAGAAATCCGATCCATGATCGGGAAATCGTTTTTTTACATCAAATTGCCATTGATGGATCATTTCATGCGCGAGGGTTCGCACGATTTCAGATTCGGGCTGCTCACGTAAGAGAGGAGCTGACAGGCGAATGCGACGTGCATTCCCATGCTTCTCTTCTTGACTCACGAGTCGACTACGAGGACCGACGTCACTGACAAACATCCCTGTTGAGGCTGTCAGGCGGGTGCTCCACTCGATAACGATTGGAGGTAATTGGCTGCCAAAATAGGATTCAGCCACACGACGCCAAATACTCTGAAGATACTCGATCGAGACAGGAGGTGTCGTTAGCGAGGGTTTTGTCAAATTCATAGGCACTTAGCACATCAAGTTCTATACAAGGCAAGAAAGCCCATGGTAGCATTTTTTTCTTCATACCCCAAATAACCTTCATTTTTCCAGATATTCTTCCGAAAAGACGGGGGAAGCGTTTTAGGATGCTTTCCTCAGTTACGCTCAGACTGTCGAGCAAGTTTGAAGAGGATTTACGACTGAACATCCTAATGAAGAACGCTTTTGGCACTCACCAAGATGAGCAGTTTATGCGGTTGGCCTTAGAACAGGCAACACACGCTTTTGAGCAGGGGGATGTGCCCGTTGGAGCCGTCATAGTCAAAGACGACCTTGTAATAGGCAACGGCTATAACACGCGAGAACTTGCCCAAGATCCCACTGCCCATGCGGAAATGGCAGCTATTCGCGAGGCCTCTTCGAACCTTGGAACTTGGAGACTCAATGACACGACCCTGTACGTCACCCTCGAACCCTGTGCTATGTGTGCCGGCGCGCTCGTGCAAGCCAGAATCGGGAGAGTGGTGTTTGGTGCGTCTGACCCTAAGACCCGAGCCTATGGTTCACTGTCTGACTTTCTAGCAGAGCCACATTTTAATCATCTCGTGGATGTGCAGGGTGGAATATTAGCCTATGAGTGCAGCACACTACTTCAATCATTTTTTCAACAATTGCGTGGCGATTATAATGACAAGGACTTCTAACACCTTTACTCAATCGATTTACAAAAGAACAGGGTTTGGTCATAATCTTATCCTAAGTATTCTTCTGGTTTGCGTATGTGTGACCCTGATTGGCCTGAATGGGTGTGTGAGAAAAAATACGATACTTCAGTCTTGGGTTGGAAAGTCGGACCTTGAACTCTATGAAAAATGGGGCAAACCTGATACATCCTATACATTCGCAAATGGTGATACCATACATACATGGATAGATTCAGGGACGAATTCAAACGGACCCTACACTTGTCAGAGAACCGTCACCATTAGCCCTAATAATACGATTAAAAAAGGCATATCTCGAGGCTGTCCCTCCGTCGTGTCATATCATCCCTAAACCCCGTTTTGCATATCCCTCTAAAGATGGGGTAGTATCTGAAGCGTCAAAATACTCTACTTTAATGTGAGACCTGAGATACATCCCTCACCCTACAAGCTTTCAACGAAATACCGCGATTAAATATCCCTGGAGATACGGAGAGGTGCTGGAGTCCGGTCGATCAGGACGGTCTCGAAAACCGTTGTCCCGCAAGGGACCGTGGGTTCGAATCCCACCCTCTCCGCCACAGCATCAATAGCAATGCAACATAGCGTGGAGCAAAACCCCACACATTCGCAAAACAAGAGGGTGGAATTTGAACGGGGATTCTGAAAGGGGTATTCCCTTTCATGGGGTAACCGGAGCGAAGCGGAGGCACGAGGGGGCTTGGCCCCTTAGTGGGAGCGCCTGACGCAAGGAATGCGCGACTTCAAATTCCCACCCTCTCCGCCAGCCTTCTCTTAAACTGCGGCTGGCAAGCCGGCTCACAGAGCTGTACCTACAATTCGTACCCTTTAAGGGACTCCAATAAAAAAACGAAAGCTCTTGGCCAGTATCTTGTCGCCAATAACAAAGAATAGGGCAACGGTTCTGCGAGTCACTGAGGATGTAGAAGTTCTGAAACTGAATCTTGAGGAACGAAGGAGAATATAGCCGATTCAGTTATACCGAAACGATAAAGCGCCAACTCGCTCAATGTTGATATTCACTACGTCATAGCAAACATCAATCATTCGTCAGGAGAACCAAGCGGGTAAACCTTCCAAGATTTGAAGTGGGTAATTACGCAAGGATAGTCCCATTGGCTTGACTAAAACGTATTTGGATTCGCTATATTATTACCACGCCCCTTGCTGGTGAAGTTTGACAAAGCCTTTCATGACATCTCGCCGGCTAATCTGACCCACTAATCGATTTTCTTTTAAGACTGGGAATCGCCGATACGGTGTCTTGGTGAAAAGTTCCGCAATTTCGATAATACTTGCATCGACATCGACAGTCTTCACCTCTTTTGACATGTAGTCACCGACCGTCCCGCCCCATTCATCGTGATACGCCGCACTCAATCCAACCCGCAAACAGTCACTTTCAGACAGCAATCCTACAAGGTTGCCGCGCATATCAACCACGGCGGCTCCTGAAAGCCAATTTTCTACAAGCACCTTCATGGCCTCATGAATATCCATATCTGGCGTAAACGTCACAGGGTTGGTTTTCATGAAGTCTTTCAACAAGAATGTATTCAGTTGCATAAGACACCTTCTATGGCCGAGTGATAGACGATACCATCTGCTTGTTCACATCAGACTCATTGATCAATACTCTATGACCTACTGGTTGCGAATGGCTTTTCATCTGTGCATGTGGGCAAGGATCTTGTTGATGTTCTTCTGGTTCACAGGGAGTTGGACACACCATACATTCAAGACCTTTAATCGTGTTTAATCCTCCACAACTCCCCTGCAGACTTTTTCGACCCGCGAGGACTCCTACGGCCATCGCAAACATCGCTAAAATCATCAACACAAATACCACGCTAAATATGACCATACCCGCCTGTTCTATGATTCCAAATATTGAGAGAATCGTGTTGTAGCTTTTTCATGAGAACCATCTTCGTCGATTGTCAAGAATAACGAAGCCACGCGTTCTCGTTCAGCTAGCGCAAGACCCGCGTCGGGCCCGAGCACAAGCAGCGCAGTAGCCAAAGCATCGGCTTCCATCGAAGAGCCTGCGATTACGGTTACGGAAGACAGATTGTGGGTGACCGGCTTACCCGTTTTCGGATTAATCGTATGTGAAAATCGCAATCCTTCGCGTTCAAAGAAATTTCGATAATCGCCCGACGTTGCCACGCCCTGACTTTCTAATTGCACCACGCGATGAATAGCTCGTGTCATGGGCATTGGTTGTTCAATCGCCACTTTCCAGGGAACACCTTGAGCATTGTAACCACTCGCTCGAAGTTCCCCACCAATTTCAACCAAGTAATTCTTAAGATCGAGCGACTCTAAATATTCCGCCACTTGGTCGACAGCATACCCTTTCGCGATAGCAGAAAGATCGACTGACAGAGTGGGAAGATCTTTTCGCATTGACGGAGGATGATCTTGAATATCGAGATGCGTGTAGCCGATTGAATTCAACCTCGAACGAATATCTTCATCAGAAGGAATCGTGTTACGACGAGGACTAGGCCCAAATCCCCAAAGATCCACGATGGGTCCTACTGATATATCAAAGGCACCTTCTGTCAATTCACTGACTCGCAACGCTTCTCTCATGACTCTGTGCAAATCAGAAGAAATGGGAACCCACCGAGTCGTTTGTGCTCGGTTAAACTGAGAGAGTTCTGAATCCGACTGGTAAGTCGACATGCTCGAATTGATACGAACCAAAATGTGATCTATTTGTGACTGAATGGTTTCTACAGGAATATCAGACGAGGACTGAGCAATCGTGACCGTATAGCTGGTCCCCATTGTTGGACCAGAAAATTGAAGAGGAGTCGTGTCATCAATTGACTTGCTGCAGGATGCTGCACTGAAGAGGGAAAGAAAAAGAATCAAGAAGATACTGAAAAGACTACCAAATCGGCCTATGAAAAATCGATGCGCCCTCATAGTGTCATGTTTCACATGTTCATGAAAAAGGCTAAGTCACGGGAACACTAGCCACCAAAGTCATCAAGGAATATCTGCGATCGTTCGACACCGAGATCTTCGAGCATTTTGATCACAGCCGCATTCATCACCGGCGGGCCACACATATAATACTCGCAATCCTCGGGGGCAGGATGATTTTTCAAGTATTGCTCGTACAGCACTTGATGTATAAATCCCGTATATCCAGTCCACTGATCTTCTTCCTTCGGATCAGATAATGCCACGTGCCATTGAAAATTTTCATTTTCCTGTTGGAGCTGATCAAAATCATCCTGATAAAAAATTTCTCGTTTACTTCGAGCTCCATACCAAAACGACATTTTGCGCTTCGAATGGATCCTTCGAAGTTGATCAAAGATGTGTGACCGCATCGGCGCCATCCCTGCTCCACCACCGATAAACACCATTTCATTATCCGTCTCTTTTGCAAAGAACTCACCAAAAGGCCCGGAAATCATGACTTTATCTTCAGGCTTCAAGTTAAAGATATATGATGACATTTTTCCTGGAGGAATTGCGTCTGACGCGCCAAATGGTGGAGTCGCGATGCGAACGTTCAGCATGATCAAGCCGCGTTCTTCCGGATAGTTGGCCATCGAATAGGCCCGCATGACCGGCTCATCCACATGAGATTCATATCGCCACAAATCCGCACCATCCCAATCCTCACGATACTCGTCTTCAACTGCAAAATTCGAGAACTTGATATCATAGGCAGGACTCTCAATTTGAATATATCCACCAGCTCGAAAGTTCACATGTTCGCCTTCGGGAAGTTCAAGAACCAATTCTTTGATAAATGTCGCAACATTGTTATTTGATCGAACCGTACATTCCCATTTCTTGACTCCGAAGACTTCTTCGGGAATTTGAATGGCCATATCCTGCTTCACGGTCACTTGGCAAGAGAGGCGATCACCTTCAGCAGCTTCACGCTTATTGATGTGAGAAGTCTCGGTTGGCAGAATCGATCCGCCACCCTCAAAGACCTTCACTTTGCATTGCGCACAGGTTCCACCACCTCCACATGCCGAAGAAACAAACAATTTTGCGTCGGCCAGCGCACCCAAAAGCTTTCCGCCTACCGGGGCTTGCACGTCTTTTTCACCATTGATTCGAATCGTCACGTTTCCTGAAGGGACAAGTTTCGACTTCGCGCTAATAATTAAGAACACCAATGAAGTCACGATAACGGTAAAAAGCGTGACGCCTAATGCTATTTCTACCATGCTCGTTCCTCAGTCAAACTCTTTTTCATACGGTTACAATTGAATGCCCGAAAACGCCATAAACCCTAACGACATAAGGCCGGCTGTGATAAACGTAATTCCAAGTCCTTGTAAGCCCTCTGGCACATCGCTGTACTTCAATTTCTCTCTTACTCCCGCGAGCGCTGTGATCGCCAAAGCCCACCCTAAGCCGCTACCGATACCGTACACCATACTTTCTCCAAAGTTGTAATCACGTTCCACCATGAATAAGGTTCCTCCGAGGATGGCACAGTTCACGGTAATCAACGGAAGAAAGATACCAAGTGCGTTATAGAGCGCCGGGAAAAATCGGTCTAGCAACATTTCAAGAATCTGAACCATCGCCGCAATCACGCCGATATAGCAGATCAATCCTAAAAAGCTCAGATCCACCTCAGGAAAACCAGCCCAAGTTAACGCTCCATCTTTCAAAAGGAATTGATACAGGAGGTTGTTGGCCGGCACGGTGATCACCTGAACGACCACGACAGCAATCCCTAATCCAAGAGCCGTTTCAATTTTTTTGGAAACAGCCAAAAAGGTACACATGCCCAAGAAAAAGGCTAAGGCCAAATTTTCCACAAATACCGATTTGATCAATAAATTGACGTACAGTTCCACTACAGCACCTCGGTTCGATGGACTTGATGAATACGATATTCAGCCTTTTCGACCTGTTCCGTCTTCCAGCTTCTCAATCCCCAGATAAAGAGCCCAATGAGAAAAAATGCACTAGGCGGAAGAAGCATCAAGCCGATTGGCGTAAACCATCCCCCCTCAGAAACCAGAGGAAAGATCGTGTAGCCAAGAAGTTTTCCCGCTCCAAACAGCTCACGAAAAATTCCGACAAAAATCAGGATGACACTATATCCAAGGCCGTTGCCAATCCCATCCAGAAAACTCAGACCCACACCGTTTTTCATGGCATAGGCTTCAGCTCGACCTAGTACGATACAGTTGGTGATTATCAATCCGACAAACACGGAAAGTTGTTTGCTGGTGTCAAACGCATACGCCTTCAATAATTGATCGACTACAATCACCAGAGACGCAATAATCGTCATTTGAACAATGATACGAATACTACTGGGAATATGATTTCTAATCATGCTGATCGACGCATTCGAACATGCCGTGACGGCTGTGAGAGCCAAACACATGATTAACGCGGTTGCCAGAGATGTTGTCACGGCCAGGGCCGAGCATACACCCAAGACTTGTAAGGCAATCGGATTATTATCCAATAGCGGATCAGCAACAACTTTTTGTGCTTCACTGCTCATGAAAATTTTTCCTCAGGTACGAACTTTCTGTAAATATGGTCCAAACCCCTGCTCGCTCAACCAGTATTGCAATAGATATGTCACACCCCGACTCGTGAGCGTCGCTCCTGCTAACCCATCGACTTGATGACCAGCCTCAGACCTACTCATATCGACGCTCCCCCTCACAACTTCAATGTTGGGGTGTCCGGTGGAATCGTAGACTTGTTTCCCCTTCCATTTTTCCCGCCAATGAGGGTTGTCGACTTCACCTCCAAGCCCTGGGGTTTCGGCATGTTCATAAAATTGAAGTCCATACACCGTATTGGCATCTTTTTCGAGAACTAAGAATCCGTATAATGTTGACCACAATCCATATCCATGAACAGGAAGAATGAAGTACTTGGTATTCCCATCGTCCTTGACCAGATAGACTGTGGCATATTTCGCTCGTTGTTTAATATGTGCGATATCTTGGTCTAACGGAATAAGAACATTCTGCGTGGGATCCTTTGCAGCCTTTCTTTGATCGAACTTGTCCGGCCGTATATTTTCTGCATACTCTCCAGTCGCTAAATCAACGACCTTGGCCTCCACTCCTTCGAAGAGATTCTCAATGCTCTTACCTTCTTGATAAAGACCAGCGACTTGAAGAATGTTGCGTTTTTTATCGAGGCTTTTGTTCTGAAGCTGTATCGGTTTGAGCGCAACGGCTGCCGTCGAGACAACAATAGAGCACACCAAGCACAGCAAGAGAGCCACAATGATCGTCTTGGCGGTGCTATCGTTTGACATACGCAGAAAATTGCAGCCTACTGAGCAGGCGGGCTGTTCAACATTTGCGGTAGCGTCCTCGTTAGGTATTGCGCAAGATTCTTTTTCGGACATTGGCTTGAATCACCATATAATCAATTAACGGAGCAAAAATGTTCGCGAACAGAATGGCTAACATCATGCCTTCTGGAAAGGCAGGATTCGCGACTCGAATTATGATCGTCATAAATCCAATCAACACACCGAACATCCATCGTCCAACTGTCGTCATGGAGGCTGACACAGGATCTGTGGCCATAAAGACCATGCCAAAGGCCGAGCCGCCCACGACTAAATGCCAATACCACGGAAGCGTCACCATTGGATTGGTATCACTACCAAAGACATTAAATAGCAACGTTGTCCCAATCATACCCAATGCCACACCAGCCATAATTCTCCATGAAGCGACTCGTGTATAAATCAGAAATGCTGCTCCAAGGAGACAGGCTAACGTAGACGTTTCACCCATGGAACCTTGAACAGTACCCAAAAAAGATTGCAGCCAGGTGAACCCAGCCTCCTGAATACCCGGCAACCCCCCGATCGCACCAACGCCCAAGGCTGTCGCTCCACTAAATCCATCGACTGCCGTCCATACCGTGTCCCCTGACATCTCGGCAGGAAATGCAAAAAACAAGAATGCACGTCCTGTGAGTGCAGGATTTAAGAAGTTCTTTCCTGTTCCTCCGAACACTTCTTTGCCAAGGACCACACCAAATGAAATGCCTATAGCGACTTGCCAAAGTGGAATATCGGGCGGAAGAGTTAAGACAAACAAAATTGAGGTAACAAGAAAACCTTCATTGACCTCATGATTGCGAACTGCCGCAAAAAGTACTTCCCACAGTCCTCCTGCAACAAGAGTGACGACATAGAGGGGAAAGAAATACAAGAATCCATGCCACACACAGGCAAATATGTTAGTGGCGCTATAGCCAATCCCTAGTCCATCGAGAATCGCTCCTCTCCAGCCACTGATAGTCTGAAGTCCCAACTGAGCCATCGCAACATTGGCTTGATAGCCTGTGTTGTACATGGCCATCGCGATACATGGCGTGACGGCCACGAAAACATACATCATCACACGCTTTAAATCAGCTCCGTCTCGAACATGGGGAGCTGATCGTGTGACCGTGTCTGGCGTGAAGAGAAAACCATCGATCATTTCGTAAACGACGAAGTACTTTTCGTATGCTCCCCCTTTTTGAAAGTGAGGATGCCATCGATCCAATACTCGACGAAGCCACTGCATTAGCCTTCTCTCTCAATCTGCTCGAGACTAGCCCGAAGCAATGGACCAAAATTATATTTACTGGGACACACGAAGGAACATAAGGCTAAATCTTCCTCGTCCAGTTCTAAACACCCAAGTGCTTGTGCCACGTCTGTATCTTTTACCACCAATGCGCGAAGCAACGGGGTGGAGAGAATATCCATTGGCATGACATCCTCATATACTCCCACCGGTACAATGGCGCGAGGACTTCCCTGTTCAAGAGAATTTAATCGAAAGATTTTTTTACGGAAAAAACTTGAGACGAAGACGTTTAATGCAGAAAACTTTTCCGGCCCTGGCGATAACCACCCTAAAAACTTCCGTTCGCCTCCTTCCGGAATCACCGTCAGTTGAGAATGATATCGACCGAGAAACGTTGCCCATCCGATCGCCCAGCTTCCTGACAGAAGGGAACCGGAGATCACACGACAGCGAACATACTCAAGCTGACCCTCGACCAAGTCTTCTGTTCTTGCACCAAGTCTAGTACGGATGAGACGGGGCTCTAACACGACTGGCCCTGCCAATGAAATGATTCGTTCCGTCCAAATCAGTCCAGTGGTAAAGAGTTTTCCAATAGCAATGACATCTTGATAATGGATATGCCACACCGTTTTCTTCGGTCCAACGGGATCAAGAAAATGAATGTGGGTTCCTACAAGACCCGAGGGATGTGGTCCGGCAAATTCCGCGACAGCAAACTGATTTGTCGTAAGGGTAGGGATATCTTCACCAAGCGCTTTGCATACGAAGACCTTCCCCTCTGTCAAATGGCTGATAAGATTCAGGCCTTGAATAAAGTCATCCTTAAATTCTCGTATGACTTTTGCTGCTTGCGGAGCCAAGGGATTAGAATCCATCGCCGTCACAAAAATGGAATGGGGAATAGACTCGGGCGAAGGGACTTTACTGTAAGGCCTCGTTCGGAGCGCAGTCCAAAGTCCAGATGCAACAAGATTCTCTTTTACTTGCTCACGTGTTAGATGCGAAAGTTCATCATGGCGGTAACTCGAAAACGTCTCCTCTTCATCTCCTTCAAGGCGAATGACAACCGATTGAAGAACACGCTTCGCCCCACGATTAATCGCCTCGACCACACCAGTGCCCGGAGCTGTGTAGACCACACCCGGTGTCGTTTTGTCAGAAAAAAGCGGTTGGCCAAGCTTGACCCAAGTTCCTTCCTCAACGAGCATGCTAGGTCTGAGCCCTATATAATCCTGCCCTAATAACGCGACGGAACTTACTGACGGCCCATCGTAGATCGATTGCTCTGGCTCACCAGATATGGGGACATGTAACCCTTTTTTTATCGATATATGCATGATTGTTTCGTGAGTGATTTCTGTAGATGAGAAATTATTCCGATCATACCTCTACGTATTTATTCGGTCATTTTGAACATAATCTTTAATCAATTTGTTTCCTTAACCAATTTTTTTGTTGATTAGTACAAAAATCTCGACATAGCAATAAAAAGCAGGGACGTGCTTATCCCTGTACAGAAGCGAAAAAAATGAAGGTGATAAGCCGATTCAGTCATATCGAAACGATAAAGCGCCAACGTGCTCACCGCGCAGAACGTCATGATGGCGCAGAGGGAAATTTTTTGGATTCGCTCTATTCAACCAAATACAGTAGGTCCACATAGGAACCTCAGAGATTGACAGCTATACATTCCTGAGTAGGCGAATAAATTTCTGAATGAGGTGCGGCTGAATAACCGACCTTGTGGCAAGATTATTTTAAGGCTTGACTAACGAGGAAGTACTGAGGAAGATATGTGAAAAGTGTTTAATTCATCTAATATCCGATGGGCTACCATGGGTTTAGACATTCGAGGCATTGAAATAATTCCTCCGTTCCGAGTCAGAAGGATAACTTCATTGGTCTCATTATCAAAGGCCGAGTCAGGTCCGCCCACTTGATTGACGACCACTAAATCTAGGCTTTTGTTTGTTAACTTTTCCTGCCCATTTTTAATGAGATCATTCGTTTCCGCAGCAAAACCTACTAATACTTGATGCGTTCGTTGCGAAGATAGAGCTGCTAAGATATCTGTCGTCCGTTCAAGCTCCAGAGGTTCCCCTTGCCAAAGACGCTTTTTGACTTTCTCATCACTGACATCTTTCGGACGAAAGTCTCCAACGGCCGCGGTCATGATCAAAACATCTGCTGAAGGGAAACGTGCTGACAGCGCCTGGTACATTTCTTCTGCTGTATTGACAGAAACCAACTCGACACCACCTGGAGCCTCTAAACTCGTCGGACCACTCACGAGAACAACCTCCGCACCTCTCAATCGAGCCTCACGAGCTAACGCATAGCCCATTTTTCCCGATGATCCATTGGAAATATACCGCACGGCATCAATTGGTTCACGTGTTGGACCAGCAGAGATCAAGATGCGACGACCAGCCAATTCCATCGACGATCGAACATTATCTACGATCGCTTCCACGATGGTGCTTTCTTCAGGAAGACGTCCACGTCCCACCATTCCCGAAGCCAATTCTCCTAATTCTGGCTCCAAAACCACGACTCCACGTTTTCTCAATGTTTGGACATGGCCTTTAATGGCAGGCTGTTCCCACATGTCGCCGTCCATTGCCGGGGCGATCACGACTGGACAATGCGTCGTGAGCAACATCGTACTTAATAGATCACTCGCTAAACCCAAGGCATAGGTTGCGATGGTATTGGCCGTACAGGGAGCCAACACAATAACATGTGCAGCGCCCGGTAAGGAGAGATGCGGCATATCCTGATGGCCAGAAAAAAGATCAGTTGTAACCGGATGCTTTGAAAGCACTTCAAATGTGAGCGGTGTAACAAATCGGGTTGCGGCTTCCGACATGACCACTGAAACATCTGCACCTTGACTGACAAGTGTCCGAAGTAAGTTGACAGCCTTATACGCTGCAATGCTCCCCGTAACCCCAAGCAGTATTCGTGTTCTCTGTAATCTCAACTCAGGCATGGTGTAAAAGGGCAATAAGCCAGTCTCCAGCTTCTATCGATCTTGGCAAAAGCAGGCTCTACGACTCCTCTTCTGCTGCAGGTTCTTCTCCTTTTGGACTATCATCAATATAGACACTCAATTCTTTTTGTATTTCTTGCGCATTTTCATTCGTTTGTGCCAGAAGGGCCGGATCAAATTCTCGCTCACCTGCACCTTTTGCCTCCTTCATGGCCTCACGAGCATCTTGTCCCATCAAAAAGTTTACGTTCCCATGTAATACTTCTTCTAACGCCGATGATGTTTCTTTAATGAATTTGTTAGAGCCAGCAGTCGGTGCCCCCCGCATGATTTGCTTCGCACGTTGGGCAGCGATCAAGACAATTCGAAAGCGCGAATCAAATTGTGTCTGATGATGTTCAGGAAGCAGTGATAAGGCATCAATCATGAGCTCAGGTTCCTTTCTCTCTTGTAACGTTAGGTGACAATTTTGCTATCTCTCTCTTTCCCAACAAGGCCGTGACGGTGCAGCCATTCGTGATCGAGACGTTTGGTCCGGACACGTTCCGCTAAGATGATAGACTCAAATTCCTTTATGGCTTGTTCGAGACTCCCATTGCTGATGGTATAGTCATATTCTACATGATATTCCACCTCGATTTGCGCCTTCTGAAACCGACGTTCGACGATATCAGGATTATCGGTACCTCGGGCTTTGAGTCTGGCCTTGAGAATATCTAACGAGGGCGGCATGAGAAACACTGATACGGCATCATGGGAATTCTTCATGACATTTCTCGCGCCCTGAACATCAATATCCAAAATGACATCAATGCCTTGCTCTTGAAGCTGGAGGAGCTCTCGTCTAGGTGTTCCATACAGATTCTCATAGACCTCTGCCCACTCTAAAAAGGCATGCTGATCGATCATACGTTGGAATTCTTGCTCATCCACAAACCAATATTCTCTCCCATGCTCCTCCCCTGCGCGTATGGGTCTTGTCGTATAGGATACAGAAAGCTGAATAGCTGGGATCGAACCGATAATATGTTTGCATAAGGTTGACTTTCCTACACCCGAAGATCCCGATAGAATAAATAATATTCCGCTACGCGACATCGGGAAAACCCTTCGTGCTTGAGAGGAAGTGGAATCCAACACTATTCGACATTTTGAACTTGTTCACGGATTTTTTCGAGTTCACTCTTGACGTCCACCACATGAAGCGCAATCTTCGCATCATTCGCTTTTGACCCTATGGTATTAATTTCTCTTCCCATTTCCTGAAGTAGGAAATCCAAGCGACGGCCTATTGCACCTTTGAACTTACACGAATCTTGAAATTGTGCCAAATGGCTATCAAGCCTTGTCAGTTCCTCTGTTATATCACAACGATCAGCGTAGGTCGCCAATTCTTGGCAAAGTCGATCCGGATTGAATACATTTTCCCCTAATAATTTCGTAACCCGCCTTTTCATTCGTTCAAACTGCTCTTGAACACTATGAGGAACGCGCCGTTTAATGGTTTTTAGGGATGCTCGAATTGTTTGTAGTCGTTTCAGCATATCGTCAAGTAAGGCCCGCCCCTCACGTGTCCGCATTTTATCCAAATCCGCAAGCGCACCTTTCGTGAGGCGACGAACGATATTCTTGGCCTCTTTTTCT
Source organism: Nitrospirales bacterium (assembly GCA_965223675.1). GTDB lineage: Bacteria > Nitrospirota > Nitrospiria > Nitrospirales > UBA8639 > JAGQKC01. Next base: position 4,243,757 of record OZ245013.1, on the reverse strand, counting down.
TCAATGTGTTCCTCACTAACGGAAAACACGTCGCGTAACCCCGCGATTAATCCAATATCGATCGGACCATCCACATGAAGCTCTCGTTGTAGCTCTTTCAACAATCGGTGATAGTCGCGGGCAGCCGAACGGTCAAGTACGAGAGATTTTTGGCGACGACTTTTTATATTCACTGACACGGTGAATTCTAACCGCCCACGTTCACATTGACGATGGATGAGCTGCTTGAGGTCTTCTTCTAGACCTGCAAGAGTACGAGGAATCCTTGGAATAATCTCACAAAATCGATGGTTGACCGACCTGAGCTCCACCCCCAGCGCCATGCCTTTCCATTCTATCTCCCGTTTACCAAACCCGGTCATACTTTTCATACGATGGATGCTTTTCCTTCCCAAAGACAATCATGATAAATGGCACATTGTTCGCAGTTTGGCTGTCTGGCCTGGCACACGTATCTTCCATGCAAAAGCAAACGTTGTGCCCCTACGGTCCAGTGAGTTTGTGGCATGACCTGTTGGAGATCATACTCAATTTTGGTCGGATCATCGCTCTTGGTAAAATGGAGTCGATTCGCGACTCGTTTGACATGAGTATCGACAACGACAGCGGGCTTGCCAAAATAACTCCCTAAGAGCACATTCGCTGTTTTTCGTCCCACCCCAGGTAACGTCGTCAAATCATCCATAGTATCTGGGACTGTTCCCCCAAAATGCGTCGCGATACGTTTGCCACACGCTTTGATATTTTTGGCTTTACTTTTAAAAAATCCCGTCGATCGAATAAGGTTCTCTAACTCACTGGGCACGGCCTCTCCATACTCTTGGGCAGAACGATATCGCGCGAATAATGCCGGCGTGACTTTATTCACTCGTTCATCCGTACATTGAGCAGAAAGAATAGTGGCGATGAGTAGCTCAAGCGGGTTAGAAGACGATAACTCCACTTGAGGGAGTGGAATAACTCTTTCCAACACTTTGAGAATTTTTCGTACACGGACTTTCCGAGATCGTAGTGCTTGAGGGTTATCTTGAGCTGGTTCACGTGGAGTTCGGCGAGTCTTCATTCGACTCGATTTCACGACACTGCTGCGACAGAATACGTCGTCTTCCTCTTGCTCATGGAGTTTGGCCATCCACCTTTGAGCCGTCCTTCATGTTCTAATCGGTTCAGCATGTATGATAACGATTCGCGTACACGGTCAACGGTCTCGGTTTGCATTGCAGAAATTCCAACTGCTCGATATCGATTGCTCATCTGCTCCACTTGATCGGCGGGAAGTAGATCACATTTATTGAGGACGGTCAGTCGAGGAATATGATCAAGTCCCAATTGAGCAAGGATCTGTTCAACGACTTGAATGTGACGATCTGGATCAGACAGTCCGGCATCTACGACATGCAGCAAAATATCAGCGAACTCTAATTCTTGCAAAGTTGTTTGAAATGCTGCAACGAGATCTTCTGGCAATTGCCGAATGAATCCGACCGTGTCTGTCAGAATCACGTCTCCTCGATTTGGTATATAGAGCCGACGGCTCACCGTATCGAGTGTTTCAAAAACTCGATTTCTTGCTGGCTGAGAACTTCCCGTTAAAGCATTCAACAACGTCGACTTTCCAGCATTGGTATACCCGACAAGGGAAACGACCGGAATCGATTTTCGGTGTCGCATGTTACGTTGTTGATCCCGGCTGCGAGATACGGTTTTGAGTTCTTTTTCCAGTCGCCGGATGCGATCGCGGGCCCGTCGACGATCTGTCTCCAACTTGGTTTCCCCAGGTCCTCTTGATCCGATTCCACCAGCCAACCGTGAAAATGCCGTGTTTGATTGAGATAGTCGTGGAAGACGGTATCTAAGTTGGGCGAGTTCAACCTGTACTTTCCCGATTCTCGAATGCGCGCGTTGAGCAAAAATATCTAAAATGACTTGCGTGCGATCTAAGACTCGCAATTCAGTCATCTCAGAAATTCCGTGAACTTGAGCCGGTGTAAGATCCCGATCAAAAATGAGCAAATCTGCGCCAGTTTGTAACGCTTGGATAATGAGCTCTTTCAGCTTTCCAGGTCCAAGAACATATTTATGATGAAGAGCGTGAGGTCGTTGTACGACTGAATCAACGACATGAAGATTACTGGCTCGAACCAGTTCACGTAATTCATCTACATGTTCCTGTCGACGTGAGGGACTATCTGTGGACACACTCACTAAAATTGCGCGAGAAGTTTCGAGCCCTTCTCGCAATCCGATATTTGCTCTTGTACACTCATTTTCCAGCGACTGAATAAAGTCGTGGCAATCGAGTGTAAAGTGAGACAATGGGCTCGGAGCCCATTCACGATAGGATTTCCCATTAATAGACTCAGGGAGGAGATGCGCGAGATAGATATCTCGGACTCCCCCTTCTTTTCCCACACCAATGGCTACCATCAAATCCAACCGGAGTAATGCGAGGTCTGTAAAGTCATCACGAGTCAGGGGCTGATTGTTGAGATGAGTATGCACCAATCGTACGCCTCGCAACAATCTCAAGCCCGATCGACTTCTGGATAAATTAGGAATCATAATTTCATGGTCATTGCCAATAATGACCGACTGAATGTGCCCCTGTCGATCAATGAGCAACCCCACTTGCCTGCGCGTTTCAAAGGAGAGTTCAGCACATAGTCGTGCAAGATCATTTGTCACAACCTTATCGATCGGAACACGTCGACGATACAGACGCTCCATTCGACTAATCTGATTGGCTTTCAGTCCGTGAAGATTTCCGAAAACGACGGGAATCGTTACACCTCCACCGAATAAGATTTTTTCTCACAATGAGTAGCACGCAATACTTTCGTATTCGCCATTGTCGAGGCGATTTGGCTAACCACAGTATCTAAGTCCCATGAGGCTATCGCTCCAGACCGGTATTGCTCCCATCCCGCTGCTGCGATCATGACCGCATTATCCGTGCACAAAGATACATCAGGTAAAGCCACTGGGATGCCTATTTTTTGGGCCCGCTCTCTCATCCGATCACGGAGTCGACTATTGGCAGCGACACCCCCTACCACAGCCAACCCATTCGCTTCATATTTTCGTACAGCACGAAACGATTTTTCGACTAATACATCGACAATGGCTTCCTGATAGCTTGCAGCCAGATCCTCAATCTCCGGCATCTCAGAACTTGGCTTTTTCCTATCCCGCAGATAGTAGAGCAAGGCGGTTTTGAGTCCACTAAAACTAAAATCCAGTCCACCACGATTGAGATATGGTCTCGGGAAATGTACGGCCTTAGCCGAACCAGCCTTAGCCAAACGATCAATTATTGGACCGCCTGGGTAGCTCAATCCCAACATTTTCGCCCCCTTATCAAAGGCCTCACCAGCCGCATCATCAATAGTCTTCCCTATCAATTGATATTCCCCGGGACTCACTGTACGAAACAGGTGAGTATGACCACCTGAAACGACCAGCATAATTGACGTCCGTGGAAAGTCGGGATATTCGATCCATGTCGAAGCTAAATGTCCTTTGAGGTGATTGACGGCAAGTAACGGGACGCCTAGTGCATAGGCCAAGGCCTTTCCAAAGTTCACACCAACAAGCAAGGCTCCAGCAAGACCAGGACCATGAGTCACTGCGATAGCCTGTAATTCTTGATACGTGATCTTGGCATCGTTGATCGCCATTCGAACTATACACTCTATCTTTTCTATATGGCGACGTGACGCGAGTTCTGGAACAACACCTCCGTACAACGCATGAACATCGATTTGCGAATCCAGCACACTGGAGAGCACCTCACCTTCATTCGTCACAACTGCAGCTGCCGTTTCATCACAAGATGTTTCAATTCCTAAAATTAGACCGAAGCTCGTTGTCATAACAATTTCACAGTTTTGAGGAACAGATTCAAAATTTAAATGTCAACAACACATGGCATTCAAGACCATTGAACACTTTTGACTTATAGATTCCCCCGGGCATGCCTGGGATGCCTACGGTTAGAACTTTCTTCGAAGCTGACCTAACTCCTGCTGATAAAACCCAGCAGAACTTAGCAGAGGCCTCATTCACCCTCGGGTCAACCCGTGGAACTCTGTCTTCCACCGCATAGAGAATGAGGGACTTTTCACAATCCCATAAACACGACGACCCTCAGGATTGTTAATCCTGAGGGTCGTCTATGTCTTCAATCGAAATCAGCGTCTTGTACTTAACTTATACACCTGCCATAGCTTCTTCTTCAACAAAAGCAGGCTCTTGTTCATTCATCACGACCTTGATCTTTTGAGCATCTTTAAATCGCCCTTTGATCAATTCTTCAGAGAGAGGATCGCCTAAACGTTTTTGAATCGTACGCCTCATCGGCCTTGCCCCATATTGAGGGTCATATCCTTCCTTGATGAGCCACTGCTTGACATCTTCACTCACATCTAATTGGATGCCTCGCTCGGCTAATCTGGTATTCAGTTCATTAATAAGGATATCGACAATCGTGACTAGATGAGTTTTATTCAATTGATGGAAGACCACAAAGTCATCGATACGGTTTAAGAATTCTGGGCTAAAGTTCCGTTTAAGCTCACCCATTACTTCGCCTTGTAGCCGATTGGTTTGAGCTTCTTCCTCCTCCTTTTGGAATCCAAGAGAAACGCCTTTTTGAATCAACTTGGTCCCCAAATTTGAAGTCATAACCAGGATCGTATTCTTAAAGTCAACTTTTCGACCCAAACTATCAGTTAAGACTCCATCATCTAATACTTGAAGCAGCACGTTAAAGATATCTGGATGAGCTTTTTCAATCTCGTCAAACAAAACGACAGAGTAAGGCCGACGTCGAACCTTTTCAGTCAGCTGCCCACCTTCTTCATACCCAACATACCCAGGAGGAGCCCCAAACAGTCGAGAGCTGGTGAACTTCTCTTGGTATTCTGACATGTCAATTCGAACAAGAGAATCCTCGGTATTGAAGAGGAATTCTGCAAGGGCTCTTGCTAACTCTGTTTTTCCGACACCGGTAGGACCAAGGAAAATAAAAGATCCAATAGGCTTTTTCGCTTCCTTCAAACCAGCTCGTGAACGTCGAATAGCACGAGAAATTGCAGAAATCGCTTCTTCTTGGCCCACAATACGTTTGTGCAAGAACTCTTCCATGTGCAGGAGCTTTTCAGATTCTTCTTCTTCAAGCTTGAACAAAGGGATGCCCGTTATCTTGGAAACCACAAACCCGACATCATCACCTGTAATCACAGGCTTATTCTGCTCTTGATTCTTTTTCCAATCGCGCTTGGCATCCTCAAGCAATTTTCTGAGCCGTTCTTCTTCTTCTCTAAATTTCACAGCATCTTCAAAATTCTGCACACCAATGGCCACTTCTTTTTCTCGAGCCACACGTTTCAATTCTTGTTCAAGCGACTTTAACTCAGGAGGCAAGGCATAGGACTGTAGCTTCGCCCGAGATCCCGTTTCATCTATGAGATCAATGGCTTTGTCAGGTAAGAACCGATCGGTGATATAGCGGTCAGTGAGCTTAACAGCTTCGGTCACGGCTTCATCAGTGATTTCGACGCCATGATGCTCTTCATATCGATCGCGAAGACCTTGTATAATTCGAATCGTTTCTTCAACCGACGGTGGCTGCACATAGATAGGCTGGAAACGCCGTTTCAAAGCCCCATCCTTTTCGATGTGCTTTCGGTATTCATCCAGCGTCGTTGCTCCAATGCATTGTATCTCTCCACGAGAAAGAGCTGGCTTCAGCATGTTCGCGGCATCTATCGATCCTTCAGCTGCCCCAGCGCCCACCAAGGTGTGCAATTCATCGATAAATAATATGATATTGCCAGCTTGAGCAATCTCCTTCATCACGACCTTGAGTCGTTCTTCAAATTGGCCGCGGTATTTTGTCCCAGCCACTAAAGAGCCAAGGTCTAACGCAATGACTCGACGGTTGAGTAAATTATCTGGAACATCCATGGAGACAATGCGTTGCGCCAACCCCTCTACGATTGCTGTTTTTCCTACGCCTGACTCCCCAATTAATGCAGGATTGTTTTTTGTCCGTCGGCTAAGGATTTGGAGAACCCGTTCAATTTCATCTTGTCGCCCAATGACAGGATCCAAAGAAGCCTCCTGGGCTAATTGAGTAAGGTCTCGACCAAACTCATCTAAAGCTGGCGTGCTGCTTTTCTTGTCCCGTTCTCGTGATCCAGACTTTCGCAGGAATGTGACAGTGAGCTGTCGCGCCGTCAGCAGATTAGCCCCGAGACTACGGAGTACTTTCCCACCGATTCCTTCTTCTTCTCTCAAAAGCCCTAGTAGCAGATGCTCACTACCAATATGATTATGGCCAAGAAGCCGAGCTTCCTCGACACCATATTCAATGACTTTTTTAACACGAGGACTAAATGGAATTTCACCGAATGTCACGGTCGTCCCACCACCAGGTAAGTTTCGTTCGATTTCTAATCGAATTTGCTCTGGTGAGAGCCCCATTTTTTTGATGATCATCAAGGCAATGCCGTCGGATTCACGAAGAATCGCCAAGACTAAATGTTCAGTTCCTAAATAATCATTCTGGTGACGCTCTGCTTCTTCTCGTGCCAGAATGATGATCTTTCGGCCACGGTCCGTGAATCGTTCGAACATTTTTCCTCCGTTCTCTCACGTCCTCCGAAAAAGACGTGTTCGAAGAGCCCGGTTTAAGTTACACGACACCACTCATAACAGCTTACAAAGTCAGTCTATCCATGGAATAGTAAAACTGTCAAGATGAAAGTACAGAACAGCCATTTCACGATGAGAACCAGCAATCATAGCACTTGACAAATGGGATTTTGTCGCGTTGAAAATCTTCCTCGCGAAACAACGGAATTTCTCCTGACTCTCTTATCGTCATCTCTTGAGAATTACTGGACTCAAGTATTGGAATTACACAAGAATCGTTCTAGGTAATATTTTCCACTTTCCGGTTCGTACTTGCCTTCTCTAAGCTAAATTACTACCATCGTCCTCGCAACAAGCGAATTTATGAAGTCAGCTGACTGACAGGAAGACTCGTGAACACGATTGGCATTCTCACTAAACCACAATCGGACAATATTCAACCTGTCCTTAAGGATATTGTTGAATGGCTTCAATCCCGAGACAAAACTGTCATTCTTGACACTCCCACCAAGGAAGAACTTCGCACAAACACGAGAAACACTCAAAGAACTCAGATTGCACAAGAAGCCGATCTCCTACTGGTACTGGGGGGAGATGGGACGATGCTCCACGCCGCACGCCTAGTTGAAATGCGCTCAGTTCCCATACTGGGCGTCAACATAGGCGGGCTAGGATTTCTGACAGAAACCACCGTGGATGGTATATACGATTCCCTCACCCTTATTCTTGAAGGAAAGTACCTGATCGAAAAACGACTCATGCTCCGGTCACAAATTGAACGTAGAGAAAAAATTATAGGAGAAGGGGCCGCCCTCAATGACGTCGTGGTCAATAAAGGTCATTTGGCACGCATGATTGCCACAAAAGTGAGCATTAATGAGTCTTTTGTGACCAATTTGCGTGGAGATGGATTGATCATTGCCACACCAACAGGCTCAACTGGCTATTCTTTGTCAGCCAATGGACCTGTCCTTGATCCATCTCTCAATGTGTTCACGTTGAACCCCATCTGTCCACATACGCTTTCCCATCGTCCGTTTATTGCCCCCAGCCATGTCTCGATATCGGTGACGTTGACGAGCCAGGAAGAAGCCATGGCAACGCTTGATGGGCAAGTTGGGTTTACCATAATGGAAAATGACACGATTCGTATTGGGGCATCTAATCATCAGGCCCACCTCATACGATTTCCCGGGCGAAGCTATTATGATGTCCTTCGCAATAAACTCAAGTGGGGTGACGGCTGAGGGTTGAAGAGGATGCTAGAGAAGCCTGGCTTACAAAACCATTAACGAGATTTGCTAAGCGTTTTATTCAGAGAGCACATTCTGGACAGGTCGTAGGTTCCTGTTCAGCCCAAAACTCCTGTGCGGTGAGGGGAAACATTTGATCGCACTGATCACAAAAACGAATTTCAAAATACGCTTCCCCATTTTCATGGATTTCACAGGGAAGCAAAAGATCCAACGGATCAAACCCGACAGTCTTGCCATTTGGAAATTTGACGACGGCTAGCCTCACGTTAAAGGCCTCGAAGACACCTTCTTGGCCTTTAAACTGCTCATCATGGCCCAAGACATAGACCGGCTGACCTTTACGTTTCTCTCGTAAGTCTTTAAAGGTACGCTGAGTGTCTGTGGCACAATCATATTTACTTTGAGGAGTTGCTCCTGTAGTTGTCATACGTTCACTGATATCTTGTCTATCACGAAAAAAGTGTTTTAAATACTGCTGATTTTGCTTGTAGCACGGCTTTAGAAATGAGGTCAAGATCACATCTCGGCTTAGCAATTTGTCACATACCCACATAGACTGATAAACATCTAAGGAGGAGCGATGGAGAAACTCATTATCTATCAAAAGCCCACTTGCTCAACCTGCCGGCAGGTTGTCAAACTCGCTCAGGCAAGTAGAAAGCCCTATGAAGCGATAAATTATTATGAAAAACCCTTTACCAAATCAAAGCTGAAAAGCCTATTAAAAAAAGGAAGTATCAAAGCGGCTGACATATTGAGGACTAAGGAAGATTTCTATAAAACATTCAAGGCCAAAATCGCTTCGATGAGTGAAGACGCCATCATTGATCTCATGATCCAATATCCTGATCTTATTCAACGGCCTCTCGTTGAAAAAGGGCAAAAGGTTATCTTAGCAAGACCACCAGAAACATTGAGCAAGATCTTATAACTTGCCCACCTTTGATGGCACTCACCACAGGTGCATGGCAGACGAATCGAGATGCTGCGCCAATCGCCATGCCTCACTCATTCCGCGGGGGCAAGCCCACCCTGCAGGGGCTTTTCAACCTTACCCCAAAGAGTGTTATCCACTAGGTGCAGACGGCTCAGGTGGAAAGGCTGCATAATCGTCTTTTATATATTGATACGCTTCAATAATACGACGAAGCTCAGGCTCGGAACTTCGATCGCCGTTTCGCACATCCGGATGAATTTTCTTGATCTGCTGACGAAAGGCGCGGGTCACGACAGACATTGGACTCCCAAATTCCACACCTAAAGCAGAATAAGCTTCCCCTGCGGAATTGATTTCACCTTTTGCGACCGTCGGATCTCCCCCCCCTCCGGCAGCCTTGAAGAAATTGAAGAGGTTAATTTTCTTGCGACGTCGACGTGGACGCTGTCGAATTTCACTATCAAATTCATCGAATCGATCTTCGATGAACTCTAGGCGTGACTCAAGCCGTTCAGCGGCATTGAGTTCACGAATTTCATCAATATCGCCTTCGATAAGATTCAACATACGGTCGACTTCCGCCAAACCTTCTTCTAAACGAAGGTACGCCTCCACGCGCTCCTGAAACATGGTGTCGATAGCAAAATCTAAACTCGCTTCAGTCTTCGCTCGTAGTTCCGCAATACGGCGGTTCATGCCAGTCACAAACTTCTGACGATTTCTTTCATTCAACGCCATAATTCGTTCAAATTGTTCCTAGATCTCAAGCATGCAGTTCAGCATTGTCGGCCATCTTAACACAATCAATTCGATGCATTCTGCCGGTGCTGTTATGGGGTTTCGTGCCCGTCAAACCTTTCATTGCTCACGGTTTACGCACATGGTATCCTGGCCCGTCACGCCATGACTCCCAATTTCATTGTGTGTATTATTTCGTTATTCTTCATTTGCGTTTCAAGGAGGTACTCATGAGGACGGTCGTGCTGCTTACTGGGCTATGGGTAATGACCACATTGGTCAGTGTTGATTTTGCGTTTGCCGTGAATCCCACTGGGTATGGACAGGCTGGAGGAGAATTTGATATTCGCGTAAAACGTGTTCCGAGATCTGAACTCGCCGCTGCTAAAAAGATGAAACCTCCATTTGAAGCAACACCTGAAATACTCGCAGAAGGAAAGAAAATTTTTCTCGGCAATGGGGGATGTATCAGTTGTCATGGAGCAGAAGGGAAAGGTGATGGAGGCGCGGCCAGTAACCTCCCGATTCAACCCAGAAATTTCACCAATCCCAAATTTAAAAAGTACCGATCGCTGGGAGAGCTTATGTGGGTCTTGAAAAACGGCAGCATGGGTCAGTCAGGAAAAGTACCCGGAACCGGCATGCTCCCTGTTGTTCAACCCAAAGGATTTATTTCTGAAACAGACGGATGGAAAGTCCTTCTGTATGAACGAAGCTTAGGAGAATAAAGTAACATAGTAAACGCTTCCTCTTCAGTCGTCATGCCCGCGTACTACGGGCATGACGACTGATAGACTACCCACCTCTCCACTTTATAAAGCTTTAAAGGTAAAAAATGGGAGTCTTATTCCTATGAGTTCCCCAACTGCTGAGCGAAAGCCCAATCAACTCATTCATGAGACCAGTCCGTATTTGCTCCAGCATGCCTACAATCCTGTGGAATGGTATCCCTGGAATCATGATGCCTTGAAACGTGCAAAACAGGAAAACAAACCCATCTTGCTCTCAATTGGGTATTCCGCATGCCATTGGTGTCATGTCATGGAACATGAGTCGTTTGAAAACGACGAGATTGCGGCCTTGATGAATACACATTTCATCAATATCAAAGTCGATCGTGAGGAGCGGCCTGATCTCGATGAAATTTACATGCAAGCCACCGTCACGATGAATCAGGGACATGGTGGATGGCCAATGACCGTGTTTTTAACCCCTGATCAGGAACCCATTTTCGCCGGTACCTATTTCCCGCCAACGGATAAGTGGGGACGCCCTGGTTTTGCGACCGTACTCAAGAACATTGCCGTCGCGTGGGAAAAGGATAAAGAAAGCATCGTCAAGCAAGCCGCGCAATTTACCAATCAACTTCGCAAGTCTATAGGCGTAACCTCACCAATGACCGTGGGACAAACCGAAATTGAAACCGCAGTCGAACAATATTCGAGAGACTTTGATCCTCAACACGGTGGATTCGGTCAAGCGCCAAAATTTCCACCAGCAACAGGTCTGTCGTTTTTACTCCGTCAATATCATCGAACGAGGCAGGAGCACACGCTCACGATCGTCCGAAAAACCTTGGATTCTATGGCAGCTGGTGGAATTTACGACCATATTGGTGGAGGGTTCGCACGATATTCAACTGATAAGCGATGGCTCGTCCCTCATTTCGAAAAAATGTTGTATGACAATGCACTACTAGCGCGCACATACATTGAGGCATATCAAATTACCCAAGACGAATACTATCGCCGCATTGCGACCGAAACGCTCGACTATATCTTGCGAGAAATGACTTCAGCAGAAGGTGGATTTTATTCAGCCACCGATGCTGACTCAGAAGGGATTGAAGGGAAATTTTTTGTGTGGACGCCGCAACAAATTCAATCTGTGGTAGTGAACAAAGAAGATGCAAAACGATTTTGCGCCTATTACGACATTACGGATGAAGGAAATTGGGAGCGCAAGAGCATTCCGAATACACCAAAGACATTAGAACAGGTGGCAACGGATTTGACGTGTTCCCCAGAAGAACTGTGGACGACGATTGAACGGGTTCGACCAATGGTTTATCAGGCCCGGCTTCAACGTATCCCGCCTGGCTTAGATGATAAAGTCATTACGTCTTGGAATGGCATGATGATTGGAGCAATGGCTGAAGCCGGTCGGGTTCTTGGGGATCAACGGTATCTTGATGCGGCCACAAGGACAGCTGATTTCTTATTGACCACTCTTGTCCAGCCTGACAACCGCCTGCTTCGCACCTATCGACAGGGCAAAGCTCATCTCAATGCCTGCCTAGAAGACTATGCCTATCTCGCAGAAGCCCTCATTGATCTATACGAGGCGGGATCATCAGAGCGATATCTTCACGAAGCGGTTGGCTTGGCAGAACGCATCATTCAGGATTTTTCAGATCAAGAGCAGGGCGGATTCTTTACCACTGCCATCGATCACGAGTCACTCATTTTGCGTAGTCGTGAAGGTCCTGATGGAGCTATTCCAAGCGGAAATGCGGTTGCAGCATCGGCACTGGCTCGACTATCTTTTCATTTCAATCGAGAAGATTTTCGGGAGGGTTCAACCAAGGCCATTCGGGCCTATGGACATCACATCGCGCAGATTCCTCGTGGCTATGCCAAAAGTTTAATAGTGGTCGACTTGTTGCTGAATGGTCCCATTGAGTTCGCGATGGTTGGTCAACCGGGCGAATCGAACTACGACCAATTACGATCGGAAGTCGATCGACACTTTGTTCCGAATCGAATCATCGCCCACCAGAACGATGAGGATGCAGAAACGACACACCCTCTACTTAAAGGCAAAACACTCGTCGACGGCAAAGCTGCCCTGTATCTTTGTCGAAACTTCGCATGTGAAGCGCCTATTACCGATCCCCAAGCTATCGCGTCTGCACTTACACAACAGCAGGAACCGACGAAAGATGATGCTACCGATTCGCTGCAGACGCTTAAGTCTCGTGGACTACTAGGACAAGCCACCCCCGGTGGGACTGCTACTTACGTCGCGCGAATTTTAGCAAGTCCCTCTGCAAATAAACCCACCGGCCAAGGCTACACGACTATGGCTTCAACTGCGCTGACAACCTCGCGTCTTGGATTCGGCGGATATCGGATCGATATCAGCTCAGATGAACATCGTCAGGCGTTAACCAAAGCCTTGCGCGAAGGCTGCAATCTTATCGACACCTCTACCAACTATGCAGACGGAGGAAGCGAACGACTCGTGGGACGCGTACTCGGCGAATTAATCAAAGGGCAAGAGCTCACGCGTGAAGAAGTTATCGTCGTCTCAAAAATCGGCTATGTACAGGGACAAAACCTAAAACGTGCCGAAGCCCGGGAGAAGGCAAGTAATCCTTTTCCAGAGATGGTGAAGTACGGCGAAGGAATCTGGCATTGTCTCCACCCTGAATTTCTTGAAGAACAACTCACTCTGTCGCTTGACCGTTTAGGCTTAGCCACGCTTGATGTCTGCTTACTCCACAATCCAGAATATTTTCTCTCGGATGCCAAGAATAGAAAACTGGCAGTAGATGCCGAAGCTTTGAAAGCGTTACGAGCAACATTCTATCAGCGGCTACAGCAGGCCTTTGTCTATCTCGAAAAACAAGTCGCCACAGGCCGCATTCAATATTACGGAGTTTCATCGAACACCTGTACGACTAAACCCGACGACCTGGAGGCCACATCCCTATCACGTATGCTAAGTGCAGCTCAGGCAGCTGCCAAGGAGTTAGAACAAACCAACCATCATTTTCGAATGCTGCAATTGCCAATGAATCTATTTGAATCTGGTGCAGTCCTGACACCCAATACCGGCACGGAAGATAAGCAGACCGTGCTGGAACTTGCTCAGGAACAAAACATCCCCATCTTGGTCAATCGACCACTCAACACAATTCCTACAAAGCATGGAGGGATGATTCGTCTTGCCGACCCTCGAGCCGAACAACCAGACACAACTTTCGAAGACCAACTTCCCAAAGTTCGTGCATTGGAAGAAGAGTACATAAAAGATATCGCTCCACTTGTTCCGCTTTCGGACAAAGGCATTTCTGCCCAGGAATTCTTTAAATGGGCAGACGAACTCTCACGCCTGCGGCCTGCCCTCCAAAACCTAGAGCACTGGGATCAAATCGAAAACCAGATGATTGCTCCACATGCCAATCAAGTGTTCCAAGTCCTAACACGACAATTAACCGGTGATAAAGAAGTGATCTGGGACAAGTGGCGTCGACGTTACGTCCCAGAGTTCCTATCACTGCTGCGTGTACTCAGGATGGAAGCTGCACAAAAAAGCGCGAAGAAGATTCACGAACTTAGACAGGTGATTGACCCTCTCCTCCCAGAATCTCTCCATGATGAACCGTTTTCTAGAAAAGCCCTTTGGATCCTCGCCTGTACTCCAGGCATCACAAGCGTCCTAAATGGAATGCGAACACAAGAATATGTCCAGGACTCAATGACGATCATGAAATGGGAACCGCTCACCAACTCTCAAAAAGTCTTTGAGACATTGTCGACCTAGAGGCAACATTGAGAAGTCTACTTGTCGTGCTCTTATGATTCATCGCTCGTGAATCGTATCTCGTTAAAGACCAATGAAAATTAAACTTCTCCTGTCCACTTGCGCCATAACTTTACCCAGTTCCTTCGTTCGTTTTTCAAGAGAGAAGCATCCAATTGAACAGGCTGAAGCATCCAGTCTTTCGTCGTGTGAACCGTCATTTCTGAAGAATCAAGATTGGCGGTAATCCACACGGCACCATCTCGATCGGTACGATATAGAGCGATTCCTTTTCGGGTATATGCCTCTACGACCTTTGGGTAGGGATGGCCGTATCGATTGTGTTGTCCTGCTGAGACAATTGCTACCTCTGAATCCAGCTGCTCGATCCATTCGCGATGCAGTGAACTTTTAGCACCGTGATGCGGCACCTTCACCACTCTAGCTGTACGTGCAGCTGGTAGTTGACTCAGTTTTGAGAGAGCTTCGACTTCCGCATCGGCTGTGAGCAAGAAAGAATGTTGTCCACATTGAAGCAACGTGATGATCGATTGATTGTTCAAATCTGATCCGTTGAGAGAGACTCGCAAAGATTTAGAAAGATTCTGACTACGCATGAACGGATTTCGTACGGTGAGTGAACAAGGAGCCGCGCTGACTATTTCCTGCCCATCCAAGACAATCTGCTTTTTCAGGTCTGCGTCATGAATCGACTCTTGCAAGCGTTGATAAAATGTCTGCTCTCGTACGATTCCATTACTCCAGTACTGCTTCACTTCAAACGACCTCAAAACCCATGGCAATCCGCCAACATGGTCCCATTGGGGATGCGTCGCAATGACGTGATCCAGCCGTCGTATGCCTCGATCCCAGAGATAAGGCCCAATGACAGCTTGTCCCATATCAAGCCGTCGGTACCGTGGCCCAGCATCAATGAGAATTGTTTGACCATCGGGGAGTTCGATAACAGTCGCATCACCCTGTCCCACATCCAAAAAGGTCACCCGCAGCGTACTTTGGTCAATATCGATCCGTGGTGACCATGTCCACCAGAGAAGTATAGCGAGTACTCCTATTGCACAACTCACTTGCAGCTTTGGTCTTAGGGTACACAAGACCGCCGCGAGAAGCAGTCCATAGAACACAAGTATCATCAGAATACTCGGAGATGCCACATGCCACTCCGCACCTGGAAGTTTGGCCAGGACGGTAACAATCTGAACCAAGGAGTCCAAGATGAATTGGTTGAAAAACCCTAAAGGTAGTGTTGCGGATCCTGTTAGTAGGACCCATCCGATCGATAAAAGACCGAGTGGGATCACGAGAATCCCGACAACGGGAACTACGAGCAGGTTGCTGAACAAACCAAGCCAGGCAATTTGATTAAAGTAGTAGGCCACCAATGGCACGGTGGCGAGTGTGACGGCGAATGTCACCCACCAGGCCTGTTTAGTCCGTCGCCAAATACTCTCTACCTTGCCACGAGACTGATCAAGCATTTCCTGATCATCATCTGCCTTGTCGTCAAACAATCGAACAACCAAGGCAATGGCTAACACGGCGGAATATGAAAGCTGAAACGAGATATCATACATCGCCTGAGGATTTGTCACGAGGACAAGAAATGCCGCGACTCCTAGAGCCCTGAGAAGGTGCTTCTCGCGTCCCATCCATACTGCCGTAAGAAATAAAATAATCATGATCCAGGACCGAACAGTCGCAATCTCACCACCGGCTAGCAGCGCATAAAAAGACACGACAGGAATTGTCGTGATGACCGCAAGACGTGTAGCAGAGACTCGGATTGAGAGCCATTCGAGCCAGGTGAGTGGAAGTCGCAACACAAACCCTTTCACCAGGAAGAAGATGAGAAATGCGATCAAGCCAAGATGGGATCCAGAGATAGAGATAATATGGACAGTTCCCGTGGCCATGAAGGCTTCGCGCACCTCTGAGGTAATGAAACTTTGCTCACCAACAAGCATCCCCAAAAACAAGCCGAGAGCTGGATCTTGTAACGTCGCAGACGCTGCTCGATGTACTTGCTCTCTCCAATCGTCGACTCCTTCCCAAAACAAAGGAAAAGACAGGATACGAGGCGTTTCACGAACTTGCACATTGCCCGGTCCAGACACCGTTGCGACAGCCTGGATGCCTTGTCTCTTCAGGTACTGCCCATAGTGGAACCCTCCAGGATTTCGTGTTCCGTAGGGCTCTCGTAATTTCCCCACGACCTCGATTTGATTGCCTCGCTGAACCGATTGATTTGCCTCACGCCATGTAAGACGGAGCAGCCCCGAGATAGGGATACGCTGCTCTTCATGACTTACATGGCTCACTTCAACAATCATCACAAGACGGTCTGGTGCGCGTTTCACTGGCTCAACAACTTCCCCGACGACCTTGACCGCCCCTTGATTCGTCCACGTTAACAAACCTGCGTCATCCTGAGGGGAAGTCATCACCACCCACCACAGAATTCCCGCAAGAACACTGGCGAAAATCATTCCACTTTTTTTGATGGTCATTCGTTGAGACTGCTCTAGCCACACCAGAGTGAGACCTAGCACAACGAGCAGAAACAAGATCGAACAAGGTATATAAAAAAGATAGGAAGCAAGGACGAGACCCAGAAGGAAAGCAAAGATAGGAGGTAGGATCACAAACTAGAGGAGTGGCATACTCACGTGATACATGATTTGACGACTCCCACTAATTCTTCAGCGACTTCTTTGATAATTGAATCGCTCTGGCCTTCAACCATGACACGAACGAGTGGCTCTGTGCCAGAGTATCGAACCAAGATGCGCCCGGTGCCGTTTAACCGTTCTTGGTTAGCAGCAATCGCTTGCTGTAGTATTGGTAGAGACTCTAAATCTGGCTTATGCGGGACTTTCACCCCCAACAACACTTGCGGGACGGATTTCATACATTGAGTGAGTTTCGACAACGATTTTCCTGATCGCTTCATAAGTTTGAGCATTTGCAACCCTGAAATCAACCCATCCCCACTTGTATGATAATCAAGGAAAATCATGTGCCCTGATTGCTCTCCACCCAGACTAAATTCTTCCTTTACCATACGTTCGAGAATATACCGATCACCAACCGGCGTTCGTTCAAGTTGAATACCAGCCTCTTTCATGGCGAATTCGAAGCCAAAATTACTCATCACCGTTCCGACTACCGTGTTTTTCTTCAACATTCCCCGTTCTTTAAGATCCAGGGCAAAAGCGGCTAAGGCATGATCGCCATCTACGACTTGCCCACCCTCACAGACAAACACACATCGATCAGCATCGCCATCCAAGGCAATCCCAATATCAGCTTGATGATCTCGGACAGCTTCTTGAAGTTTCTCTGGATGAACAGCGCCGCAGTCTAGATTGATATTCATCCCATCTGGTTGATCATTGATCACCCAAACCTTAGCCCCCAGCTCTCGAACCACTTTAGGAAAAACATGGTACCCAGCTCCATTGGCACAATCGAGAACCACACGCAACCCTTGAAAGTCAAATTGTCTAGGAAGTGAACGTTTCACAAATTCAATGTACCGTCCTTCTGCATCATCAATACGAAAGGCCTTACCAATCTCTCCTGCGGTCGGCCGTATATGTTCAATCTCATTGGAAAGAATGAGCTTTTCAATGCGTAACTCCATCTCATCAGGCAACTTTAATGCATCGTCAGAAAAAAACTTAATCCCATTATCCTGATACGGATTATGGGACGCTGAAATCATGACTCCGGCATCAGCCCTAAGGCTTCGGGTGAGAAAGGCAATGGCAGGAGTGGGGAGTGGCCCAACCAACTGCACGTCGACTCCCATCGAACATATCCCTGAGACGAGCGCTGACTCCAACATATAGCCAGAAAGTCTTGTGTCTTTTCCAATCACGATTTGATGACGACCCTGTCGTTTCTTAAACACATGGGCCACAGCTCGTCCAAGCTTCATCGCCGTTTCGCTGGTCATCGGCTCAAGGTTGGCTACTCCTCGAACCCCATCAGTACCAAATAACTTTTTCATGTCGGACTCCCCGTCAGGGTCGTTGGCTAAACATTCGAAGAATCTCGTAGTGCGACAGCCATGTTGCGCACGTCACGCATCACATGAACATCATGAACTCGAATAATTTTCGCTCCTTGAAAAACCGCAATCGCCACAGCCGATGCGTTCCCTCCTACTCGCTCCTCCAAGGGCTTATCAATAATCTTACCAATAAATGACTTATTTGACACCCCAACCAGAATTGGCCTCCCCAATTCCTGTAGCTGACCACATTGACTGATTAATTTCAAATTATGTGCAACTGTCTTTCCAAACCCAATGCCGGGATCTAATACAATAGAATCCAATGAAATACCCTCTTCAGCAACTACTTCGAAACGTCTCGCAAAAAACTCTTTCACTTCATCGACAACATTCCCGTAAACAGGAGAATCTTGCATCGTCTCAGGGGTACCCTGCATATGCATGAGCACCAATCCCGCGCCGGCTTCCGCAACAACTTTTGCCATATGCGGATCGTGACGTAATGCACTGATATCATTAACAATTGTGGCTCCTAAGTCCAGAGCCATTTTCGCTACCGAGGCTTTTTGCGTGTCGATTGAAATTGGAACGTTGCATCGAGATCCCAATGCACGTAATACTGGACGCAACCGCTTCATTTCTTCTTGTTCAACAACGGGCAACGCTCCAGGTCGCGTTGATTCTCCTCCTATGTCTATAATATCGGCTCCTTCCTCAATCATTGTAAGGGCTTGATCGACGGCCTTGCTTGGATCGAGATATCTGCCTCCATCTGAAAATGAGTCCGGTGTGACGTTTAAAATTCCCATGATCAGCACGCGAGAACTCAAGTCAATTTTTTGACCACATGCTCGAAAGTCGTTGGAAAAATGTTTGCTATTCATTCTCCTATCAACCTATTTCAACACGAACTCGAGCATGAGAATTCGGCGTCTATGCTTCCTTATTGATAACTCAACAACCTAACCAAGAGACGTTGTCAAGAATTCTGCTAGAGACGGGGTAACTGAAGGGGGAATATGGGTATTTGAATACGCTGGTCAAATTCATCAAGGAAAAATGAGCTTTGCGAGCTAAAAGGGGAGAAGATTCCCCACAATTTGACCAGGGCAAGATTAAACAGCAGCGGGTTGAATGGCTGACGTTTGCTGAACAATTTCCTCGACTTCCATAGCGTCAAGGACTTCTTTCTCGAGCAACGCTTCAGCAAGAGCTTTCAGCGTATGAATATTTTCTGTCAGCATACGCTTCGTACGTTCATACGATTCTAAAATAAGGCGCTTGACTTCTCGATCAATTTCTAAAGCTACCTGATCGCTGAAATCTCGTCTCGTGGAAATTTCACGTCCAAGGAAAATTTCCTCATCTTTCTTCCCAAACGTCAACGGACCAAGTGTATCGCTCATACCCCATTCACAGACCATTTTGCGAGCGAGTTCCGTCGCTCGTTCGATATCATTGCCAGCTCCGGTCGTTATATTCTTGAAAATAAGTTCCTCGGCAACTCTACCACCGAATAAGATCGCCAGCGTGTTATAAAGAAACTCTTTTGAATAACTATGACGATCATCTATCGGTAACTGCATCGTCATTCCGAGCGCTCGACCGCGAGGGATAATCGTGACTTTATGAACAGGATCAGTTCCTGGAAGCAACTTAGCCATTAAGGCATGACCGGCTTCATGATACGCAGTGGTCCTCTTTTCTTCATCGCTCAACACCATACTCTTCCGCTCAGCCCCCATCATGACTTTATCTTTGGCATTTTCAAAATCCACAAGTTCTACCGATTTTTTATCGAGCCGAGCAGCCCATAAAGCGGCTTCATTGACGAGATTTTCTAAGTCTGCACCGGAAAACCCAGGAGTTCCACGTGCAATTTGTTCAAGATCGACGTCCTCATTCACTGGCACTTTTTTCGTATGCACTTTAAGAATTTCGACTCGACCACGCACGTCTGGTCGGTTCACGATAACCTGTCGGTCAAAACGCCCCGGCCTGAGGAGTGCTGGATCAAGGACATCAGGTCTATTCGTTGCGGCAATCAAAATGACACCCTCAGTCGTATCAAACCCATCCATTTCAACCAAGAGTTGATTCAACGTTTGTTCGCGCTCATCATGACCACCGCCTAACCCGGCGCCTCGCAGACGACCAACTGCATCAATTTCATCAATGAAAATGATGCAAGGAGCATGTTTTTTCCCTTGTTCAAAAAGATCCCGTACGCGCGAAGCGCCCACTCCCACGAACATTTCCACAAAGTCTGATCCGCTGATGCTGAAAAATGGGACCCCGGCCTCTCCGGCAATGGCCTTGGCAAGCAGGGTCTTTCCAGTCCCAGGTGGCCCAACAACCAACACGCCCTTGGGAATTCTTCCGCCTAATTTTTGGAATTTTTGCGGATCTTTCAAAAACTCAATAATTTCAACGACATCTTCTTTGGCTTCATCCACTCCGGCAACATCCGCAAACGTGACCTTCTTTTTGTCTTCAGTCAGCAAGCGAGCGCGGCTCTTGCCAAAAGACAAGGCCCGATTCCCTCCGATTTGCATTTGGCGCATCAGAAAGAACCACAGGCCTAAGAAAAGGATGAAGGGCCCCCAGGTCACGAGAAACGTGATATACCAAGGATTATCATCTGGAGGCTTGGCTTCAATTTGGACGGAACGTTCACTAAGCACTTTAACTAAATCAGGATACTCGACAGAATAAGTTCGTACCCTTGTTCCATCTTTGAGGATCGCGCTGATGTTATTCTGTTTAATCTCGACTTTCTCGATTTCATTTCGTTCCAAATGGGCCATAAAATCGCTAAAAATAATCTTTTCCTCAGGCGGATTGGTCGGAACGGTAAAAAGGTTGAAGAGCAGGATCATAAACAAACACACAACAACCCAAAACAATAGATTCTTGACCCGTGAATTCATACGAAAGCCTCCTGAACCTCCTACCAACTATTTTCACTCTCTTTCAATAACAGATGAGAGCTTGTAGATTCTATCATGCAAATTGAGATACTGACAACCAAGGGCCAGAGTCTATGACTCTTCCATACTCTTGGGGTCAAGCACAGCTAAATAGGGAAGATTCCTGTATTGTTGTTGATGATCCAGACCATACCCAACAACATAATGATTCGGAATCTCAAAGCCAATATATTCAACGTTCACTTCAATTTGTCGCCTGGCAGGCTTACTGAGTAACGCACAAACCTGAAGACTTCTTGGTTTCTTTTTTGTCAGCTGTTTTCTCAAAAATTGGACGGTCAGTCCTGAATCAACGATATCTTCCACAAGTAACACATCACGTCCTTTTATCTCTTCGGTCAAATCTGTAAGAACTTTGACTTTTCCTGATGTTTTTCTTTGATGTTGTTGGCTCTTGACGATCATGAAGTCCACTGTAAGAGGCAGTCTAATGGCGCGAACCAAATCAGCATAGAACACGAAGGCGCCCTTTAAAACCCCAACCAACACCAGGTCTTTTTGCTGATAATGAAGTGTGATTTCCTTGCCGAGTTCTTTTATCCGAGCTCGCATCGCCTCTTGAGTCACCAAGGGCTTACCAAATAACTGCGTCATACTAGATTGAGGATCCTGCTTGACTCAGATCCACCATAAGGACCGTTCGTGTCGCCTCAGTCACGCGGAATCGGTGATCCGTCCGATATCCACCAACCCAGATAATACCTTCTGGGGCAACTAATAACGGAACTTTCGACCGTTGAGAACGTGCCACTTTTACATCTGAAAAAAAGTCTTGTAGTTTTTTCCTTTTGCCATCCATGCCAAAAGGATAGAAGTAATCTCCAGCCTTCCAATTTCTGAGCACTAACGACGGGCTAAAGGCATCAGCATCAAAAATCGCTCGATTTCTATTCAGATCTTTCAATACATTTTGCTCCGAACTTAGACTGGTTGACACATTCATGGTTTGTCCAGTCAGTGGCCACACAACTTGAGACGGAATGGCCACAAACTGATACATTTGATTTATTGATTGTGGAGCGGGCATGCTCATCTGAGAACAAGAAAAACGAATCAACTCATACTCTCGGGTAATACACACGTCTTGAAGTCTGCCCCAAACTCCCGACCGACCTTTGACAACCTGCTTTAATACTGCCTCGATTGTGTCAAAACTCGACATTTGGGTCGTACCTGACACTTCCCGAATAGCCATCCTCAGCACGCGACGTTGCATGGCTAACGGCAAATTTACTAGTCGGTCGCGATTCAGGGTTAAGCCGTTCGAGGTTTTGACCTCTTGAACCTGTTCCAATGCTTGATGAGCGAGCTGAGAAAGATAGGCCTCTTCTTCACGAACGATATCAGCTTGACGAGCAATCGTTTTGGTTACGTTTGGATTGTACCGTTTAAGAATAGGCATTACCTCTTGACGGACTTGATTGCGCCAATACATTGGTTTGTTGTTACTTGAATCCGTCCGATATTCCAACTCTCGACGTTGTAGATATCCCAAAATCTCTGAGCGACTCGTTTCAAGCAGCGGACGAATGACATAGGGGTCACGCACAGGCGGAATCCCGGAAAGCCCTAAAGATCCAGCCCCTCGAACTATCCACATAATCAGGGTTTCCGCTTGATCATCAGCCGTATGTCCAACGGCAATCTTCTTTGCTCCTATTTCTAAAGCCATACGGGTCAATATTTCATACCGGCGATTTCTAGCCAATTCTTGTAGAGAAGATGGTTGGGTTAGACTAGTTGATGGCTTCAGATTCAACTTCTTGACACAACAAGGAATACCAAGCTCATGACACAAGCGAGTGACAAACACTTCATCTTCCTCTGATTCTTTACCCCGCAGCCCATGATTAAAATGCATGACATTCAGATTCAGACTCCATTTTTCGCTCACTTGAATGAGAACAGACAGTAGAGCAACAGAGTCAGGCCCGCCTGAGACGGAAACCAAGACTCGATCACCTTTGCTCAACATTTGTTTTGTCTTAATATAATTTTCAATACGGGTTTCTAGATTCATGAGTGAAACGACGATTTAGTTACAGGGAGTAGATTGTACTGATAGCGGTTTCACATGTTTCAGAAAATCTTTATTCCAATTTTTTAAAAGGTTGCGAGCTTGTCTTGCATCAAGTTCTATTTGATGGAGTAGTTGGTCGACTTCTAAAAATTTTTTATCCTCTCGAATAAACTCAATAAAACTGACTCCAATTCGCTCTCCATACAACGAACGATTTTGGTCAAACACATGGACCTCTAACAGCCGTTCTCCCTCAACAAACGTCTGCCGACTTCCAATATACGAGACTGACGGCAGCCATTCACCCTGCACATATGCCATGGTGGCATAAATTCCATCGGCTGGAATAACCCGATTAGCAGCAATTCGAAGATTTGCGGTAGGCCAACCGAGCTTCGCCCCTCGATGCTCTCCATGAATCACATGCTCCGAAAGTCGATATGGTCGACCAAGGCATTGAGCCGCATTTTTCACTTGACCACCCTGAAGTAATTTTCGAATTCGAGTCGAACTGACTATATCACCGTCGATTCGGACTGGCGCAATCGGATGCACGCGAAAGTTTGCTTGGGATCCCAATTGGGTTAAATCTTTAACATTCCCGCTTCGTCCCTTACCAAACACAAAATTTTCACCAATCAAGAGATCACGAACACCCAACCCATCCCGCAATATTCTAGAGGTAAATTCTTCAGGAGTCAGCCTAGCCAATTGTTGAGAAAATTCCAATATTACCAGTTCCTGAATCCCAAGCCTTTCAAAGTAAGCAAACTTTTCTTCTTGAAGCGTCAGGAACTGAAGAGACACTTTTGGAGCAAGAATTTTTGTTGGATGCGGATCAAATGTGAGGACCATGGGCGTACCATGTTGACGCTGTGCCATTTCAACCACAGCAGCAAGTAAGGCTTGATGCCCAACATGCTGGCCATCGAAATTCCCAATAGTTAGGACAGGATGATTCGCAGATGTGGAAGTCGGAAGGTTTCGAGTAACCTTCATGTCAACTCGTTATGGAGTATTCGGGCAGCATCTTTGGCAAAATAGGTCAGAATCATATCTGCTCCAGCCCGCTTAATAGACAACAGTGACTCCATCATCACAGGTTGTTCATCAATCCATCCCAGTTTGGCTGCAGCTTTAATCATGCTGTATTCACCACTCACTTGATAGGCTGCTAGTGGAACCGACACGGCATCACGGATGCTTCTCACGATATCGAGAAACAACATCGCAGGCTTCACCATCACGATATCAGCCCCTTCTTCGATATCTAACTGAACTTCCCGAATAGCTTCTCGAGCATTGGCGGCATCCATTTGATAGGACCGTCGATCGCCAAAAGCTGGACTGGATGAGGCTGCTTCTCGAAACGGTGCATACAGACTTGACGCATATTTGGCCGAATAGGCCATAATGGGCAAGTCGTGACAACCTAGTTGGTCTAATTCATCTCGAATCGCACCAACTCTTCCATCCATCATATCGGATGGAGCGACCAGATCCACCCCCGCCTCTGCATGGGACCTTGCCATTAATCGGAGACAATCTAAGGTTTCGTCGTTCAGGATTTTTCCATCTTGAACGATACCACAGTGCCCATGAGACGTGTATTCATCAATGCAGACATCGGTCATCACCAATAGATCAGGCACCGTCTCTTTAAGAGCTTTAACAGCTTGCTGAACGACACCTTCTTTATCATACGCACTCGTTCCTCGATCATCTTTCTGCTGAGGAATCCCGAATAAAATGACGGCTGGGATCCCTAATGCTTTCACGTCCACAGCCTCTTTCACCAACAAATCAATCGACCACCGAAACTGACCCGGCATGGAGGCTATCGGCTCCTGACGCTCTTTGCCATGCGTGACGAATAACGGATACACGAAATCTTTCGGAGAAAGATCCGTCTCGCGAACCATTTCTCGAAGCACGTAATGGTGGCGCAATCGTCGTAATCGTTGCCTTGGAAATCCCATACTACTAATCCGCTAACCAATAAAAGGTCTGTTCATTAACTCAAATAGCCTTAGGCAGGCTCTAGCAAGCGAGAACTCAACAATACAATCAGTTTACCAGCATGATGCTATCGTTTTACGTGGTGAACGACTCACTTTCTTGGAAGATTGGTAAGAAACACAACCAGATCTCGAACTGAAATCATTCCAACCAACTTTCCGTGACTGGTCACTCCTAAATGACGTATGTGCTCACGAGCCATCAGATCATTGGCATCTAATAATGTCTTATCTCCTTCAATCGTCAAGATCGGAGCTGACATGACCTTCTCAACTTCAGTGTTCGCAGGATCTAACCCAGCAGCAACAATCCGTCTCACTAAGTCCGTATCCGTTAAAATTCCAATGATCTTGTCTCCAGTCGTGACGAATATACTTCCGATACCATTATCACGCATCATCTCAGCAGCTTGGCGAACCTTGACGTCTCGATCCACTTTCACAATTTTCTCAATAGACACCATAAATGATTTGACTGGAACCATAAGATCGCTCCTCCGTAATAAGAACCTTTATACAAAGATGAATGATATAGAAAACGCGTCACAAACGTACATCAACCACAATTCTCACTTTATACTGAGCACATCTCTGTAGCCGTGTTATTCGGTTGTATATATTGAACGATTGCATCAGCCAAAGCCGGAATCGTATTTTCCTCGGCAACGATTCCAACAGATAGTCCTTGTTCAGAAACAGTCTGGGCGGTAATGGGACCAATACAGGCAATCGTGCTTCCTTTGGTTAACTGAACAATTTCTTCTTGGCTCTCGAATAATTGACAAAAATTCCGAACAGTCGAAGAACTCGCAAAGGTAATGAAGTGAATTTTTCCCTGCTGCAACTGTTGCTTCAAGCCTGCAAGTTCCAATTCAGGAGTAACAGTACGATACGTAGAAACAACATCAACGATAGCCCCCAACTCTCGTAACTGCTCAGGAAGGATCTCACGGGCAATTTCTGCTCGAGGAATCAACACCCTCTGTCCTGCGACCCCTGCCTGTTTCATCGTTTCGATCACACCCTCAGCTTGATATTCATGAGGGATAAAATCGGCTTGAATACCGAAGGAGGCGGCCTCGTCAGCCGTTCGTGGGCCGATACAACACAGACGGAGACCTGCAAGACTTCGAACATCCCGGCGATGAAACCGAAGACGCTCCATAAAAGCTCGAACACCATTCACACTTGTTAATATAAGCCACTGATAACGCTGTATTGCCGATATAGCTTCGTCAGTTTCCTGCCAACTCCGGGGAGGCACGATGTCTAAGGTCGAACATTCGATGGGTTCCGCTCCATACGTTTCGAGCAACCTAGAAAATTCTGAGGCTTGATGCTTTGGTCTCGTGACCAGTATACGTTTTCCAAAAAGAGGACGTTGTTCAAACCAATTCAGCTTGTCTCGCAAACTCACGACCGGACCGATCACAATGACTATTGGTGGCTGTAATGTATGTGTTCTCGCCTGTTCTACAATCCCGGCCAATGTCCCTATTACCGTCTGTTGTTTCATGTATGTTCCCCAACGGATCAGTGCAACCGGGGTGTCAGGACTCTTGCCTTCCCCCAGAAGCTTTTCAACAATGCGGGGTAAGTTTTTGACCCCCATCAGAAAAACAAGCGTGCCATCGACAGTGGCCAATCGTGGCCATTCTATAACGCTTTCAGGTTTCATTGGATCCTCGTGACCCGTCACGAGCGTCACCGTCGACGCCAATGTGCGATGGGTGACAGGAATTCCTGCGTAGGCAGGGACTGCTACCGCAGAAGTGATACCAGGAATGACTTCAAAGGGTATGCCAGCTCCTGCCGCGACTTCGGCTTCTTCTCCGCCTCGCCCAAAAACAAAAGGATCTCCACCCTTTAAACGCACAACACATTTTCCCTCACGGGCTTTGCTTACCAAGAGATGATTAATCTCTTCTTGACTGCTATAGGTTCCACGGCCTCGTCGACCCACATAAATTTTCTCTGCATCAGGCGAGACAAAATCCAACAAAACCGGGTTCGCCAAATAATCAAACAATACGACATCAGCTTGTTCCAAACAGGCTTTACCTTTCAAGGTCAGCAATCCAGGATCACCAGGCCCGGCTCCTACGATAAAGATCTTTCCTATGATTTCAGGTTCGCGTGTCATGCCGTTCCATAAATCTCTTGTAAAATGGGTTTGCCTCCAGCCGCCAACAGACGTTCCGCGAGTTCCACACCGAGGTTTTCTGCATCATCATGAGACCCAGATATGGATTCACGAATGTATCGTTTTCCATCCACACTCGCGATCAGCCCATCCAGTGTCAGTTGATTATTTTTCATCACGGCATGTCCCGCGATTGGGACTTGGCAACCACCTTCCAATCGAGTCAAAAACGCTCGCTCGGCATTGACCGTCACTCGAGCCGTCATGTCCTCTAATTGCAACATGAGGTCCTTCAGGAACCTATCATCGGAACGACCCTCTAACCCCAACGCCCCTTGCCCAATCGCTGGAAGACTGACGTCGGTGGAGAGGTATTCTGAAATTTCCTGCCCCCATCCCAGGCGTCGCAACCCGGCAGCCGCGAGGACTATCGCGTCATAATTCCCTTGTTGGAGTTTCTTCAGTCGCGTATCCAAATTACCCCGAAGCATCTGAATGTCTAGGTCTGCCCGATTATGAAGAAGTTGAGCTTGCCGGCGCAGGCTACTTGTCCCAACTCTAGCGCCCTTCCTCAATTTATCCAAAGATGTGCCGTCTCGACAAACCCAAGCATCGCGCGGATCTTCTCGTTCCGGTACGCAGACAATTTCTAACCCATCAGGCAGAACAGATGGAACGTCCTTCATACTATGGACGGCCAGGTCAATCTCCCCCCGGAGTAAAGCGTCTTCAATTTCTTTGACAAATAATCCTTTTCCCCCAATCTTCGCTAAGGGAACATCTAGAATTTTATCTCCACTGGTCTGAATCCGTTGAAGGCTCACCGACAAATCCGGTGCAATTCGTTGAAGTTGCGACTTCACCCATTCTGCTTGCCATAACGCCAGACGACTCCTTCTGGTTCCAATCACTAACAATGATCGACCATTATTTTTCCCCTTCACGAACAATCCTCATGACCATGCATGTCTATACGGTCATCAGAACTACGCATCATGCTCTTTAGTCTTTTCCTCAAAAATTTCTCCAAAATTTCGTCCGCTAGGCGAAGATTGTTCTTTTTCAGTTTCACTATCACGCATTACGTTTAAGGAAGGATCTTCATCCGATTGTCTGTGATTCATTTCAGCTTCAGTCAAGTCAAAAAACCGTCGAGCAGCTTCAATAAATGTAAATCCATTTTTTGATTGAGCTTCGGACTTCAATGTTACCAAAGAACCATGTAAGAGTTTATTCACAATAGCTGAGGCTAATCCCTCGATCGCTTTTTGTTGATTTGGAGAAATATTATCCAATCGACAAAGGACTTTATCGACCTCGGCTTGCTTGATCTCTTCAG
This sequence comes from Nitrospirales bacterium, assembly GCA_965223675.1. GTDB lineage: Bacteria > Nitrospirota > Nitrospiria > Nitrospirales > UBA8639 > JAGQKC01. The sequence goes on along the minus strand of OZ245013.1, from coordinate 4,215,093 downwards.
CACGTTTTCGAAGTGCCACAATCGTCGGAGTCGCCTCCAGCCCACGTAGCCAGGAAAGCATCACATCAACTTCTTCTTTAACTAATCCCTCGGCCTTATCTGCTTCTTTTCGTCGTTCCTCTTGGTTCTGCCCAACATGTGTTTTGAGATCATCAATATCAAACACAAATGCGTTATCAATATCTTTCCCCGCAGGGTCAATATTGCGAGGCACCGAGATATCAATGAGAAACATCGGACGATTCATACGCTGCCGAATAGCCCACTGGATATCTTCTGAGGAAATAACATAATACGGAGCCCCGGTGGCACAAATAACAATATCAGCCGTTGACAGGGCGGAACGAAACTCTTCAAACGGAATCACGGACCCATTAAACTGCTCTGCAAGATTGAGAGCTCGGTGTGTATTTCTTGTCGTCACCATCATCTGCTTGACCCCGGAATTCACGAGATGACGAGCTGCTAGCTTTCCCATTTCGCCAGCCCCGACCAATAACACTGTTTGATCTTTTAGGCTTGAAAAAATCTTTTTAGCAAGCTCTACACCAGCATAACTCACTGAAACAGCATATTCTGCGATTCTAGTTTGGGTTCGAACTCCTTTACCCACTGAAATCGCCTTTTTGACAAACTTATTCAGAATGACTCCGCTTGTTCGATGAGCTAGCGTCAATTCAAAGGCATCTTTGACTTGCCCGAGAATTTGAGGCTCGCCAATGACCATTGAATCAAGACTTGACGCGACTCGAAATAAATGTTTAATGGTCGACTCATCTGAATAACGATACAAATATGGAAAGAGCTCATCAACCGAAAGTGAAAAATGCGTCGATACGAGAAAATCCTGAATTTGGGAAAACCCTGCCTCCATGTCCTTAACAACGGCATAGACTTCCACACGATTACATGTTGATAGAAACATGCCCTCTTTGACACTAGGATAGGCCAGTAGTCGAGCTAAGGCCTCACCCATACGACTTTCTGGGATAGCCAGGCGTTCTCGTAGCTCAACGGGAGCGGTTCTATGACTTAGCCCGACAACAATGATATTCATAGGGTTCCCAATGGACCATGGTTCTTCAAAATCACCCCGGCAAATGTGAGAATCACTCCTGCAAAGCCGACGATCGTCAAGTAGGCAGCTTTCTTAGCTCGCCATCCCACCGTGACACGGCCAAGCAACACGGCAAAATAAAAAATCCAAGTCACTAAAGCCCATATCTGTTCTGGATTCCAGCTCATGTATGATCCAAGAGTAAGATGTGCTGACAGAGATCCAGTTAGGATGCCAAGAGTCAAAAAAGGAAATCCCAAGAGGATTGACCGCTGATTTAAGGAATCCAAAAAGTCTAGTGGAGGAAGCTTTATGTACAACGCATTAAACTGTTTAGATTTGAGCATGCGATCTTGCATGAGGTACATAATTCCAGCGACAAACGCTACGGCGAATCCAACCGTTCCTAACATACTTAAGGTGACGTGTACCCAAACCGTTTCAAACATGGGATGGAATCCAGGCGATCCAACCGGCGCGATACTCGCAGAGACTAAGGAAAGAAAGGCTAAGGGTAAGATAAAGGCGCCAAGGACATGCAACCCTCGTTTCCACACAACCCCCAGAAAAACAAGGACTAACGTCCATGCGAAAAAAGACATTGCCTCCTGAAAGGTCATAAGTGGGATATGCCCAAGAGCTACGGATTTGGCTAATAGCGCAAAGGAATGCGACAGAAACCCAAATCCAGCTAAAGCCAAAGCGCCTTTTGACAAAAACTCCGAGCGCCGCAGTAGGTAGACGAGAAAAACAATGGTCCCCACAAAGTAGAAAACCATCGTGACTCCAATGAGAGTCTCAGCCATAATGCCCTCTTTATATAGACCTACGCTCTTACGGAAGTGGTACTTTTCGATTCACACTTCGCTTATCCAGTGCACGGAAACCGGAAGCACTGGACCTTGCTCTCATCCCCGCCTTTCCAGACGGCGAGTTCTCGCTTACTTAAAGGAATAATCGTAAACCTTTACAACACAATTTTTGAGTATAGACTTGGGCTTATTGGAGGTCAAGGAAGCAAAAATATCGAAAATGGAAGGATTTTTTTGAGATCAACTCTCGATCCCAAGCTTGCCACAACTCTCATGAGTGTACAAAAGACATGAAGTTGTGTCTTTTGTGAGGTTGGCTATGGTATCCAACACAGATATTTGATTGGAAACGAGAAACTAGTCACTCATTAAAAAGGCAGTCGACCATGGCCGGAATTCTGTTTATCGTGAGCACCCCGATTGGAAATCTTGAGGATATGACTTTTCGGGCCATAAGGATTTTGAAAGAAGTCACGATTATCGCAGCGGAAGACACGAGACGAACTCAAAAGCTCTGTACATATTATGACATTCACACTCCCCTGACCAGTTACCATGATTATAACAAAGAAGAAAAAACCCCAATTCTCCTCGAACGACTCGCAGATGGAGCGAATATTGCCGTAGTCTCTGACGCAGGGACCCCGTTGATTTCAGATCCAGGATATTTTCTCGTGCGGGCGACTCTCAATCAGCAAATTTCGGTCGTCCCAATTCCTGGAGCATCTGCCATTCTTGCTGGGTTAACGGCTTCAGGGCTTCCTCCCGATGCATTTATCTTCCAAGGGTTCTTGCCTAAAAAATCTGGAGCAAGGAATAGATTTCTCAGATCCCTTGTTCAGGAACCGCGAACAATAATTCTTTTTGAAACCCCCTATCGGATTCGGACAACCTTAGAATCTATTCAAGATTTATTTGGTTCGAGAAAAATTGTGATCGCACGAGAACTCACGAAGCTCAATGAAACATTCCTGAGAGGAACGGCTGAAGAATTACTGAAGTCTGCCCTACCCTCACGAGTGAAGGGGGAAATAACACTATTAATCGAAGGCAATCGCACGAAAAATCGTGAACGCCTTCAATAAGGCTTTTTATTCTTTATATAGATTTTTTTGAATATATACTCGAAAAGCCTGATCGACGGATTCTTGATGAAGAACTTTATGTCCCTCATTTTCAATACTTTGCGGAACGTTTTGAATAGGATCCCCCGCATCCAAAAAAACAACCAGAACTTTACCCGACGGCATAGTCTCAAGCTTCAATTTTGTTTTCACAAAATTATACGGACAAATCACTCCACGTAAATCAAGTTCTTCGTCAGCATCTATCACACCCACAATAATGTCATCTCCTCAATACAAAAAGAGCGTACTGGCTTTGGGACCAGCACGCTCTTTTACTACACTTAAAGGGAAAATCTGTTTCTCGCTTATTGAACAGTTCCCTTGCTGAAATTTTTTCTGTCAGAACCGTAATCAGTGGCAATAACCTTGTCGGTACGCTCGTTAACCGTATCTGGTTGTGGAGCACACTGCCAGCAAGGTGCCGCACCAGTCATTTTCCCCACCGAAGTTGAAACTCCGGTGTTGATTGAGCCCATTTGAATGCCACCCTCTGGCACACCCGTATACCCCCCGTGAGTTGCTGGAAGACCGACAGAGTTCAATTGGTCTGGCCGTTGACCCAGTCCACCACCAAAGTCAGGATTGTCTCCTCCACCTAGCAATTGATTTCCCTCTAGCACGTAGACTTCTCTCACTAATTTACGCCCAGTGCTGAACTTGTGGTCAGAATCAGTTTCTTGAACCGCTTGGACGGCGATATAATCACCCTTATTCACCATCTTGACGCTTTCTATGTTCGTGTTTTGGTCAAATTGCAAGGTCTGGATGTTCATCGGCCCCCGTTGCATTTGACGTTCGTCTTGGGAACTTCCACCCATGTCAAGATAGAGAATCCCAGCCGCATAATTAACTCCGACAACTTTCCCCATCACGGTTTCCGGTGCGGACAGATATCGCAACATGTCATCTTCATCCATGACACGAGCTCTCGTCCCGGAACCCTGCGATTCACCGACGCCCGTACCGAACCCAGAATGTTGAGGCGCACGCTCTTGCCCCACTGCCACGCTCACCGAGCCTGCAAGAATGATTGCTGCTCCAAAATACCCTAACTTCCGCATGTGGCTCCTCCTTGGAAGTGTAAGTGAATAATCGGTAAAAAAATGGATTGAAACGAACTTGAACTCTATTTCCAGTTTTAAGGGGACCAACTATAGTCAACTGTCTCTGCGCTGTCAAGTGCCATCGTCAACTTCCAGACATTCTCATTTTACTCAAAAATCCCATTATCTGAATAGAGAGCCTTCTGGTGCCCGGAGGGAGGGTCGAACTCCCACTCTCTTGCGAGAACCGGATTTTGAGTCCGGCGCGTCTGCCAGTTCCGCCATCCGGGCATGGTAGACCGCAACTTCTAGCATGAACGTTTCAGGAGGTCAAACCATGAGATAGAAAATTTCAAATAAATCAGTGGCTTGCATTTCAATTCCCGACTTCTGTCCTACAAGGCTGATTATCCGATAGAGCCCAATTCAAATGTTTTTCCCCATTTCCTGAGCATAGCGGCCTTCAACCCTTGCAGTTCAGATGCTTTGAGTTGAGGGTCCTGACTGGTTAGTTGGCTTGCAACCCTTTTGGCTTGATGGAGAAGGTCCTGATCTCGAAGAAGTTGTGCGACTCGAAAGTCAACCGCACCCCATTGTTGCACCCCTAAGAGGTTTCCCGGACCACGAATTTTCAGATCTTCCTCGGCCAAGGTAAATCCATCAGCGCAACGACTGAACATTTGGAGACGATGGCTTTCTCTCTGAAAGTCCTCGTGGGTCTGTACATGCTGACTCACTTCTGAAGCCGGTAAGTCACGAGACGGAGGCAAATTGAATAGCGGTCCGGATTGACTCTCGCGTACGACAGGTTTTGACGCCGACTGGACTAACAAACAATACGCTTGATCGGTTCCCCGTCCTACACGTCCGCGCAATTGGTGTAGCTGAGCCAGTCCAAATCGCTCAGCATGTTCAATCAGCAAAACAGTCGCATTCGACACATCAACCCCAACCTCAATGACGGTCGTCGCCACGAGAATGTGGATTGTCCCTTCCTTAAAAGCCTTCATGATTGTTTGCTTGTCTTTGGATTTCATTCGACCATGCAAGAGACCAACCTTCAACTCCGGAAACTTTTTTCGTTGTAACTCGTCCGCAGCTTGAGCGGCTGCCTGCAAATCCATTTTTTCAGAAGGCTCAACGAGCGGATAGACGATGTAGGCTTGACGGCCCGCTTCAACCTCCTTTCGAAGGAGGGCATAGGCTCTTTCTCGCTTTGAAGCATTGAATAAGAACGTCTCTACGGGCTTTCGCCCAGGAGGCAGCGCATCTATGACCGATACGTCTAAATCACCATATACCGTCATGGCCAGTGTTCGAGGGATCGGGGTTGCCGTCATCACTAAGACATCGGGAAGACGAGCACTTTTTTTTCTCAGTTGCGCGCGTTGAACAACACCAAATTTGTGTTGTTCATCCACGACGACTAATCCAAGGTCCTGAAACATCACTTCTGGCTGCAGTAAGGCATGCGTCCCCAGAGCCACTTGCGCCTGACCAGAGGCCAGTTGCTTAAGATACTTTGCACGTTCCTGAGCTGACTGTCCCCCTTTTATTAATACCGCTGTCAGTCCAAGTTGGGTAAAATATGGTTCAAGTGTCAGAAAATGCTGTTCACTCAGGACCTCAGTAGGCGCCATCAACACCGCTTGATAACCTGACCCACATGCTAAAACCATGGCATGAAGCGCCACCATAGTCTTTCCTGAACCCACGTCTCCTTGAAGAAGACGGTTCATCGAAGTGGACGCAACCATATCTGCCTGAATCTCCTGGATCACTCGTTGTTGTGCGGCGGTCAGTCTAAAGGGTAAAAGATCCCGAAAATTTCTAACCAGATCTTGACTAGCTGAAAAGGCGATACCTTCAGACTCTATTTTTACCATTCGTCGACGTACCGCTAAGGCAAGCTGAAGAAGGAGGAACTCCTCGAATGCCAAGCGTCGATGTGAGAAAGTTATGCCTTGATTGAGCATTTCCACATTCTCCGTATTTTCAGGGAAGTGGAGTGCCGTCATGGCAGCTCTTAATGGTGGCAATTGAAGCTCCTCTAATAAATCTGGCGACAGAAGTTCTTCAATGGCATGCTCGTAGCGCTCATGAAGCCCCTTCAATACTCGTCGAAACTGACGTGTCGTGATGCCCTTTGTTTCATGATAAACGGGAACGAGTCGACTCAGCCCCTTTCCTGCGTTCATATCACTTCGAAGCAGTTCATATTGAGGCCCTTGCATTCGAAGAGGGGCAAAACTGCTTTTGCCCGTAGAAATTTCACCATGTAAGACCAGAGGCGTCCCAACCACAAAAGTTTGCTCTAAAAATGGCTGATTAAAAAATACAGCTTCTAGGGTTCCTGTCCCATCATTAACGGAGATCGTGACAATCACCAAACCTTTCCGTGACGTTCGTCGTAATTGGCATGAGGTCACTTTTCCGGAAATGGTGACTTTCATGTTAGATTGTAGTTGATGAATAGGAAGGATCTCGGACCAATCCTCATAGCGCCATGGAAGAAACCAAAACGCATCTTCAATCGTCACCACACCAAGTTTATCTAAGAGGCGTGCTCGCCTTGGCCCCACCCCTTTGGCATAGCGAATCGGAATATTCCATAGATTTTCTCGCGAAGTTGAATATGGCTGATTCAGCCTTTGCGCTTTTGAGATAGCAGGTGCTGGAGATTCAGGCCGCGCTGATGCCAAAAGACCTATCCGACTTTCAGGGTCAATGTCTCTCAATATTTTCTGTGCTTGGGTCAGACGAGCCTGGCGTTCTCGTTGCGTCTGAATTGCATCGAAATCGATAAATAATTGCTGCAGGCTAATTAAATCGGCTTCAAGCTTTGAAGGAAAAGTACGCTGACCTAATAGTTGAAATATTTGGCTCGAAATCTCGTCACCAACACGCCGGCTCCCTGGAAATGGATCGCCAATGCAGGGAAAATCATGAGGAAGTGAATCTGTGAGTTGCTTAAGGGACTCCTGCCAAATCTTATAGATATTGTATAGCCCTACTGCAGGCTGTTGCTTCACCGAGATGTTCCTATGATAATGAATAAGGAGTTATGAAGCTATCAACTGCCGAAACAGGCTTGTCTTCAGCGACCGACGTATGGTAACAAGGACGTTAGTCCCTCACAACTCATAAATAGAAGTAGGAGAGTACGTCATGGCATTCGCGTGTGAAATCTGCGGAAAAAATCGTCAAGTTGGAAATAATGTCAGTCATGCCAACAACCGGACCAAACGGGTTTTTCGACCAAACTTACAAACAGTTAAAGCCCTCATCAATGGAGCTGCCCGACGAATCCGAGTGTGTACGCGATGCATTCGATCCGGGCTCGTGCAAAAAGCAGTATAAGCTGAAAACCAGCGTTCAGTTTCCTCGCCTCCTCACCTTCACCAGATCAAATTCATCACGCCTGATAAATTCGATAACCAATTCCCTAAACAAGCATGAGCACCTGTTCGACTTCAAGGTCCGGCAACCCGAACTTTCGGTATATGGTATTGGGAATGGGTTCGTCAGTGAAGCCTCCTAATCTGACCAGACGCTCTCGATTTCCTGGAAAAGTCAACACACGAAACCGTGCTTGAACTTTGACGTACTTAGTGCGTGAGCTCCTGTTACAATATAGAGTTCCCCTTTCATTTCATATTGTTCTTGAGTGAATCAATTGCACTCCGGATTCACGAGGAAATTATTAAATTTTCTCTTGTAGTTCGTAATACTTTCACCTATACCGTATACTTGTGAAAACTCCTTCGACTCCACGTCTCCTTGCCGTTTTTCTGACCGGCATTCTCTACCCCCTGTGCTTTCCTAATTTGAATTTTGGTTGGCTTGCCTGGATTATGCTGATTCCCCTTCATTGGGCTATTGAAGGGCTGTCATCAAAACAATCGTTTTGGTGGGGATGGTTCGCAGGAACGTTAGGATTCGCAGGAACCGTGAGCTGGGTCATTACGGCCATGCATTCGTATGGACAGGTCCCCTTGTTCATTAGCATCCTGTTACTGATCTTGCTAGCCAGCTACCTCGGTCTCTATGTGGGGCTCTATACCTTGGGTTTGTCATATCTGAGAAGCCTGAGCAACCTGCTTGTCTGTATAGCCGCGCCGGCACTCTGGGTAGCCCTTGAATTGCTACGGACCCATCTGTTGAGCGGATTCCCTTGGGCGCTGCTTGGCTATTCTCAAGATCAATGGCTTTCAATCATACAAGTAGCCGACATCACCGGGGTCTACGGAATTTCATTTCTAATCGTTCTCACGAATGTGACAATCTTTCAACTCATTTGCTGGATCACTAACGACGTTGAAAAGACCCAGAGGTCTTTTCCCTGGCCAGCCTTGCTCTCAACCTCTGGAATTCTCGGACTCACACTTATGTATGGGACCTGGCAACTTGATCGGTATTCCTCAACGCACTCCTCTGGCAAACCACTCAGGGTAGGTGTCGTACAAGGCAATATTGATCAGGCGCATAAATGGGATCAAGCGTATCGTCAAGAAACCGTCAATCGCTACAATACCCTCAGTCGCCAAGCGGCCCAGGATATTGACCTTCTTATCTGGCCTGAATCCGCTACGCCGTTCTTCTTTGAACGAGAACCAGAGTATCAGCAACAGGTCGCAACAGTTGTTCATGACACTAATACACCATTACTGTTTGGAAGTCCGACACTCAGACGTCGTCAGGATGGCAGTCCGTATTTGTTTAACAGTGCGTATTTATTAACGCCTCAAGGAGAAATAGTAGGACGGTATGACAAACGCCATCTTGTTCCATTCGGAGAATACATACCGTTACGATCAATATTGTTTTTCTTAGACAAACTGGTTGTAGGAATCGGCGACTTTCAAGCCGGCGTAGGAAATCTGGTATTAACGTTACCTCAACAGAAGGAACGACCACCTCTCAATTTTGGTGTTGCGATTTGTTTTGAGGTAATCTTTCCAGATTTAGTCCGACAGATGGCGAAAGAAGACGCAGACTTTCTTGTCACCATCACCAACGATGCGTGGTTTGGTGACTCGGTTGCGCCGTATCAACACTTTGGGATGGTTGTCCTGCGAGCTGTGGAAAACCGAATGGCATTTGCCCGATCAGCCAATACAGGAATTTCTGGATTTATTGGACCTGATGGTCAGATCTTAGCCACGACGCCAATCTTCACGCAGAAGGCACTGACAGGAACGATTCCACTACGGACAAACAACACCACATTTTACACGCAATATGGCGATGTGTTTTCGTGGTCTTGTGTTATAATGGTGGCCATTGGTGGCTGGATCCAACATCGTCGTGCCCGCCAAACTGTTAACACGATATCTTCCAGATAACAATCGATCAAAGAAAAGGAGTATCGCATGCTTGAGGACATTCGAACCCGCATGACCACAATTGCCAATCATATTGCCGACCTACGGAGGTCTCTTTGACCTCCCTCGCCTGACAACTGAACTCGACGAGCTCGAACAAGAAAGCGCTCAACCAGACTTTTGGAAAGACGCAACCAAAGCGGCAAAAGTCGGACGTCGAAAATCGACGATTGAACGTGACATTCAACAAGTCAAAGATTTTGAGCGACAGCAAAGCGATTTAGAAGCACTCATAGAATTAACAGGAGAAGAAGAGGATCCTGAACTCCAAGAGGAACTGGCCAATGGGCTAAAACAGATCGAAGCGGAACTGGAAGCCTGGCAGCTCGAACGGCTTCTCTCTGGCCCGCATGATGACCGTCCAGCAATCCTGAGCATTTATCCAGGTGCAGGCGGGACAGAATCTCAAGATTGGGGCCAAATGCTGATGCGCATGTATGTGCGTTGGGCTGAAGAAAAAGAGTACAAAGTCGAAACTATTGACTTGCAACCTGGCGACGAAGCTGGGATCAAGAGCGTCACCCTTAATATTTCAGGCCCCAATGCCTATGGGTATTTGAAAACAGAGGCTGGAGTTCATCGCTTAGTGAGAATATCTCCCTTCGATGCAAATAAACGACGTCATACTTCCTTTGTCGCTGTCGGCGTGTATCCAGAGCTTGATGATGACGTGGAGATCACCATCGATGACAAGGACTTAAAAATCGATACGTTTCGAGCTGGTGGAGCCGGCGGTCAGAACGTCAATAAAGTGGAAACGGCTATTCGCATGACACATATCCCCACGGGCATTGTCGTGCAATGCCAGAACGAGCGATCTCAGTTGCAGAATCGTATGGGGGCAATGAAAGTACTCAAGGGCAAGCTGTTTGAATTAGAAGAACAAAAAAAAGAAGCCGAATTTCAAAACATTGTCGGCGAAAAAAAGGACATAGCCTGGGGAAGTCAGATTCGCTCATATGTGTTTCAACCTTATCAAATGGTCAAAGATCATCGAACGAACTATGAGTCGGGTAATGTCTCGGCCGTCATGGACGGAGCCTTGGATCCTTTTATTCAATCGTATCTCAGAAAATCGGTTGAGCAGGGAGAAAAACGTGAGGCATGAAGTATAACAGCCCCTTCTTCTAACGAGATACGATAGACGAGCAACGAACGACGAGTTTATCTATGGATGATTTAAACGACCAGCAACAGCAGCGTTTAGAAAAACTCAACACGCTCAGCGACCTTGGCGTCTCGCCATATGGTGCCCGCTTTGAAGTCACGAACACGATTGAGGACATTCTTGCCGCGCACAGCACAAAACAGAAAGAAGAACTGGAAAACCATCCTATTCAATGTCAAATCGCTGGACGCATCGTGGCGCTTCGTCGATTTGGTAAAGCCGCGTTCTTGACTTTGCAAGACGGCGGGTATCGTCTTCAAGTTTATTTCAAACATGATCTCCTCGGAAAAGAATCATTCAGTCTATCAAAAGAGTTCGACCTCGGCGATTGGATTGGTGTAGCCGGCCGATTATTCCGAACCAAGACGGATGAGCTCACGGTAGAGGTTCAGACCTGTACGTTCTTGGCCAAAGGATTACGGCCTTTACCTGAAAAGTGGCACGGGCTCACGGACATCGAAACGCGGTACCGACAACGCTACGTCGATCTCATCGCGAACCCTGATGTCCATCAGATATTTCGAATGCGAAGCCAGATTATCGCGTACATTCGCACATTCCTGACAGATCGCGGATTTTTAGAAGTCGAAACGCCCATGATGCAGCCGATACCCGGAGGCGCGGCGGCTCGCCCATTCGTCACACACCATAATACGCTCGATATTGACTTGTATCTTCGCATCGCGCCTGAACTCTATCTCAAGCGTTTGATCGTCGGTGGATTGCGTCGAGTTTTTGAAATTAACCGAAATTTTCGTAATGAGGGCATCTCAACAATCCACAATCCTGAGTTTACGATGTTGGAGTTTTATCAAGCCTATGCCGACTATCAGGATCTCATGAACCTCACGGAAGAACTGTTTGTTGGGCTTGCGACAACGCTGCATCAATCCACCAAAATTGAGTATCAAGGACAAACTATTGACCTTACGCCTCCATGGCGTCGATTACCTTACTTGGATGCTGTGGTGGAAGTGAATCAGGTTGATCCACGCATCCTAACTGATATTGGGAAAGCTTGCGACGTGGCAAAATCTCTCGAGGTGCATGTTGTACCAGAAAAGGGATTGATGACCGTCTTGACTCAACTCTTCGAGGCCACCGTGGAACCGACCCTCACTCAACCGACGTTCATCGTAGACTTTCCACTCGAAATCTCGCCACTTGCAAGACGGAAAGATACGAATGCAGCGTTGACCGATCGATTTGAATTGTTCGTAGGCGGGAGAGAACTGGCTAATGGATTCTCAGAGTTGAATGATCCGGTTGATCAACGACAACGATTTGAAGGTCAAGTCGCACAACGAGTTGCCGGAGATGATGAAGCCCATCACCTCGATGAAGATTTTTTGCGTGCGCTGGAATATGGCATGCCACCCACAGCAGGCGAAGGCATTGGGATCGATCGACTCGTGATGCTGCTCACGAACCAGGCCTCTATTCGAGACGTCATCTTGTTTCCTCAACTACGACCGGAAAAACCTCTGTGAGTCTGCCCTACGAAATATTCGTCGGCTTACGTTATCTTCGAGCGAAGCGGCGCCAGCGCACGATCTCTCTTAATACGTTTATTTCTATCGCAGGAATAACCCTCGGCGTTGCGGCTCTGATTGGCACACTGGGCATTATGACGGGATTTAAGGAAGATCTTCAATCTAAAATCTTAGGCACAACCGCACACATTATTGTTCAAGAACGTGGCATCCCTAGTATGGGAAATTACGAGGAATTACTTACTCATATTGAAACAGTTCCTCATGCACTTGCGGCTGCCCCATTCATTTTCAAACAAGTTCTTCTTTCCTCAAAGACTGGAGTGCAAGGCATCATCTTGCGTGGCATCCATCCAGAGAAAGAATCTCAGGTCACTGAATTATCCTCCAACCTCAAATATGGACAATTACCAGACCTTGAACAACCTCCAGCTACACTCGAAGGGCACAAATCTGACTCACCTCCAGACGCTCAGAAAAAGCCTAAGTCCAAACCTGGGATTTTTCTGGGCAAGGAATTAGCCGCACGGCTTGGACTGTTTCTGGGAGACCTTGTGAATGTCGTTTCTCCTGTCGGACCAATTAATGCGCTCTCCATGACCCCAAAGATTCGACCTTTTGTGGTCGTCGGTATTTTTGAGTCCGGCATGTATGAATATGATTCGTCATTAGCTTACATTTCTCTCAAGCAAGCACAAGAATTTTTCAACTTAGGCAATACTGTCACAGGCATTCAAGTGAAGGTCGATGATGTCTTCCAAGCACGATCTATCGCGCAAGACATTGAGCAGTCTCTCGGCCCATCTATGACGGCAAGAGATTGGATGCATCTGAATCGTAATCTCTTCTCAGCCCTCAAGCTTGAAAAAACCATGATGTTTCTTCTCCTCGTGCTTATCACACTCGTCGCTTCCTTCAATATCGTTGGGACCCTGACTATGATCGTGAATGAAAAACAACGAGAAATTGCGATTTTAAAAGCTATGGGCTCTACCCCTAAATCCATCATGCAGATATTCATGCTCAATGGGCTCGTGATTGGGCTAACGGGGACAGCGCTTGGAATTCCGCTGGGCTACACATTCTTGTGGCTTATTCAAAACTATTGGACCTTTGATGCATCCGTGTATTATATCTCTCGTATTCCTGTACATGTCCTCGGCTTAGACGTGGCACTCGTCGCAATCTCTGCCATCATCATCAGCTTTGCAGCCACGCTGTATCCATCGTGGCAAGCCGCTAAACTCAATCCGGTGAATGCCCTCCGTTATGAATGAGTCTGTCACTCTCCAACCCTTGGAACGTGCTCCACTGGTTGAGATACAAAACCTCCACAAGTCCCATCATTTAGGACGACAACGGGTTGATATCTTAAAAGGCATCAACCTCACAGTTCATCGTCAAGAAATGATTTCAATCATCGGGGCTTCTGGCGCCGGCAAAAGCACCTTACTTCATATCATGGGCACCCTGGATCAACCCACGCAAGGTACGATCACATATGAAGGAAAGCAACTTTTTGGCATGACGGAATCAGCTTTAGCTGACTTTCGCAATCGTCGGCTTGGCTTTGTGTTTCAATTCCACCATTTGCTTCCGGAATTCACGGCGTTGGAGAATACGTTTCTTCCAGCTCTTATTCAAAAGCAGCCGAAAGACAAAGCCACTAAAGACGCAAAAACTCTGCTACAAGAGGTAGGCCTGTCTCATCGTTTTGATCATAAACCAGGGGAACTCTCAGGAGGAGAGCAACAGCGCGTTGCAGTCGCAAGAGCCTTAATTCGAAACCCCGATTTAGTACTGGCAGATGAACCGACAGGCAATTTAGACAGCCACACTGGGGATACTCTCTACGCTATTCTGCGAAACTTGAATCAACAGAGAGGCACGGCCTTTGTCATCGTCACCCACAATGAAAAACTTTCCGCACAGTCAGATCGCATCATCCATCTTGAAGACGGCCTTATCACCGAAGATCGAACTCTTTGAACGTTGTTCTTCTCTTATAACGTCTAACCGAATAAAGTCCTCAACCGTAATTCAGAAAATAGTCAGTTTGGATACAGGCTATCGAGCGGCAGTGATTCGATCCTTGATCACATCAAATGTGGCCTTGGGAACCACTTGCTTAGCTACCAATTCACCCCGTAAACGATAAGGTCTGTTGGCCACTACCTCTTGAGCAACTTCTTTCGTAAGCCCAAGAAACAAAATCAGATCACTTTCCGAAGCCTTATTAATATTGACCAACTGGTCTACCTGCTTCGAGGGTACGGATGTTGGGACGCCTAGATTTGTTGCTGACTTCCTTTCGGACTGAGTTATTGATTTCCCTGCTTTCTCTTGAGGAAAGGGAAGCGGAACTTTTGCTATTGTCTTTTCCCTATTTGCCTTGAGTTCTTTTTGATATCGAACAACCGTTTCCTTCAATGCCTTATTCTGGCTCTTAACCTTTTGATACTCTTTGGCCAATCGTTTATGTTTTCCGATGAGCTGCTGCTGTTGTCGCTCCAACTCCTTCTTGCGATTATGTAAGAGTGCCTGCTCTCCCTTCCTCCCTTCTTTGATTCGCTGAACCTCGGCGGTCATCATATCTAAGTCCGTCGCAACGGCTTCGTTTGAACTTTTAAGGGTTTGTATTTGTTGTTCAAGCGCATCTCGATGCATTCGTATCTTTTCCATTTCGGCCTTAGCCGACTCCATGTCCGAGACGGCTGCCTCATACTTCGATTTTGCGACCATACAGCCAGACGTCATAAGAGCCATCATGATGACACCCATCAACCACATTTTCATGTACTGCCTCCCTTCCTTAGCCATAGAAGCTTACGTATGCATTTTTTGACCATCTAGTGGTCATGAGTTTTTATAGAAGTTCAAACACGTATACTCTCGTGTGTAGGAAAACCTTCGACATCAGTTGCATGACTATAGAATAGCCTTAACGACCTTATTTGGCAAAGAAATGCCCCCATTGGTGCGCCGACCAATTCGAGACCAACCAGAGAGCATTTCATGATGGAACAATAGGATAAAAACGGAAGAAATTATGCATAGTAGTGAGGGCGTCGATCTCCCAAGAGGTCATTATAGGGATTCAATGTCTTATCTCGTGCCTGAAGAGGATCAATATCTAACGCGACAAACTCCGTTTGATCGACTGTAGCACGATGAAGCATTCTCCCAGCCGGGGAAATAATTTCACTTTTCCCAATAAAACTCAAGGGTGGCTTTCCCCCTCGTGCTTCTTCACCGATTCGATTGGCTGTAATACTGAATACTCTATTTTCCAAACAACGGGTCACCATAGCATCGGGACAATGTGGGAGGACAAGATTTGATGGATGGCAAAGAATATCTGCACCCTTGAGAGCCAACGTGCGAGCCGCTTCAGGGTAAAACCAATCAAAACAGATCAAAAGCCCAATTCGAATATCCCCAACATTCCAAACTTGGAAACCCAAATCTCCCGGTGAAAAAAACAACGTTTCTTCAAAGAATAAATGAATCTTTCGATACAGACCCATAAACCCTGAGGGGCCGACAAGCACTGCAGAATTAAAAAATTTTCCCTTATGCTGTTCGGGCAATCCGGCCACAATATGACAGCGACGCTTTTTGGCTAATTCCGTCAGCCGAAGAGTCGTGGGGCCATCAGGCACTGGCTCTGAACATTGAGCCACTTCCTCTAATGAGCAAAATTGATATCCCGACATGGCCAATTCTGGAAGCACAAGCAGCTCGCAGTCGACCGATTCCAGACGACCTAGGACCGCATCCAAATTTTTCTTCACTTCCCCAAATTGAGGAGCATACTGATAAAACCCGACCTTCATCATTAAGACCTTATGGATTCTTTTAAGACTTTGTAAAGGTGGAACGTTCAAAAAAGCTCATCGCATACACTTTATTTTCGGCGTCACAATACCTGACTATTCTCCCGAAATAGGGATCTAAAAATTGGCAGGCAAAAATTCGAGCCGAGCCAGCAAGGCTTGAACACCTTCGATGGCCTCCCAGCGCAGTGAGCACATGTCAGCTCAACATTGGCCTCTTGATGACCCACGCCTCACGCAACTCGCGTGTTTAAGATCACACCCCTTAGGCACGTTCATCGAGTGGGCATGAGCTTGCGTGTCTCGTTTTTTCTAGACAACAGATTCCTCAACACAAGAACGATCACAAGTGCCTTCAGGCACGATCATTCTGGGGCGTCACCTAGTGGACTCGTCCTTTATTGGAGAGAACGTCCCTTCGAAGAGAACGATCACAAGTGCCTGAATGACGGGCGGAGCGTACTGGCGAGAGCCGCTTCAAGAACCGTCCAATCGTTGACTATTGCACAACGCAAGGAGCGTGATGTGACTAGCTGATACGGACGTGTGATTCGCTCTAAACATGAGCCGACACTCTCGCGAAATCCGGATACACACAGATTGCCCACCTCACCATCACTGCGCAGATGCTCTCGAAGCGGAAAACGTGACGGTCGGACGGCGAGAGGACGAGAACGCTGTTGACGGACTTTTTTAAAAACCTTGTTAGATAAAAAAAGCGGGTAAGGGCCGTCCCCTACCCGCTTTCTGGCCTCCGAGAACTGATCCAATCAGTGAACCTCTTTCATATGCATCACAGCGCTACTAGCATGCTTCGTTCCCACTTCCGCGTGCCCTTGTTTACCATGATCGATCGCTTCCATGAGCTCATGAACCCCTTCATCTAGGTGAGGGTTCTTGACATCTTTTTGAGCGGCTTTCGCATGGGTTAGCGCTTCTTCTGCGTGAGAAACCAATGCATCTGCATGGCCCTGCCCACCGTGATCAACCGCTGCTTCTGCATGGGTGATGGCTTCCGCAACGTGAGGATTCCCACCAGCTATTGCCGAGAATGAAAACAACAAGGATACGATTGATAACACACTCGCAACCAACATGGCTTTTCGAACAACCACTTGACTCATCTGCAACCTCCTTCGTTGATGATAAATGAGAAATAAATGCCTCCAGAATCAGTGACTACCAAGCCATGACCAGGCAGGCACACCTGCCATGGATTTGGCCAGCGCATTAATATATCCTCGCATGCCTTCTCATGAAGATCAAGACGGTTTGACCTCTTCTGGATTGGTAACCTTGTGTAGGAGCTTAACATCTTTTTCCGCAGGCGCGGCAAAGTCTCGACTCCACTCCCACCAAGACCCTGGATAACATTTGACGTGCTCGAAATCGATGAGGCGCAAGACGAAATACAGCCACGCTGCACGAACGCCGCCTAAACAATACGTCACAATTTCATTCTGAGAATCTATACCCCGATCATCAAATACTTTTTTAATGAATTCTAGATCTCTCACCGTCCCATTAGGATTGAGAAATCCACTCCATGGAATATTGATTGCTGAAGGAATATGGCCGGCCCTTGGCAATCCGTCAACCTCTTTTCCTGCATATTCTTCCACACTTCGGGCATCAAGAATTTCAGTTTCTGGATGGGGACGTTTGACCAATTTCTTGAGTGCATCCTTAGAGATGATTAAGTCGGAATTGACCGTTGCCGTAAAATCTCCGGCGGGAGGCTTCACCGGTTGGTGCTCATAGGGTCGCTGTTCCGCTACCCACTTTACCCAACCGCCGTCGAGCACCCGAACGCTCTGATGACCTAAATATTGCAACATCCAATACATGCGACCTTCATCACCCCAGTTATCAAACGGATTTGAATAGATCACAATGTCACTGTCGTGATGAATGCCTAACGATTGCAAACGCTGTTCTAGCACTTTGACATCTGGATTTAACAGACCTTTGGCAACTGCTTGAGGATCGCTGTATTCATGCCAAGTACTGTGAACCGCACCAGGAATATGCGAGGAATATGCTGCAGGACCGCGCACATCTATAATCACGAGCCCCTCACGACCAAGGTTTTGCGCTAACGATTCGGTATCAATTAAAAAATCTTCGATCATGACATCTCCTTCATTACCGCTACACAGTTACCCCACTGACTTCGACTCTGTCGGTTTCGCACAACCCAGACGTGTGTCTAAGGACTGTTCATCTAACGCCACGGACAATGTTTCATTGAGTGGGAAATCTTGCTCATAAATCGTGAATACATATGGATCATTTCCTGTTAACCCATAACTTTCGCGTAACATTTCATGCTGTCCGTCTGTCAGGATATGGTACCGGATCCTTACCTTGACCTTCCAGTCAGTTGCCTCTTCTGGCAGATCATAGGAAAACTCATAATCTCGGCTGGCCAGTGGTAAGAGACGATTATCATACACTTCCCAAATAACAGGTTGCCAAAGGATCCATCGCCCCATCGTCTCGACTTGATGTTGAACGATCTCTCCTTGTCCATCACGGATTAAATATTCCACTGAAAAATGACGGTCTGGATCACCGGTAGGAATCTTATGGCCGGCTCCAGCATTAATGAGCGTCAAGGTAAAGTTGATCCGTTCCCCAGGTGTCGGCTGTGGGGGATCCGCCATGACTTGTACGGCAATAGCCCGTTTAATCATTTCTGGGTCATGCCCGCCCCGCCAAAGATGCCTCCGACCATGCCGGATCGGCCCGCCTTTTGCCACAGGCCTCGTTACCTCGGGCATGTGGCAATTTTGACAGATCAACCCCTTTTCTTTCATGAAAAATTCACCTTCATATTCGGCATACGTTCCGCACGGTCCTACGTTGTAAAACTGAAAAGGCCCGGACACCACGCTATGGCACCGATGACACATTTGAGTCGTACGAAAGGCTGGATCAAACTTTGTCGGATGAGGAGCCACAGAATCTCCGAACGGCCCATGGATCACCCCATCGCGAACGTGACAAGCCGCACAAGTCACCCCTTCTCGTTCAAAGGCCTTGTCATAACGGTAATTCGGAATTTGAGTCGCTTGCTCCACCCGATCATCAGGAATATTCTGAATGAGCATCGGCTGCTGATTCTCAAGAGGAGCATGACAATTCAGACAGACCCAAATATTGTCATCTTTTTTCCAATAGGCTTGAAAAAATGGATCGTTGTAGGCATAGGCGTGAATGCTCGACTTCCATTCCTTATAAATTTCTTGATGACAGGTGCCACAGTCCTCGGCTTTTAAACTGTTTAACCCCACCGGAACTTTTTGAAATGGAATTGCCCGCGCATAGTCGTCTCGCAATCCAAATATGACGGTTGGCCTATACTCGGTATAGAAGACATACACCAGGACCACAAAAAACAACATCAGGAGAATAAACGCAAGACCACGCCACGATCGCTTTTTCTTCATTCTTATGCCTCGAGCATCGTCACAAGATGTTGCTCAACCGACTGGGCCAAACCCTGAAGATGATAGCCGCCCTCTAAACATGATATTACTCGACCACCTGCATGGTGTGTGGCGATATCAAGCACGATTTGCGTGAGTGTGGCATAGCCGTCTTCCGTGAGATTCATACTTGCTAACGGATCATCTCGATGCGCATCAAACCCGGCAGAAATCAGCACGCAATCTGGCTTAAACTGATCCGCAGCAGGCATCAAGACTTCTTGAAAAACCTGACGATACTCGTCATCTCCTTGTCCGCCCGACATCGGAACGTTGACCGTCAACCCGTTCCCTTCACCACGACCGGTCTCCGTTGACCGACCAGTCCCAGGATAATGGGGGAACTGGTGTGTACTGAAAAATAAAACCGTAGGATCATCGTAAAATGTGTGCTGCGTTCCATTACCATGATGTACATCCCAATCCACGATAAGTATTCGTTGAAGACCATGACGCTCTTGAAGATACTTTGCGACAATCGCCACATTATTCAACAAACAAAACCCCATGGCCCGATCAGCTTCGGCATGATGACCAGGGGGACGAACCGCACAAAACACTTGATCGACTTGCTGGGCCATCACAGCATCAGCCGCGGCCATCGCCCCACCTGCTGCCAGGTAGGCAGCGGAAAGAGATCCAGGGCAGAGCGTAGTATCTGCGTCCAATGATGCGTATCCAGAGCTTGGGGATTTCTCCTCGAGTTTTCTCACATATTGCGGCTTATGAACTTGCTCAATCCATTTCTTTGAAGCAGGTTTGGGGGTAATGGGAATTAACCGGTCGATGGTTCCAGTCGATGCCAGGCGTACTTGAATGGCCCGCAATCGATCCGGTGATTCAGGATGCCCCGGACCCATTTCGTGTTCCAAATACAGAGGATCTGTGACAAACCCTACGCGTCCCACATGCACCTCCGACATAATACAGACGAATGAGCAAGCATCTTTTGCTCACCAAGACTCTCTAGCACAATGCCTCGACTTGGGTAAATCGTGGGTAGATGAGAAAGGAAGGAACAATCTGCCGATCGTACCACACAGATAGATGTTAGACAACGAGAATGAGGGCATGATAGATTCCAATTCCACGCCTGGATATTATTTACTATTCCTTAATGAGTAAGACGTATGGCCAATCCTAAAATCGAGCAGTTCAAAAACGTACTCAAGATGGATCCCAATGATGAGACTCTTTGGTTTGGGTTGGGCAAGGCATACATGGGAGAGGAGAATTGGCCGGAAGCGATATCGGCCCTAGAAAGCTGCATCGAAGTCAAACCCACCTATTCCGCAGCCTATATGGCGCTGGCTCAAGCCCTTCAGAAAAATGGAAATCTCGAAAAGTGCCGTGAGGTGTGCACAAAAGGGATAACGGTAGCGACTGAAAATGGCGACCTCATGGTCATCAAGAATCTGGAAGAACTCCAAACCTCACTCGCCTGATACTGATTCTTCTCGTTGCTACAATACGGACTTCAAAGCCTCAACTTCTTTCTCTCCTACGCGGTAGGCTGAAGAAGGATTGGTCACCAGCAAGCGAATCCGCGGCAAGACCACTTCGGTCTCTGAACGGGCTATCCAACATGCATTACTCAATCGAATATTGGACCGAGCGGGTTTCGCTGATATGTTCCAGCATGTCAAAAGCATCGCACTCAGTTGAGGAATGCCGGACAAAGCTGTACTAAGAAATCCGGCCAATCGCTGAAGATCGACTTTTTCTTGACCATACTTTTCGCCTTCCAGCCATTCGATCCACGGAACCGTCACGGCCAACAGAATCGGTGCACAATATCGATCGAGCTGCCTGGCTTTTTCAGCCATTCGCGCGATGAGACGTCGAACAAACACATCTTGATGCAGATCGTTCTCGATTGGATTTTGGTCATGACCGCTAGACATCGCTATCCAAGTCCCTCGACGAACTGAAGGGGTTGGGACGATCGCCGTTACTTCAACGAATAATCTATCTTCCTCGAAATAACATTCTAGATCAGCGGTGCGGGTTTCAGACTCTTCAAGAAAGGCAGTCGAAAAACCTGCATCGTTCATCAACGTGGCAACTTCTGTTTCGACTTGTGCAGGCTCAGAAACACCATGTCTTTGGCGCTCAAATTGTTCACGCAACTCCAGTAAGCGTGCACGGCTTCCTAGGTCAGAACACTGCTCATACAGCTGTTGCCACTGTGCTTGGAATGCCTCACGTCGCTTTTCTTGTTTTTTGGATTGCTCTTGTAGGATCCGCACGTGTTCACTGCGGCTTATCTCATTCGCAAGACGCCCTTTTCCACGAAACCGCTTTTTCATTTCTGTAGAAATCCTTGAAACGGGTGGCAACACACCATCAATGATGACTGAACCATGGGACTGCTCCGAGGGTAAAAATACCTATGGCTGGAGGTCAGACCGTTTTAATTCTTCTAATATGAATTGTTTGGGCAAGAGGACAGGAAACACGATGCCAATGGGATCACCGCGCATAATGGTTGTTGGCTTATCAAGTTGAAGGAGAAAGTTGGTCACAAATGCATCATAATCAGGAAGAAAGTCATATAAGTTTGGCGTGAGTTTATACTCTTGAGATTTAATGCCTTCCCAAATCGAGTAAGTACGTTTAGGAAAATGATAAAAATGGTTAGGGATATCTTTCATCATCATACCAAGTTGCTTGGGATAATAGAACCGAATGCCGCAGCAGAGTTTCGGATATCCGCTATTCAAAATGGAGTCGACATACATCCCTGAAAAAGATTTGTAACCTAGAAGCCGTTCTTCCGGTTGTATTTCTGGAGATTGCCACTCAAAACCCTTTGCAGAACGACGAATCCGACAATCTGCCGGACTCCGAATGACCCACCCGTATTGACCAACCGTCCGAACAGGTCCACAATCATCTGGCAAGACTTTGTACCCACTCGCGGCAAGATCACGTTGCTCAGAAAGGGGCATGTTGGTCATTAACGGTCGATGAGGGCAAAAGTCTAATTTCAATCGCTCAGGTGCAAACGCCGTCGTATACTCCCGCTCCCAATAAATCTTCCATTTGTGCTCACTGATATCTTTGAGGTCACTCATCAAAAGGTATTTCTTTTTTCATCTTCCCATGTTTTATCATCCAAGCAACCTCAGCCACCCGCTTGCCCAATGCTTTCGCATCAGCCAACTCGTCTTTGTCAATGCCAGGACTCTTTCCTTCGGTCGTGGCCGAGGCTCCGAATGCCCCGCTCTCACTGACGACAATCATCTTGTTCCCTAACATCGCAGCCAAAATGGTCAGCATGGTGACTTCCTTCCCACTAGAAACTTGGCCACCTGTCGCAAAAGCTGCTCCAACCTTATCCTGCATTTTAAACTCTGGGAAGACTCCAAACTTGAATTGCCAATCATCAAAGAACTTTTTAACCTCTCCTGCCATGTTGGACCAGTACACTGGAGATCCGACAATTACGGCATCACTACCAAATAATTGCTCAGCGGTCACGGCTCCAACTCGTTGTAATGTCACACTGGTGCCAGAAACTGTCTTGACTCCTTCGGCAACACTTTTCGCCATCTTCTCCGTGCTCCCGGTTAAAGAATGGTAGGTCACGAGTACCGTGACGATATCGCTTTCTATCCCTTGCGATCTTACCTCAGCATACCCTACAGAAACGCAAACTAAACACAATAGGCCGCTATACAAATATACCCAAGGAACTCTAATCAGTTGAGAAAAACAGGAAGGCATCTCAGAAGAGGAGTTTGTCACCCTCCCTCTCTAACATCAGAAGAGGGTGGTTAGTGTAAGGAGATAATACTTAGACCAACATCATCAGAATTCGGAAGCATGCAAAAAACCCTCACCGTCGTTCAATTTCTTCATCCATGTGCTCTTCAACAGACACATGCGTCAACGTGCCTCGATAATCACATTTATGACAGCGTACCCGCCATTCCTCAAGCCACTTCTCTTGCACAAACGTTTGATGACACTTCGGGCAGGTAAACACCCCTCGTACATAATGGACCTGCTTCTTGTATTTCATAACGAATCCAACCCCCTTAAATAGTTTGAATCACTGTTTACCCTGCCACAAGCCTTTTTAGAATTGCAACTTAAGTCTCTACCGTAATAAATAGAGGGGGTCAAATTATAATACAGGCAACAGGAGGCTGATGTTGAACATGAAGGTCCCGAAATACCATCTTGACTTATGCATATTATATGCATATAATTAATGCATAAAAAGGAGGAATCTATGCGCACCACTCTTGACCTTGATGAGGAACTCGTCTCAGAACTCATGAAAGCCACAGAGGCCAAAACAAAAACCGAGGCTATTCATCTAGCCATGTCCGATCTTATTCGACGAAAAAAACTTGATCGGTTAAAAGGCCTGAGTGGCAAGGTCAACATTGCATACGTCCGACCCGCCCAAAGGAAAGCTGAGCAACGTCGACGGGCCAAGTCATAGCACCTACGCAATGATCATCATCGACACCTCAGTTTGGATATCGTTCTTCAATCGCCCTGTTTCGAAAGAAAAAGAAGAAGTTGATCGCTTAATAGACAGTGAAGAAGTAGTCATGGTGGGAGTGGTACTAACAGAATTGGTTCAAGGGACAAGGTCCTTAAAAGAAAAACGCCTCATCAAAGAGGCCCTTTTAGCATTGCCATATTTCGAAACCTCTCAGTCGACTTGGCTTTTAGCAGGCGAAATCTCCTCAAAACTCCTCCAAGCGGGTGTGACCCTTGGCATTCCCGATCTTGTCATTGCTGCGCTGGCCCAGGAGCACTCGAGCCCGATATACAGCCTGGATTCAGATTTCCAAAAAATCCCTCGAATTCAACTCTACAATCCAGGCAACTCCTAAGAAGTAGTCCCAGCTATGAGTTAGGAAACCACAACCATAAATCAAAACTCTCAACACAAGATTTGACCCTGTTCTGCGTGAGTGTAGATTTGTGTAGTCGCGATGCTGGCGTATTCGAAATTTATTCTGAGACATCTCTGTCAATCTAATTTGGTGAGTTTTCCCCTTATGTCTTCTGTTGAGATCGCTCGTAAGTAGGGATTCCTTATCCCGAAACCGTACTCCGAGGAGGGCGTGTGGTACGTAAGCGTCGTTTCGTTTTCATGGCTCGAGAGGGTTCAGTTTTCTCAGCTAGCCAAACCTTGATCAAAGACTGATAAGGGACATCACGTCGATTGGCTTCAACCTTGATCGCCTCGAGCAGCGATAGTGGGAGCCGCAATGAAATGGCCTGAGTCGAAGGCTTCACATTGGGAAATGTCACACTTTTCGCCTGCGACCAATCAATATACTCTGTTGAATCGTGAGTATCCCAAAATGCCTTCTCTTCAATTTCTGATTTAAATCTTGGGATGGTTTTGAGTTTTTTCTTCATAAATCCTCCGTTCCTTCCGATGCATCTCCCTAGCAGAGATAACGCGAATTTTTCGTCCTTTATATCTTAGTGTGAAGGTGACATGGAGCTGACGTCCCCCATTAGTTTTTCCAAGCACGTGAAACCGCGATTCCTCTTCGCTATACTTGAAATCTGTCATGGAGACAATTGGAACATTAAAAAAGACCTGCTCTGCTTCTACCTGAGTGACGCCATGCTTTTCTTCACTTTTTCGGGAATTTGCTGCGTCCCAGTCAAATCCATCAATCTTCCGAAAGTCAATCACCATTGTATATTATCATAATATACATTAACGTACAAATATCATTAAAAGTATATTGATCTTAACGTTCACTCTTTGAGCTTCCTCTGTTTCCGTGGAAAGAGTTCTGAATGAATGCGTTTGAGGCGGGCTTGTTCGACGTGGGTGTAGATCTGCGTGGTGGCGATGCTGGCATGGCCCAGCATCATTTGGACCGATCGAAGATCGGCTCCGTGCTCCAAAAGATGCGTAGCGAAGGAATGACGGAGCATGTGGGGTGAAATAGATTTGCTAATACCTGCACGCTTGGCGCGAGCCTTCAGCATTTTCCAAAAACCTTGACGAGTAAACGGTTGGCCTAGCCGCGTAGGAAAGAGCGCTTGAGAAAGTCGTTTTTTAAGTAACTTTGGTCTGGCGTGATTCAGATAGTCGGTCAGAAGCTGAGTGGCTTTCTCTCCGAGCGGCACCACTCGTTGTTTATCTCGTTTTCCTGTTGCCAGCACATATCCGACATCTCGATTCACATGAGAGATCTCTAAATGAACAAGCTCTGAAACTCGAAGACCTGTGGCATACAACAACTCCACCATGGAAGCATCTCTCAAATCTTCGGGACTTCGTTGTAAGGCGAGTTCTAAAAGATTTGTGACTTCAGTCTCACTCAACACTTTGGGAAGTCGCGACCACTGCTTGGGTGAACCGGTAAGTGGAGTCAACAATCCTGGCCGTGTATTTTCTACACCGAGAAATCGATATAGCCCGCGAACAGCCGCTAAACAGCGGGAAACCGATGATGCAGCTAATCGCTGTTCCCTCAGATAACGTAGAAATTCTTGGAACGTTTCTTTAGAAACATCGAGAAAATTGCTCTTCTCTTTCGCCGCAAGAAAGTCTCTGAGCTTTCGCAGATCCCTTCGATAGGCAGCCAACGTGTTGGAGGACAATCCCCCCTCAATTCGCAACGATGTGAGATATTCTTCAAGAACCGTGTCCATATTTTTATCCATCGCAGCTTCTGAAATGATCGTTTGCGTCGGGGGCTTGTATTAGCGCTAAGATCGTTCTTTTGGTACACTAATTACATAGTGAGAATGATACCCCTCTGAAGACAAGTATGGAAATTTTTCCTCTGACTTTTTTCTCTGCACAATAAAAGCACAAGCCCAAATCAACTCTCTCCTTTTTAATGCGCTTTACCTTTCTTCTTCTTTCTAGCCTGCTCCTCATCAGTGAAATCTGGCAACCAGCGCCGGCCAGGGCGAACACGTACGATTTCCCTTCCCCAATCCTTGTGGCTGAAACACAAAGCTATACCAATCAAACACTCCTCGATAAAGCGAAAACTAACTTTGAAATTCAAGAGTTCGACGATGCACTTGAGACCCTCGAATCCTTAATTGAAAGGGAACCACCGCCATCTATTCTCCAAGAGGCCTATTTTCTTCAAGCCGCAATCTTACGGACCACCAACAAAGAGGCCAGTGCGGCTTCGATCATGGAGCAATTGTTAGATGAATTTCCGATGTCGCCATTAGCCAATGAAACGCGCCTCCTTCTTGGCCAACTCTACCTGAAACTCGAACAACCCGAACGAGCCCAGACAGTGCTTCGACAAGTCTTTGACTTTTCCACTGACCCCGCCCTACGACAGGAAGCTCTCAGTCAACTGCGAGAGGCGTATATCACTCAAGGCCAGAACGTTGACGCCATTAAAACCGCATTAGATGAAATCGCTTTGGTTGATTCTGAGCAAGGCGCAGAACTCAAGATCGTCATTCAGGACTTGATACTTCAACAGATGAATGAATCCTCTCTGCAAGACCTTATAGAGGCCTATCCCACTCGTTATCCTGGGGATTTAGCGACAATTCGGTTGATCGAACTCCACACGGCCCATGGGGATGAAGTCTTAGCTGAACGTGATATTCGCACATTTCTTAAAAACTTCCCCCAACATCCTTATGCCCAGACCGCGATGGCCCTCCTACAGTCCTTCATGCATAAAATCAAAATCAATCGACATGTCATCGCTGCGTTTTTGCCGTTTTCTGGAAAAATCAAAACGTTTGGGACAGACTCGTTGAACGGCATTCGGCTCGCATTAGAAGACGGAAAACAACAGTTAGGATTAACGTCCGTTGGCCTTGTTGTCAAAGACACGTCGGCCACAACAAGCTCTTTGCGTTATGAATTTGTACAAGTGCTGAATGACTTTACTCCGGTTGCGGCAATCGGACCATTATTATCTCGAGAAATTCAGAGCATCGCCCACCTGGCTGATGAGTATAAGATCCCAATGGTCACGCCCTCCGCCACACTCCTCGATGTACGCCGATTTGGCTCCTACTGGTTTAGCACCGCGCTGACGGCTGCGTTGCAAGTTCGAGAACTCGTCGACTATGCGATGACACAACGTGGATACACGCGCTTCTGCATTATTGCCCCTCACACAGCGTATGGACGCGAAATGAGTCAATTGTTCACACAGGCTGTCGAATACTTTGGAGGTGAACTGATCGCCATCGAAAATTATTCAGAGCAAGAGACTGATATCGCCGAACAGATTATTCGCCTAAAAGATACGGACCTTAGTAAGTATGGAACAACCGAGAAAGAAAAAATATCCAAGAAAAAAACACGAACAATCTATACTCCAGGTTTTGACGCGGTGTTTGTCCCAGGGAAACCGGTCAATCTGGCATTGATTTCGTCCCAGCTGGCCTTTTACGACATTAACGTGCCGTTATTAGGCGCGAACAGCTGGCATGATCCAGAAATCTTTCGTTGGGCCAGACATGGGATTGAAAACGGCATCTTTACCGATGGATTTTTTCTCGAAAGCCCTGACCCATCGGTTCAAGCTTTTGTCCAACGCTACCGTGAACGCTTTGGAACTGATCCTTCCCTGTTTTCTGTCCAAGCCTATGATGCAGCTTGGTTGATTCTTGATGCCATTCAGAAGGGTGCCATGTCTGGCAAAGATATCCGCGAACAATTCATCCGTCGTCACGATCTGGCTGCGTTAAATAGTTTTGCCTCCTTCGGCTCCACTGGCATCCTCAACAGAAAGATCTATATACTCCAAGTCCATAAAGGTCGATTCATTCAAATAAACTAGTACAATGGATGCGATTGCCCCAATTATTCATGCGATTTCGTATCGCGCGCTCCCTCTCATTTTTGCCATCGTCTTGCATGAATACGCACATGGATGGGTCGCCAATTATTTTGGGGATCCAACCGCACGTTTAGCTGGTCGACTCACCATCAATCCCCTTGCCCATATTGATCCAATGGGAACGATTATCGTCCCGCTGCTCTGCTTTCTGATGCCCGGAGGGTTTTTAATTGGGTGGGCGAAACCCGTACCGATTGATGTGAGACGCTTACACACCCCACGCCGCGACATGGCTTTTGTCGCTGCCGCAGGTCCCGCGATGAACCTTGCCTTAGCCATTGGCAGCGCACTGCTGCTGAGCTTGATATTCATGATTGATCCCTCTATCGCAGAGAATTGGCCGCCTCAGCCAGGATTGGAATCTCGAAGCGATCTGCTAGGCATGATATTGTTGCCTTTAGCGGCTATGTGCCTATTTTCTATCTTGATCAATGTCGTTCTGATGGTGTTCAACTTACTTCCCGTTCCGCCACTCGATGGGGGCAGAATTTTGACCAGCATTCTCCCACCTCCATCGGCCATCACGCTCAGTCGCCTTGAACCTTATGGCATGTTTGTCATCCTAGGCATTATTATGCTCGAACCGCATGTACATATCATTAGTACCATCATTGGATCAGTGTTTCAGGTTTTGGCTGCGACAGTTCTCCCAAGTGAAATCCTGTAGTCATATTCACAATTTTAAAGGAGTAGTGACGTGTCGAACCGAGTCTTAAGTGGCATGCAACCCAGCGGGCGGCTCCATCTGGGAAACCTTCTAGGGGCACTTGAAAATTGGAAAGAGCTGCAAGATCAGTTTGAATGTTTTTTCTTTGTGGCTGATTGGCATGCCCTTTCCACCAATTATGCGGATACCAGCCGAATCAAAGAGTACACTGAAGGCCTCTTGATTGATTGGCTCGCAGCAGGGATCGACCCTCAGCGATCAACGGTGTTTGTCCAATCCACGGTCCCTGAGCATGCTATTCTCCACCTACTTCTCTCTATGATCATTCCTATTCCCTGGTTGGAACGAAATCCGACATACAAAGAAAAACAAGAAGAAATTAAAGAAAAGGACCTCTCAACATATGGGTTTCTTGGGTATCCTGTCCTTCAAGCAGCCGATATTCTCCTCTACAAACCAGACTATGTCCCCGTAGGCAAAGACCAACTCCCACATCTGGAGTTAACGCGAGAATTAGCAAGACGATTTAATAATTTGTACAAACCGGTTTTCCCTGAGCCTAAAGAACATCTCACGAAATTTCCAAAAGTGACGGGAACCGATGGTCGAAAAATGAGCAAGAGCTATCACAACACGATTAATCTGTCAGACACAGAGGATGAGGTCCGCAAGAAACTGAAAACCATGGTGACCGATCCAGCGCGAATTCGAAGAACAGATAAAGGCAATCCCGATGTGTGTCCGGTCTATGATTTCCATAAAATTTTTTCCACGCCTGCCGTTCAAGAACAGATCAATCAAGACTGCCGAACAGCAGCAATTGGATGTATCGACTGCAAGAAACTCGTCGCTGATGTGATGGTTGAACGCCTATCCCCCTCATGGGAAGCCCGTGCGGGATTGACGGCCAAACCCAGTTACCTGCAAGACATTATTCATGATGGCCAACGCAAGGCTTCGATTGTCTCAACAGAAACGATGCAAGACGTCAAAGAAGCGATGAAAATTTAATGCAACACGAGCCACGGTCAACGACCTTTGTAAAAATATTAGGCTTTCTTGAAATTCATTCCTTGCACTTCTTGACTTAAGTCACCACGGTCAGTACCATCCAAACACATTAGACAGTTAATGCAAATCTATTAAAAAACTTAAATTAATCAACAAATTATGGCTATTCGTGTTGCGATAAATGGGTTCGGCCGAATCGGTCGAAATTTTCTTCGAGCGAGCCTCGATCACTCTGACATTCAGATTGTTGCGATTAATGACCTCACAGATTCGACAACTCTCGCTCACCTTTTAACCTATGACTCCGTACATGGCCGGTTTCACGGGCAAGTAGAAGCCCAACCAGAACGTCTGATCATCAACAATCAATCAATCGAGATTTTCGCGAAACGCGACCCCAAAGAACTTCCGTGGAAACAACATAATATCGATGTCGTGGTTGAATCGACTGGTCGATTTACCGACCGTGAAGGAGCCAGCCAACACCTCTCAGCTGGAGCCAAACGTGTGGTTATTTCGGCCCCGGCAAAAGATGCCGATTTGACCATCGTCCTCGGCGTCAATGAATCAAAGTACAATCCTCGCGAACACAATATTATTTCTAATGCTTCCTGTACGACGAATTGTCTTGCTCCTGTCTCGAAAGTTTTGCTCGAGAAATTTGGCATACGTCATGGCTTTATGACGACGATCCATTCCTACACGAACGACCAACAACTTCTGGATCTCCCTCATAAAGACTTACGACGAGCCCGGGCGGCAAGCCTTTCGATGATTCCAACCTCAACTGGCGCGGCAAAAGCCCTGCATTTGGTGCTACCCGAATTAAAAGGGAAGATGGACGGAGTGGCCATTCGTGTTCCGACACCTAACGTCTCTCTCATCGACCTGGCGGTGGAAGTTGAAACGGATTGCGACACCACTGCTGTAAATGAAGCCTTTCAAGAAATGGCACAAGGTCCATTACAGAATATCCTGGATTATTCCGCTGCTCCTATTGTTTCGTCGGATTTAAACGGGAGCCCCTACTCTGCCACGCTTGATTCACCCTTGACGACGGTGATGGATAAACGGATGGTGAAAGTCTTTGCGTGGTATGACAACGAGTGGGGATATTCTTGTCGCTTACGTGATTTAGTGAAATTTTTAGGAGCCTGCCCGAGATAAGCGATCGTCGCGAGAATGAGCTGGTTTAGGTCAGATGTTTAGATCGTTTGAGGCGAATAGTTCACACTATTCAACGAAAAGGATTGGAAGATCTGGCCAAACCCAGTACATTCGTAGTAGATCCGTCTTACCGTGGACAGGTTCCTCACCCAACAATCTTGATTGGGAACCTTGCCTTCCTCGGTTCCTTGCCCCACCTTAGCGATAAGGATTTCGTGAAAAAAGGGGTCGTATGAACCTTTCCAAACAAACGATTGATGACATCGATCTCCGCAACAAGCGAGTCATCATACGCGTCGACTTTAATGTCCCTCTCGATGACACAGGACAGATCACCGACGACTCACGCATTCGCGCAGCACTTCCAACCATTAATCATGCTGTTGATGAAGGTGCCAGCGTCATCCTCTGTTCTCACCTTGGGCGTCCCAAGGGACAACCTAACCCTACATTGAGTTTAGCTCCAGTCGCCAAGCGACTTCAGCGCCTTCTCGACAAACCTGTTGTGTTTGCGCATGACTGCGTAGGGGAAGAGGTTCAGTCGTTAGTGAATCAAATGAAACCCGGGGATGTCTTGCTTCTCGAGAACCTTCGATTTCATGTTGAAGAAGAACAGAATGACGAAACATTTGCTTCGCAATTGGCCTCCCTTGGTGAGGTCTACGTCAATGAAGCTTTTGGGACTGCCCATCGATCTCATGCCTCTACAGTTGGCATTACCAAGTTCATGAAAGTTTCTGCTGCTGGGTACCTCATGAAACGTGAAGTCGAAGCGCTTGAAGGCGTAGTGGAAAATCCGGTGAGACCATTTGTTGCTATTCTGGGTGGCGCGAAAGTGTCTGGAAAAATCGGCGTCATTGAAAACCTTGGCAAACGCGTGGATAAGGTCATCATTGGTGGAGGCATGGCTTTCACGTTTATTAAGGCCATGGGCCATGAGATAGGAAAATCTTTGGTCGAACCAGATATGTTGGAGTTTGCAAAGGGTATTCAAGAACATGCCTTGAGTCGTGGAGTGAAATTCTACCTGCCCGTGGACTGTGTTGTCGCAGCAAGTCTTGATCCTGGAGCAGAGACCAAAATTGTGACCATTCAAGAAATTCCTGAAGGGTGGTACGGGATGGACATCGGTCCAGCTTCGGTTAAACTTTTTAGCGAAGCCGTTGAAAATGCCAAAACGATCTTGTGGAATGGACCTATGGGCGTGTTCGAACGCGATGCGTTTTCTCGCGGAACCTTGTCGATGGCTCACGCCGTTGCGAATGCCTATGCCAAAACAGTCGTCGGAGGAGGCGACACCGCTCTTGCCGTACATCGAGCTGGGGAATCTGACAGCATGGCGTTTATCTCCACAGGTGGAGGAGCTGCGTTACAACTGCTTGAGGGAGACCACATGCCTGGATTGGCGGCTTTACCGAATCAACCCTAGTTCCGTATGACTTTCTAACCTCTTCATTCTCGCTCACTCAAGTACACGCACATGCATCCACCTCTCATCACCGGCAATTGGAAAATGTACAAGACGGCCACGGAAGGCCGCCGCTTTGTCCAAGACTTCTTGAAATTGTACAACCCGGCATTCGATGTTGAAGTGGTGATGGCCCCAGCCTTTACCGCGCTTCAATCGATCCAGGATGCATTACGAGCAACCTCAATTGCTCTTGCCGCTCAAAATGTCTATTGGGAAAATGAAGGAGCTTTCACTGGTGAGGTCTCTCCCCTGATGTTAAAGGATCTTGGCTGCACGTATGTCATCCTTGGACATTCTGAACGACGACAACATTTTCATGAAGAGAATAGTCTGATCAACCAGAAAGTTCATGCTGCGCTGACTCATGATCTGTCCCCCATCTTGTGCGTGGGTGAACGGTTTGATGTACGCGAAGCAGGGAAGACCAATTCATTGATCGAACAACAACTGCTCGAGGGATTGAACTGTATAACTGCAGAACAAATGAAACGGGTGACGATTGCCTATGAACCCGTGTGGGCCATCGGGACGGGAAAGGCAGCCACCGTTGAACAGGCCACAGAGGTTCACAAGCATATTGGTAAGGTTATTGAAGAAAAATGGGGAATTGACCGAAATACCATTCGTATTCTGTATGGGGGAAGTGTCAATCCGGATAATGCAGAGAGTCTCTTTCAATCTCCACAAATTAACGGAGCGTTGATAGGAAAAGCTTGTCTCAATCCTGAATCATTTGCTAAGATTATCGACTCTGCACAACGTGCGTGTAGTTAATCTCGGTTCCTCGGGTAAACTATGTATACACTAACCGTCGTGATTCACCTGATTGTGTGCTTCTTGATGATTGCCGCAATATTGCTGCAAGCTGGAAAAGGAGCAGAAATCGGTGCGGCGTTTGGAGGGTCAAGTCAGACCGTCTTTGGCAGCCGAGGCCCAGGCACTTTTCTCAGCAAGGTCACTGTTGGTGCGGCGATCATCTTCATGCTGAGCTCCTTGAGTCTAGCGCTCTTATCCAAAAGAGAAAATACCGCCTCAACAGTCATTGACTTGTCGACACCTGCTCAGAAAGATACGTCAACAAAAGAGGCTGAAACAACGCCAGCAACGACCTCGACCGAAACCACGGCAGAACCCGCTCAAGCTTCCTCTGAACCAGCTGCCGAAGCAACTTCAGAGCCAACTCCCGAGCCAGCAACGAAAGAATAACAACTTCATCGCATCTCGTAGGTGGGTAAAACGTATCTCGTCGTTCGTGCCTGCGCGCTGTAGCGCTGCGGCACACAAGCGTGAAGCGCATCTCGTTTACAGATATGTGCGCTGAAATCTTCAAGCAGCAGAAAAGAAAGGATTAGCCGACAGGCGTCAGCCAGTTTGAATAGGCGGAATCTTTACCTTTCACAATATCAAAGAATGATTTTTGTAAGGTACTCGTGATAGGACCGGGCTTTCCCTCACCAATCGTTCGATCGTCCAGTTCGCGAACTGGGGTAATTTCAGCCGCTGTGCCTGTTAAAAATATTTCATCAGCCACATACATCGCATCGCGTGTGAACCGTTCTTCAAGGACGGGAATTTTCTTATCCTTGGCAAGTTGAAGCATGGAATTTCTCGTAATGCCTTCCAAGATGGAGGTCAAAGGGGTTGTTTTGAGGATTCCTTTACTGACAATAAAGATATTTTCGCCAGTCCCTTCAGCTACATAACCATCTGGATCAAGAAGAATTGACTCTTCATAGCCAGACTTTTTGGCCTCCCATTTAGCAAGAATGGAATTCACATAGTATCCAGACACCTTGGCGCGAGTCATCGAAACATTCACGTGATGACGTGTAAAAGAAGAAATTTTGGCTCGGATCCCTTTTGAGAGAGCATCTTCTCCAAGATAGGTGCCCCAGGGCCAGGCGGCGATAGCTACACGAACAGGATTTTCACCTGGATAAAGCCCCATTTCCCCGTAGCCAATGTAGACGATAGGCCTGATGTAGCAAGACTTCAGGTCATTAATACGTACCGTTTCAATGATGGCATCACTGACTTCTTTCTTTGAATAGGGTACGGGAATCATCGTGATATGGGCCGATTCGAACAGACGATCCACATGTTCTTGCAAATGAAAAATTGCTGATCCCATCTGCCCTTGATAACAGCGAATTCCCTCAAACGCCGCGAGGCCATAGTGGAGAGAATGCGTTAACACATGAACGGAGGCTTCGTTCCAATCAACGAAGGTTCCATCCATCCAGATCTTTTTGCTTGGCGTGACCATTAGAAAAACCTACACTTATAAATCTTAGGCTACTTTCATTCAGGTATATAACAGTGGGTCAAAAGCCTGTCAACGAGAGTATCGGCACGTCTCGTGTGCTTCTAAAATCTTGACACCTTTTTCAACACCATGTTAATTGTGAGTCCAATAAGGATCTGTTCAAAAATTCGTTAGCTTGTTATCATTATAAAAGAAATTCCAACATCAATTTGAATAAGGCTTAGGTGATCGCAGGGGCTGTTCAAAAATGGCGATCAGCAAGGCAGCAAGCAACGAAGAGGGCGAGGCGTACATCGGTACGTCGAGTCCTTTAAGCAATGAGAACGCCGCTAGCGCCTTTTTTCAACAGTCCCAATAAGGGAGATATCTATGTATGCTATAATTGAAACAGGTGGAAAGCAATATCGAGCTGAACCTGGGTCAGTTCTTCAGGTGGAGTCACTAGTAGGAGATGTAGGGTCAGTGATTGAGCTTTCTGACGTTCGAAGCATTCATGGTGAAAATGGTCCAATCTGGGGACGACCCAAAATCGACAGTGCGGCAGTGAAGGCCGAAATTATTCGTCATGGAAGAACCCGCACCATTCGAGTTTTTAAGAAAAAGCGCCGAAAAAATTACCGGCGAACCAAAGGACATCGCCAAGGATTCACACAAATTCGTATTGCTGAAATCGTGACGCCTTCCTAGTGTTGTATTAACCCGTAACGGAGAATAGACAGATGGCACATAAAAAAGGAGGGGGCTCCTCTCGAAATGGACGTGATAGCAATCCCCAATATCTCGGCGTCAAGGCCTATGCCGGTGAAGCCGTGAGTGCAGGCAGCATTATCGTTCGGCAACGGGGCACAAAATTTTATCCAGGGCTAAATGTCGGACTTGGAAAAGACTATACCCTCTTTGCAAAAGTTTCAGGCACTGTCAAATTTGAAGGAAGTAAAGATCGACGGAAAGTCAGTATCTATCCCCCTTCGTAATCAGCGAAGAGGTTTCTCTCTCTTCCATTCCTATCTTTCATCCTGTTGTTCCTTCTAAAATTTCTGCGTATTATCTCCCTAAGCAACAAGGATATCCATGTTTATTGATCAAGCTCGCATCTCTGTGAAGGCTGGCTCAGGTGGTAGTGGCACCTGTAGTTTTCGCCGAGAAAAATTTGTACCTAAAGGAGGCCCAGATGGCGGCGACGGCGGTAATGGCGGCAATGTAATCTTTAAGGCTTCCACGCGCGTTTCGACCTTACTTGATTTTCGCTATCTTCGTCATTATGAAGCTCCTTCAGGGCACTATGGGCAAGGATCAAACAAATCTGGCAGTGCAGGAGAAGATGTGATCATAACCGTCCCAGTAGGCACGGTTATTAAAGATGAAGAAACAGAAACGATTCTTGCCGATTTAATCAATGACCAACAAAAGGTCGTAATCGCGCATGGCGGAAAGGGTGGTCGTGGAAATGCACGTTTTGCTACGTCCACCAATCGAGCCCCAAGGCAATTTGAGACAGGAACTCCTGGGGAGGAGCATTCCCTTGTTTTAGAATTGAAGCTACTTGCCGACGTTGGGCTTGTTGGATTTCCCAACGCTGGAAAATCGACTTTGATATCCTCCATCTCTTCTGCTCATCCAGAAATTGCCAGTTACCCTTTCACAACCTTGCGGCCCCATCTAGGAGTCGTCAGCGTGACAGAAGACCAGAGTTTTGTTGTAGCTGATATCCCGGGATTAATCGAAGGCGCACATGAAGGGAAAGGGCTCGGCTTTCAATTTCTTCGACATATCCAACGCACCGCGTTTTTACTCTTTCTTATTGATATTTCCGAATGGTCTATCGACGATCCCGTAACAAGCTTTTGTACGCTGAAACATGAACTTGAAACCTTCGATACCAACTTGGCTCAGCGTCCATTTGCCGTTGTGGCAACCAAAATAGATAGTCAAGGTTCAGGGAAGTTCCGGCAAAAACTGCACACACATTGCCAGCAACAACATCTTCCATTTTTCCCCATTTCAGCCGTCACTCGTGAAGGGCTTCAACCATTGCTGTTATTTTTGAGCGAACAAGTCTGCCATATGAGAAATCCATGCGAGACAAGCTCTTAACCCAGACCAAACGACTTGTCGTCAAGATTGGCAGCAGCCTTGTCGCTTCTCGCGAAGGCGGTCTTCGCGTTGACCAGATTGCCTCTATCGCGAAAGATCTTGCAAAAATACAGGCTGAGAATCGTCAAGTGGTCATCGTATCCTCAGGGGCCATTGTCGCGGGGATTCAGCGCCTCAGGCTCAAGTCATATCCGCGTTCAATCCCTCTGAAACAAGCGGCCGCCGCAGTGGGACAAAGTCGACTCATCCGCGCCTATGAAAAGTCGTTTGAAGAAACTGAAGACACCGTGGCGCAAATTCTTCTCACACACGAAGATCTCGCCAATCGACAACGATTTTTGAATGCCCGCCATACGTTGACATCTCTGCTGAAACATGGCGTCATTCCGGTTATTAATGAAAACGATTCAGTGTCGGTCGACGAAATTCGATTCGGGGATAATGACAACCTGGCTGGTCAGGTCGCACACTTAATAGATGCAGACCTGTTGGTCATTCTTACCGACGTTGATGGACTCTACACCGCAGACCCTCGACAGAACCCCTCGGCCACGTTGATTCCATTGGTGCCCAAGTTCACCAAATCCCTAGAACAGGCAGCAGGACAATCCAGAAGTCAAGAAAGCCGAGGCGGCATGGTCACAAAAATCCAAGCCGCGAAGCATGTCGCACGATTTGGCGTCTCAACCTTACTCTTAAACGGCGAAACTCCAGGATTACTTCCCAAGGTTTTGCAAGGAGAACCCGGCGGCACTTTTTTTCTCCCACACGGGAGTCCACTCAACAGCCGGAAACAATGGATTGCCTTTACCTTGCGCCCCAAAGGACAACTCGTCTTGGATCAAGGCGCCGTTGAGGCTTTACAACAACATGGCAAGAGCCTCCTTCCATCAGGAATCCTTGACGTGAAGGGAATTTTTAATGCCGGAGACTCGATTACGTGTACCGACAAAAAAGGGAAAGAATTTGCCAAAGGACTCGTGAATTACTCGGCGCAGGTTCTTGAGCAAATCAAAGGACAAACAACGCGAGACATTCAGAATCTCTTGGGAAAATGTGAATACGAAGAAGTCATCCACCGGGACAAT
Organism: Nitrospirales bacterium; assembly: GCA_965223675.1. Lineage (GTDB taxonomy): Bacteria > Nitrospirota > Nitrospiria > Nitrospirales > UBA8639 > JAGQKC01. The sequence continues at coordinate 4,177,087 of OZ245013.1, read as the reverse complement.
CTTGTTCTACTCTAGCAAAGAGGTTTCATATTGACGAAGCCAAGTATCATGACTCATGTGCTTTCTCGTTTCACGTTTCGCACTTTCCCTGTCAGCACTCACGCTTCACGCGTCACGCTTCATGTCTTTTCACTGTTCCCTTTTCATTTATTACTTTTTATATTCCTTTCTGTCTAAACTGGCCTATGCACATCGGACTTTTCGGTGGAACCTTCAATCCTATTCATCGTTGTCACGTACACATTGCCGAACAAGTCCAAGCCGAATGCCACCTTGATCGCATCATTTTCATTCCCACAGGTGATCCTCCGCATAAAGAATCAACCTCCCTGGCCCCGGCACACCATCGACTGATTATGGTTCAGATGGCCATTGAGAACAAGACGTCTTTTGCGATATCGGACATCGAAGTTCGGTCGCCCACGGTATCATATACCATCGATACCGTGACGAAGCTTCAACAAGAATATGAAAACGTTGCCCAATGGTCTTTCATCATCGGACTTGACGCATTCCTGGAACTCCACACCTGGAAAGACGCGCCTAGACTTTTGGAACTTTGTCATTTTATTGTCTGTTCAAGACCAGAAGCTGATTTTACCAAGATTCCTTCCGTGACCTGCCTGCCGAATATCCCTCTTCAAGGCCTCAAAGATCTCGAGAATGGCCTTTGCAATAGACTAGATATCCCCATCTCATCATCAAGACAGCTCACTTTGCTTTCCCTAACTCCCTGTGAAGCCTCAGCTTCATTGATTCGAACATCCATTCAGAAAGGGCACAAGATATCACGTTGGTTGCTGCCCTCTGTGGAATCTTATATAATTCAACATCACTTATATCACGCGAAATCATAGTGAATGCTGTTATTCCACAATCCCAACAACAAGCCCTTTCGATCGCACGTGCGGCTCTGGCTAAAAAAGCCTCCGATGTTCTCATCCTCGATGTCCGAGAGTTAACTTCAATTGCCGATTATTTCATCGTGGCGTCAGGCGAGTCTGAACGCCAAGTTAAAGCCATCGCGAATAATATTGCGCGAGAAATCTCGACTGAGTATCACACCACTCCGCAAATTGAAGGCGCAGGAACATCTATGTGGATCCTGCTAGACTTTGATGATATTGTCGTGCACGTGTTCAAGACAGATATTCGCCAATATTATGGGCTAGAAAAAATGTGGTCGGATGCTCCTCGTATTCCGCTTCCTGATGACGATCAACAAGGGTTGCTGACTTCATCATTGCCATCAGTCGAAAACCCAACACCTGTTACAGCTCGTTATGGCAGTTAATCCTGCCTTATCAAGAGCAACGCTCCCAACGCCCGGATCACTGCTAAAAGAGGACCATTGAAAAATGAAGATATTGAAGGCCATATTTGCTCATGGAAACACTGATCTCCAAAGGCTACGGATCTGTTCAAAAAAGTCCGTTCAGCAAGGCCGCAGCTATTTTGACGGGCAGAGCGTACTGGCATTACGTGAGCACGGCACTCTCGCGAATCGGCAATACTCACAACCAAATCTTGCGACTGGCCTTGCGCTGTTGTCCTTGCAGCAAACCATGCGGGGTTCAAGCGGCGAGAGGGCAGGAACGCCGCTGGCGGCTTTTTTCAACGTACCCACAAGAGGAATCACATGATTGACTTTAAAGATCTCACAAATCGAGTGCTAACAGATACCTGCTTGACTAGAACTGAATCTTTAGCCGTCCTCCAAACACCTGATGACCAATTACTCGACCTTATCAATGCCGCCTATCGCGTTCGACGAAAACATTTTGGGAACACCGTGCGATTACAAATGTTACTCAATGCCAAAAGCGGAGCTTGCCAAGAAGACTGTCATTATTGCTCACAATCATCAGTCTCAACCGCCGACATTGATCGTTATGCACTGGTCTCTCCGAAAGACATGCTTCAAGGCGCGAAACGCGCGGCGGAAGCCAAGGCCCAACGCTTCTGCGTGGTCATCAGTGGCCGATCACCACTTGACAGAGAAATTGCTCAGATTTCAACTGCCGTAAGACAGATCAAGGAAGAAATCCCAATCCAGGTCTGTTGCTCGTTGGGATTACTGAACGAAGAGCAAGCTAAAGAATTAAAAGCGGCAGGAGTCGATCGCATTAACCATAACCTCAATACCAGCGAAGCCTATCATGCCTCAATCTGCACGACCCACACCTTTGCCGACCGAATGGCCACACTCAAGAACGCACGAGCAGCCGGCCTGGAACTCTGTTCTGGAGGCATCATCGGCATGGGTGAATCCGACCAGGACCTTGTCGACTTAGCGTTCTCTTTACGTGATCTCGACCCAGACTCAATACCACTCAATATGTTACATCCTGTTCCAGGAACCCCGTTCGAAGGCAAACACCAACTCACACCGCGTCGATGCCTCAAAATTCTATGCATGTTTCGATTCTTGCATCCAAGGCGAGAAATTCGAGCAGCAGGCGGACGTGAGTGGAACCTTCGATCATTACAACCCTTAGCCCTCTATGTGGCTGATTCACTCTTTGTGGATGGATACTTGACGACACCGGGCCAACCAGCTTCAGAAGTGCAACAAATGATTGAGGACCTTGGCTTTACGGTAGAGGTCACCTATCAACCTCACATCACAACAGTCCATCAGACGGTCTAAAACAGCACTTGATCAGGCAGACAGTATCGGAGCAAGTCGCAACCTGATCGTCAGGACAGCTACCCACAACGGGCAATAAAGATCCCCGTGCCAAAACCACGGAGAATCGCAAGTTAAATTAGGGAGAAATCTCATAAGAATCCTTGGTAAGTTAAATCATATCTATTACCTTCCTTTTCGCCAGGTCGCTTCCCTCAACATAGCGTTGGATTGTGGTCAGATTGGCATGTCTGGCCAATTGTTGCACATCACGTAGGCTGCCCCCGGCCCTTGAGATTTTTCGTGCGGTGTTCGTAATGAATGTCCGGCGACCTGAATGGCTACTGCATCGATAAAATCCAAGCCGACGATAGAGATACCAGAACCAATTGACCACGCTTGGTGCCGTCTTGGTCCACTACGGCATGACACAATGATGGGATCTTCTAAATTAGGACAACGACTATGGTTCAAGAGTAGCAAGGCTGCATGCAATGCTCGATGAAGTGGGATGGTCCGTTCGCTATTCCATTTCGTAGCCGAATCCGGAAGCTCTAACGCATCGAGTATGTTTCCTTTCCCATCTGTCACCATCGTCCATTGTAAGGCGCTAATTTCTTTCGCTCGAAGCCCAGCTTTGTGAGAGAGTAAGAGCATCACGCGATTACGGAGAGGGTATTGGGTGTAGTGTTCAACATCATCGAGAGCTTCTTGCAGAAGTTCTTCTGAAATGATCTTGGCTTGTTTTCCGGCCATCAGAAAATACAAACGAAAAAACAGGGAAGTTGTAAGCTTGAAAAATAGCGAAGTGGAAGAGCATAGTGGAAAATGTGGAAGAACGTTCAGATAAGACAGATGCTTGCAGGCAGAAGGGCAAGAGTTTTTTCAGCTATTCTTGCTACTGGTATGTAGATGCTGGTTGATTGGGTACGACCTTAGCACAAGAGTCTCCTGGGAATAGAGAACCTCATGGATTGACACCGTAAGGAATTCAAAGAGGTGAACCTTGGATTAAACTAATCGAGAGAAGAAAGGTAAAGCTTGGAGCTGCTAAGGAGTTAGTGCAACTCTCGTATGTAAACTACTACGAACACTATTTGTCACGAGCAGAACGTGCGTCTAACCATTTTTTGAATGAGGTCTGACTTTCACCAGATGGTCGACCTTCAAGTAACCCCTCAATGCTAATATCTTCATCAAGATCTTCCCAATGAATGCCTTCTCCTTGGCCAATCAGCCGCCAGTTGTTTTTCTCTTCGGAAGTAGCATGAACAAGCCGTGGGAACCAGGCCAACGGGGCGGCAATAGTCCGTCCGTCTCCAAGATCGACACTTAACGTATCCTCAGTGATTGTCACATGTTCCGCACGAGGACTGACTGGATTAGGCATTACGGAAGTACTCATGCCACGCCTCCCTTAACTGTTCTTGATGCTCAACGACAATTGATTGTATCTGTTTGATATCCACGCGATTGAAGCCACCACTGCGTTGTAACCTCACAGGCTCAAGCCAGAACTTCGCAATCTTTTCATCCCGTTCAACATGTACATGCGATGGTTCGTTACGATCTCCGGCATAGAAGAAGAATCGATACGGCCCGACTCGTAAAACTGTTGGCATTGTATCAGATTCGCCTGTCCATCTTTGGCCTTCAGGGCTCGCTGATCTAGAGGTTGCATGTACTTGGAAATAACTTTACCGCATTTCGTCCAGCAAAGTTAAGGCCACGCTTCTCTTCCTTTTGAGCAGAAACCGGTTGACTTTTTTATCTTAATGTGGGGCAATCGGGCAGATCGGAGCGAACGTATAATTGAGAAAGCATCCTGTCATGAGAAAAGAGCCAAAATCTCATAAAGAGAGTGGGTGTGAAGTCAAGCAATAAACATAAATCCTAACTCACAAGCACCCCTTGAATTCAAGTCGTAAATGCAATTTTTCTTAAACCAGCGGGACGAAGTGTTTGTTGAACAGTTGATTGGGCGTGCAATACCTTCGCGTTTTTCTGGGACGATTATTGAGATGGTACACGGCCATTTGAACCTGTTGCCAGAAAGCTCTACAAATTACCTGTCCTCGATTGGAGGAAGCTTACAACTGTGGATGGGGAACTTAGAGGGTAGATCGCTATAACCAACTCTCATTCTCACTCATCTGCAGGACAATTTTGGCTAGTTGAACTAAGCTGATAATTGTAACGCCTTGAACCGTGTGATTATAGAGATGTCCGAAGTCTTTTCGGTCACCGGTCGCCAAGTATTGGCAACCACTACGAATGGTGGTACAGAGGATAGGTTGGTCTTTACTGGAAAGCTGTATGGGAAGAGTGAACTGAATTGATTGGACAACCTCTACCTGATGGATTAACGTATCCAGACTTTTGGCCCATGACGGTCTTTTGAGTTGTACGTTTCGACGGGCTTCTTGAAAGGCATAGTCACTCGTGACTACTTTACCTTGTCCAATGAGCAGATGTATGAGGAACGCAATATTACTCTTAGCGTCACTCGCTGAGAACAACACATTGGCATCTAGAAAAACACGAGTCACGCCGAATCCCTGAACTATTTTTCAGAGGGCAAGAGCTTGCCAATGGCCTCTTCATCACTGACAAACTCCTTAATCCGGTCTTCTGTATAGATTTCTACGGGTACACTAAATGCCGGACGTAGCAACAAGCCTTGTTCGGTGTCTTCAATAATTAACTCGTCGTTGGCCTTAATGCCAAAGGTCTCCCGCATTTTAGCTGGAATAGTAAGGGTACCTCGTTTATTGATAGTGACTTTACTAATCATCAATTCAGTTTATCATCAATACAGTAATTCTGTAACTATTAACGAGCTATCATTCATACCTCAATCCATCTGCAATCGGCTGCTTTGCGGCCCAGCGAGCAGGAATGTACCCTGCTAAGATCCCCGCTATTGCAGCGACACAAACAGCTTCAACAATAGTTATAGAGGGAATCATTAACTGAATTGTCCACCCAAAGGATTGTTTATTAATCACTTTCACCAACAATACCGAGAGTGCTAGCCCGCCCATCACTCCAAGAATAGCCCCCAAAGAGGCAAGATACCCTGACTCCCAAAACACGAGCTGTTGAATTTGTGTCGAACTGGCTCCAAGCGCACGCAACGTGGCAATCTCTCGTTGTCGTTCGAGAATAGCTGTAATCAAAGTATTCACGATCCCTAGCACCGCGACACACAACGCGATCAACTCCAGTACATACGTCACTCGGAAGGTTCGATCAAAAATATCTAATATTTCCGCTCTGAGTTCTCCATTACTGATCGTGGTCACGGGTTGCACTGCTCCGACAATTTTTTCAATTTGAGCTCGTGTCTGATCCAACTCCGCGCCAGATTCAAGATAGACGGCAAAGACTGTCGCATCACGATCCTGCCAGAGATTCTGATATACACGTTGGTCCATTACCACTTTTCCCCCATCGGTCGAATAGTCGTAAAATCTTCCCAGCACGGGGAATTCTTGAACACCTTGAGGAGTAGCTAACTTGATCGTATCTCCGCGATGGAGTCCCAAGCGTTCTCCCAGAACCTCTGACATAATGACACCATGGTGTTGAATCATTTGGTTCAAGATCGTAGTCGAATCGCCTTCTTCGAAGAGGTACCGGCTGGTTTGGGCATGAAGCTGAATGTCTCTAGAAACTAAAACAACTTGCGTCCCCTGAGCGATAGCTTGCACTTCCCGATAGGGATCAACCGCGACCACCCCTGGAATCTTCTTCACAGCTTCAAGTGTTCGAGAAGAAAGACTCGCCGTTTCCTTATCACTCTCGTTCCCTTCCCACCAGAGAGTCGGCGCGACGATCGCATCAGCCATCATGGTCTGATCAATCCACAATTCCACGGTATACCGAAAACTTTGGATCATAGCTCCCACACCAACCATAATAGCCAACCCGATCACGAGCGCAGACAAGGTCACACTACTTCGCCCTGGATTTCGAACGAGCTGCTCAGCCGCTAACGTACTCGCAACATTCCACTCACTAGTAGAACGATAGGTCTTGAGCCGCTGTAAACTTCGAATAAGCAGTGGACCTAACAATGTGCATCCGAGCAACAACAGAAACACCGCCGCGTATCCAAATAGGGGAACATCTTGAACAGGCGGCAGCAAACTCATCAACCCGGCCAGAACAAACAGCCCTCCGGCAACCCAAGCCCAATAGGCGCTATGCCGTGTGCTCACCACTTCATAATCTCCAGGCGCCAGGGCTTTCGTTGGCACCGTCCCACTGGCCTCCCATGAGGGACGAAGTGCGCCAATCAACGCAACACCTAAACCAAGGCCGCTGCCTTCAAGAATCATATCCGAGGAAACCGAAACCATTTCCACAGTAACGACTCCATACAAATCCGTCACGCTTTGACTCACCAGCGAGGTTAGGATTTGCGCCATCAGGAACCCCAACCCACACCCCACAAAACCGCCCAACAAACCTACCGCAGCCGCTTCTGACATAAAAACGAGGCTGATTTGCATTCGTGACATCCCAATGGCCCGTAAGATACCGATTTCGCGACGATGTTGGACGACCGAAAATGAAATGGCGTTATAGACCAAAAAAAGGCCGACTAAGAGACCAACCGTACTCAACATCGTCAAATTAAACTGGAAGGCTTTCACCATCGCATCGACCTGTTGAGTTCGCCGACTCGTTCGAGATAAAACCGTATTGGGCGGAAGAGTCTCTTTTAAGTCTGCAAGCACGTTCGAAACAGCGTGGTCCTTCGAAAGCACCAAATTGATCTGATCTAACTCGCCTTGGTAGCCAAACAATGATTGAGCCGCAGCAATATCCATGATGGCCATATTGTCCAACCGTCGACGATTAGGGCTAGAAGGCGTGACCATTCCTCGAATCGTCACGTGAAATTTTTTTTCCCTAACTTGAAGGGATACCTTCTCACCGATATCCCATTTCAACTTTTCTGCTAACCCGTGGCCTAAAAAAACAGAATCCTCGGCCAAGAGAAATTCAAGGTTTGGATCGTCTTGCTTCAATTCAGAATGATTCACGCCTTCTTCATTGGCCAACTCAAGAACGTCCAAGCCAAGAATATGTATAGCTTGTCTTTGTGAGTCTTTGTCTTTAGTGGTAGCGGGAACCTTGAGGACGGGATGAGCCGCAAGCACAGCCGGATGCTGCCTAATTTTTCGTAAAAGTCGTTCATCAAGCCGGCGTTCTTCTGCTGACACCTGGATGGACGCCTCGCCGACTACGGAGTCAACGGAAGCCTCAAATGACTGAAAAACCTCCCCGTTCGCCAATCGAATGGCTAGCCAGGCTGAAACACCAATCGCAACTCCTAACATGGTCAAACTCGTGCGAATGGGACGCTGCCTGAGGTGTTCTTGGACAAGCAGAAATAGTGCCTTAAACACGGCAAACATTGTGTGTTGTCTCAGGATATAAGCTTATGGTAAATTAACTAGACAAAGATGCGTGAGTTCTGTGGTCGTGGATGACCGAAACCCAGCCCTCTCGGACACGATTGAGACGTGAATACTTCCATAAACGACAATGATGCCCAATCACTGACGACCAGGCAAAAAGAAATCCTCAGGCTCGTTGCTCAGGGCTATACCAATCGTGAGATTGGGGAACGGCTCGATATTAGCGTACGAACCGTAGAAGTCCACCGTTTTAACCTCATGCGTCGTCTTCGCGTTCGAAATGTGGCCCAGTTGCTTCGGCAAGCTCTTGCCCTTCGCCTTATTCCTAAAGGTTCTGTCATCAAATAAATACTCATAGAGACAGGTTTTGAATCCTAGAGTTCTTTGAGCTTCCCGCGGCAAGCTTCGACAGCATCATACCCTTTTCTACCCAGCCATTCTGATAATTCGCGCTCAAGCCGTTCAAAGACCCCAACCTGTTCCTCTACTAAAACAGTACCTATCTGCACGGCAGAGGCCCCACATAACAGATGTTCAAAAATATCCTGCCCTGTTTCTACGCCTCCTGTCCCGATAATCTGAATCCTATCACCAATCAATTTCCAAAACGCATGGACATTCGCCAAAGCCACGGGCTTAATGATTCGTCCGCCAAGCCCTCCAAATCCACTTTTAGGCTTGATTACAACGGTTTCAGTTTCGGCATTTACGACCAGTCCATTGCCAACAGAATTAATGACGGTAATAAACGACACCCCGACGCGAGTGAGGACTTTGGCCATCGCTTCGTGATGAACAGGATCAAAGTAAGGGGGTAATTTCACCCCAATCGGAGGCTCAGCAAGATCACGAATCTTGAGGAGTAATTCCTCAGAAGCCTGAAAATCATAACCAATTTGGGGCTTACCAGGAATATTGGGGCAGGATAAGTTGATCTCCATGAGGTCAGGTTTGGCTTCGTTAACGGCTCGAACGGCTTCAAGGAAATCTGAGGGTTGAAGACCCGCAATACTGGCAACGATTGGTTTGTTGTAACGGCGAAGATCAGGAATCAGTTTGGCGTAGGCCGGATACCCTAAATTTGGTAACCCCATCGAGTTAATAGAGCCACCATCAAACGAGACATACCGAGGTTCAGGGTTCCCGCTTCGCTCAAGAGGCGTCATGGATTTCGTGACAATCGCCCCGGCATGAGACTCACCTAATTGCTCCAGATCTTGCTGCGTCACACATCTGGCCCCGGATGCATTCATGAGACACGTTGGAAAATGTACACCGGCAATGGTTGTGGAAAGATCCATGGGATTAAGAGAGGTGCCCATCTCGCAACGTCAATTGACGTTCAGCCTCTGCGGCAGCGCTTTCTGAGTGAGTCGCCAAAATGACTGTCTGACCAAATTCACGAGAACACTGCTTGAGAAGAGCAACGATATCCATTCCATTCTGAGAATCTAAATTCCCTGTAGGTTCATCAGCCAGTATCACTTGAGGTTTATGCACAAATGCACGGGCAATAGCCACTCGCTGCTGTTCACCACCCGATAATTCGCTCGATCGGTGATGTGCTCGCTCTTGAAGCCCGACGATTTCTAGCATATTCTCGACTGATTGGCGAATGCCCCGCGAAGACTTCCCTTGCAATCGAAGGGGAAGGGCAACGTTTTCCATTGCCGTCAGTCCTGGAACCAGATGAAATGCTTGAAACACGATGCCTAACCATTCTCTCCTAACCGTCGTCCATTCTTGATCCCCAAAGTCTTGGGTTGACGTGCCTTTCAGCAATATATCACCGGACGTGGGAAGATCTAACCCGGCAATCAGGTTTAAAAAGGTACTTTTTCCACTCCCGCTCGGGCCCATGATTGCGCAAACTTGTCCAGCAGGAATCTCTATACAGACATCAGAAAGGGCTGTGATCACAGAAGTGCCCCGTCTATATTCTTTCACGACATGCTGAAACCTCACCACATCAAGACCTACTTTCTCGCCAATAATGCTACGTTTTACGTCAAAAAAACATACACTCAATCTGCTAAACTACCATCCTTACCCCCGATATCATAGGAAAACCTGTCCTCACAACGAGAAGAGAGATGGCATGTTTATTATTCACTTTTTATGCGTAGATCTCCTCAGACATAAGCAATGCCGGAAACTGATTTCCTGACCAAATGCAAGCAACTCGCGCGCTCACTTTCCCACGCGCTTCTTCCTGTCAACTGCACAGCTTGTGGAGAGTCCCTCCACAGCGATGCCATACCATTTTTTTGCGATCCATGTTGGAGTATCATTCACCCACTTACTAGTCCCCAATGTCCTCGCTGTCATCTTCCTTTTGCCTCGGATATGGCCGTACGATACAGTCCTCAACATTGCTGCATAACATGTCGAACTCGCCCACCAGCCTTTTCCAAAGCTTGGACACTGTACCCGTATCAATCTCCGCTTAAAGAAGCTATTGGGCTTTTTAAATACCGAGGAAAGATAGCTTTAGCAGATCCGATGGTTCACCTTATGAACTCGGCATTAACAACAATTCCCCCTATAGACCTCATCATACCTGTCCCCTTACATGCTTCTCGCTTACGAGAACGAGAATACAATCAATCATCACTCTTAGCTTATCGTCTCAGCAAACATTTTCATATTCCGTTAGCACACAACACATTGGTTCGAACACGCCACACCACACCGCAAACCTCTCTTTCTCGAAGAGAACGCCTGAAGAATCTTCGAAAGGCTTTTGCCGTGACTTCACCACAAGCAATCAAAGACAAATCGACATTACTGGTTGATGATGTCTATACAACCGGCACGACCGTGAATGAATGTGCCAAAACTCTTCGAAAGGCTGGCGCTGGAAAGGTGTTTGTCGTCACACTGGCACGAATGTTGTGATTGAACTCATCTTTGGGGTTCTCACAGCCACTAGAAAATTCAGAAATTGCCATACATATAGGGGGTGCTGAGCAGATACCCCCAAGCAAAACTACTTGACATTTTTGTTTCCTACGGTATTCTCTATCGTAGATGGTAGTCGCTGAGTGTATTATCGACGATTTTAGGGCGTATTGATGTTTGCAGGACAATATCCATGTAAGCTTGATGAAAAGGGACGCTTTCTTGTTCCTAGCCCTATCCGTGAGCAATTGGAGGCTCAAGGACAAGGAGTCGTCTTCCTCAAGGGCCAAGATTTACCGCTTTCAGCCTATTCTCCCAGCGAATGGCAAAAAGTGCTTGAGCGCGCGAAAGAAGCCTGCGATGAAGATCAAAGTCGCCTCTTCATGCATTACCTTGTGGCAGAAGCCGCCTCTTCGGATATTGATAAAGCCGGGCGTATACTCATTCCTGGACGCCTAAGGAAAACCATCCCACTAGAAGATGATTTGGAAATTGTGATCGTTGGGATGTATCATCGCCTGGAAATTTGGAATCCTTCTGATTGGCGGCGATTTGTCTTAAAGAATGAAGAAAAATTTGAAGAGATTCAAAGTAAACTATTGAATCTTCTTTGACGACACACTGAGTTTTCTGTAACCACTCTCAAGCTATGCAGCATTAGCTCCATCAAATTCTTTCCTGTTCGTGTCTAAACCAATACGGATCAAAGACTTCCAAACCCTCACTCAACAACCCTCACGGATTCGTAAAGGTTCTTCTCGATTCACAACTCGCCGGCGCATTGACCTCTCCCTTCCCAAAACGTCACCCCCCCCTGACTCTTTCTCAGTGACGTCTCAAGAGTTGTTCCTGACCTTGCCCGTACCTCCAAGCATCAATCATCAATATGCCACGGTCAATGGGCGTCGAATCTTATCATCCAAAGGTCGACAATATAAGACGACCGTCGCGCAACACATCTTGATGACGCTGGCATCTTCCTCAAACCGCAAAACCTTACTCAATAACTTTAAATCGCATTCGCTCATTCTTTCTGTCTGGTTCTACTTTACCTCAGCTCTGCGCAGAGACCTAGATGGAGGACTGAAGATCGCACAAGATGCGATATGTAATGCCATGGACATTAATGACAACCGTATCTGTGAAATTCATCTGTATAGGGCAATTGACCAGAAATCTCCCCGTATGGAGTGCACGCTCTCCATTAAATCGTCCGCTCCTCTTCCTCACAAGAAAAAGAAGGTGAATACATCTCGCAAACGCACACCTGGAGCATGACCTTTCCTATCACCCAGGGCGACTCCTTTCTATAATCAATGTTTCTATTGATAGAATAACTTACGAAAGAAACAAAAGCGGTGAAAATACGAAAAAGGTCAGGAAGGATTATTGTGACTTCGCTCGAAGCCAGCCACGCTCGACAGCTCGTAAGATTCGGGAAATGATCTGTTCGGTCGATTTGGAACTTGCATGCATGAATTCGGGAAAATGGATCCCAACTCTGTTAACTCGCTTGTGTCTCACCACACCAGGAACCCAAACACTATCCTCCTGGCAACAGAGTTTGACTGACACTTTTTCATCTATATGCAGAGAAGGTACCTGATTTTTAGGAAACTCTAACAGGGTCCCATTGAGACTGAGATTCAGCGCACTACTCGGCCAGACCTTGTTTTTACTACAACGTAATTCAGCCTCTAAATTGAGGTCATGAACCACACGAGCGCGGAATCCCTCCCGTCGATCTTCCGGAATCTCCGTCTCACGATTTGCTGAATGAGAAAATTGAGTTGAAGTGGACTTTGCGTGCATCGACTTTTTACGCTGAGACGGTACTCATGGATGAAAGAGCTTCTTCCTCGGTTTCAAAGACTGGGATCCATTCAGAAATCTCAGTCAGATCAAGAATATCGCGAACAAACCCTTGTTGTGCGACAATGCTAAGTTTCCCATTTATACGTTGAAAACGACGTTGCGAGAGCACAAGCCATCCAAGCGCAGCACTGTCAATAAATGAAACTTCCGTCATATTAAGAATGATAAAACGAAGACCGTCGTTGACGGCTACATCAATTCTCCATTTAAAATCTTGTCGAGCATTTTGGTCAAAACTCCCAACAAATTTCTCTATAATAACGTGTTCATTAATTCTCTTTTCCGATATCACCATCCTCAGCTCCATTCACTAAATGGACCCACATATTCACCTTCCTGTATCGGATTAAGGGTAACCTAACTTAACACCAATCCAGATAAAAACACCCAAAGCACTGTACCAAGTGTCTGATTTCGTAGAAAGACAGACGACGAAAGGAAGTCTCTAGGACGAAGAAAGCTTTAGTTGAATATTATCAAGATATTGTTTCGGCGCCTGATCTTGAGGAAGGCTTCTAAATGGGCGCCGAATTCGGATGCGCAGCTCGTGCATTCCGACTGATACATAGGCAAAACCTTCCATCTTCGTGCGCTGTGTCGTATTGTTTGGAATTGGTCCAAAGTCATGACTGGCAATCACTGCTCCATCTAGCAGGATTTCAAATAAGCCTCCTGCTAAGTTTCGTCGATCATTCAACGACGAATACGAAGAAGCAATATCAGCGGTCACCGAAAGACTCCCTTGTTCTAAATGAAGCCTCCTGAAAATTCCTCCGCCAGCAAGAGATGGAGCTCCGCCTTGATACTGCCGTTGTCCAACCTTAAACTCGACGCTCTTGGACACATAACCATCACCGGTAATGTCAAAATCCACACAATGAGGATATCCCCCGCCACCTAACGTGCCATTGACCGTTTCAAACACCGTCCACCCAGACAGGTTACCGGACTCAAAATCACTATTCTTGACCTGAAACGCCCCAACCTTCAACGGAAGAAAAATCAGAACTCCACAAAAAATACTTAAATATCCGCCAGAAAAGTTGCGCATCATCAAAAATCTCATCGTATCGATAGGGCCTTTTCTTAAATTTCCAATGAACCTAACATACTTTTTTCTTATCAACTTCCATATCAATAAAACTCATAAGGTTATCAGAATGCTACACAACATTCTTCAAGCAAAGAAAAGGCATTCATCAAAATTGCACGACGTTCATGCACACCGATGAACGCGACAATGTCCATAGCTTATGACGAGATTCTCGGCTCAACATGTCTATTTATTAATAATGCTCCTAGGTCTATAACCTCTTGCCGGTCTCGATTCTGAAGATTTTTCACGATGAGGCGTTGCACTGTCTACTCAATAGTTGGTATACGAAATTTTGGCATATATGACACTGCGCTGTTTATAATTCGTGGGACAACGCCTCATCGTGAATGAGTTTCATTACTAAGGAGTGAATGGAATGTTCCCTAGAGTCTTATTGGTATATTTGATGTTGTTGAGCTTGACGATACAAGATGGCTTTGCACGAGATCGAACGTTATCGGCAGAAGAACGGAGTACGCTGAAATATGCGAAGACCGTCCTTCTTCAAGCTGTCGCACTCACAGAACGAGGAAGTGTCAATCCTGGAAAAATTCAGCATGTGGTGAATGACCGATTGCTTCGACTGGGGTTTGTCATCCATCAACACCCTGATAAGCCTTACGATGTCATCGTGAAAGTTAAATGCGAAGAACGTAAGACCCGAATCGGACCATCTCGTTATGGAGGAGATGCCGATTCACTGCATGCGCCATCTCGTAATTGGAAAGGGCCCGCATGCCAAATCACGTATGGTCTTGACGGTCATGATACGGCATGGCGAAAAGAAATTCGAACTGACTTCCAAAATGCACGACGTGCAGCACGAAAGGCAGGGGTGAACGACTCAGGTCAATACGCGTTATCAGAGCTGGCAAAGCTCCTCGGACAAGATGACTTTCCCTATATGCTCCTCGCTGAATGGGGTCAGACCAAACGTCTGAGCCAGATCATGAACAACGATGAAACATCTCAAGCCCTCAAACTCAACATCATATCTCTCTTAGGTGGAATTTCAGACCCTGACACGCTGCCGATCCTTGAACCCGCGTTACAAGATCCTAGGTTGGCGGCCGCGGCTGCAGTCTCAATCGGACGACAGGGAGAACAGGCGACAGAAGTCTTACTCAAGATCTTACATACATCCAAGGATCCTCATCTGAAAGTCTCAGCCGTGAGAGGTCTTGGTGAAATCGCCACATACAATTCGCAAGCTCCAGTCTTTACGCCATTTTTATCAGCACTGAAAGAGCCAACTACCGAACTTCCCGTACAGACGGAAATTGTGCTGGCGCTTGGGAAACTCGCAGACCAGAGGGCCGTCGAACCTCTTACAGTATTGAATCAAAAAGCGTGGACAGATCCCTCTCGTGAACCTGAAATGCAGAAACTTCGAGAGGCGCTTTCCTGGAGTTTGTGGCAGCTCAACCCAGATGCTCATTCCGGAGAATAATCACCTTAGGCTTGGCCGCGACCAGCCAACGCATAACGCGAGTTCTGTCACTTTACAACACGCCTTATTAGCAAACGCATACTGTAAGCACTGGAACCTAGGAATCATGCGAACAGACTTTCTCTTTTCATACAACCCGAATAACAAGACACGGTTATCCCGATTCGCATCCTATGGAATTGACGAATTTGGACAGCCGTCTCATCTCTTACATTCATGAGCCGGGCCACACGAAGACGTGTAGAAAAAATCAAGAGAAAGCCCAGTGAGGTGCGCCTTCCCTCTAACCTCCACGCAGTTTTTTCACAGGCCGTTGCTCATCACAAAGCCCTGCAATTTACCCAGGCTGAAACACGCTATCAGCAAATACTTGACCAATACCCGACTCACCCCGACTCACTCCATCTTCTAGGATTAACGTATTTGCAACGCGGCGACACAAACAAAGCTGCACAGTTGATTTCCCAAGCCATTGCCTCTGATCCTAAAAAACCTCATTATCATTTCAACCTTGGTCTCGCATGCGAAAAGGAAGGGAAGTTCGACGACTCGGTAACTGCGTACCGCCAAGCGGTGCACATCAACCCTTCCTACGTCGAGGCACTCAACAATCTGGGGAATGTCTACCGAATACAGGGGAAGCTCGAGCAGGCCGTCCAAGCATTTGAGTCTGTCTTGCGCATTAGGCCCAAATCCGGTGAAGCTCACAATAACTTGGGGGTTATCTATAAGGGGAAAAAGAGAATCAATGAGGCCATCAGGCAATACCGTTTGGCCTTAGAGATCAATCCTTCTCATGCCGAAGCCCATAATAATTTAGGTGTCGCATTAAAAGACGAAGGAAAATTGGACGAGGCGGCTCATGCTTTCCAGCAAGCTATTACTTGCAAGCCTACCTATTCCAATGCTCACTACCATCTTGGATTGACACTATTGTGGAAAAAGCACTTGGACGAAGCGTTAAGGTGTTTTCAACGATCGGCAGAACTTACTCATAACCATGGCAGACCAGTCCACATACAGACAACCACGTCCGCACGTATCAAGCACGATTTGGAACAAATGCTCTACCTTCAAAGACATGATCTTGTTCAGGAACTACCAGGTTCGTACATTGAAACATTACAGATGATTCGAGGTCAGATCCAATCCCAGAGAAACCATTCTGGCGTTATTCGTTTGTCGATAGAAGACAGACGACATCTCGCTCCATCGTTCAATAGTATTCGATATCATGGAGTAGCCAACGTCCTATCCGGAGGAACATTGAATCCACATCTCGATGTGGCAGCCATAGAAGCGAACTACCATGCCAAGCAGCCAGAGCTCACCTTTGTTGATCAGCTCTTAAATGAAGAAGCATTAACGAATCTTCGCCGGTTTTGCCTAGAGGCCACGATTTGGAAAAAAGATTACCACAATGGATATCTCGGAGCATTTCTAGCTGAAGGGTTCGCTTGTCCATTGCTACTGCAAATTGCCGAGGAGTTACGGCTACGTTTCCCTGGCATTTTCAAACATCATCGTCTCGCACAAGCCTGGGCATTTAAATACGACAGTGAATTACAAGGTCTCAACATGCATGCTGATGCTGCGGCTGTCAATGTCAATTTCTGGATTACGCCTGATGATGCGAATCTCGATCCGACGAATGGAGGATTAGTTGTTTGGGATAAAGAAGCTCCTGACGAGTGGGACTTTAAGACCTATAATAGCGATAGAAACAACCAAAAAATTCGAGATTTTTTAGAACGATATCATGCCAAGGCGATTACCGTGCCGCACCGTCAAAACCGCGCATTGATGTTCAATTCCAATCTCTTCCATGAAACCGATACGTTGAACTTTAAAGATGAGTATGAAAGCCGTCGTATCAATGTCACATTATTGTATGGCTATCGCCAACAAGCCCAAACACGTATTTCGTGATCCGTGTTTCGAAAGAAAACAAAAGATCTGCTTCTGTTTCACAAATGACCGACGATGGCAAAACCACGTGGATTGAAGCACAGACATGTGCCGGCGCATACAACATACGAAGAGCTAGAGCGACTTCGTAGCCACCCATTTACCCTTCACGAAAAGTCAAAAATCTAGTTCATGAGGAAGATCTGAGGCGTTTTACTCAGAAAGGTATTGAATAGAAGTCACTTGTGCATCCACGTACAGTTCAAGACCTGCGCCTTCTTCAAGATGGTCAAACCCTTGATTGATTTTCCCGCCAATAGCCGTGAGATAGAAGGTTTTTTCCCAATTACTCACTTGGCCAGGTATCGTGACCGACTGCATCACACTCATCAGGATGTCGTCTTTTCCATCCTCACCCATTCTTGATCCGCCAGAATCGCTATCATAAAACGTGAAGAGAATATTTACTTTCACGTCATCACTCGCGTCATTATTCCACTGGGTCCACACTTCAAATGTCCGAAGGTAATTCTTGTGGTAAGGACCCATTTCATGCAAGGCCAAGTTAATGGGATAGGCTTGTCGATTGAGAAACGTGGGACCAGCCCATAATTGACTTGTTGAAATGACAAGATAAACCAGAGTCCAACCAACACATAGAAATAATCGCGTGATAAGTGACATTGAGCCCTCTCTATAAAATCCAATATCACTCGATTATCGGTCACTTCAAGTGAGTCATTTAATGGAACAAAAGAACAACAAAGAGCTACACACATCAAAAGAAAATGAATCAAAAATCGATAAAAAATCATAGATGCACATATCGTTATTTTTTTTACTTTATGACATGTTCGTATTCAAGAAAGATCAGACATGCGTACTCGTCTGCGCTAGAAATTGTTGTCAACAATCTTGTGTGCTAGTGTTTAGCAATTCAAGAAAAGCCTAGAAACGAAAAAAGTCCATTTACTCAAGGCTAGCAACAAACCAACAGGAGACCATTTGAATCAGAAACCTTATGGGGAGTAAAATATAAGTACCCTACTCAGGAGCACTCCTCCTCTCAGGGTGCAGCTCTAGAAGAGTCGGGTCTTCGGAGTTGCGGTTGCTCGGCGATCCACTCACCCTACGATTCATCGCTGAGCAACCAGTCTTCATATCAAGTGGGGCGGGCTCGAGAAGGTCGAGTAACAACAACCCAGACCCAGATCTCACCAAACAAAGAGCCCACCCCACTCATCATTTTCTGATGAGTTCTCACGGTTCCCAAAAGTTCAGAGCAACGCTTGAGGGGATAGGCTGGCTACAACAGAGGTCGGAAACTAGAAACCAGCTAGATAAAGAAAACTCTGGGATTGGCGCGCCCGGAGGGAGTCGAACCCCCAACCTCCTGATCCGTAGTCAGGTGCTCTATCCATTGAGCTACGGGCGCAGTCGGAGTGTTAAGCATGTGAAACATGAGGCTAGCAAACTTTATACAGATCCCTTGATGGGCCCGTCAACTTCAATACGCAAATCCTCACCGACCGATTATTGACTTTCGAATTGTTCTGCCGCGAACAATATTCGATTATTTCTAGAAATCTATCTTAAAGAACTCTTCAATCGAGAAGCCTCCCAGCATTCACACTCATATGATTCGTCTTACTAAAAAGCAAGTTTCACTCCTGTTGACTGAGTACATTTCTTTATTCAATGTGATTGCAATGTGACGTTTTCGTTTTTTCTAGTATCGAACCCATAATTGTCTCTATGTTATATCTTGCTCATAGTGACATCGTCAGCTATATCTCCAGGAAGTGTATGCGTGATACATCTTGGAAAACGTGTCAGTGGGCACTGCTACTAAGTGGCTTGATTCTTGTTCAAGGTTGCAGCGAAGTATTTGACCAACAATCCTGTAGACCTTCTAGCGTTCAACAGGTGCATGAGAAAACTCTACATGACCAAATGAAGAACCACTCACGCAAATCTATTCCCAAACCTCACCAGTCTCCAGGCCGACTCGTGGTCCATCCCACTAATCCAGCATATTTTCAGGACACATTGACAGGAAAGGCTGTGTTTCTGCATGGCTTCGATCACTTTCGCACATTACAAGAAGTGGACCATCATGGTGCCCCACCTTTTGACTTCGAAGCCTTTATCGCACAACTCAAACACTATAGCCACAATTTTTTACGCCTATGGGTTTGGGAACACTTCTGGCGGATATCAGATGGCGACGAAGTGAGGCCAAAAGGTCAAGCGAGTGTGGTCTTGCCTCCTCACGTCTATCAGCGAACAGGGCCAGGACATGCCATCGACGGGTTACCAAAGTTTAATCTTGAGGCTTTCGATCAGGCATATTTTGATCGTCTTCGCCGACGTATCATCAAAGCTGGTGAAAGCGGAATCTGGGTCTCCGTCATGTTGTTTCAGGGTTGGAGTATTGAAGGATTAGGGGTTCAAGCAAATACGCAGTGGGAAGGACACCCGTTGAATCTCCAGAATAATATCAATGCAATCAACGGTGATTACGATCATGATGGTAGGGGGTGGGAAGTCCATACTCGTGTCAACCCTAAGGTCAACGCCATCCACGATGCCTACGTGGCAAAAGTGATAGAAACGATTGGGGACTTAGATAACGTCTTGTATGAAATCTCTAACGAAACGGTCGCCACCGACGTGGATGGAATGTGTCACCATGTCATTCGCGTGAAAGATTGGATGTATCATGTGATCAACCTTATCCACAGCTACGAACGTCAGAGAGGATTCGGGCCTCATCCCGTCGGGATCTCAAACATACGCCCGACGCCAGATAGCTCTATGACAGATGATTGGAACCCGTATCTCTTTGAGAGTCCTGCGGAGTATGTCTCTCCAAACGGATCCCGCTGGCACGGAGATGAACGTTGGAAGAAAGACCCACCAGCTGCAACAGGAGCAAAAGTGGTCATTGCAGATACAGATCATATCCACCCAAGCCTCCATGGAGGGCCCGGGATGCGATCGTGGCAATGGAGAACCTTCACACGAGGTCATAGCATGAACGCGGTCGAGGGTGACCCCGAACAAGGTGCAGACTGGGTGACGCCGGATGACTCAGCGGCCATGCAGGCGATAGCGCGCTATGCCGACATGATAGATTTAGCACGGATGAGGCCTCATAACTCACTATCATCTACTAGATATTGTCTCGCAGATCCCGGTCATATCTATATCATCTACCAACCTCGTAAGGGGCTGGATGGTAGTGCTCACGGCTTTCCATTTGAACTTGACCTACAAACTGGAAATTTTCATTATGAATGGTTTAACCCAGAGACCGACCAGATTGCCCAGACCGGGGAGATTCACAGAGATACTGGGATAGCCACATTCACTCCTCCCTTTAATGACCACGCGGTGCTATTTCTACAAAATCTAAGCTCAGAATAGATTTCTTCCGGTATAGTAGGGGGAATGCTGTGACTACTGCTTCATGCAAAGCTGCTCTACACCCTGCGGCTAATCCTGCAGAACTTAGGGGACTCATTTGCACACGAGTAAGCAAACGATCAACCTGGGCTTCCGCGCACCACAGACATGGGCCCAACCCGCTCCATGCACTGAGCCAACGGAATCCGCTATTCAAGTAATTATCGAGTTGCTGCTGAAAAAATTTTCTTCCGGGAGGTTGGGGAATTCACAGACTGCATACCACATTCTCAAGAAAATGAATAATCAAAAAGAATTTCCACAAACTCACACCACAAAGCATAAGAACCTATCAATCAACACAGGACTTTCATATTTTTCAGCGACAACTCACGTATTCCATGAGTGTCGGCATTGAACAGTTTTCAGTAATTCTCCCTACCCTTTTTGAGGAATGGTCAATAGGTTCTTCTTTCATGTGTACTGAAAAAGTATCTTTAGCTCAAGGAGGTACATATGACAATTACAGAGCATATTTACCCTGATCGACTAGAAGTTCGTTTCAAAGGCACGTTAGATCACACGGTTGGTCCTGCTTGTGAGCGTGCTATTCGTCACGCCCATGCGCTTGGAAGCAAGCAACTTCAATTAAACCTTGCAGATGTAACCTCTGTGGAGAAGATGAGTTTGGGAACATTGTGCTTTGCGCTGCATACCGTACGCCAGCTTGGCATAGAAGGTACCGTCCTGAACGCCCCTGCATCCATTAAGACGATTCTGACTGAACTGAACGCTCAGACACTTGAGCCAGGTTATAGCGAAACCAAATAACCCCCAGCCATACCAACCCGGCTGGCACATCGTGATAACTTACGATAATTACTTAAAGCTGTAGAGAACGGCTATAAATAAAAAAACGACTTCACTCGCATTCTCTTCAAACCGAAATCCTGTATGATCACACAATCCTTTTGAAGATGGCCTCCTTCGCGTTTTTACCTGAAGGATACGCGTACCATGTCCCTAGGTTTGAACTTTTATATACTAGTCAATGATCCAACGGAAAGTTTCTACGGTGGGGAAATATCATGCAATTTCGCAAGGAGAAGCAATAGTCCAAGGAAGTAGAAAACTATTGAGCAATGGGGGTCAGGAGAGTCTGTTCTGCCATACTCACGACGCCTTGAATTTCTTCATCACTCCCAAGATTGATCTGAAAGAATGAAGAAAATTCTGGAATCGCTTCCGCAATATTCGACAAAATTTCCACCAGATCCTGAGCTTCCATCGTAAAGTATTGCTGGCACAAGGCAAGTATGTCATGAAAGGTGTTCTCGCCGGCAGGATCACACCACAGGTCGGCTAAGCGACCGGATAACATGACACATACAATTGTTGTTCGAAAATCTTCTGAGTCTTCTGCTAGGTCAGAATGATGACTTCCACGCACAGCAGCGGACATCATTTCAGGCAATTCCCAAGTTTCAGCAAGCCACGCTCCTATTTCACTATGGTCACTACCAAACCGTTCTCGCTCAAATTCCTGTAACACCTGATGGTTGGTTCCTGCATTATTATAAATTTCTCCATATTCCCCCATAAACACTTCGCTTAGGACCAACATTCCCAAGTCCTGTATCAGAGAGGCAAGAAAGATCTCTTCATAGTTGGGAACTTGCGCCCACTTCCCGACCACCCGCGCTGCCACACTTGACAAAATTGAACGATGCCAATGACGATTATGATCAAAGGCCACACCACCTTTTTTACGCAAATCGCGGTATAGAGAAAAGCAAAACGCAAGCGTCGCAATCGAGTTCATGCCTAAGAGCGTTACGGCTTGAGTCACCGTCGTCACTTTATGCCGGGCACCACCATAAAAGCTTGAATTGGCAACATTCAATAATTTGGCGACAAAAGACGGATCTTTACTGATAATATCTGCCATTTTTTGACAATCTGCCGATTCATCTCGACACATCTGCAAAACTTGCAAAGGGAGACTGGGAATGGCGGGAAGTGTCTTACAATTCTTGATGCGCTGAACAAGTTGTTGATCCATAGGGAAAGCTTTCCGTTACATGTCAGGGGCTATGAACAGAGCGATTAAGGCGCCTCAGTTCATTTTAGATACTTCTATCTCATCGGTTAAACCAGCACCAACTTGAGCTGTTATCACACGCTTCATCCTCCTTCTTGTTCATTTCTGTATATTTTATAGAATTTTCGAAACCTTGCTGCCAATTTCCCTGACACAGACCGTTTTAAACTTACATTCTGATATAGGGTGTCCAAGAGGACTACATTGAGTAGTCTGACGACTAGGGTAGGTAGAAAGATGAAAACAGGAAAGAAAAAAAGTTCGGCTTACGATGGGGGGTGAGTTGGTTGACCAAACAATGTGGAGGCTGAAGCATCCTCAACTCGCACCGACAGAAGTTCTCCGGGCATGCATAATCGAAGCGATTTATCCCATACGACAGTTGTGTTTTGTTCGGTGTGCCCCATCCATTGTTGATTGGACTTTTTCGCATCGCCTTCGATCAAGACTTCGACAGTTTGACCGATCATCTCACGATTCTTCTGGAGAGAAATCTGTTTTTGCAAATCTATGAGCTCTGCGACTCGTTCAATCTTAACCGACTCTGGGATATCATCAGGAAGTTTTCTGGCCGCGATCGTATTTTTCCGTTCTGAATACTTAAACACATAAGCTGAAAGGTACCCTATCTCTTCCACGAGCCGGTAGGTTTCTCGATATTCAGCGTCCGACTCGCCACAGAACCCGCAAATAATATCAGTGGTCAACGGAATGTCCCCACGCCGCCGAATCTCTTCAACAAGTCGAAGGTATTCTCTTCTGGTATAGCAACGCCCCATGGCTTCTAGAATTCGATCATTACCAGATTGAACAGGTAAATGAATGTGCGAGCATACTTTTGGATGTTGAGCCACGGCATCGAGTAAAGCAGGAGGAAAGTCCTTAGGATGCGGAGACATGAATCGAACCCGTTCCACTCCTGGCACTTCAGCTAATGCGATAATTAAACGCGCAAAATCCCAATCTTCAAAATGGTAGGAATTAACATTTTGACCCAAAAGCGTCACTTGCTTGTAGCCTTTTTCTGCCAACCCTTGTGCTTCTTCAAGAATCCCCCGTGGATCTCTCGAACGTTCTCGCCCCCGTGTATAGGGTACAACGCAAAACGTACAAAAATTGTCACATCCGCGCATCACGGCAATCCAAGCATTCACTCCCTCTGTTCGCTCAGGATAAATTTGTTCATACGTTTCATACTCCGAGAGATCAACCGATAACCCTCGCGTTTGGGTTTCGATGGCTTTCGTCAGTAAGCTTGGTAATTGTCGATACCCATCAGGCCCAACCAACACATCGATAAAGGGCTGGTTGTCGAGCAATTCCTGTTTCAGGTTCTGCGCCATACAACCCAAGACTCCAATCACGAGTCCACGTTCCTTCTTGAGATTCTTGAGGTTTCCCAAATGCCCATACACCCGATTATGGGCATTTTCACGAATCGCACAAGTATTTAAGAGAACAACATCTGCGTCGTCACAGTGATTGGTGAACTCAAAGCCTTGTTTCATAAGCAACGCCCGAACTAATTCCGAGTCATATTCATTCATTTGACATCCAAAGGTCTCAATATACACCTGGCAAGAGCCCGGCGAAGGCCTCTTCGATTGAGAATGAGTCCGAATAGGCTGCAGAAGGTCTTGGGGAATCATCTACAAATTTCCTGATTATCCTAGCTGAGAGGTAATGGCCAAATCAGACGAAAGAACACGTTCAGAGTCTGGATGTTCTACATTATCGTCGACGAGACAACCAAGTGCTAGGCCATTGGTTACACCCGTGATCAGAACTTGGCGAATAGTATTGCCGAGGTTCTCTGACGATTGAACACCAACTTTCACGTAGTGATCGGTTAATCCTGTCCACAGACCCGACGAATTCTGGGTTTCGAATAATACGTCAATTTTTTGTGATAAGAATCGTTGGTAAAACGCGACTCGCTTCTGTTGCGACAGCTTGGCCAATTGCTGACTTCTTTGTTTAATCGTCTTCGGCGAAACTTGATCAGCATGCTTAGCTGCGGCAGTACCGGGGCGGCTTGAAAAACTAAACACATGCATGTATGCAAAGGGAAGATTGTTGACCACTGTTCGTGTGTTGGCAAATTCATGCTCACGTTCCCCTGGGAACCCGACCATCACGTCGGTTCCTATGCAAAGGTCGGGAATCCTGCATGCAGCTTTTTCAATGAATGATACATATTCTCGAACTGTGTATCGACGATTCATGGCATTGAGAATTCTGTCATCACCGCTTTGAAGCGGTACATGTAAAAATCGACAGAGCTTGGTTGAGGTCGCCATGTAGTCCAGCAATTGCTCTGGAATGGTCGTCGGTTCGATGGAAGAAATTCTTATGCGATCAAGACCAGATATTGCCTCTAGACGTTCTAACAACGAGAGTAAATTAATATCAGCATCTCGATACTGCCCAATATTGACTCCAGTGAGGACTAATTCACGATGTCCTCGATCGGCTAATGCGTGAGCTTCCCGTATCGCATCATCTACCTGACGACTTCGCTCTCGACCGCGTGCGAACGGAATAAGACAAAATGAACACATAAACTGACAGCCATCTTGAATTTTAAGATTGGCGCGAATCGTAGAATAGTCCCCAGCCCCATCAAGGGTGAAGTTTTCATGATCAATTTTTTTGGTATGCAGCAAATCTGGTGTTGCTTGTTTGTCATAGGAAGCAAGAGCAGCAAGATATTCGGGCAATTGCATTTTATATTGCGTGCCGAGGATTAAATCTATGCCGTCAATAGACTGCAAAGCATGAGCTCCCGTTTGGGCATAACATCCCGTAACCGCGATAAACGCATTGGGAGATTTTCGCAGAACCTGACGCACGACCCGTCGACAATCCGCTTCTGCTCCTTCTGTGACTGAACATGTGTTGACAACTAAGACATCCGTCGTTTCTCCAAAATTCACCCGTTCGAATCCTAAGCTGCTAAATCGGTCAGTCAAGAGCGCGGTTTCAGCCTGATTGAGCCGGCACCCAACTGTATAAAACGCAATGCGTCTTGGCTGAAGATCATCAAGTTTCATAGAAAGAGATTATAGTTTAGCAGACGCGCGACAACAAGAAGATGGTATAACTTGACATTGCACTGTGCACGAATCCTTAATAGGCTCATCAAAGGTCATCTGCATACTTACCGACACTAAAACAGTGGCCTAACACGACAAATCAGTTAATTGAACGTGTATCGATTGCATGGTAAAATCTTCCTTAGGCATTATTGCTATTTCTTAGAGGGAGTGCTCTATGAAACCTACCGTCTCTACATTTCTTGCTATGGTCTTTCTTCTCCTTTATTCTTCCGCTACCAATGCGGTCGCCGATCAACCACTTCCGACAGAACCGGATGAAGACAGTCGTCTCGAGGAAATTTACGATCATGAATCGCGTATGGTCATGTTTCTCTATTCGCTGAATGGCGACGGGAAGGTCGATTACGTGACGGGGCGAAAAGTGCAACACAACCAACGCAGCGAATTCGGAAACCCTGTGTATTACTTTGAGTCCTATCCTTTATTTTATTGGTGGAACCACAAAATGTGGAACGACCCGGAACAGGATGGGGTCAATGGAAATGAAAAACTCTATGCCGAGAATACCGAATTTGATGTGAGTCGCTATAAACCTTGCCTCTTTAATGGTCAACCCTGTTAATTCTGTCATCCGAATATTCTTCTGCTTGCGTTAGACAATCTATTGGAGTATCGTTGGCATCCAGGTAGGTGACGCCAGTCATTCCCTCGTTATATCCTCATGAGTCAATCGGCTCTTACGTCTCCTTGGTCGTTCATCTTCTCATCAATCCACGGTGACATTGTCACCGATGCTCTCATACTCGCTACCGCTGGCTTCCCTAAGCGCACAGATTGCTTGTACGCTCTCCGCCATTTGAATTTTGCGCCATGACAACCTGGGAAACGCTACCATGACATCTATTGAGCGAAGTACTGAATTGGGACGCTCGATACTTGCTCGCCTTTTTGCCTTCAGACTTCTCCCTGGTCAAACCGTGGTACTCGCAGCCATCGCCCTCATCTTGATTGGGACTCTCTTGCTTCTGCTACCGTTCTCCACCAATCCTGGCGTTGAGTTAGGGTTCATTGACGCGATGTTCACGGCGACGTCTGCTGTATGCGTAACGGGACTCATTGTTATGGATACTCCGCACGATTTTTCAACATTTGGACAACTCGTCATTTTACTGCTTATTCAAATCGGAGGATTGGGGTACGCCCTCATGGCCACGCTCATTCTCCTCATCCTTGGACATCGGATCGGCTTGCGAGACCGGATGATGCTGACTGAAACACTCAGCACCATCGACATGGAAGGTTCGATTCGCTACGTCAAAATGGTCGCCATTATTACCTTCAGTCTAGAAGGTATCGGCACCATCCTACTGACCACACACTTTGCACAAAATATGAATGTTGGACCTGCGTTGTACTACGGATTTTTCCATGCTATTTCGGCGTTTAATAATGCTGGTTTCACGCTTTTCTCCAATAGCTTAGGCAACTATCAAACGACTATATCACTTAACCTTATCATCACCACGCTGGTCATCTTGGGAAGCATTGGATTTCTTGTGTTTGAAGACATGGTTGATAATATGACGGGGCGGCGTGTTCGTTTTCAAACTCATACGAAACTGGTGGTCATTACGACGGGCATTCTGATCATTATTGGGACTGTAGGCATTACGGTATTGGAATGGGGAAACACAAGCGCATTTCAATCCCTCAATGCTGGAGAACGAATGATGGTCTCGTATTTCCACACAGTGTCACGAACCGCCGGATTTACCACGCTTAAATTGAGTGAGATGCAGGATGCCACCTTATATTTCTTGCTATTGTTAATGGCTATCGGTGGATCGCCAAGCAGCATGGCGGGAGGGATAAAAACGACAACGGTTGCCATCGTGGGCCTGACGATCTGGGCCGTCCTTCGTCGAAAAAACGATGTCGAAGTTTTTCATCGACGCATTCCGAGAGACTTAACGGTTCGCGCACTCTGCCTGACGATCATTGCATTCACGATGATTACCACGATCACGCTCATCCTTGACTCTACTGAAAATCAGCGGTTTTTGCCCTTGATGTTTGAGGTGACATCCGCATTAGGTATCGTCGGCATGTCGCTTGGGGACGGGGGTAATCTCAGTTTCTCCGCTTCCTTCACGGACTTTGGTAAAATCATGATCATCATTTCAATGCTTCTCGGACGGTTTGGACCGTTGATGATCGGACTCTTTGCAGTGAAAACTGCGGTACGCACTCGTTATCGTCTCCCTGAATCTCGTGTCGTGATTGGCTAGTCCATCTCAATGTTCTGTCACTTGATCCTTCGTTGAAGAAACAGGACAAATGCCACTAAGGTCGGAACAGGAGCAATAATAAAAGGGAACAACCATACCCAAAAGTTTTTTCCTCGGACTCGTGTTTGATCATACATCCACACACATACCCAGATGATGAGCAAGACATAATTTAAAGCCATCCAACGCGTGGTTCTCGTCTGTAATTGGCTCCCTTCTCCACCACTTGCCGTTAGCAAAAAGAGGACCTCGAGTACACAAAATGCCAAGGCCAACCCAATAACGAGTCGTTTGCTCCACACATACATAGACTTCTACCTCCTCTTTAACACCCTTTTATATCTACTATGACTCCTCAGCTTCATTCAGATCTCTTTTGACGGAACGTTTATCAGTCGGTCTTCGAATGAAGAGGAAATTCATGGCCAGATTCTGCCGAAAAATGATCATGATGTCGAACTGTAAGTATTGATACCCTGTTGACAACACAGATCGAACACAAGCAAATCATCGATAAAAAAGAGCTTTTTCAATACACACAAGATATTCACCTCCATCCCCATAAACCACAGCAGAAACACAATATTTAGTGTTGACATTTTCTTCTCACCGCTATACATTGCGTATCTCACATCCTATAATGAAGATCATTAATCTAAACTCATTGACCGTTTTTTTTTCTGCTCTTGATGCCGTATCGTTGTGTTCTTCTAAATTAATTCATACCAACCGACGGCTTTCAAATTCCTTCTTTTATACAGAGTCCTAGGCCAAGTCCGAGCAAGTCATTGGAGTGGAAGTACCCGTGTCTCTGTATCAATGACATGGGTGTCACGAGAAAACAATGGAATATTGAACGATGTCTTATCTCCTCAGACGTTGGTTGTAAAGACAAGTAAGCTCACGTCATGGTGAATTGGAAAGGAGAAGCCTTGTGAAAATTGATCGTCGATTCACTCGCGTCGGAGAAAGCCCCTATCAAACGATCCCGTTTTCCACACGCTCATCGGAAATTCGT
This sequence comes from Nitrospirales bacterium, assembly GCA_965223675.1. Lineage (GTDB taxonomy): Bacteria > Nitrospirota > Nitrospiria > Nitrospirales > UBA8639 > JAGQKC01. Next base: position 4,147,922 of record OZ245013.1, on the reverse strand, counting down.
AATCCTGATGGATCTATGGTTTTTCAACAAGACGATATTCAAGCGCCAAGTCACTGGACGCAACTTGCCGTGGACATTTTGGCACAGAAATACTTCCGCAAAGCTGGTGTCCCGCAGACGAATCCTCATACCGGAGACCCCATACATGATGAAGATGGCAACCCCGTATTAGGAGGAGAACGCGATGCACGGCAAGTCTTCCATCGTCTTGCTGGATGTTGGCGACACTGGGGTGAAACCCATCAGTACTTTGACTCTCCAGAAGATGCCCAAACGTTTTATGACGAAATTTGTTTCATGCTCGCTCAACAAATGGCCGCTCCCAATTCACCACAATGGTTTAACACAGGCCTGCACTATGCCTATGGACTCTCCGGGCCAGCGCAAGGCCATTATTACGTTGACCCCAATACACAACGTTTGAAACAAGCCAAGGATGCCTACGAACGCCCCCAAGTGCATGCGTGCTTTATTCAATCCATCTCCGATGATTTGGTGAATGACGGCGGCATCATGGATCTTTGGGTTCGAGAAGCTCGCCTCTTTAAATATGGTTCCGGCACTGGCACCAATTTTTCTAAATTACGCGGAGATCGAGAACCGCTTTCTGGTGGTGGCCGATCATCGGGGCTCATGTCATTCCTGAAAATTGGAGACCGCGCCGCAGGGGCGATTAAGTCGGGAGGAACGACTCGACGTGCCGCAAAAATGGTCTGCCTGGACCTCGATCACCCTGACATTGAGGAATTCATCGACTGGAAAGTGATCGAAGAGCAAAAAGTCGCCGCGATGGTGACCGGTTCCAAAGTTTGTGCACAGCGATTGAATGCCGTTCTCTCTGCCTGCCATCTCACGAAATCTGATGGCTCGTCTCAGGTTGAAACAGATGTCCACATGAACCCTGCCCTGAAAGAAGCCATTCATTCAGCGCGGCAGGCCATGGTGCCCGAACCCTACATTCAGCGCATGTTTGCCTATGCCAAAGAAGGGTTTACTCACTTTGTGTTCCATGAGTATGACACCAATTGGGATAGCAAAGCTTATCAAACGGTGTCCGGACAAAATTCCAACAACAGCATTCGAGTCCCCAATGGCTTTTTCGAAGCCATGAATCAAGACGGAGACTGGAACCTCACGCGACGGACCGATGGCGCGGCAAGCAAAACAATTAAAGCCCGCGATCTTTGGAATCGTATTGCATGGGCGGCTTGGACCTGCGCCGACCCTGGCATTCAATACGATACCACGATTAACGAATGGCACACCTGCCCACATGATGGACGGATCAATGCTTCCAATCCTTGCAGCGAATACATGTTTTTGGACGATACGGCCTGTAATCTCGCGTCGTTGAACTTAGGCCGATTCGTCTCGCCGGAGGGAGACTTTGATTTAGACGGCTTCTGTCATGCTGTGAGACTGTGGACGGTCGTTCTCGAGATCAGCGTCCTCATGGCTGGATTTCCAAGTCGCGCGATTGCCGAGAAAAGCTTTGTCTATCGGACTCTCGGACTCGGTTATGCCAACCTTGGATCAGTTCTCATGCGCTTGGGCATCCCCTATGATTCTCCCAAAGCGTTAGCCATCTGCGGGGCAATCACAGCTATCATGACTGGGGAGTCCTATGCCACCTCAGGCGAAATGGCCTCAGAACTCGGGCCATTTAAAGCCTATCCCCGGAATCGGGAATCAATGCTCAGGGTGATCAGAAATCATCGTCGTGCTGCGTATAACACCCCGAAGGAGGAGTTTGAGAATCTTTCGATTCTGCCCCATAGCATTGACACAGCAGAATGTCCCACAAACCTTCTCCAAGCCGCTCGCAAAGCCTGGGACCGTGCACTCGATCTGGGTCAGAAATATGGATTTAGAAATGCACAAACCACTGTTATCGCTCCGACTGGAACCATTGGCTTGGTGATGGACTGCGACACTACGGGCATCGAGCCAGATTTCGCCATCGTGAAGTTTAAAAAATTGGCTGGTGGAGGCTATTTCAAGATCATTAATCAAAGTCTCCCCCCTGCCCTTCAAACATTAGGGTACACCCATTCAGAAATTCAGGACATTATTTCTTATGTGACTGGAACTCGAACACTACAAGGCTCTCCTTTTATTAACCATGAAAGTCTTCAAGCCAAGGGCTTCGATCGGGAAGCCATAGAGAGAATCGAGGCGGCACTTGATGGAGCCTTCGACATTCAATTCGTTTTCAATAAATGGACGTTAGGTGAGGATTTTTGCCGCGATTCCCTCAAACTCACGGACAATCACCTTGATGACCCACAATTCAATCTGTTGAAAACTCTTGGATTTACGCAGGAAGAAATTTTAGCAGCTACCGATTATTGTTGTGGCACCATGACCGTAGAAGGGGCTCCTCATCTGAAGCCCGAACATTTACCGGTATTCGATTGTGCGAATCGATGCGGACGAATTGGACAGCGATATATTCCAACCCAGGCTCATATCCGTATGATGGCGAGTTCCCAACCATTCATCAGTGGTGCAATCAGCAAAACCATTAATATGCCATCTGACTCTTCAGTAGAAAACGTCAAAGATGCCTATTTAATGGGCTGGCAATCCATGTTGAAAGCCGTCGCGCTCTATCGAGATGGGTCAAAGTTGAGCCAACCATTAAGTTCTTCGGTCGATACTGAAGAATCTCGGGGACAGACAAACCAAGTCATGGCTACCGCCCAACAGGCGGCTTCAAAGGTCTTAGTCCGGTATCTCGCTAAACGCAGACCGTTACCGACTCGGCGAGGTGGGTATACCCAAAAAGCCGCTGTTGGCGGCCACAAGATCTATCTGAGGACTGGCGAGTATAAAGATGGCACGTTAGGTGAAATATTCTTGGACATGCATAAAGAGGGCGCTGCATTCCGAAGCCTCATGAACTGCTTTGCCATCGCCATTTCATTAGGCTTGCAGCATGGCGTCCCTCTGGAAGAGTTTGTCGAAGCCTTTCTCTTTACCCGATTTGAACCGAATGGTCCTGTCAAACTCAATGATCACATCAAAATGTCAACATCAATCATCGACTATATTTTCCGTGAATTAGCCATTACCTATTTAGATCGTCATGACCTCGAGCAAGTCGCCCCGGAAGACTTGCGCGCCGACTCAGTCAGACATGACCCTGATGATGACGACGATCAAGAGTTTGCCGACCCCAAAGCCTTAGCTTCAACCTCCATTAGCCCAGATCTCTTTCCATCTCGACGTAAACATCGAAATGGAGGAGGGCAACATGGAAAAGGCAATGGGGGCAGCATTGCCCATAAAGTTGAGGTCAAGCGAGAGACGATGACCTATACCGAGGTTCAAGTCGCCAAACTCAAAGGCTATGAAGGGGACCCCTGTCAAGAATGTAAACAGTTTAAGATGGTGAGAAATGGCATGTGTCTCAAATGTGATAACTGCGGTGCAACCAGTGGATGTTCGTAAAATTTGTAGATGAGACAGGTACCCCCTCATTGAGGAATACTGAACAATTGGTAAGTGACGAGGGGCTCAAGCTCCTACTTGTGATAGTTGCTTTAAGCAGTAGTTACGGTTAGACGAAGTCCTGCGGCATCTAAAACTTTCGTGAGTGTATCCAGACGGGGGTTGCCTTTTTTGGAGAGCGACGTATAGAGGGCTTCCCGCGCAAGATGGGTCTTCTTGGCCAATGTCGTCATATTGCCGACCCTCGCAGCGGCGACATCTTTCAATGCTTCTTTGAATAAGTCCACATCCCCATCAGCGAGAATTTCTTCAAGGTAGAGAGCCGCCTGTTCCGGGTCTTTCAACACCTCGAGATTGCCAAACTCCAATGGTTGGCTGGCCTTTCTAGTCATGACGATGCCTCCTTTCAAAATTAGCAAGATAGTCCTTGACTTTCGCGATTGCTTTGGCCTGGTCTTTTTTCGTCGATCCGGCCAGCAATAACACCACCGTCTTCTCTTTTACAGAATAATAGATACGATAGCCTCCTCCGTAATGTTCCCGCATTTCCCAGAGGCCTTGGCTGCCTTTAATCCGTTTACAATCGCCAAAGTTTCCGAAACTGGCTCGGCGTAATCGGACGGCGATTTTTCTTTGAGCCGTCTGATCTTTTAGGTGGTTGACCCAATCACGAAATGGTGTCTTACCTTCTTCGGTAATGTATTCTTCAATTGTATATCGGATAGCCACTCTCTATAGTGTAATATATATATTACTATTCTGCAACTCAGGTTTTGAGCAGGGATATGGACAAATCTCCACTTTTAACAGTTAAAAGGTCATAAAATCAGGGAACGACAACTAGAGATTTTCTCCAAACAATAGCACACGCTCCAATGAATTCTTCTCATCCGTTTTTCTCGTGCTGTTCTTTTTCAATTCTTTCTTGACAAATAAGCCAAGAACTTTACGATGGGTGCTGCTAAATATGGAACACCTGGATGGCTCATATGGCAATGATGAGGAAAGAGCCAAAAACTCATGAATAGCAAAAAATAAGTTGAATTAATCCAAAACGCGTTCTCGCTAAGCACGCAAAACAAAATCACACAAAAGGGAAGATGGTTAATATAGAAAATGGTAAGGCAGTACCTATCCTGTTAATGCTCCAGCGGGAAGCAAGGAGGCCAATAGTGAAAATGTTGAGAGGCTGGTGGATGAGACCGAAAATTCAAACTGTTTTGGCACCTATCCTGCTAAGTCTTGTACTCACTTCTGCACATGCAACTCCACCCACACCCCCAGTCCAGCTTCAACTGCCAAAGGCTGACGAATTAGCGGCCCTACAACCAGAGGAAGGAGTCATTACCGTTCCAGCCCAAGTTCAGGCATATCAGGAAGTTCCAAAGCTCACGCTGATTGTCCGGACGACGAAAATGGGGACGTTGGGACGACGTCAAGGCCAGGTTAAGGACTATGCGCTCAAGGGGTTACAGAAAGGGGAGACGCAGCTAGTTGCGATCAAGATTCCCGCACAGCAACAGGATGGCATCTATCGAATTGAAGCATTACTTCGAAGAGAACGGGATGGAAAAGTAGGAGTGCTGAGCAAAGGAGTCCTCATCCAAGTCGTTGAGAACGGGAAGCAGCGCCTCACGACGCCAGTCGAACTGCGACGAACTGAAGTATCACGGAAGAAACAGGCCTTCCAAAAAGCCTTGGCCAAGAAGCCGAAGCATCCGGATATTCGACTCTTAATGGATCGCACAGTTCAGGTCCCAGAAGAACTAAAAAAACACATCAGACCTCATACGGGCCCAAAACGAAAGCGAGTTAAGGGAGGGGGAATCCCAAATCAGATCAAACCGTATATCCTTCATAACCCCAAACGTGAGAAACGGAAAGATAGCGATGTACTGCCGAAGACGGATGTCAACCCCATCTCACTCCTTCCTCGGACGCACAACGTGGTTAGTGGTCAAGTCGTCTTTGAGGATTGGTACACAGACGAGCTGGGGAATCCAGTATTGACGCCACTGGCTCAGGCCACGATCACCACCTTTGTGGATGCAGGCCCCCCTTTAGGCCTGCTTGTTAATGAGACCGTGACAGATGAAAATGGCAACTGGTCCGTCGAGGTCGGCCCGGTGAGTACGGGGACAGGTCAGCTTATCGAGATCCTCTATGCCGTGAGCCTCAGTAATGAGGGCATTACCATTCAGGATGAGTCTGGAGATGTATATACCTGGGCGTCCGGGACGCTTGCATTCGATACTCCAGTAGATTTTGGCCAGGAAATGCTGACTTCTATGGTGGAAGCAGCTGGGATTTTTACTGTGCTCAATAAAGGTTGGAACCACATCGTCACGGAAGGCGGCCAAGATCCCGGTCATGTGGATGTGTGTTTTCCTGACCCATCTACTCGCTGGAACAACGTTGAGGAATGCTTGTTTGTTGAATCGGTGGATATAGACTCGCCAGATACCATGCTCCATGAATATGGTCATGCACTGATGCATAAAGCCTTTGGAGGTGCTCAAATTAGCCCAGGGGGACCCCATCAAATAACAGATCTTGTGCAGGATCCCGGATTGGCTTACTCCGAGGGATGGGCGTCAGCGTTTGCTCTCTCGGTTTGTCCCGATGGGATATATGACTGGCATGAAGGAGCCGATGAGGGCGCTGGTGAATGGCCGACATGCACAGTACAAAATGACGGAGGCGGATTCGGCTTTGAAGAAGCATGGCTCCCTGATGTTCGTTTGGGAGAGCAGAATGAAGGGCGCGTGGGCGCAGCCATTAACGATTTGCTAGACCTATCAGACGATGACAATTCACCTGGGGGAACAGCATATTTAGACTACGGCAGAAATAGCTACGAAGACGACAATCGGAACGACCGAATTTCTTTGGCAACAATCTATCGGGACCATATGTGGAACTTCGTCCATAACGATTTTCGAAGTTTTTATGGTTCACTCTTGGGAGATATCTCCGGGACGACCAAAACCCTGACCGAGGATATCTTGCTCTTTAATTGGATGGGATTTATAGGGGCTCCCATCTTATGCGTAGCCTCGAAAGTGGCCATGGCGTTGAGTCCGGACTATGTGAATGTCCTTGATGGGCTTCGCTTGTTTCGTGACAAAGTCATGAAACCGTTAAGGGTCGGTCGTCATTGGATTCAGTCGTACTATATCCACAGTCCGGAAATGGCGATTTTGCTGATAGGGAACTCAGATGCTCAACAAGCCGGCCAGGTTATAGTCGAGCACTTCTCGCAGTTTGGACATACACTTAGCAGACCCAAGGGTCTGGAAGAGCTGTCAAATTCACAGAAGCTCGTGCTGCCGACTCGTGTCATGAATTCTATTAAAAAAGTGGCAAAGGTGATCGAAGGGAAGGGAAGTCCGGAGCTCAAAAAGAAACTGGCCGAAGCGCGCACGTTTCTCAAACGTTTTGATGGGATGTCGGTCAGTCAAGCTGTTCGTCAGGTTTCCGGTATGGAAAAGGTTGGCAGGGGAAAAGGGGCGCTAAGGATCCAACCCATGAAGTTTGCACCAGGAAGCCAGAAGGTTGACTGGGAGTTAATTAAGAAGAACCTGTCGAGCGAGGAACGGTCCAGGAGGAATCTCAAAGCCAAATGATGAGGCCCTTTAGCGACTGGGATGAATTGCTAGTCGACTCGGCTGCCTAATGGATCCCAGGCTAAAGAGGTACAAAGAAGGCGGAATGAAAGTATGATGGGGTTGTGTCCAGCATTCAGGCATTCGTCGTTCAGCATTATGATAGGCGCTCAGTTATGAGAAAAGGGGAGTTTTCTCATGACAGGATTGCACCAGTAGGTATGATTCCCTCCTCTTCAGCAATACTATCTCTTTAAAAGCAAGAGCCTTAACTAGATACTGCCCTGTATATACTGCTGCCCTGAACTTAGACTTTTGGGAATTCTCAAATTCACCTCTCTCTCTCATCTCACACGTAAAAAATAAGAATTTTTTTTCTTTCGAGGTATCCCCAGCCCATTCATTAAGAAGCTCCTACCGCCAGAAGAGATTACAAATCATAGAAAAAGTTGTCCACGGCTTTTCACATGTTTTCCACACTTTGACGGCATTGACATGCACTTAGCAACTGAATATAAGTGATCTCACCGTACTCTTATTTTTGTCTTTCCTCTTCAGGCTATTAGTTTTACCTCAGGCATTATGACATGTGGAGAGCCTATCCGTGAAGACGTCACGGACCATTGAACGTTCAGACGTAGCCAAAAACTGGCATGCTCGCGGCTTTACCTGTGGGCTCTGGATTGATCATGCCAGTCGAACTTGGAACGGGGAACCCAATGAAACAGAAGAGTTGTTGATGGTGCTTTCTGGGATACTTGAATTAGAAATGCAAGGGACCCGAATTCGGCCAGAAATTGGAGAGGAGATTCTCATACCGGCTCGTGTTGAACATACCATCAAGAACGTGGGGGGAAAGACCGCTCGATGGCTGTATGGCCAGAAATTACACAATAGCATCACCAATAAAAAAATCTCCTCATCCTCAAAATGATGTTTACTTGCTGGCCGATTGCGTCTTTTCTGCATCTTTTGCGCACCGAAACCCGATAGTAAGGTCGCTGAATTTTGGTTCGGCTTTAGCTCTCGCTGTTACTTGAATCCTCCTTGGTTCATCCTCCCACGATCCACCACGTAACACTTTATGCTCCCCGGTTTCTGGCCCCTTGGGGTTCTTATCCGGACTGTCTTCGTAGTAGTACCGGTCATACCAATCCGCCACCCATTCTGCTGCATTTCCAGACATATGGTAGAGGCCATAGGGACTTTTTCCTCCAGTCTTTAACCCATGCCGAACACTCATGCCCTTGACTCCACTCCTCACCGAAGCCAGTGTGAGGGTATAGCTCACCCACCCTGTAATTCCATGATTATATCGAGCAATATCTACAAATGGCTGCATATGCCCCCAAGGAAATCGACGTCCATCCGTCCCCCGTGCTGCTTTTTCCCATTCAGCTTCGGTCGGCAGTCTTTTTCCAACCCATGCGCAGTAGTTATTAGCTGACTCCCATGTCACACCGACTGCCGGACGATCTGCGGCTTCCCCAACCGCCAACCCATCATCCCAGAGCGGGGGGGGCTCAATTTTGAGATTTTCGTCTAAATACTTTTGAAATTCTGACATGGTGACCTCAAACCGGTCGATATAATAGGCATCCAAGGTTACTTCATGCTCCGGTCGCTCATTACGATGGCCATCATTATCACCCATCGTAAACTCACCCGCAGGAATAAGAATCATCGATCCGAATTCATGTGCAACTTCCGCTTCACCTTCCGTCTGTTCTGATTGACCATCTTCTGACAACACCAGCGTCGTAAAGGAACTTGATAAAAGGAAAAACCCCGTTAAGGTCAACATGAAAAAAATTTTCATAATACCCTCTACATAGCTCATAATATGATTAGCACAAGATATGAGACGACTTAACTATTATCTATTGTCTCATCCAATGTCCCTTATAAATCTATTTCTCCTCTGCGCTCCCTTCTTACGTGCGGCTCCACGTTCATATTAACAATCTTTTTCAAAAAATAGAAAGCCGCTGGAGGGCTTCCTCCAGCGGCTTTTTCTGGCGTCCCCAACGGGATTTGAACCCGTGTTACCAGCGTGAAAGGCTGGTGTCCTAGGCCAGGCTAGACGATGGGGACAGGATGACTCTATGGGAAAATGGTAGTTTCGTTATGAGAATTCTCTAGGAGAGCATAGAACATGGAGACGGAAGACTCAAGCCAAGCCGATTACACCCTACTATCGACGCTGATAATACAGAAGAACTTCTCCAAGATAAGTACGTACAAACACAAGTCCTATATTCTAACAATGACCAAAATTTGAGTCAAACAAAGGCACTTGTCTATGAATTTTATTCAGGAAAGTCACATAGGATTTACTCCGTGCGAGGCAACTTTTGAATCGATATGAGGCATGAAGTGGACCTGTAAGCCGGATTCTGTTCCGATAGAGAGTCACCTCAAATCGGTGGTGATCATTTCTCTAGGCCTTAGATTGCTCCAAGCCTCCAGCAACCTACCCGGAAACTAAGATCGGGCCAATCTTGTCCAATCAGCAAGCTCCCTTGACCGTCATCATAGACATTGCAGGGAGAAGATTGAACTGTTTCCCTATTTGGTCTTGCTCCAGGTGACGCTTGCCTTGCCACCTGTGTCACCACAAGCGCGGTGGGCTCTTACCCCACCGTTTCACCCTTACCTGAATGCAATCATCTAGTAGATGACTCCATTCATCGGCGGTTTGTTTTCTGTGGCGCCGGTGTCGGATCACTCCGCCTGGGTGTTACCCAGCACCCTGCCCTCTGGAGTCCGGACTTTCCTCTTACCTAATGACGGTAAGCGACCACCCAGTCCACTTCTTCATGCCATCTTCATCATATGTTGAGAAAGGAAGGAATGCAAGAACAGAAGAATTGCTCTCGAACGACAACGGGGATAAATGGTCAGACTATAGGAAAGACAAAATGGGGACGAGGTGTATATTTACGCAATACTTCAGGCATGAAAGCCCATTATCTGAGCTCTTGAGCCTTACCCATCTCCGGAGCAGATGGTTCTGGCTCCATCGCACCTTCTGTTGTCGGCTCCCAATACAATATTCGATGACAGTATGAGCAGTTTAACAATTCATCAGCGCGTTTAACATCCGCAACAAGTTGAGGAGGTAATTGCAATCGACATCCGGAACACGCTCCACCCTTCACTTGAGCGATGGCAAAGCCCTTCCTTAAAGACTTCAGTTTCATGTAACGCGCTAAAAGCCGTTGATCGACTTGCTCAGTCAATTTTCGATGCTGACGCTCTAACGTTGATAATTCTTGCTCCAATGCCATGCTCTCTGATTCTAATTTTTCTTTGGCTTGGACAAAGTCTCGTTCAACTTCTCCAATCCGTGCTTGCAGTTCTTTTTGCTCATTTTCATTTTTTTCCACTTGCTCAAGAACTTCTAGCACGGCTTCTTCAATCGTATCTTTCTTTTTTCTGGCTAACTCAATCTCAAAGAGGTGCGCTTGATACTCCTTATTCGTCTTTAAATCATTCAACCGTCCTCGGATTTTTTGAATATGTTCTTCTTGAAGAGACAGTTCCTGCTCGCTATCGCGACGTTGTTTTATGAGGACTTCTCCAGTTTCTTGAAGTCCTTGGAGTTGCTTACTGACTTCCAGTAACGGCATTTGAGCCGCACTGATCAATTCTGGATGCTTTTTTTTGTGGTCAAGGATTTCAAAGATGCGAAGATCATACTGTTGAAGTTCAATGAGAAATTGCAGTTGAGAATTCAAGGGTACCTCTGATGACTAGACAAAGAATAAACAAAACCCTGCTCGTGTGAAGGAATCATATAGCTCATAAAACTATTTTAACATGGTGGGCCCACTAGGACTTGAACCTAGGACCAACTGATTATGAGTCAGCCGCTCTAACCACCTGAGCTATGGGCCCAAAACCAAAACCCACATGGCCCCCACTTTAAACGACAGAGTGAGATCTCAGCAACTTTTTTCTCTATAAAATAGCATTTTCAAGCAAATGCTTTGAGATTCTTGCTCCGGCCGGAGTACTGTAACGTCTTTAGCGCTATTGGCTCGATTTCTCGAATCCGTTCGGAAGTCAATAATTCAATATTTCCAATTTCATGCAAATAAAGTCGAGTGGTATTATTCAGTTCATGCTCTCGGTATTTTGCATCCCCATTATATCAAGCATCCCCTGTTCACCATAAGTTTAATCCACTAGGTCGACTTACACAATCGAAGGAGACTTGTGCGATTGATGAATTCCGTCATTTGAGGCCCTGGCAATTTCCTTGAGTGCAGACTTTCAAGAGACTTATCTAGCTGCTTCTCTAAGCTTCCATATCTCATCAAACCAACCAAATAGACAGGCTTCGTCTACTCGGACTGACCGCATCGTTCTATTTGAGTATCTCTCAGCTTTCTCACGTCATACTCACGTTTTGATCATTACGAATCTCTCATTCCCGTGACGGTTGAATTCGTTGTCAATGTCGCTTTTTTCCCACGAAGCTCATTAATTTGAATAATCAACCGTTGGATATCTTCTGAATTGTGTTCTTGTTCAGCAATTCGTAGTTCGGTAATTCGTTCATTCAAAGCGTATTGAAGGTGCTTTCGTTCCAAGGTTGCTAAACATTCTTGAAGATGACTTGAACGATCATCAAAATGAGAATCTTCCAAGGTCAGTTGTGTGATGATTGGCCCTAATTCCGAGTCATTGAGCGCATCCGTTCGTAGGGTTTCAACATTAATTCGACCGTCTGAATCGACATGCTCAAGTACCAACTCAATCGTCCGTCGATACTGAGGAATTCTAAACAACTCAACACGGAGCTGTTGGACGTGCTGCGTATCGAGCGCTCCCTGTAAAGCCAGAACAAGAACATCCCGTTCTTCTGGACTACCTTTGGGTAAGACTTTTGGTGATGACTCTTGAATAGCGCGACGATCTTGTGGGCGCTCGTGGGTGCGCTGTAATTTCGATCGTAACATGGGATATCGTTTAAGCAATGTCTCTTCACGAATTCCCAATCGCTCTGACACGAGCTGAATCCGCTCTTCCCTCTCTATGGGGTTGTTCGTTTTTTGAAGGATGCGAAGAATCTCATCGACGCTCCGCACGCGATCTTCGATAGAAGTCGTTTTGCAATCCTTCAGCGACGCTTGAATCGCAAAATCTAACAATGTCGGAGCATTCGTTTCGAGTTGGGCGAACGCTTCGATTCCTTGCGATCGAATAAACGTATCTGGATCCTCATCTGAGGAGAGGCCCATCACTTTCACGGTCAATCCCGTGTTCACAAAAAGATCCAGTGTCCGAAGAGCGGCACTGACACCAGCAGCATCTCCATCAAAAAACAACAGGACCGTCTTGACGATTCGTCGAATCGTTTGCACATGATCCTGGGTCAGAGCTGTCCCGAGCGGTGCAGCAACATGCTGAACTCCTGCCTGATATAAGGCCAATACATCAAAGTATCCTTCGACCAGAACAAGCCGGTCAGACCGAGTGGCGGCTTCTCGAGTTTTATCGAAGCCAAAAAGTGTGCGACCCTTAGAAAACCAAGCGGTTTCTGGAGAATTGAGATATTTGGGCATTTGTTCATCAGTTAGAGCACGCCCACCAAATGCAATCGTCTGCCCCCGGTGATCGGAAATCGGAAACATAATTCTGTCCCGAAATCGATCATAGCCTTGCCTGCTGGCTTTGCCCTGTTGAGAAGTGGATTCTTTTTTGATGACTAACCCAGACTTGAACATGTCTTCTCTGCTCATTCCAGACTTTTCAAACAGCGTGAGAAGACCAGCCCAACCTGGAGGAGCATAACCGACTCCAAACTTTTTGATAGTCTCAGTCGTGATCCCTCGGTGATCTAGATAATGACGAGCGTTTTTTCCAAGATCCGTTGTTGTCAGATTCGTGTAAAACCATTCGGCAGCAATAGCATGAAGCTGTTGATAGCGTTCTCGACCAGATTGAGCCCCTTCGTCTTTTCCACCTCTCGCCTCAAGCGTCAACGGTACTCCAGCGAGCTTGGCGAGCTCTTGCACCGCCTCCATAAACCCGAGACCTTCGCGCTTGATCAGGAACGTAAACGCATCACCGCCTATGCCACAGCCAAAGCAGTGAAACATCTGACGACTCGGACTGACAGAAAAGGATGGACTTTTTTCAGAATGAAAAGGGCAGAGCCCCTTATAATTTTGACCCGTTTTGGTCAGGGTCACATAGCGGGAAATGACATCGAATAAATCAATGCGATCACGAATCTGCTGTAGCGTTTCTGGAGGGACACCTTTTCCGACGAATGACAAGCCCTTCCTCACATACAACGAGTTAGCCTCGTACTAAGCTCTTTATTATTCAAGTCAACAACCACTCTTCCATAAACGGTAGGACTTGCAACACGCATTCTATCACATCATGTCGATAGGATTATCCAGGTGGCCATTGAAATCTCCGGCCTCCCAATACATGAAAATGCAGATGAAAAACAGTTTGTCCCGCCTCTCTTCCAATATTGGTCACTACCCGATATCCATTATTGACGAGACCTTTTTCTTGGGCAATGTGCGTACAGGCAATCATCAGGCTCCCCAGGAGTCGTCGATCTTCTTCCTGAACATCTGATAATGAAGCAATATGCCGCTTCGGTATGACCAACGCATGCACTGGGGCCTGAGGATTGAGATCCTCAAATGCCACACAATCATCATGTTCATATAGTGTAGTCGACGGGATCGTGCCTTTCACGATTTGACAAAATATACAATCGCTCACAGCTCAGTCTCCTGATTGCACTCGTAACCCAGATTTCCCAAATCGTTTTCCGAGTTCCTGAAAAATTTCACGTGGCGGGATTCCCACATGACCCAACATGACAAGCGTATGGAACCATAAATCAGCCACTTCATAGACAATCTCAGCTTGATCCTCATTTTTCGCAGCCAACGCAACCTCACCCGACTCTTCAATCACCTTTTTAAGAATGCGATCTGCCCCTCCTTGTAGTAATTTTGAGACATAGGAACTCTCCTGAGGCTCTAGCTTACGTTCTAACACCGTTTCATAGATCTGTTCTAGAATTCCACCCCATGCAGCATGCGTTGGCTTTTGTGCCAACATCTCATCAGTCATTTCATTATTCATCTCTGTAAAGAAACAGGATCGATTACCAGTATGACAGGTAGGTCCAAGAGGTTCAGCTTTCACTAACACCGTGTCACGATCGCAATCGATAAAAACTTTTTTTACGATCAATTCATTTCCTGAAGTCTCTCCTTTTTTCCAAAGCCGTTGCCGGGACCGGCTCCAAAAGTGGACTCGTTGTGATTGTTTGGTCGCCGTCAGAGCCTCCTGATTCATAAAGCCCACCATCAAGACCGTTCCATCAAGCCAATCTTGAACGATGGCTGGCACCAAGCCATTCTCTGCGTATTGAATTTTTGGAACAGGCGATGTTTCATTCATGGTGAAACCATTGAATACTCTTCCAACATTCTCACGGGCACACCGTGTTGCGCCAAATACGTCTTAGCGTCCGTGATAGAATAGGTTTTATAGTGAAAGATCGAAGCGGCCAAGACCGCATCAGCGTTCCCGATAGATAGGGCTTCATGCAGATGCTTCAGCGAGCCAGCACCTCCCGAGGCAATCACCGGTATAGACACAGCCTGAGAAACGGCAGCCGTCAACAATAAATCATACCCATCTTTTTGTCCATCCTGATCCATGCTCGTTAAGAGAATCTCTCCCGCGCCATACTCAGTCATTTGCTTGGCCCAGGACACCACATCAATCCCTGTGGCCTTGCGTCCTCCATGGGTATAGACCTCCCATTTTTCAGCTTCATTTAACTGATCCGTGCCTTTTTTCAATTTTGCATCAATCGCCACAACAATACATTGCGATCCAAACCGTCTAGCTGCAGCTTGCACAAATTCTGGCTCTTGCACCGCAGACGTATTGATACTCACCTTATCAGCACCAGCTTCGAGAAGTCGCCGAATATCTTCTAGACATCGAATTCCTCCACCCACGGTTAACGGCATAAAGACTTGCTCAGCCGTACGTGCGACAACATTGAGAATGGTATCCCGTTTTTCGTGAGACGCGGTAATATCTAAAAAACAAAGTTCATCAGCTCCTGCCTTATCATACTCTTTGGCTATCTCCACTGGATCCCCTGCATCACGAAGATCGACAAACGACACCCCTTTGACCACACGGCCGTCCTTCACATCTAAACAAGGAATAATACGTTTGGCTAGCACGACGACCCTTTCGAGCCAGAGTCTGATGCGGCAGTCAATGCTGTATCCAGATCAATCGTTCCTTCGTATAGTGCTTTACCGATGATCACACCGGAGACAGGAGGCGTGATCTTTCGTATGGCTTCAATATCAGAAGCTTTTGTCACGCCTCCTGAGGCGATTAACGGAAGAGACGTCAATGAAGCCATGTGTTCCAGGGCCTGTACGTTGGGGCCATCCAACATTCCATCACGTGAAATATCCGTAAAAATGATTCCGGCGAGCGGATACTGCGATAACGAAGGGACGATATCCTCGGGTCTTTTCCCTGAACCATCCACCCATCCACGAAGCGCAATCTCTCTATTCTTGACATCGATACCCACGAGAATTTTAGAAGGAAATTCCTCGCAACTTTTTGCCAGTAGCTCCGGATGCTCAAGGGCCGCAGTGCCCAACACCACTCGATCCACTCCCATCGACATATACCGACGTATTGTGTTCAATGAACGAATTCCCCCTCCAACTTGAATCGGAATCGATAGATTCTTGACTATTTCTTGAATTTGAGAAATATTCTGAGGGAGACCTTGTATCGCACCATTCAAATCAACAACATGAAGACATTTGGCCCCCAAAGACTGCCAGTGCATGGCCATCGCTGGTGGGTCTTCGGAATAACGAGTCTCTTGTCCCATATCGCCCTGCCGTAATCGCACACACCGCCCATCTTTCAGGTCAATCGCTGGGAAAATCGTCATCTGAGATCCATCCTGATAAGGAATTCCTATAGTCTCATTGGCCAATTAACTTTTTCTGCCCACGGGAAACTGCTTCATCATCTTCTGAACGCCATATTCAGCAAGTTCGTGTGCCGTGACGAAGGTTCCCCCCCGTTCAACAAACCCCATGAGATCTTCATTCAATGGCTTTTGCTCTTCATAATATTCTCCGGTCCATTGAATTTTTCCGCTTTGGGAATCGACAAGGTGAACTTCGAACCCAACAGCAGCAGGTCGAGCGCCAAATTTGGTCCCCTCGCGTTCACGATAGGTTCGCACAAGACCAACGAGAACCGCATCGACATTCAAACGAGACTCGACGTATTGGATCTTTTCTTTCCAATGGACTGCAGGATCATTCGCGCCAGTATTGAGCAACGCATTGTTGACTTCGAGAGATGAAACCAGAGCCACATCTGCTCGATGCTCCAGCGACTCATACACCATCCGTGTGATTTGTTCCGCGGCAAGTTTGGGAACCTTCACGGAATCTGCATTCGTGAACCTTCCACGATCTAGCTGGGCAGCGGGAAGGCTAAATTGCGAACGGATCTCCGGCGGTGCTTCAACAAGAGGTTGAGAAGATCTCCCTATGTAACGCTGTGGAGTCGAAAGAGTTTGAAACGGAAGAATCGCAAGCTTGTGAATGGCTGACGGTTGAAAGCCCGGAGAGGATGTGACCGTCACTTTCTGAGGCACACATGCACCCGTCATGAGCAGACAGCCGAATAACAGGCTGACCCCTGCATTCGACCTTCTTCTCTTCACCCCACTTGAACAATGGAAGCACAGCCACATCAGTGCCAATTCCCAAAGTTTCGAAACAGTTGCAAGCCAACCTTTTGGCTCTTCTCCGGATGAAACTGTGAGGCAAAAATATTGTCTTTCCACACACTCGACACAAAGGGAACTCCATAGTCGGTTGTCGTACAAGACACGTTGGGATCCTCTGGCTCAACAAAATATGAGTGCACAAAATAGACATGACTATCCGGAGGTATGTCTTGCAGGACAGGCGACGGTTGATGAATGGAAATCGTGTTCCAACCCATATGAGGAATCTTCATTCGTGTTGTCGATGAAGCATCATTTGGAAAATGCCTCACGATACCAGGAAGAATACCCAACCCTTGATGCGTACCAAACTCTTCACTTTCCGTGAATAGGAGTTGCAAGCCCAAACAAATACCCAGAAATGGTTTGCCATTCGCGATGGCTTGACGTATTGGAACATCTAATTCATATCGTTGGAGATTATCCATGCAGTCACCAAACGCACCGACACCTGGAAGAACGACATGACTTGCATCTGCGATTTTGGAAGGATTACGGGTAACGATCGCCTGATGTCCAACAGCCTCAAACGCCTTTTGGACGCTGCGAAGATTCCCCATCTCATAATCAATAATCGCGATCATCGTGTTATCTTGTACCTTTGGCTTTTCGACATCAAATTATCGCTGTTACAAGCTTCCCTTGGTCGACAACACTCCAACCACCCTGTCATCTCGATCAACAGCCTGAGACAAAGCCTTGGCCAACGCTTTAAAAATCGCTTCCATCTTGTGATGTGGGTTTCTTCCATACATCAGATTAATATGAAGATTTAATTTTCCTTGACTAACAAACGCTTGGAAGAAATCTTCAAACAGTCCAAGGTCCAAAGACTTAATCATGTGAGACGGAAGATCAACGTTATAGACCAGATAAGGCCTTCCACTCAGATCAACCGTCACTTGAGCTAAGGTCTCGTCCAATGGGACACTGGCCCACCCAAAACGTACGATCCCTTCTTTTGCTCCAAGTCCCGTGTCCAAGAGAGAGCCTAGCACAATTCCGATATCTTCAATCGTATGGTGCTCATCGATATCCGTATCACCTTTGGCCTCGACGGTTAAATCAAAAAACCCATGTTTTGCCAAGAGTGTCAGCATATGATCGAGGAACGGGATTGTCGTCTGTATGTGGCTCTGTCCCGTCCCGTCAAGCGTCCAGGTTGCTCGTATTGACGTTTCGGACGTGCTTCGTTCCATCGACGCACTTCGAGGATCTTTTTGCATATTCATAACCAGCGACTCTCCATGGATTTACCATGTGCATCCAGTCCCTCCATGTGGGACAGACACACGACCTGCTCCTTGACCGCTCCAAGCTCTCGCAGAGAGTATGAAACGATATTGCTCTTCTTCACATAATCATCGAGAGACAAACTCGAAAAAAACCTGGCACTTCCGCCAGTTGGGAGCACATGATTAGGACCCGCAACATAGTCCGCAACCGCGGGAGGCGTATAACGACCCAAAAAGATCGCTCCAGCATGTCGGATATGCGAAAGGTACTCTTCGGCCTGATCAAGGTTCACCGCCAAATGTTCTGGCGCAATCTGATTCGACAACGCAAAAGCTTTTTTTAAATTAGAGACCACAAACGCCACAGAATATTTTCTGATGGATTTCGCAGCAATCTTTTGTCTCCCCAATCGCGCAAGCTGTTGATCAATCACCGTGGCCACCTTTTGAGCGAGTTTCTTCGACGTAGTCACAAGATAGACACGTGCTTCCTCATCATGCTCCGCTTCACATAATAGATCCGCCGCGACATGTGAAGCATCACTTGCTCCATCAGCAATGACTAATAATTCACTCGGTCCCGCCACCATGTCAATATCGACTCGTCCATACACTAAGCGTTTTGCTGTCGCAACATAGAGATTCCCTGGTCCCACGATCTTGTCGACCGGCTCAATGCTTGAAGTCCCAAACGCCATCGCGCCAATTGCCTGCACACCCCCGATTCGATAGATTTCATCGACTCCAGACAATTCGGCCGCGACAAGTAAATAAGCATGAATCTCCCCCGTTGAAGTTGGGGTACACATCACAATACGCTTGACACCAGCTACCTTGGCCGGGATCGCATTCATCATCACTGATGAGGGATAAAGCGCCTTTCCCCCTGGAACATACAATCCCACGGCATCTAGAGGCGTAATTAACTGACCAAGCCTGACTCCACCTTTATCGTACGTCCATGTTGATGTCCGCTGCCGTTCATGAAATCGTCGGATACGATCAGCGGCAAACTGAAGCGCTTTTTCTTCATCTTTATGAATTTTGGCATACGCCTTCTGGATTTCTTGTCGTGTGATCAGAAATTTTTTGGGTTGTAAACTGATGCGGTCAAATTGTTTGGCATAGCGAACAACCGCGGCATCTCCATTTCGCTCAACATCTTGCAAAATCTTTTTCACAGACGCTTCAACTTGCCCGCTCTGTTGTGCAGAACGGTGAATCACACGCTTCAACACCGTAGAAAAATTTCTATCCTGATGGAAAACAATTTTCATCGTCGACACTACGCCTGATATGTGTGATAAATCATGCTCAAATTCGCTCGTTTGAATCACCAGGCACGATTTTCTCTCCAAATGTCTTCGGCAAGGACCAAGTTACGAACGCGAGAAGATCCTGACTAGAGGCTTGGCGAAGACTTTTGTGGTCGGCTTTTCTTTAACCGTTTAACCAATTCCATAATAGAGGCATACTTCATCTTGAGACTTGCTCGATTCACGATCAGTCGAGCAGACGACCAAGCAATCACTTCCGTTTCAATAAGACTATGAGCCTTCAACGTTCGCCCAGTCGACACAAGATCCACGATCCGTTCAGTCAGCCCAACAAGTGGAGCTAACTCGATTGAGCCATACAGTTTAATAATCTCGACGGGAATGCCTTGTTGGTTAAAGTGTCTTTCCGTAATATTCGGGTATTTGGTGGCAACACGGAGTTTTGAAGATAACCGATTTGGAAAGATTTTTCCTTTCGGCATTGCCACCACAAGCTTACAAGCCCCCATGCGCAAATCAAGAGGTTCATACACATCCGGCTTCTGTTCGAGCAATACGTCTTTTCCCACCACTCCTACGTCAGCCGCGCCATACTCCACATACGTCGGGACATCACTGGGACGAACGATGAGCAAGGTATGCCCATCCTCAGGGCAATCCCAGACTAAACGCCGGTCATCAATATTTCGATCATGTCCTTTGTAGCCAGCTTGACGAAATAATTCTAAGGCTGGAGCAAGCAATGTGCCTTTTGAAAGGGCAATGGTGACCGTATCACTCATCATGAACCCGATACCCGTTGAACACTTGCCCCTAATCCTTGCAGTTTATCTTCTAACCGCTCATACCCTCGATCTAAATGGTAGACCCGAGAGACCGTCGTTTCTCCCTCAGCCGATAAACCGGCCAGAATCAACCCCGCACTCGCCCGTAAATCAGATGCCATCACCGGCGCCCCGGTAAGACTTGGCTTTCCTTGAATAACCGCATGGTGCCCGTCAACTTCAATAGCCGCTCCCATTCTATGTAATTCGGGAACATGAAGAAACCGGCCTTCAAAAACCGTTTCTGAAATCACGCTCGTTCCATCTGACACACACATTAAGGCCATGATTTGTGCCTGTAAATCTGTCGGGAATCCTGGATAGACCAACGTTTTCACCTCAAGCGGCTTCAGACGTTTTGGTGCGCTCAACTGCACGCCATTCTGTTCTTCTCGAACGATCGAACCGGCTTCTTGGAGCTTATTCAGTACCGCGCTTAAATGCCCAGGAATACAGTGGTCCACAAACACCTCGCCCTGCGTCACAGCACCAGCCATCAAATAGGTTCCGGCTTCGACTCGATCCGGAATCACTGTATACTCGGCGCCATGAAGCTCCTTAACGCCTTCAATCGTAATCGTATCCGTTCCGGCGCCAGAAATTTTAGCCCCGCGTCTGACAAGAAATTCCGCCAAGTCCACAATCTCTGGTTCTTTTGCTGCATTATGAATCACCGAAGTCCCTGTAGCGAGACAAGCCGCCATCAGAAGATTTTCCGTACCAGTCACCGTTGGAAAATCTAGTTCAATTCGCCCGCCTTTGAGACCTAGAGCTTTTGCATGAATATAGCCATGCTCAACACAGACATCAGCACCCAAAGTCATCAATCCCTTTAAATGAAGATTGACAGGCCTGGTTCCTATCGCACAACCACCAGGGAGAGAAACCGTCGCCTCTCCAAATCTGGCTAGCAAGGGGCCCAGCACTAATACCGAAGCCCGCATAGTTTTAACCAAATCGTAGGGAGCTTCTGTGCCGTTGATACTTGAGGCATTAAGCGTCACACAAGACCCCTGAGACTCACAAGACACACCAAGGAGTTGAAGCAGCTTGACCATCGTCACCACATCCCGCACTTGGGGAAGATTGGCGACTCGACATTCGCCTCCGCCTAACAATGTGGAGGCCAGGATCGGAAGGGCAGCATTTTTCGCACCACCAATCGTGACTTTCCCACTTAAACGACGCCCGCCTGATATAACAATTTGATCCAAGGCAATTATGGAAGTATTGGGTTGATCACAGCCTCTTTAGTTACCCTATTCGCTCTAAACACACAACCCGTTGAATCCCCAACGAATCATGAATCATTTCAGTCACATGAAAGTCACTCCCGGAACGGACTTCTTCGCAAAGAGCATGAGCCTGTCCTTGTCCGACCTCCAAAACGAGATGCCCTTTGGGCGCAAGAATTTTCTCAGCCTCTGGGAGTAAGCGCCGATAATGGATGAGGCCGTCAGGCCCACCATCTAATGCAATCGTTGGTTCAAATTCACGAACTTCAGGCGAAAGCGTGGCAAATTCTTCATCTCGAATATAAGGAAGATTCGCCACTACCGACGTCACTTTACCTACTAAATGAGCTGATAACAAGGGGAGCAATAGGTCTCCAACGCAAAACTGTATTTGGTTATGTTTGCCGTGGTACCACGCATTGTGGCGAGCGGTTTGGATCGCCCTCGGACAACGGTCTATGGCCAACACAGTGGCTTGTGGCATCTCCGCACTCAACGAAACAGCTAAGCAACCAGAACCTGTTCCAACATCGATGATTATCGGATTCGAATGATGTTCCATACGTGACAAAACCGCTGACACCAGTAATTCAGTCTCAGGTCTGGGAATCAGCACGCTCTTTGTGACCATAAAGTCCATCCCCCAGAACTCTTGACTCCCGATAATATATTGAATGGGCTCACCAGAGGCCCGCCGTTCTACGCATTCCCATACTCGTTGACGATCATCATCTGAGACAGTCTGATCCGGCGAAGCGTGAATCATCAAGCGTGTGAGACCTGCAATGTGCTCAAGTATCCAAGCTGCTTCATTGGGAGAATTGGCAATGTTGCTAGACGAGAGCTTCTCAATCGCATCTCGATATAACTGAGAACAAGACAGCCCACGACTCATCATAAGCAGTCCCAAAAAGGAGGATCAGGAATTTAGCTGATATCTAACTGGGAATGAATTTCGAGTCCCAGCAAAGATACCGAAGCTTATTGAATACTTAAGGCAGCGACGAGCTCATCGAGATCCCCTTCGAGCACACGCTCTAATTTGTGAAGGGAAAGCCCAATACGATGATCAGTGACTCGATTTTGCGGGAAGTTGTACGTTCGAATTTTTTCGCTCCGATCGCCGGTCCCGACTTGCGAGCGACGATTTTCTGCGATTGAGGCATCTTGCTTTTCACGTTCCGCTTCGACAATTCTGGTGCGAAGGGTACGCATAGCCTTATTGCGATTTTTCAGTTGTGACCGTTCATCTTGGCAGGTCACGACCACTCCAGTTGGAATATGCGTGATACGTATCGCCGAATACGTCGTATTCACGCTTTGCCCTCCAGCACCCGATGAACAATACGTATCGATCCTGAGGTCTTTCGGATCAATTTGTACATCAACTTCTTCAACTTCAGGCATGACGGCAACGGTTGCGGTCGAAGTATGAATGCGCCCATTGGCTTCGGTCGTGGGGACTCGCTGCACCCGATGGACACCGCTTTCATACTTAAAGAAGCCATAAGCCCCTTTTCCTTCAACCAAGAGAGAAGCATCTTTATACCCACCTATTCCAGTTTCATGAGATTCCACTAATTCAGCATGGAGCCCTTTTTCTTCAGCAAACTTGGTATACATCCTAAGCAGTTCTCCAGCCCAGAGCGCGGCTTCGCTTCCTCCCGCTCCTGCACGAATTTCAATAAAGGTATTCTTATCGGCTCCGGCATCCCGAGGACGCATCAATTCTTGCGCCTGATGCTCTAGCTCCTCACGGCGCGCTTCGAGCGAATGCAATTCTTCCTCAGCTAAAGTATGGAGATCACCTTCCAGCGCAGTGTCTTCAAGCATACGCTGAGTATTGGTTATTTCTTGCAGAATAGATTGATGGGTCAAGTACAGGTGAGCCGTCTCTTCGATTTCAGCCCGCTCTTTATTGAGAGACACAAGGAGTGAAGGTTGGCTGAGGACTGCAGGGTCGGCAAATTGGTCGTTCAGTGTTTCATATCGATTGGCAATGGTCTCCCATTTTGCGAAGAACGCCTCTTCAGGCGTGTCAACTTTTCCTTGTTCTGCCATAGCAGGTGGACTTCTGGATGTGCCAAGTGTTTAGCCTCTTGTCGAAGAGCAGGCATCAACGGTAACGGACTTACGCCTTCTTTGCCTTCGAGGCCTTTGGCGTCTTCGAATATTTTTTCTTAAACCGTTCGACTCGTCCCTCCGCATCCACAATTTTTTGAGTGCCGGTGAAAAATGGGTGACAGCTCGAACAAATGTCCACTTTCAAATCTCCGACTGTCGTGCGCGTCTCGAACTTCATGCCACATGCACAACTGACAGTAGCCATTTCATAGGATGGATGAATATCTTTTTTCATGACTCCCTCCGATTATCTATGTAGTATACCAGAACGCGAGAAAAGAAATCCTTCGTACATCATCATGCCGAAGCAATAATAATGACATACCACGACTCATTACCGATTCATGGACTGTAAGAATTCCTGATTGTTTTTCGTCCCTCCAATTTTATCCATAAGAAATTCCATGGCTTCCATCGTTCCAAGAGGACTCAAGACTTTTCGCAGAATCCACATCTTATTGAGACGATCCCGATCGACCAATAACTCTTCCTTCCGTGTGCCAGACTGATTGATATCAATAGCTGGAAACAGTCGTTTATCAGCAAGACGACGGTCAAGATGAACCTCCATGTTGCCTGTCCCCTTAAACTCTTCAAAAATGACATCATCCATTCGACTACCAGTGTCGACCAGTGACGTCGCTAAAATGGTCAAACTTCCACCATGCTCAATGTTTCTTGCCGCTCCAAAGAATCGTTTCGGACGTTGAAGCGCATTTGAATCCAATCCCCCGGATAAAACTTTTCCGCTTGGCGGAGCAATCGTGTTGTAGGCACGGGCCAACCGCGTAATACTATCAAGGAGAATGACCACATCGCGTTTGTGCTCAACGAGTCTTTTTGCTTTTTCCATGACGATCTCGGCAACCTGCGCATGGCGCTGAGCCGGTTCGTCAAATGTCGAACTGATCACTTCGGCTGCTTTGACTTGTCGTTGCCAATCCGTCACTTCCTCGGGGCGCTCATCAATCAGCAACACGATTAAGGTAATCTCGGAATGATTGCTCAGAATCGCTCGCGCCATGGCTTGTAGGAGCATAGTCTTGCCTGTTCGTGGAGCGGCGACGATCAGTCCGCGTTGTCCTTTCCCAATCGGGGTGGTGAGCTCCATAACTCGCGTGCAGTATTCTTCTTGGTCAAATTCGAGATTTATCCGTTCTTCCGGATAGAGGGGAGTGAGGTTATCAAAGAGAATCTTGTCTCGTTGCACTTCAGGGTCGTCATAATTAATCTTCTCGACTTTGAGGAGCGCAAAATACCGCTCGCCTTCTTTTGGAGGCCGAATCTGCCCTGAAACAATATCCCCAGTGCGAAGATTAAACCGCCGGATTTGGGATGGAGAGATATAAATATCATCTGGACCTGGCAAGTAATTTGAGTCCGGAGCGCGAAGAAAGCCAAAACCATCAGACAGTGTCTCTAAGACACCTTCTCCAAATATCACTCCGTTCTTCTCTGTCTGCCCTTGGAGGATAGAAAATATGAGCTCTTGCTTTCGAAGATTCGGCGCCCCATCGATCTTGAGTTCGCGGGCCAGTTCATTCAGTTCACCAATTGATTTCTGCTTCAGTTCAGCAAGGTGCATAATATTCTCCATTCATGGTCAAATTCCCTTCATCGGCAATCCAGGCAACTAATTACCTTCAAAAGAATAAAAACGAATTAACATCGCGTCGACAACACAACAGACAAAGGAGAACGTGCAGGAGTCAATGAGTATGGTAGTTATGTCTAAGTCGTGTTGGAGACTAAATTAGAGAAACTGAGAGGCCAAAATGTGAATCCTGACAAAGAGCTCGCTTTTCAGTCTAGAGTTTTGAGTTAACGTTGGTAGATCCGGGAAGCCACGCAGGCAGAAATGATTTCCAATGACTTGGGAAGGTCGATATATTTTTTGTATCTTACAGATGCCAATAATGTCAATAGTCTTTATCGGTAAATTCCTCTTTTAACTTAAGTCAAAATGAGGGAAATGAGAAAAATGACACAGATACAAGTAGTTACGGCTTTCTCCTAAGATAATCCTTTACTCATGTCAAAAGATGATCCACAAAATACTCGAACCATGATTGCACCTCAGTCCAGGTTATGATAAATCATGGGAAAAGAGTCAACTTCGATATCCAACGTAAGCATCTCGTCATGCACAATCCAGAAGATCCACAGGAAAATGAGCGAATTTTTACACTAGAGGAGGCAAACTGCCTCATCCCGCAACTGGAACAGTTATGGACGCTTATCAAGCAAGGAAAAACCGTTCTCATTCAAACTCGTGACGAAATTAAAAAGGCAAGTGCCAATGCACACTTAGGGGGGGGAAGCTTAGCCGGCCCCAAATACATTCAGGCACTCAAAAATATCAATGAAAGTCTCCATACCATTCATGAGCAGGGCGTGATTGTCAAAGATGTTGACCTTGGGCTGTGTGACTTTCCTTACCTTCTCGATGGAAAAATCGTCTATCTTTGCTGGAAACTTGGGGAAGACAAGATCTCATGGTGGCACGAAACCAGCAGCGGCTATGCAGGCCGTCAGGTATTGCCAGAAAGCACCAATTAGTAACATCTAGTAAAATCCAGAGGTCTATGTCGAAGAACACCCTCCATAACTGTGATCACGACTAAGACGCATCAATTCAATTTCTTTCCTTTTTTCTCCCCCGTAACCTATAAATAAACGTCAAACCACCAGTCAATGAAATTTGTCATCATTGGTTATGATAGTCCTGAAGGTACGGCAAAACGGCCGACTCACCGTCCAGCACACCTCAAAAGACTTGAGGCCTTAGCGTTAGAAGGACGCCTTATCCTTGCCGGTCCATTTACAGATAAGACCGGGAGTCTCATGGTGATAGACGCCGACTCTATCACTGAAGCAGAAGCTTTTGCTCGGGAAGACCCATATACCGTACATGGCATTTTCCAACGGGTGGAGGTTCATCCGTTCAAACACGTCCTTCCCGTAGAGTGAGTCAAGTCGACATTCGTGCTCGATGATTGTCAGCCACATCGATTGGGCACTTTTTCGAATTATCTATGAGTTCCTGGAACGTTTGAGAATGATGTTCCATTCTTGAGCACGAACGGGTTGTACCGAAAGCCGAGACCCCTTTCGAAGAAGTTCCATTCGCTCGAGACCTGGCATCTTTCTTAGTTCAGAGAGTGAAAGGTCCGCAGTAATTTTTTCAACCAACTTGATATCAACCATAAACCATCGTGAAGATTCTTTCGTGCTTTTCGAATCATAATAATGACTCTTCGGGTCTAACGCATAATGATCAGGATATGCTTCTTTCACGATCTTCACAATACCGACAATCCCTGGGGGTTCGGCGTTACTGTGATAGAAAAATGCGTGATCTTCTCGCTTCATCGCACGCAAAAAGTTTCGGGCCTGATAGTTTCTGACGCCTTCCCAACAAGTCGTTTGACGTGGAGATTTGGCGAGATCGTCGATAGAAAACGTATTGGGTTCTGACTTTAACAACCAATAGTGAGGCATGAAGCTTCGTACTTTGTGCTTGACGCTGTTGTGGATGCTCGGGATCTCTATAGGCAGGTGATTATAGGGTGAAGCTTGTGGGGAATACAATCCACATGGTCATATGAAAACCATGAGTCTTGATAAACTTCGAGATGAAAAACACGTAAATGCTTGATCAATTTATTCAATTCACGGAAATATGGATTTCCAAAGAAGCGTGGTTCGGGCTGATCATTTTTTCGGTGGTCGCCTTTGTCGGCACCCTTATCGCGATTCCAGCGATCCTTGTCCGTCTACCTCCAGATTATTTTCAAAACCACCATCACAAACCGTGGTTTGCGAACCATCATCCTGTCATTCGAATGCTGGGTCTATTGACCAAGAATATTGTGGGTGTCATCTTTCTTCTTGCCGGTATTGCCATGTTAGTCTTGCCAGGGCAAGGGTTATTGACGATGCTCCTCGGCATTCTATTCATTGACTTTCCTGGCAAACATCGTCTGGAAAAAAAATTGATTCAACATCCGAAGATTCTTAACGCGATTAATGCTCTCAGGAAAAAGGCTAGCAAGCCACCATTTACATTTAATTAAATTCGTAGACATCAAAAGGCACGGCACATCACCTATTCTCCGATTATAATTTACTCCTTGACCGTCCATTGCTAGGATAATACCCCATGATCGGTATCCAAAAAATTGGATGGGTGGGACTCGCCGTTTTTTGCGCCGTTGCATTCGGACATGTCGTTGGTGTCGTGAATCCCTCGGAAAAAGTCAATGGATTGTGGCTAATCGTCGCAGCGTCTTGTTTTTACGTATTGGCCTATCGCTTTTATGGACGCTTCCTGGCCCGACGGGTCATGAACCTAGATGATCGACGTCGGACTCCAGCCCATCGTCTTGAGGACGGCACAAATTTTTACCCCGCCAACAAGTATATACTTTTTGGACATCACTTCGCGGCTATCGCCGGAGCCGGCCCACTCCTCGGACCTGTATTAGCGGCTCAGTTCGGGTATCTCCCAGGATTTCTCTGGATTGTCGTCGGCGCAGTGTTAGCTGGAGCCGTCCAAGACTTTATTATTCTCGTTGCATCAATGCGCCGAAACGGTCGGTCTCTTCCGGAAATTGCCCATACCGAAATTGGTTCGGTCACCGGAATGGCCACGGCCATTGCTGTACTCTTCATCGTCATCGTGGCCCTCGCCGGTTTGGGACTGGCGGTGGTGAATGCCCTGCATCAAAACGCATGGGGAGTGTTTACCATCGCGATGACCATCCCGATTGCTTTCGTGATGGGAATATATTTGCAGAAAGTCCGACCTGGCCGGATTGGAGAAATGTCACTGCTTGGAGTCGGTCTTCTCGCCCTCGCCATCATCACCGGACGATCGGTGGCTCAGTCCGAGTTGGCTGAATGGTTTCTGCTCGACCGAAACACGCTTGTCTGGAGCCTGGTCATCTATGGTTTCTTCGCGTCCGTCCTCCCGGTATGGATGCTTCTGGTACCTCGAGATTATTTGTCGACATTCATGAAACTCGGAGTGGTGGGACTTCTCGGAGCCGGCGTGATTGTGTTGGCTCCAGTCATTGAAATGCCCGGCACGACAGATTTTATCTACGGAAATGGCCCGATTATCCCGGGCACGTTGTTTCCCTTTCTTTTTATCACCATTGCGTGTGGAGCTATTTCGGGTTTTCATTCTTTGGTCTCCTCAGGCACGACGCCAAAGCTCATCGGCCAAGAATCGCAAGCCATCGTGGGTTATGGTGCGATGTTGTTAGAAAGTTTCGTGGGCGTCATCGCTCTGGTCGCAGCCTGTTTACTCGTTCCAGGTGACTACTTTGCCATCAATACACGACTCCCGTTGGAAACATTGGCTTCCATGGGATTCCCCGTTTCCAAAATTCATGAGCTTTCTCAAATGGTCGAGGTTGATGTTTCCGGTCGTCCGGGTGGCGCCGTGTCGCTTGCCGTGGGCATGGCTTCAATCTTTTCTGCGCTCCCAGGAATGGCAGGTCTCATGGCTTACTGGTATCAGTTTGCTCTTCTGTTTGAAGCGCTCTTTATTCTCACGACCATTGACGCAGGAACGAGAGTCGCACGGTATCTCGTACAAGAACTTGGCGGTCATGCCTATGAACCGCTCAAGCAGATCAATTGGTGGCCCGGGGTCATCGGGTGCAGCGCTTCCGTGGTCGGGGCATGGGGGTATTTGATTGGGACCGGATCTATTGCGACGATCTGGCCCATGTTTGGCGCCGCCAATCAACTACTAGGTATGCTGGCCTTATGTATTGCGACAACGGTCTTGATAAAAATGAACAAAGCACAATATCTGTGGGTGACCGTCGTGCCAATGATTTTTGTTGGAGTCATTACCTTGGCCGGATGCTATGAACTCTTTCACCTTTTCCTCCAGCGCGCCTTGACGGGAGCAAGCGCCCAAGTCATGACCATGTGGATCAATACCACGCTTGTGGCTATCGTTGCGATGTTGGCCATCGTCGTTCTCATCGATAGTATGATGAAATGGTATGGTTATCTTGTCAAAAAACGCCCATTTACGAGTTCAGAAGTCACAGAGGGCGAAGGCATTCAAATTCCAGCAGGACCATGCTGTTAAACTATATAAGGAAAAGGACGTATCTCGGGAGACTAGAAAAATCTTTTTACGAGATGCGAAATACGAGCAACGAGCGACTATTCAAGAGAACGCCGCTGGCGGGCGTTTTGGGGCACTCCCAGCAGAAAGGAACGCTATGGGAAGTCAATACTCATTTGACGTCGTGTCGAAAATCGACATGCAGGAAATGAAAAACGCAGTTGACCAGACGACCAAAGAAATTAGTCAACGATTTGATTTCAAAGGCTCGAAGACAGAGTTAACCCTCAAGGAAAAAGAACGAGAACTCGAAATAATTTCTGATGACGAATACAAGTTGAACGCCGTCGTCGACATTCTGAAGGGCAAGTGCATCAAACGCCATGTCTCACTCAAAGGACTGACATTTGGAAAAATGGAAGACGCTCTTGGAAGCACGGTACGCCAAAAAATCGGGATTCAAAGTGGCATTCCTGACGATAAAGCCAAAACCATTACTAAAGTCATTAAAGAAAAAAAATTAAAGGCGCAGGCTCAAATTCAAGGAGATCAAATCCGCGTACAAAGCAAAAGTAAGGATGAATTGCAATCCGTCATGTCTTTTCTCAAGCAAGAAGACTTTGGAATTGATCTCACGTTCGAGAATTACCGTTAATCCCCTTCATAATCAGAAGATCAAATCCCGACGCAGCCCTGAGTAAACCCTTGAAGGGCCTTATCTAGGGCTTGTTGTCCGGCATTGGCCCGAAGAATATCTAGGGCCTCTTCATATGTCGGCTGGTCGTTGCCTATGGGAACCGTCAAGCGATCCAGGCTTTCAGTCGCCTCGCCATAGGCCTGACGTTCAACAATTCCTCGTGTGATATCGATCATTCCCAGCTCAACCAGGGCGGAATTATGAGTCGTTGTTCCAGGCATTTGCGTCATCATTCTTGCCTCACCAAACGTCGCGGGCTGGGTGGTTTCCATACTGGAAAACAGCGCGACGATCAGCGAACCAACCTGATGATCCCTTGTTCTTTTGATAAGAGTCGATGGATCGCGTTTGGCCTCGTCCCCATTAAAAGGAATAATCTTTATTTCAGGAATCCTACAATGCTGGCTAAGATACACTTCGGCTCTGTGGGTAAGCCGCGATAGCAAAGAAGAAGAAATGGCTGGAGCCGCATCAGGCCCAGTTGCATCAGAAAGAGCCACCAACCCGATCGCCTGACGCTCAGTCCATCGACGTATTAATGGCTGAGTTGAGGTTTTGTCCACAGGCAGTCCGAGAACCTCTGACATTCTTGGATTTGGACTCGAGACGCAACCACCAAATCCCAGTGTAAGACAAACGATTAAGACCCAAAACCTCAAGTTTTTATGGTAAACACTCATGTGGAAGGTGCCTCTTGATTCCATGCTTCTTGAAAATGCATCAATGCTTGCTGCATCGCATCTTGTGCCGAGACACTCCGAAGTGTTTCATAGGCCATATCCTCCGGAGGATAAATGGGAGGTTGGGTTAGATCACGACGAACGACTGGATAGACATTGGATTCAACAGGAACATTAAGACGCTCGAGCACCGACCAAGCAGACCCGTTCGCATGAACGAGCGGATGACCTGTCTCGCCATACACCAACGCTAACTCAACCAGGGCATAATTTTCGGCTCGAAATCCTAAGAGTCTGCCTCGACCTCCCCCTAATCCAACTCGACCTCCCTGAAAAGAAAGCTGGTCAGGGACCTCATTTTCTGAGCTTGAGAGTATACCAAGCAGGAGGTAGTCCAAGCCTTCTTTCTGGGCAACTTCGACAAATTGCTTAGAGTTCTGGCCATATTTGAATTGTGGATAATCAATCACCTTCACGACGGTTATCGGGAACCGCTCACTGATCTCTGCCTTCAGACGATGTGTGAATCCTTTCACACTTTCTTCGGAGAGAGCCGGAGCCGAATGTGGATAAGTGGTATCATTGATAACCAAAAGACCGGCCTTCACCCCCTCTGGCGGAAGCGTGACCATCCTCGATTTGCTCAAGACATCTTTGTCGACTCCAAAATATACCGGAAGTCGTTCAGGCACAGACTGCATGGCACAACCGCTCAGGACCAGCACCGTGAGTCCCACGATCATGAATTGAAAATTTTTCATGATATTTCCTCCTCATTAATGGCTGCATCTATGAAGCAATGATCGACATGCGTACATTGTCCTTCTCCATTCCTTGTGTCGTCAAGGAAGGTTCAGATACCCTCACACGAACATATTGCATCTCCCGTGATCATCGGGTAGGTTACTTGTATGTCGAAGCCAATGAACAAATGGTTGCATAAAATTTTGTGCCTCATTTTTGTGGCCACACTTCCCGCATGTGACAAAATTTCTATTCCTCGTCTTTCGTTCGACGATGAACCAGAGACCAAAGTGCCTATTTCCGTCATGTACCATTTTGATCCAAGCCTCTTGCAGCACACTCAAGTTGTCGATGCCTGTGGATTACCCTATACGATCAAGTCAGGCAACATCATTGCTCAAACCTTTACTCGAATAGGGCAAGAACGTTTTGCCTCTGTGGCCACTCAGCCCACAGATCCTGCATCGGGAATATCTCCTAGCTTGTCGAACGATTTAACCATTGACCTAAGGTTCGTTGACGCCAGTTTTGAACCAATCGGACGTTCAGGAGAGGAAGATCGGTATCACGCCAATGTCGGCTTACAACTTCAGGCCATCTATCGAGACTCACAGGGTAATGCCTTAGCCAAAACTCCCCTCACCTATGCCGACAAAGTTAACCTATGGACCCCGGCACTCACGGGTCAATCTAATTCATGTGCGACAGGACAATTTGATGGCGTGATCGAAAGTGCAGCGGAAACGTTAGCAATGGATATGGTCAACGTAATCCCTCGACTTTATGGTCAAGCTCCTGAACCACAAGGACCTGCGAATACTAGCCCTGTTACGCCCTTCTCTACTCAACCAACACAATCTCAACAACCTTCCCTTACATTTCGAACCATGCTTCAGGATGAGAACAATAATTTAATCCTTGAAGGTGGAGAAAACTTGGTTCTTCAGATTGAAACGACGAATATGAGTGCCACACCAGTACGCTCCGCTTATGTGGAGCTACGGGGCAGTCAGACCATCATTGACGCATTTTCAGACGTTATCACATTACCCATTCCGATCGGTGCTCTTCAGCCTGGCGAGAAGAAAACAACAGAAGTACGAGGCCGTATGCCGGCCTCAGTCGAACAGGAAAAGGGCGAGTTAGTCGTGTCGATTTCATTGTCCCAAGGCATTCCTCCTGGCGAACATACGGTCCTCGCAGCTATTCAACCAGCCACCACAACACCACCCCAAGTACACAAAGATAAAAAGCCCTCACACACGACATCTTCGACGAATTCGCCATATCACGCCTTGGTCGTGGGAATGAATGAATACCGAGACCCCTGGCCAAAGGCTTATCAGGTTCCCAAGCAACAACTACGAGAGGTGACCGATGCCCTTCGAGTGACAGGAACCTTCCCCAGAGAAAACATCAAGGTGCTCAATGGGCCCCATGCGACTCGAGCTGATATTGAGGAGAGCTTGTTTGACTTGGCAAAACATCGACTGTCTCCAGATTCCATTTTTGTTTTATATTTTGCTGGTCATGCCTTCATTGACCCGGCAGAAGGCGAAGTGTATTTGGTCCCATTTGAAGGCTCTTTATCAGCCTCTAAAAAGCGGCTGATTTCATTGCGCAGTCTTCAACGAGTCTTGCACAAACTCAAAGTAAAACTCTCAGTCTTGTTCCTCGACACACCGGTGACTCAGTACCTAGAATCCAGTAAAACGGCAGTAGGGCTCAATGGGTCTACACCGGCCAACTGGCAGGCAATGTTGCCATTGAATGGAAAGCCTCACGTTCCTCAAGTCATTCAGGTCCGCCGTCTTGAAGGCAAATCTACGTCAGCTCCCGTACAGCTACTCGAAGGATTGCGAGGAAGTGCCGATCAGAATCAAAACGGAATCGTGACGCTCGAAGAACTTCTTCAAGATCTAGACGGAACTGCCGAAATCATTCCTGCACAGTCACTAACCCCACCATATTCAAATATTCCACTCGCTCGATAATTTCTTCTGCACCAACCAAATCAAGGGCTGTTCATTTGCCCGAACTCTAGAACACGATATCTAGGTGGTTTTAGAGGGACTGATTAAGGATTGTCTTTTTCAGGATTGAAGGCGACGGGGGAATTGTCATTGCCTGCTCTGACTCGAAGCCGATCGTTCGATCGAATGCGATCATCCTTCAGGTGATTGAGTCGTTTGAGTTTCTGCACCGACAGCCCAAATCTCTTGGCAATGGATGTGAGCGTATCACCATAACGCACGCGGTACCAGGTGCCTGGCGGTGACGGCTCAGATTTCGGGACAAGCGAGGGATCGTCATCCTCATCCGCTCTGATACGAAGCCGGTCGTTCCAGAGAATCCGATCGTCTTTGTTGAGGTTGTTGAGTCGTCTGAGTTCCTGCTTGGTGAGGTCAAACTTCTTGGCGATGGAGGCGAGCGTGTCACCATAATGGACTCGGTACCAAGTGGGTGGTGGAGTAGGTTCAGCTTTCGGGACGAGTGAAGGATGGTCATCCTCATCCGCTCTGATACGAAGCCGGTCGTTCCAGAGAATCCGATCGTCTTTGTTGAGGTTGTTGAGTCGTCTGAGTTCCTGTTTGGTGAGGTCAAACTTCTTGGCGATGGAGGCGAGCGTGTCACCATAACGCACGCGGTACCAAGTGGGTGGCGGGGACGGTTCGGCCTCGACGGCGATCGGGACACTATCGTCGTCTGTTCGTAAGCGAAGTCGGTCGTTCCAAAGAATCCGATCGTCTTTGTTGAGGTTATTGAGTCGTCTGAGTTCCTGTTTAGTGAGACCGAATCGCTGGGCAACGTCAGCAAGGGTCTCACCAAAACGCACGCGATACCAGGTCGCAGACTCCGGAGGAAGTTTCGTCCACATCTTAATTTGGTCATGGCGTTCTCGTACAAGAAGCCCCTTGCCCGGAGGAACTTTTAACGAATAGCCAACTTCCACTATGGGAATGATGTTGTGAAGAAGTTCTGGATTCAGTTCCTTGAGTTCTCCAAGGGGAATCCCTGTGGTTTCTGCCACAGCTTTGAGGTGAGCACGCTTACGCACTAACACTTCATCATAGGTATAAGGGACCGTCGGGTTGAGCTTAAACCCGTATTGGGTCGGATTTGAAGCAATGAGAACTGCCGCGATAAAACTGGGGACATAATCCTTGGTTTCTCTCACGATATACCCCGTTTTCCGAATCTTCCAAAAATCCCGACTCCCGCTTTTTCGAATGGCTCGCTGAATTCTAGACCCGCCCGCATTGTAAGCACCCAGGGCCAACGGCCAAGATTGGAACTCATCAAAGAGGTCTCTGAGGTGGTGAGCCGCAGCAACCGTTGACTTGACCGGATCCCTTCGTTCATCCACATACCATGTCACAGTAAGCCCATACACACGCCCCGTCGCTTTCATGAATTGCCAAGGACCTGAAGCCCTTGCTCGAGAAAAGGCACGAGGATTAAAACCACTCTCGACTAATGAGAGATACCCAAGCTCTAGCGGTAAACCGGCCTGCCTGAACACACGCTGAACCAGGTCTTTATATTTTTCGAATCGGTCAAGGTATCTTTGAAATCTCTGGTGAATGTCATGTTGATAATAGTCAAGGATGCGCTTCACATGCTGATTGACCTCGAGCGGCATTAGGGCATACGAACTGACATCAGAGACCAGAATACGCTGAATCGTGTCTCGTTCGACATGGTACTTCCCTACAAATGAAGGCTGCCGAACTGACCAAGAAGCTGCGGCTCCTGAGTTAGAGCCTGTGAATTTGGCAAATGAGTTAGGCACTCGCATACCCAAGTCACGACCACCCTCTGACGAATCTTGAATAACGCCTCCCATATCGGAAAGAGATCGAGTATGGTGGAGGAACTGTTGAGCAGTTCTCATCACTGTTGTTTTGCTCTTCTCCTCGTCATCGCATAGCGGTAGAACAAACGTTGCCTTTGGGATTGCACTTGATGCAGGCACCAACTTGTCCGGGGTTAATCCATCTTGAGCGTTTGCGGATGTCACAATTGACACACCAATCCATAAGGTAGTCATGCAGAATACCGCAGAAAGGCTTAAGCCGTTGGGGTGTAGGGGCTTTACTCTGTTCACGGCGTAAAAATTTTTCCGTTGCTTTTATTATGGCATTTTTAACCTTCTCACCATTATGAATTACTGTCAATGAATGACTGAATCTTAACTATAGGAACAATGACGAGGATTAGGGAGATCCCCCAAAAAAAATCCCTGCTGGAGCATGCTCCAGCAGGGATAAGGATAACGGGGAAGAAGTCAGATTCCCCCTTGTCGTTAAGGATTAGAAGTTGATCCAGAGCTGGGTATAGCCCCAATTCTGATCTGCGGTCCCAAAATTATTCTTCTTGTTGTAATCACCGGTAAAGAAGTGTCCATATCCAACCTGCCATCCAACCTTATTGTTATGGAAGAACAGGGTATAGACCACATCAATTTCTCCACCTAGTGACTTCTCATTGTTTCCAGCTGGTGTGGTAAAGAAAGGACCCTGTCCAGCACTATACCAGTTGTCTTCCTCTTCGGCTAACCGCATATAGTGCCCAGCAATCTCAAAATGACTGTTTGCAGTGGGACGAAGTTGTAAATTTGCTCCGAAGGTCATCATATTTTGCCAGGCCATCAAGTCCATGTACCCAAAATGAATGTGGTTTGTTGGGAACAATTGACTAAAGGTGTCGGCACCACCAAATCCACTCGTGTTTGCATTATCATCACCGGATGCATAGTTAAATTCTGCCCCAACACGAGGCTGCATCGGCACGGGTAACGTTACGCCCGCATCCACATGAACCGCATAGGCATTGATGGTTCTGTTACCACCACCACCAAAGGTGTTCCCTCCAGTTGGACCAATTCGTCCAAACTGATAGTACCCCTCGACTGTGGCATCAACGACACCCGCTTTGCCTGCAATCCTGGCTCCAACGGTATGGCGGCTTTGGTTTCCACGTTGTCCACCAGCACCATTAGCTCCCGTGGCACCACCTTCTTCATAGATCCACGCCGGTTCAATGGCAACCCCGGAAAGTTTCATCGGAACTCGAAGGAAGAGAATGTTTCCATCTCCACCGTACGCAGCCCCTGTTCCTGTTG
Source organism: Nitrospirales bacterium (assembly GCA_965223675.1). Classification (GTDB taxonomy): domain Bacteria; phylum Nitrospirota; class Nitrospiria; order Nitrospirales; family UBA8639; genus JAGQKC01. The sequence continues at coordinate 4,110,988 of OZ245013.1, read as the reverse complement.
CGGAAATAGGCGTACACCCTCCCGCGTTTTGCGTACAATTACCTTCCGCAACCTGCAACCAACCTAATTCAACTGGAACTTTTGCATGATTATAGCGAAGAGTCACCCCATCAAACGTAAAACCAACGTTGTTCCAATCAAAGTGACCAAAGATGCGATGGTTTCCCCAAACAACCAGTTGACGTCCAGCTTTCATCGTTAAGTTTGGGACTAAGAAATTCCGAATCAACATGTACCCTTGTCGGAGAAATAAATCGGCACCTGTATGATTAGGATTGATGGCTCCGGCTTCATTTGTCTCTAATGCCCCAAAGTTATTGGAAACCTGAGGTTGAACAAAAAACACGACATCTGGAGAGACATCGTAGTTGAATCCTAAACGAATTAACTGCTGAGTAAAGAATCTGTTGTTTTTTGTCGTTCCAAAGTTCGTGTTAGTTCTAAACTCTGGACGCACTCGCATGTCACCGGAAATCGTGAGCTTGGACGCATCAAATACACCGCCCTTCGGTGGGTCAAAATTGTGGTACGGCCAGAGATCGGGAATCGCTCGCGGCACCGCCGGCACATTAGTATTGCCGTCGACTGCTGGCGTTGTTTTCACTGCGAATGCAGGAACAGCAGACATGGACACGATCAGACATGCTGCCGTGAACCACCTGGAAATACGATGAAAATCTCTCATTGCACTCCTCCTGTTAGTTGAGTCCCTTCATGGCTAGGGACAAACAGCTGTTCAAGTTAAGAACCCATCTTCTTAATTTGAACAAAATTGGTTTCCTCTCTTCTTCTCTTCCCTTTTCCCACTAAGAAAAATTTCTATTTATATGAATATATGAACCCGAATTTGCTCGAGGCTTATGTGAAAACGTGTCAAAAATACTTTATTGCCAAACACCTCACAGCTGCTAAAAACATACCACTTGCGTTATCTTACTCTAAGTTGTTGATATTTATGGGTACCTATCGCATATTTCGCTTTGAACTTATGACGATAGTATTTCAAGAATGAGACGTTACGTTGTAAAAACACAACAACACACAGGAAGGTAGTACTCGACAAATTAGGGCATTTCAGGAATGTACGCTGAGAATAAAATGGAGACCACGACGCTGGATAGAAAATAACGGATTTGAGATAAGTCCATGAGGTCAAAGAAATCTGTTGGTCTCCCCCTCCTAAAATGTTAGATAAGCTTACTACCTCCTTGTGGCTCAGTTGCGGAGTCTGTGGCTCCTTTAATCTGCTCCTCTGCTTCTTTGACTGACGCTTCCAGGTCTTGTTCAACAGCTTTAAATTCCTGTTGAATCATATTGATCTCCGGCTCAACTGATTGTCGAAGATCTTCGGTCGTTTCTTTGAAACCTTTCACAGCCTTGCCGACCTGCTTACCTATTTCCGGGAGCTCTTTAGGGCCAAACAGGAGAAATGCGATCACCAGAATGATCAAAATCTCCATTGCGCCAAGACCAAACATTGCTCGTTCTAGTTATACGCGAAGAATGACAGATCAAGCTAAAAAGATTCGGAATCTTTTCACGCCTCACGCCATACGCCTCACGAATATTATCCTTGTCTGGCTTGTTCTGGTTGGGGTGGAGGAACAGTCTCTGACTGAGGTGGCGGCGTTGCCACTTGCGCAGTTTGCTGCGCTTGAACCTGCTCAGGCTGTGGAGGAACCTCTTGAGTCGTGGTCGGCTCATCGGGATTGGGGGTCACGTCTAACGCATCTGCCTCATTGACAGACTTTTTAAAGCCTTTAATGGCTTTGCCTAGTCCTTCCCCAAGCTGCGGAATTTTTCCTGCGCCGAAAATGATCAGCACAATAATAAGGATGAGGAGCAATTCCATCCAGCCAAACGACCCGATCATAAGAAAACCTTTCGTTGCGCCTGCAGGTTTTTAACCGTCAGAGAAATCATATAAGTCGAAACAGTATACTAGAACAACAGAGAAAAATCCACACCAATTTGACGTAACCCACATCAGGATGCTGAGAGGAAAAAGTGCGTATAGTCCACTAACTGAGGAGGAGCTTGTAGGATCATTCGGATTCCTTGATCGTCATAGCCCAACTTCTCAAGTGCCGATTGAGCGTCTCGAACCTCAGCTTCTGTGACATACGCAATCGTATCGGGAAGACCTTGCGGTTTCAGACATGACAAGATTTCACTGAGGTCGGCCTTTTCTTTCGTCGGGATCGTATCGCGAAGCGGGAATTCAATAGTTCGCTTGTAGGGACTCGTGTAGCAGGTGTTCATTGCTTCAAGCGTACGAACCACTAGGGCATCAAATTCCCAAGAATTCGGGTCTGGAAGATGAGGATGTGCGGCAAGCAAGTCCATGACCGTCAAAACATTTCCCCCCAACCTGTTTCCAACAAAGTCCCGCTGGGATTCTACGACGAGGGTCTTTGCGGCAAGATGTCTTCCGATTTCTTCCAGAAAAGCAAAATTCACCATAAAACTAAACTGCCCGCCATGTACTGAGTAGCACGGCTTGTCTGGATCATTCAAAACATGGCTATCCGCCGTTCCTGCATCAAAGCTGCTCAACCCAATGGCATCGGCGGCCAAAAGACGCACGGCTTCCTTCAGAGTATTCGCAGCACCCATATTGATCGGGACCAACACTTCTTCATCGATCCGCTTCACATAATCTGAAATGGTCTTTCGAAATGACAACGACTTCGCTTCAATCTCATGATATTCCCGCTCCCAAACAAGATCTTCAAGAAAACTGGGAAACTGTTTCAGCGTTTCAATATCTTTCTGATCAAATGCCTGAACAAACCCCGACCAATCCTTGAACTCTGAAAGCTTTGACTCACTGACATTTGGACGAAGATGTTCTTCTCGTAGCTCACCGACTTTACGCAGGATGAGTTTTGTGGGCAGCTCGCTCCACAATTCATTACAGATAATCCGATCCACCGTCCCATCTTGAAATGATTGTAGGTCTTCCACACTCCCACGGTTCAGCTTCACTTTCTCTTGATGATGAACCAGGTCGGGATTTTTCTCTGCTTCTTTGAGCACGTGTTCATTTTTATCGATCAAATAGTAGTGCAGACGGGAATAGAATTGATCTTCCGTGTCCAAGGCCTTCAGACGATCTAAGAAACAGGCTGCAAGGTTTCCATTACCACATCCCCATTCCATAACCACGAGAGGAGACTTCTGAGTAGAATTCGATTGCTTTTCTTTGGTAGAAAGATTTTTGGCTCGTTCACGAACACGACGGTAATAGTCTTCCGCCAACGCATAAGCGAGACGATAATCAGCAGAAGCAAATGTTTGGTAATATTCGCGAAGTCGTGCCCCTCGTAACCCGTAAAACACTTCATTGATATGCATTTGCCATTCATCAACAGGTCGAAAATCTCCAATAATTTGGGGAAGGGCATCAGGATCTAGAGAAGAGTGCACAGCCATGACGATAGGATTCCTTATCTATATAAACTATTGATATTGCAGGAGAAAGATTGTGATTCTAACAGACTCCCGTCTACCCTGCAAAGCCAGTGAGTACATTCTTGACAGACTGACAAAACAAAGAGTACAGATGGGCAGAGAATTGAAATTGTAAAGGAAACAGCCCCAACGCGATCGTCGCTACCAATCCCAGAAAACTATTTTCATGCGGTCTTCACCTGTACGATCATCTCTGTATGCTGTAGGTCTTGCGGTGACCATCCATGCCTTCATCTTTCTTGCAGTCCCATGGTTGCTTCATGCCAAAACGCCAGATCAACCATTTCCCAGGGTATTTCAACCTGATGAAACTCAACATGGGTTCTCAGAATTTGAAACCATGCCAGAGATCCCTCCGTCGACGTCTGAACCATCCTCCAGACAGGAGTCTATTCCCAACGTTAGACCACCAAATGAGCCCAATGAGCCACCACAAGGACTTTTTTATCGCCTAGATTTTGCTAAAGGGTTCGAAGAAGAAGAAGGCAGACGACGCGGGCATTTTATCGTTCCTATAGATCCCGCTCGTGAATTTACCCCTGAGACGAAACCCATATTTCTGGTGTTTCGCGTGCATCAACACTATGGAGATTATCAAGTCTTTGGACGACTCTATCCAGAAAATGTGGAGGGACTCAATCCATTAACCGTCATGGATAAGGACGCCATCCATCTGGCCAACGAAGACGATAGCGGCTATCTTCAATTCGACCCTCCGGAGGATCAATGGCCACCCGGCTCCTATCGTGTCGAGATCTTTGTAGGATTTGAAGCCAGCAAATTTAATATGATGGGGACCATGAGATTTTCAGTGGCGCCGCAACCAGTTACTCCGTTAAACCCCTGACGTCATCCGTTTCGGATGACAGATCATCATTACCACCTCCGCTTGACAGGTCATAGGGGTTTTAGTATCGTGATTAGCAGTTTACCCTAAGCATATTTTTCTGCTCAATATTAGTCAATCTGGAACTCACACAACCAATGGCTTTGAACACAACGCCTCTAATCATGGAGCGATATGAGAGAAAAATATAAATGAGAAAAACAGGCTGGACATTGCTCATGTTCGTCCTTGTCGGTGGACTGTTTGGGGGAGTGTTGGGAGAGATTTTCCGAGTTGTCACACCTCCCGGCACCGTTCAAAACATTTTTGCCAGAGCCCTGTCTCCTGGACTTGACCCGCCAGTGACCCTCGATCTCGTTCTCATTAAAGTCACCTTCGGCTTTCTGTTAAAAATGAATTTTTTCACATTCGTTGGCGCCATCTTGGGCTTCTATCTTTACAAAAATTTGTAACTTGAGCACTTGTAATCGAAACTCTCTGTATCGCCTACCCAACTTCCAACGTCAGGAATTTTTTCACCGCTAATCTGCCCGCTCAACTACCGTGCTCAAGGACACCTGTAACACAACTCCTTGCCCAACTTGCTGCCTCATCACCTAATCATTAATCCTGCAAACGCCTCAGCTATTCGATACTACCCCCTATCTGCAATTCCCTCTGGCGCAGACTCCTGATCCTATCGCGCAGCTTTGCCGCCTTCTCATACTCCAAATTTTTGGCAGCTGCTTTCATATCTTTCTCTAAAAATTCGATTAATTTCTCTACTCCACCTTCAGTCTCATACACCTCTTCCTCCTCAGCTGCGAGATTCAACTCCAGATAATCCGATTCAGCAATTTGATATTCCAATTCATGAATCCGTTTGTTAATCGTTTCAGGGATGATGCCATGCTCGGCATTATAGGCACTCTGAATCTCTCTACGACGTGACGTTTCATTTAAAGCCACTCGCATGGAATCCGTCACGTTATCGCCATACAGAATAACTTTGCCATGACTGTTTCGAGCAGCACGTCCCGCCGTTTGAATCAGCGCTCGCTGCCCTCGCAGAAAACCTTCTTTATCAGCATCCAATACACCAACCAGACTGACTTCGGGAAGATCGAGTCCTTCCCGAAGTAAGTTGATACCAACCAACACATCAAACACCCCTCGCCGCAGGTCTCGGATAATTTCGGCCCGCTCAAGTGTTTTAATATCTGAATGAAGATAACGGACCTTTAATCCCACATCGTGATAATATTCCGTCAGGTCTTCTGCCATTCGTTTGGTCAAGGTGGTCACCAAAACGCGATTACCGCTGGCAATGACATCGCGAATTTCTTTTAGGAGATCATCGACTTGCCCTTTGGCGGGTTTCACCTCCATGACAGGATCCATCAGACCTGTCGGTCGAATGATTTGTTCAACGACTTCTTTTCCGGCATGTTTCATTTCGTAAGGGCCAGGAGTAGCCGACACATACACCACTTGATGCATGCATCGTTCAAATTCTGGAAACTTCAGTGGTCGATTATCTAGAGCAGAAGGCAGGCGAAAACCATAATTCACCAAATTTTGCTTCCGCGAATGATCGCCTTCGTACATCCCGCCAAATTGAGGAATCGTCACATGCGACTCATCCACGATCAACAAAAAGTCTTTGGGAAAGTAGTCCAGTAATGTGGGTGGTGGTTCACCAGGAGCGCGTCCGCTAAGGTGTCGGGAATAATTCTCAATTCCATGGCAATAGCCCATCACACGAATCATTTCCAAGTCAAACTTTGTCCGTTGTTCGATACGCTGTGCCTCGATCAATTGATTGTTTCGATGAAAGTAGCCAATGCGTTCTTCGAGTTCCTCTTCAATTCCCTGAATGGCGCGTTCATGTCGATCTGGTGCGATGACGTAATGACTTTTAGGATAAATCGGAATCTTTGAAATGCGGCGCAATGATTGTCCCGTAAGTGGATCGATCTCGTTCATGGCCTCAATTTCATCTCCAAACATTTCCACTCGAATGGTGTTGGAGTCCGACGCCGCTGGGAAAATCTCAATGACATCACCACGCGCACGAAACATCCCCCGTTGTAATTCCATATCGTTTCGTGAATACTGAATTTCCACAAGCTTGGCTAGCATTGCCTCACGACGCATTTCCATACCTTCTTCCAAGTACAACAACATGCCGTGGTAGACCTCCGGCGAGCCAAGGCCATAAATGCACGACACCGATGCGACAATGATAATGTCGTTGCGTTCGAGCAGAGCGGTCGTCGCGGCATGCCGCATCTGATCGATGGTGTCATTGATCGAAGCATCTTTGGCGATATACGTATCAGTGGTCGGAATATACGCTTCCGGCTGATAATAGTCGTAATAGCTGACGAAATACTCGACGGCATTATCCGGAAAAAACTCCTTGAACTCCTGATAGAGTTGCGCAGCTAATGTCTTGTTATGCACGACGACCAAGGTTGGTCGTTGAACATTCGCGATGACATTGGCCATCGTAAACGTCTTGCCAGACCCAGTAACCCCAAGCAAGACTTGATGCCGCTGGCCCCCCTCAATACCCTCAGAAAGAGACTCAATCGCCTTCCCTTGATCGCCCTTTGGCGAATATTCTGACTGAAGCGAGAATGTCTTGTCTGTGCTCATAGCCTCAATCTATCTGAGTTGAACGAGAAAGGACGGACCAAGCTCAACATCTGCCCTCAACCTGGAATGAGCCAACAATCAAAGACGTTTCCGACATGTAAGTTTAATTCCGGCTCTGTCATATTGAAGACCATATAATCAAGGTAATTGGAGGATTCTTGGCCTATGGTATTCGCAAACAACGAGCATTGACCACATCTCGATAAATCAGGATCTATCCCCAGTTCTTTCGCCGAAAATTCCAAGAAATCGGTAAACAGATGGCTCGTTCAACATAGGTTTGAACGAGCCGTCTGTGTTTTCAAGCAGTGCCGACAGGACAATCTTCAAAATAATCCGATAATCTCACCATGTTCATTCACACTGATGTTGTTCGCCGCTGGAACGCGAGGGAGACCGGGCATTGTCATGATGTCGCCTGTTAAGACCACGATGAATTCAGCTCCAAGCGAGAGTCGAATTTCACGCACAGGAATGACAAAGCCATTCGGTGCACCTTTCTTAGCAGGATCTGTCGAAAAGCTATACTGCGTTTTCGCAATGCATACTGGCAAATGCCCATAGCCTGTTTTTTCAAGTTCGGCAAAGCGATCCAGGACTCCTTTGGGAAACTCGACATCATCGGCTCGGTAAATTTCTTGGGCGACCAGCCGAACTTTGTCAGCTAAAGACTGCTTGTCAGAATAAAGTACATGAAAGTCAGCCTCGTTCTGATCAATCACACGGACGACTTCTTCAGCTAAAGCAGCCGCCCCGTCACCACCCTTAGCCCAATGTTCGGCTAGCACAACATTCACTCCCAAGTCTGCACAGACTGTTTTGACGAGTTCTATTTCAGCTTTCGTATCAGCGGTAAATTGGTTAATCGCTACAACCGTCGGCACGCCAAATTTCTTTACGTTTTCTAGATGCCGCAAGAGGTTGGGAAGACCCTCCTGCAATGCCTTAAGGTTTTCTGTTTCTAATTGTTTGGCGTCGACCCCACCATGAAGCTTCAAAGCCTTAATCGTAGCCACTACCACCGCACACGATGGCCGTAACCCTGACCGACGGCATTTGATATTAAAAAACTTTTCCGCTCCAAGATCCGCTCCAAAACCGGCTTCTGTCACCACATAATCCGCTAACTTCAAAGCCGCTTTCGTGGCGACCACTGAATTGCAACCATGGGCAATATTCCCAAACGGCCCACCATGAACGAATGCGGGATTGTGTTCAAGCGTTTGAACGAGGTTGGGATTGATGGCATCTTTCAGTAGTGCGGTCATGGCGCCCTCTGCCTGCAGGTCCCTTGCAAACACCATTTCTTTATTCGCTGTTCGCCCAACCTTAATATTGCCTAACCGACGTTGGAGATCTTTCAAATCAGAGGATAAGCCGAGAATCGCCATCACTTCTGATGCGGCAGTAATGTCAAACCGTGCTTCTCGCACAAACCCGTTCGTCACTCCTCCAAGACCCGTTGCGATCACGCGCAACGATCGATCGTTCATATCTATGGTTCGTCTCCACGTCATCCGCCGTGCATCCAACTTTGGCTCATGTCCCCAATAGAGATGGTTATCTGCCATGGCTGCAAGTAAGTTATGCGCTGAGGTAATCGCGTGAAAGTCACCGGTGAAATGAAGGTTAATATCTGTCATCGGTACGACCTGCGCATATCCTCCTCCACATGCTCCACCTTTCATCCCGAAACAGGGGCCCAAACTTGGTTCACGAATAGCCACTACGGCATTCTTCCCGATCTTATTGAGACCATCAGCCAGACCGACTGATGTCGTCGTCTTTCCCTCTCCTGCAGTAGTTGGGGTGATCGCCGTTACCAAAATCAACTTCCCATCTGTACGATCGCGAAGGGCTTCGATAGTAGCGAGAGGAATCTTGGCTTTATATTTCCCATAGGGGTCTATCTGATCGTGCGAAAGACCGAGACGCTCGTGAGCAATTTTCTGAATCGGTTGCAAGACAGCTTGGTTTGCGATTTCAATATTCGTATTGGTCATAGTATCTTCCAGGGTTTGAAATATGCGATCGCGAATCATATCAATGATGGCTTTTATAAAACCATCAAAGATTGTACCTTCCTGTCATGTTTGTGATGTATCCTCTAGATTTGTGGATACCCGAAGACAATGATTTATACTGGACTTTACCAGCTTTCCCTCTTAGGATTACTGACAAAACTCCCTGTGTATCGCTTTCATAATGAGACGAGTCTCACTTCACACTTGCCCTGCGAACGTTTTATCGGTTTGTCGTACGGTGATGGCATTGAACATTGTGTCAAAGAGTGCCATGGCGCGTGTCTTGGGCATTATTTTCTGTACCATAGCAATTCATGTCGGATGGAGTCCGTCTTTGTTCGCTCAAGAAGAATTTGAAGTTGGTCAACCTATTGTCCTCCGCGCAACCAAACCTGTCGGCGTCCCGATCCATCGAAAGAATCCTCCGAACTTTTGGAAACATGTTCGGACAGGAACACAAGTGATCCTCGAGGATATTGCAGAAGATGGGAAATGGTTGACCATACGTCTACAGTCCGGAGAGCTTGCTTGGGTCAGCATTAAATATATTCGTGCGAGTGCTCCACGAGATCTTTCGGAGAATCCGAAAGAAACCGAGGCTATTCATACTCAATCAGCTTCAGAAGAGACATCGTCGCAAGAAGATGAAGCGAAAGTCTGGAACTCACGAGAAGGTTGTGAACGAATCGTGAGAAACGGCGGACGCATGGTCCAATCATCTTCCGACACGCTACGCATCGCCACCTGGAATCTTCGATGGTTCCCAGTCGGACAACCAGAGGACCAACACAACCCGAAATCGAAACCTACCGACATTGATTGGCTTGTCTGTACCTTAGTCTGGATGCAACTTGATATCCTGACGGTTCAGGAGACTTTAGCGACCTCCACCGCAAAAAACGCGTGGAACACCATTACGAGAATACTCTCCCAGAAAACTGGCCAGAAGTGGAAATGGTATCGCCAACCTTGCGGCCGGCCTCATGATCATCACATCGGCCTGCTCTGGAATGACTCGCAAGTGGAGTTGTCTCAATTTGAAAGTCTTTGGCAATTTAATTCAAAAGCCAAATCACCCAAGAAAGCCTGCACCTTTGGGCTCCGCCCAGGACAATACGTTCGGGTTAAGTCTCGCCAAAAAGGAGGCGCAGACTTCCATCTCATCGGCCTGCACCTCAAATCAGGCCCAACCGTCTTTGCGGTGGAAGAGCGGCAAAAGGCTTTAAACCGTATTGACCGCACCGTCGCACCATTCCTCAAACAAGATCAGGATGTGGTGATCCTTGGCGATTTCAATACGATGGGCGCCGGAGATCGGCATTCGCAAACGTCCGAACTGAAACACGTTCGCAGACAAGTCTCTAAAGAAAGTCCAGGCTTTGACGACCTTAAATTGACGCCACAATGTTCGCAATATTTTCGAGGCCGCGGCGGCTGGCTTGATCACGTACTGGTGACAAAGGGTATGGAAGAAATGCAGGAAACCAAAGCCCGCGTGACAGGGTATTGCGGTGTGGCCAAATGCGAAAGAATCAAAGGAGACTACCCAACGGCCTATCGCCGTTTGTCAGATCATTGTCCTGTCGTCGTGGAAATTACCGATCAGGATCAGGACTAGACTCAGGATAACACCCCATTGGGAATCCCACCTAATTATTTCATTGTTTTTCAGCAGAACGTGCTAACAGGCTTTCTTGAATTTGTCGTCGTCGTTTCTCTGCTTCAATAAACATTCTTTTTACGCGAGGATGAGCTTCTTTGATTTTTTGATCAACTGCCGCAATCGTCGATTCCACCTGTTCAGAAGAGAGTCCATCGTGAAAATCGACACTCACATTTACGAGGATAAATTCAGGCCCCATATGCATGGTCAGCACTTCATTCACATGCTTGATCTCGGAAAAGCTCCCGGCAAGCTGACGAATACTCTGCACGACTTCACGATTCGCACTTTCACCAATCAAGAGACCCTTTGTTTCATAGGCCAACCATACTGCTGTAGCACCAAGAATCAAGCCAATGATGACTGTCGCGACCCCATCGAGATATGAAAGACCCGTCACCTGTCCTAACCAAATCCCCATAAATGCGACGACAAGACCTAACACCGCCGCCGTGTCCTCGAACAACACCATAAAAATCGTTGGGTCCTTCCCTCTCTGAACGGCCTGCATATAGGACCATTTCCCTTTCGCTTCCGAAAACGCTTTAAACGCGAAATACCAGGCGCCTCCTTCAAAAATCAGTGCCAATCCAAGCACAATATAATTAATATTGGGATTTTCAATCGGGTCAGGATGAAAAATATGCAACACGCCTTCATAGAGTGAAATGCCGGATCCTAATGCAAAGATGAGAATGGCGACGACGAAACTCCAAAAATATACTTCCTTGCCATGGCCGAACGGAAATTTATCATCAGCGGGTTTTTTGGCTTTGCGGAGTCCATAGAGTAAGAGCCCCTGATTTCCGGTGTCGACTAAGGAATGAATGCCTTCGGCCAACATGGCCGAACTTCCCGTGAAGACAGACGCGCCAAACTTGGTCACTGCAATCAGGGCATTTCCAATGAGTGCCGCATAGATAACTTTTTTAGAGCCGGAAGCCATAGAGCACGAACAGTCTCCTCGTGATGGTAAAGTACAATAGGCTGCTGTTTTTTATCATCGATAGAGTGTCGATGTTTTGCGTCAAAGTCAATCACATACCTATATACTGGAAGGACATTTCATGAGTGGGGATCATGACACATGATGCGCTGTACCTGGGCAAACAATGAGTTACTCATCAACTACCACGATCAAGAGTGGGGCGTTCCACTTCATGATGATCAGCAACTTTTTGAGTTCCTGATTCTCGAGGGAATGCAAGCTGGTCTGAGTTGGCACACCATCCTACAGAAACGAAATGCCTTTCGACAGGCATTCGATAATTTCGACGCAAACATGATGGCCAAATACCGTCAACGAAAAATTCAACAACTGCTCACGAACGCCGGCATTATACGAAACCGACTCAAAATCAAGGCGGCTATTAATAATGCGCAGTCTTATCTTGAACTCCAAAATGCATACACGAGCTTTGATCGTTATATTTGGCAATTTGTCAATGGAACCCCTATTCAACATCGTTGGACGCATCAACAAAAGGTCCCCTGCCGTTCGGCTGAATCGGATGCGATGAGCAAAGACCTCAAACAACATGGCTTTTCATTCGTCGGTTCCACGATTTGTTACGCCTTCATGCAAGCCACGGGCATGGTCAATGACCACACGACTCGTTGCTTCAGATACACCCAAATTCGGTCCCAAAATGGCCCTCCCTGCTCACTCAAATAAAAACCTTAAATCTCTTTACTTAATGGCACAAAATATTGTATTATAAGATCAATTATAGCCATACAGATTGTGACTCGAATTATCTCCGGTATCATCCGTGTATCATTAGCCTAACTTCCTTAAAGACTCACGTGGTGGAAATAGAGAACCATCAAGTGGGAAAACATGTTCAATGAGGAGGCGTAATCATGAGAACAGATGCCGGTGTCGCACAAAAGTCCACCATTTTTAAAAAAGGCCGAAAAAAGGGATTCGAACAGTGGTTTGTTCGAGTCACGTGTAACGTCTTGGGATCGCGGGTGTATGGACCATTTCCCGCAGAACAAGATGCTGAACGATTTCGAGAAGGTGCAGAATTCGAACTGCGTAAATTATTGGACTTCCAACTACCTATTCTGTCGGGCAACTCGTATTTGAGTGCTCATGCCAAAAGGTAGACCCCATAATTTTTGCTAATACTTCTTTTCTTTCTTAAGATCTTCCGCATGCTGTCCGGTAAAAGTGGGTAGCCAATAACCTGCTTGAGTCTTTTTTTCTCCATTCGTATTGAAACAAACCATGTTTCCAATGAATTTTTTCTTTTTCCGCCATTATGCGATCTCTGTATACAGATGTTAGAAGGGTTTTAGAATAACAATAAAGAGGTAGGCGAATCTTGAACGATCTATCTATTGCTGGAGAGGGAATTAACCGCCCAACGTCCAACTAACCATACCGCTACCGGCACGCCAATCCACATCGCTTCACTTAATAAGACCTGCATTCCCCGTTCGCTGAAAAAGCTCGAAATGCCAATTGGAGAAACCTTGACTGGGGTCCATGGGAAAAAGTATCGATCATTATCAAAAGGAGCAAAAAATGCCACACCTAGCCCTCCATCTGTAAGAGCATCTAAGAAACCGTGTGATGCAGTAACAAGAGAAAAGTGAATCATTAGCTTCCAACCTTGGGAAGACTGCAATAACACATCAGGAAAACCCAGTCGAACGACCCCAAGACTAATCACGGCAGCAAAGAACAGAGAGTGCGTCAGACCACGATGACCGAGAACATGTTCATAAGGTATGCCAAACGCAAAGGCCAACACATCAAGATCTGGAAGGATGGAACAGCCAATTGAGAGCGTCCAAAACCGTTGAGGATCTACAGTCCATTGATGTGAACGTCCTATGGCAAAGGCCACAAGCGCATGGGAAAACGCAGATGCCATAAATTTTTACTAGACTGAACACACGTTATTCTTCATAAAGAAATCTAAGGAAGATTCAATACTCGCTCGATGGCCGGATCAGCCAAACTTGTCGCGATCAGATGCACGTCAGAAAAATTATGCCGACGACTAGGCTCCGCCGGGACTGCCACCGTGTACGCACCGGCAGCCATTGCAGCGCGGCAGCCGATCTCACTGTCTTCCAGCACCAGAAGCTGCATCGTGTCTACTTGAAATCGGTTGGCGGCTTTCAGGTATATCTCTGGAGCTGGCTTGCCATCAATAATGTCTTCAGCCGTTAAAAGAAATCGAAATCTCCCTTGAAGATCGAGTAGTTCCAGAACGCGCTCAACAAATCGACGCCGGCTACTCGTGGTCACAGCCTTGGGAACCTCCTGATTGTCTAGTTTATCCAATAATGGCAACAGTCCTGGCATTGGCGCTAATCGATCTTCAAGCAATCCTGAAAAAATCTCATCCGTTTCTCTTTGGAGCGCTTCAACTGTGTCATCCAAATTATGCCAATCAATCATGACCTGTAACGCAACAGAACTTTGACGGCCCATCATATTATCGAGTAACTCACGCGTCACTTGCTTCCCACGTCTCTTCAGCAGCACACCACCCACTTCGGTGTACAACTCTTCAGTGTTTACCATCAAACCATCAAGGTCAAATGCGACAGCCTTAATGGCCGGATTTTTATCAGAATAAGTTGACATCTAACGGCAAGACTCGTTTGGACTGTATCCTTCTAGCTCATACTACAGATTACTTGTATGATAGAAGCAGATCTATCGTGACAACAATTCTCACACACTTCTCGATTCGCGATTCTACTCTCCAAACCTGACGATAGCATATCATTGACTTCATTCAACCCTTCACAATCTAAGATGACTGTTCGATTATATACAAAGATTAGGCGATTGTGGTTCAACACCTTCGTTCAGTGGTTTTTTGCTTGCATCCTGGTCAGCACAAGCGTTGTCCCCATCGTGTTTGCAGAGACCGATGCCGCACAAGGCGTTCTTCATCCCTATCATGCTAATACGTCTTCTGACGACATTAAATACACACGTCGATCGCTCTATCTCACGATGCAAGATGGAGTCAAAATTGCCATCACGGTGTATCAACCAGTCACGACCACGTCCACTCAACATCCCACCATTCTTCACCAAACTCGCTACTGGCGGTCTATCGAATACCGCTGGCCTCTTTCCATGTTTAAAAAACATCAACCACGCGGGTTAATGGGAACATACGCGATGCGCTTTTTGAAGAACGGATATGTATGGGTTGATGCCGACGTTCGAGGATCCGGGGCGTCGTTCGGGTCACGTCCCTATGCCTATTCCCCCAAAGAAATTCATGATGGATCGGAAATTGTGGATTGGATCATTCAGCAACCGTGGTCTAATAAACACGTCGGCGCTCTGGGCATCTCTTACGCAGGTGCAACAGCCGAAATGCTTCTCGTCAATCAGCATCCAGCAGTCAAAGCTGTGGCTCCACTCTTTTCTGGGTTTGATCTCTACCCGGAAATTGTTTTTCCTGGAGGAATCCATCTCACGTGGTTCACGAAAACATGGACCTACATCAATAATCAACTTGACCACAATCAATTGCCCTTTCGCGGGTGGCTCACTAAAGCCTTTGTTCATGGCGTCAGTCCTGTAGATGAAGATCATGATCGGTCAATTCTGATGACAGCACTCTCGCAACACCAAACAAACTGGAGTCCACACAAAGAAGCGCTTGGGTTAACGTTTCGAGACGACGCACCTTCTTCAAAATTCATTCCTGGCATTGACAGTCTCAGCACGCAACACTATGCAGAAGAAATCGCCGACACAGGTGCAGCCATCTACAGCTATAGCGGTTGGTTTGACGGCGGCTACCAATTAGCTGCCATCAAACGTCATCTTCGCCATGATCATTCAGGCAATAAACTCATCATTGGACCATGGGACCATGGTGGAAGACGCAATATTAGTCCGTACAATCTCAGCGAATCAGCGTTTGATCATCAAGGCGAACTCTTAAAGTTTTTTGATTATTATTTGAAGGATCTCAACACAGGAATTCAGACTGAAGCCCCTATCCATTATTTCACGATGGGAGAGGAGAAGTGGAAGGCGAGTGATATCTGGCCACCTGAAGCACAACACATGGCATATTACTTAGGCACAGATTATCAACTCACGACAAAACAACCAGGAAAAGAAGATGTTTATGATCGATACATCGTGAATTCTTCTGTTGGGACTGGACACCAAAGTCGATGGGATACCTTGATTGGCCAACCGTTGCCAACTCCATATATTGATCGACCCTATGAAGGCCACCAATTGCTCTCCTATACATCAAAACTGTTGGAACAAGATACGGAGGTCACGGGCCATCCAATCGTCACAATGTTTCTGAGCACGACAACACATGACGCCACAGTTTTTGTGTATCTCGAAGACATCGACAAAACAGGAGATGTGACGTATGTGACAGAGGGATTGTTACGCGCGCTTCATCGAAAAGTCGTGAACGCGCCCAAGCATTTTCCGAAAGGTATTCCCTACAGAACATTCACACGACAAAATTCATCCCCACTTATACCAGGAGAGGTTGCCAAACTATCGTATGCACTCCTTCCGACTTCTTATCAATTTAAAAAAGGCCATCGTATTCGTGTAACGATAGCAGGGGCGGACAAAGACCACTTCGCCGTCTTACCCAACAAGAATCCAACATTCACAATCTATCGCTCAAAGCAATACCCTTCACATCTTGACCTTCCAATTGTTGAATAACCAAGTCATAAACCATTTTGATATTTACTACGCCTTCAGAAAGCTAAACGCTGTTACAAAAGTAAAATCGTAATCAAAATATAGACAGCCATGATACTTCGTGCGTATGAAGTCGTGTTTCACGCTGTCTTGGTTACCTCTGCTCGATACGCCAGAAAGGGACAGGCTTCAACGTCGGATGCCTATTCTGCACTCGAAGGTTTACGCAACGATCGTAGCTAAGGCCATCTCTTAGCAGTTATTTGATTTCACTATATCCCCTAATAATGGGGAAAAGGTTGTGCATAACCTTCGAATAGAATCTCTGGAGCCAACCACCAACATCATTTTCACCTAACTGCCTAATTGATAGGCATTGTGTTAGGCCGAAAAGAACCCACAAGATCTGCGGCCGCGATATTCCTCAAGGTCAATCACCTAGGGAGCAAACGTATCTCGTCGTTCATATCTCGTATTTCGTGAAAACTCTCTTGGCCTTTACGAAATATGAGATGGCTTCACGGGCCACGAATCATAACAATGAAGCTAAAAAAAGGGAAAGAGAAGGAAGGCGTATATTAAGCAAGAACCGCCCAAGTAAAGTAGGAACCAAACCCGATAGCAAGAAGCGCAGCACTGACTTTCATATTGTGATGCCATGTCCCTGGAACATAGACAAATGGCAGGCTGATCAATGTGCTCATCAGCAGCATACCCCCAATAGAACCAAGTCCAAACACAGCGATATATCCAAGACCCATTGTGATTGACGGCATCGTGGTCATGACGGCTAAGCTGAGCGCTGCACTCCCCGCCACTCCATGAATAAATCCTATAGTTAACGCTTTGACTCTCGAAGCAAAAATATGGTGTCGATGGGCTTGTTGATCTTCACCATGAAGGTGGACATGGGAATGGGTCGTACCATCATGATGGTGCTCATGCACATGCACCGTCCAGGGTTGCCAACAACGCCATAGAAGGTGTACACCGAGAAAGAGAATCATACAACCAACGGCTGCTTCCATGCCGATGGTAAGATATTCAGGAATCGTCCATTTAAAGTGTAAAACGACCGTGCCAACCAATCCCAATGCACAGGTATGACCGATGCCCCATATAACGCCGAGAAGTGCTGAGCGCCGCAGATTCTTAGATTCCGCAGCTAAGGTCCCAACGGCTACGAGATGATCGGGATCAAGCGCATGCGCAATACCCAAAGCCAATCCTAGTAATAACGACGTGATGAGTACGTAATCCATATTTACTAGTCTGTGTTCGAAAAGTTTGGAGTAATCACGAACACCCCATCCCGAATTGTCAGCAGCACGGCGGACACGCGAGGATCAGCATGGACAATTCGGTTTAACTGTTGAATAGCGGCAGTCGATTCATCAACTGGTGGCGGTTGCATCACGTCACCATTCCACAACACATTGTCGATCAAGATTACGCCCTGGTCGGCCACCAAGTCCAGCGCTCGCTGGTAGTAATTCACATAATTCACTTTATCCGCATCAATAAAGATAAGATCGAACGGGGCTTGAAGGGATTGGAGCGTTTCTAAGGCCGGACCAAGTTTCACATCGACTTTGTTGCCATATGGGCTTTTCGCAAAGTATTTTTTGGCCAGCGTTGTCGAATCAAGATCAATATCACAGGTCGTCACGGTCCCATCAGGTGGCAATGCTTCTGCAAAGCAGAGCGAACTGTATCCGGTAAACGTGCCGATTTCGAGAACCCGCTTGGCTTGCACAACGGAAGTCATCATTTTTAGAAACGCACCTTCCAACGGCCCCACTACCATCTGTGGGAAATCCATGGTTCGATAGGTTTCTTCACGCAAACGTCGACACACATCCGATTCGACCATCGAATGGGCTTCTGCATAGGTTTCAATCTCTGGCAATACCAATGACTTCACGAATTTTGCTCACGGCTATTAACAAGCATGACGCGAGCTTATCATATCTATCGATGCTCTTGGCAGTCTTTCATTTTCTCCATTGCCATTACAACACGCTTGTCGTACAGTTTTCTCAAGTTGATCAAAAGACTCACGATGAAAAGGAGTTATTGTAGTGGATGCAGTTACTTCGCTTGAATCACTCAAGGCTAAATTACTAGAGATTCATCATCTTAAAGATGCCTGCGCTCTACTGTCTTGGGACCAAGAGACATACATGCCCTCGGGCGGCGGACAGGCCAGAGCTGAACAGATCGCGACGTTACAAACCTTGGCGCATGAGTCATTTATTTCTTCAGACATGGAGAAACTACTCGGAACGTACGTAGATCTTCAGACGGGCGAAACGACATCCAATGTAGACGATCAATCCCGGTCGCTGCTTCGTGAGACCTGGCGGGATTTCCATCGTGCCAAGAAACTTCCGTCAGCGTTTGTGAACAAACTGGAACGAGAATGTTCGTTGGCACAGCAAGTTTGGGTGGAAGCCAGAAAGAAGAATGACTTCACTCTGTTTTTACCAAATCTTCGCACCATAATAACCATGAAACTTGAGGAAACTGAATATCTTGGATATACCGATTCCCCCTATGACGCCTTACTCGATGAATATGAACAGGGCTCGACAGTCAAAAAACTCCAACCTCTGTTTTCGACATTACGGCCTCGGCTCGTTTCATTGCTCGATCGGGTACTCAACTCACCTGTCAAGCCCAATGTCTCGCTCCTTGCACAATCATTCGACATCACAAAACAAGTTGCATTTGGAGAAACGGTATTGAGGAAAATGGGGTATCAATTCGATCGTGGTCGTTTAGATCTGTCCGCCCATCCATTCACGACGGCATTTCACCCTCACGACGTGCGGGTGACCACTCGTGTTTTTGAACAAGACTTTCAATCCTGCCTGTTTAGCTGTATTCACGAAGGCGGGCATGGCTTATACGAGCAAGGCCTTTTGCCAGAACACTATGGCACAGCACTGGGAGAGGCCGTTTCCCTCGGAATCCATGAAAGCCAGTCACGGTTGTGGGAAAACTCCGTGGGACGATCGCGTCCCTTTTGGCATCATTTCTTTCCCCTGGCTCAACAGCTGTTTCCAGACCAACTTGGAAAGGTTGAACTTGATGATTTCTACTTGGCAATCAACAGTGCCAAACCATCTTTGATTCGCGTGGAAGCTGATGAGCTTACCTATAATTTGCACATTATGGTTCGATTTGAGATAGAACGTGCCCTGATTGAAGGACAAATTCAGACTGAGGACCTTCCAACAATTTGGAACGAAAAGATCCAAGCGTACCTTGGAATTACACCCGACTCAGATACCAATGGAGTTCTGCAAGATGTCCATTGGTCTTTTGGTGCATTTGGATATTTCCCAACATACACGCTAGGGAACCTCTATGCTTCAATATTTTACGAACAAGCTAAACAACAGATTTCTGATTTGGAAACAGGGATCGCTAACGGCAATATGATTCCTCTCAAAGACTGGCTGAATCAAAGAGTCCATCGCTGGGGAAGGCAATTCACACCTGATGAACTCATTCAGCTAATTACAGGACAAACGCCAACCCCAGAACCATTCCTGAATTACCTCGACGACAAGTTCAGTCAACTCTACGAGTTTCCCATCTAAATCAAAAGCATAAAAATTCTAAAAACATCACTCGTTTTACGTTTACCATATCTCATAGTCCTCATTATCCTCTCAACCCACGTTTTACTTTTCGCGCCTTACGTTTTCCGGTCACATACCCCAGACGGGTTATTGAAACCAGGCAAGCACGATACATAGGCTAACCTCCAGAAAGATTATTCAATAGGAGGTATCTGCGCCATTGGCAATGTGCTTCCTTTTACTCTAATTAATTTCTCAGAGCTAGTTTATATGCTCAGAAAGGAGGCATTATGCCTTTTATTTCAGTATTTTCTAAGATTATTGTTCTTTCAATTTTTTGCTCCACGCTACTACTCGGAACCACCATGAGTTTTGCTGGACAGACTCCACTCAATCTCAATAAGGCTACTGCTGCTCAGCTCGAAACGCTTCCAGGAATTGGTCCTGAGTTGGCCATGCGGATTATGGATTACAAAAAGGAAAACGGGGATTTTAAGAGTATTCAAGATTTGGCCAATGTCAAAGGCATTGGAGACAAGAAACTCGCGAAGCTTAAAGATTCCATCATGGTGAAAAAAACTTCAAAAAAGAAGTAACCATATCGGCTTCAATTTCCCTGACGAACTCAGCCTAACCCTCCCATTGAGAGGGCTAGGCTGAGGGTTCAAACAAGAATGAGGGTCGTCCGGCCTAGTCTTAAGCCCCGAGCACTGCATTGAATCGAGTCAGTTGAGCAGGCGATAACGTAAACTCACCAGTACATTCAATACGAGAAGGCACAAGCATCACGGTATGAAAGGAAATATCTCGTATCGCGATTTTTTGTTCTAGCTCATCAGCTGAACTAATTTCGATGGCTTCGACTGATTCCATCACCTGTCCATTGTCTTGTGGACCATAGGTCGCCACTACCCCTTGAAGGATCTCCATGATTTGCTCATTGACTTCGGATTCTTTGACTGATTGATCAACGAGTTCTATGACTTGCTGAGCTTGATCCGTCAGACTAAAGTTTTCCAAACGCTCTTTTCGGCGTAGGAACAAGAGGTCGTTATCCACATCCTTACTAAATGCCCCATAGGCAAACCGCATAAACTCAAAATGTAACCCCTTGAGTGCTTTCCCTAACATTTGGAGTTCGCTTAGAAACATGAGTTGTTGAAATTTTACGTCACTCATGAACCCATGCGGTTCAGCTAAATGAAGCAAATATACCAACAAGGCACGGTCTACAGTAATCTCTGAAGGTTTTCGCATGAATTTCTCTGTCCTACACGACTATAGTGAAACCATAGAGCTATGATGTAGTGCCTAAGACACGAACGCTCAACAGTCCAACGCCCTATGAATGCCTAGCTCTCACTTAAATCCACGTGCCAATTGAAGATAAGGATTATATGTGATCCTTGGACACGATAGTTCGTTTAATCAAGAGCGAAGTATAGGCAATCTACGCTGGAGTATTCTCCCATCTGCTGCCGCAATTACAGGTGTCCAAGTCTAGCGGCCCATAAGATTAAGGGTCAAGAACAGCACTCTACCCTATCTAGAAGGATAAATTTGGCACACTGAATATTATGCTAACTTGACCATATGACATTTTTGAGTTTTAATAGGCCTCTTTTCACTATGGCCTGAACCATGGCAAAAAATTCGAAAGAACTACAACTTCTTAAAGATCATTTATCCAAGAATAACCTCAAGTTAACTCGACAACGAGAGAACATTCTCTCTACGTTTTTGAAGATGGAACATGTCACCGCAGAACAAATGTACCGCCTGCTATCAAAAAAAGACCCTCATATCGGGCTGGCAACGGTCTATCGCACGCTCAAGCTCTTCTGCGACATGGGAGTGGCCCAAGAGCAACATTTTGGCACCCAGACCCAATTTGATAATGTTGTTCATAAAGGTCATCATGACCATCTTATCTGTACGGCTTGTGAGAAAATTATTGAATTTGAAAACTGCCAAATCGAAGAGCTGCAGGAAGAGGTGGCAGCTAAGAACGGGTTTTCCATTAAAACCCACCGTTTAGAACTGTATTGCGATCCGATTCGTTTATCTGATGGTAATTGTAAGAACTGTCATCGCCAGTTAACGGCACAGGCACCCTACCAGGTTACTGCCGCACACTAGAGAAGTCTCTAATTATGAAATTGCAACTAGGGTCTTTCTTGACTCAAACTGATCGTACCTTCAGGGTCTTCGTTTTTCTCATAACACTTTTACTACTTTTGGTTCCGACCATAGGAATGGCCTCTGACCAACTGATCGTCTATTCTGGCCGTGCAGAACGACTGATTAAACCAGTTCTTGATGCCTTTCAAGCTAAGACTGACATTCAGGTTCAACTCCTGACAGGTAGTAGCACTCAACTGATTAATAGATTGCAGGCAGAAGGCACACATACGCAAGCAGATGTATTTATCACGAACGACGCCGGAACCCTCGAGCGGGCCCGGGAGCTTCGCCTTCTGAGGCCTAACAAGATTGAAGGCATTGAACACATCATTCCCCAAGCGTTTAGAGCCCCCGATAATAGTTGGATTGGCTTATCAGGAAGGATTTGGCTGGTTGTGTATAATACGAATTTAATCCAGCCAAAACAGATCAGCTCAATTCTTGATCTTGCAGACCCTCAATGGAAAGGCAAACTGGCCATCCCTACTGCCGACAGTGAATATCTTCAAGCCGGGGTGTCGGTGATTAGTGCAACAAAAGGAGAAAAAATTGCTGAGTCATTCCTGAAAGGCATTCGAGACAACGCTGAGAATTTTGTCTATGGAAAGAATCGACAAATCGTGGACGCTGTGGCTAAAGGTAAAGTCGCATTGGGATTGGTGAATCATTATTATATTTACCGCCACTTGGCAGAAAAACCCGATGCCCCCATTGCCCCGCTTTTGACTGACCAAAACAAAGATGAAATGGGCATGATCATGAATGCCACGGGCATTGGAGTCACGACCCACTCGAAACATCTGGCTGAGGCCAAAATGTTGGTTCAATTCCTGATTTCACAATCAGGACAACAAATGTTTGCTGAACATAATAAAGAATATCCGCTTCATCATACTGTCAAAGCAGACCCTGCCCTTCCCCCGCGAAAAAGTTTTCACGTGGCTCAAGTTCCATTAGCTCGGCTTGCGGAACTTCGTGAACCGACGATGTTATTGATCGAGCGTTCAGGGCTTCGTTAACTACACTCTCATGACAGCGCTCTCCAGGCGACAGGCCTTCTTTTCACCCCTGCCTCTGTTTGCCTTTGCCATCGCCACGACACTCGCGTTTCCGCTTCTCTATGTGACCTATTCGGCCTTTTCTGCCAAAGGTGCAGTATGGCAACGACTATGGGAGACTCGTATACCTGAGTTGCTTTTTAATACCGTAACCTTGGCTATCGGAGTAAGTGTCGCGACGTTGTTTCTGGGAATTTCCCTGGCATGGCTGGTCACACGGTATGAGTTCACTGGCCGACGAATATGGGAATGGGCTCTTGTCCTTCCACTCGCCATTCCATCATATGTGTTGGCGTATATTTACACATACTTACTTGAAACGGGAGGATTGCTGGAGAAGAGCTGGCAATTGATCATGGGTGCAGAGGCACGAATTTTTTCACCCTACAGCTATGGGGGTGCCTGGTTAGTCATGACGTTGAATACGTTTCCATACGTCTATTTGCTCTCCCGAGCAGCGTTACAAAATTTTAATCTTTCCTTTGAAGAGGCCGCACAGGCTTCAGGGGCTACCCGATGGCAAACCATGTATCGCATCTCCCTCCCACTCATTCGTCCTTCCTTGGTGGCAGGGCTCTTTCTCGTGACCTTGTATGTCGTCTCTGATTTTGGTGCCGTGTCGCTCCTACGCTTTCAAACTTTTACTTATGCGATTTACCAACAAATGACTGGGCGATATGATTACGGAGCCGCATCCATTTTAAGCCTGCTTCTTGTCCTCTTTGCCTTTATTTTCCTCATCGCTGAACGATGGTTTCGACAACAAAGCCGCTTTTTTCAAACAGGCGGTCACATTCGTACCAAAGCAGCAATCCCTTGCAGTTTACTCCAGACCATGTTGATCACTGCATTTATCGTCTTAGTCTTTGGTGCGGCATTTGGTATCCCATTACTTCTACTCATACAGTGGACATGGAACGCCTGGATTCATGGAGAAATGGGAAGTGGATTTCTGAACTATATTTGGAACAGCACTATCCTCTCAGGCATAGCAGCAACGCTGGCAGTGGTGATCGGAACACCCCTTGCCTATCTTGCATGCCGATTTCCAACACGATTCAACCTTTTTTTTCTCCAGGGAGCCTATACTGGTTATGTCTTGCCGGGACCAGTCGCGGCATTGGCCCTTCTCACACTCTTTACCCAAAACTTACCGTTTCTCTATGGAACCGCCCTGGTTTTAGTCCTGGCCTATCTTGTCCATTTCCTGCCCGCGGGACTTCAGGCCATGGAGTCTGCAATCCAGCAAGTGAACCCAAATGTTGAAGAGGCAGCGAGAAGTTTGGGAAGAAATGCTCTGAGCGCATTCAGACAAGTCACATTTCCATTGGTCCGAGGTGGATTCATCGTGGCCTGGATCCTCATGTTCCTTCAAGCTATAAAGGAGCTCCCGGCCACGCTACTCCTGAGACCGGTGGGATTCGATACACTGTCTGTTAGGATATGGCTAGAGGCTAGTGAAGAACTCTATCAACTTGCAGCTCCACCCGCCCTCCTCATTGTCCTCATTACACTTCCCGTTGTCTTGCTCCTTACAAAGAAAAATTGGCAGGCAGCATAGTGTCCAGCTAACATAGTCCACGCTGAATAGTTATAATGGGAGTGTTTGGCCAGAACTGAATTCACACACACAAGATAGTGGCGAAGGACAACCCAACCGTAATCCAAGAATATCAACCAGAATCCATTCGCTTCCATGAGCACATCACAGAATCCTCAAGCGAAAGAACGAGTCACCGTCCTCGACCTACGTGATGTGACGTGTAACTATCAGCCCGAACAGCCTGCGGTTCAGAATATTTTTCTGACGGCACAGAAAGGCGAGATTATTTGCCTTTTAGGGCCATCGGGATGCGGTAAAACGACGACCTTGCGCGTCATTGCCGGTTTCGAAAAAGTTACGAACGGTGAAGTCTATTTAAATGGACAACTCGTTTCTTCATCAACAACACACGTTCCAACGGAACGACGGCGAGTGGGAATGGTCTTTCAAGACTATGCGCTTTTTCCCCATCTGAAAGTAAAAGATAATGTGGCCTTTGGCTTACACAGCTCTTCCCGTACCACACGAAACGAACGAACGAATACGATGCTAGAGCTTGTGGGTCTTAAAGGATTCGAAGACCGGTATCCACATGAACTATCCGGAGGACAGCAACAGCGCGTGGCCTTAGCCCGGGCACTGGCCCCTAACCCCGTGATTTTGCTGATGGACGAACCCTTTAGCAATTTAGACCCGGATATGACCATCAAAATGCGCAACGAACTCTATCGATTACTCAAACAGACCAATACTACAGCTGTTCTGGTCACGCATGATCATCAAGAAGCTTTCGCCATGGCCGACCGCGTCGCTGTTTTGAAAAACGGAATCCTCGTGCAGTGCGCGACTCCTGAAACGATCTACCATCTTCCTACTTGTCAATTTGTGGCTGAATTTGTCGGAAAAGCTGACTTTATCCCCGGGGTCATTCAGAACGGTAAGGTCGAAACCGAAATTGGTGCTTTTCCGAACCAAGGCCACTACGAAGGCGATTCGAAGGTCGTCGTGATGGTTCGACCAGATGATATTAAAATCACTCAATCCCCAACAGGTACCGCCCGCATCGTCAACCGCCAATTTCGAGGCTCTCAACACCTCTACACGATCGAGTTAGCCTCTGGACATATCGTCCATAGTGTGGAACCATCAGATCATTCTTATACAATTGATTCTAAGGTGTCATTGGATGTTATTGCCACGCATACGGTATTATTTGAGTATACGACTGAATCTATAAGCCAAAGGAGGACTGCTCTATGAAAAAACACCTGACGATGAAGCGCCTATTGCTCTTATCAGTTATTTGGCCTGGCTGTCTCACTCTCATATTATTTGCTCTCCCAATCTTCGCGAGTGCAGAAGGTTACGAGCACAGTAAAGGTCATGGCAGCGTACACCACAACATGGGGGATAGTACTCATGGCTCACCACACCATAGCACTAGCTATTCAAAGCATGGTGATTCTCATCACGGTGGTCATGGGGGAAGTCACCATGATAGCAGATATGGTAAAGGACACGGCGGCGGATACGGAAAACATGAATATGGCAAGCACGGGTACGGAAAACACACTGGTTCCCATCAAAATGCGAGCAAGTTTATTCAGCATGTATTGAAGTTTAAAGACGGAATGGCCATCACGGATGAGCAAGAAACGAAGCTTCGTGAAGTTGAGACCGCGTTTAAGAAAACCCGAATTAAAATGAAAGCGGAAGTCGAACTCGCGAACCTGGATTTACATGATCTCCTCAAAAAAGAAGATTCGAGTTTATCGGATATCGAAACCAAACTCAAAAACGTGCACAACCTCAAGGCCGATCTCCTCATGGCCTCCATCAAAGCCAAACGCGACGCGAAAGCCGTGTTGACCGACGAACAACGAAGTCGGATGAAAGCTGTCCATGATCGGATTAAAGCGTACTCATCCAGTGGGATAGGTCATAAAGGCCACCCGGGTGGATATAAACATCATGGGAAAGATAAAAAGAAAGAAAGTTATTGATCGACCATAACGAAAGAATCGTCCTGAAACAAAAGGGGCCCATATGGGCCCCTTTTGTTTTTCTAGGTAATGGCAACACTACGAAACTTAAACAGTAATGAGCTATTTCAATAAATTCTGAGGTTAGTACATGTATTAGCAAGCTCTAACGTCCCTCCCTTGACTCTTAGCTAAAGCTGCATTAAATCTAATTACAGAGAGTTCTACTGCATGAGACAAGCTGTGACGGTAAGTTTACCAGAGGATATTGCTCAAGAGCTCGACAAATTAGCTCGGACCAAAGGGGTTTCGTGCTCAGACTTTATTCGAGAATCTGTACGAGATTATTTATTCATACGCAAATTTGCTCAGCTCCGTAAACGGCTCATGATGAAAGCCTCAGCCCAGGAATCTACACTGAGCAAGATGTGTTTGATCGCATCTCATGAAACTAGTGCTAGACACCAATGTACTGATTGCTGCCTTGATTTCACATGGAACCTGTCACGAAGTTCTCGAGCACTGCGTTCGTCAAAACCAGCTGATCACTTCATCATTTATTTTTGATGAAGTCCGATCTACACTTTTGAAGAAATTTCACTATACCCGACCTGACGTAAGTGATGTCATTACACTTCTCAAAACAGGCATCGACCTTGTGACTCCTCTTCCCCTTGAGATATCAATCTGTCGAGACCCTGATGATGATATGATTCTTGCCACAGCATTGGCTGGATCGTGTACGTGTATCGTTACAGGTGATGACGATTTACTCGAGCTTACTTCGTATCAAGGAATTGATATTCTTTTGCCAAATGCTTTTTGACGATATGAGCAAGAGGCTGCAGGTTCGTCATAACCCTCCAATATTTCTCATTCATCAGCTCAGATACTTTATTGGAGAGGAACTGTATGAATAGAAGAATTCCATATCAACAAGACTTAAAGAATAAGCTCTTAAGTCATGCAAAGCTAGAGGGATTTCATTGGATGACAATTACCTTCACAATGGCTCTTCTAGTCTCAGGAATCGCTGCCTGTGGGGAAAACAACTCAGAACCAGAAGCCAACCCTACTCAAGTGATCCTCAAACTCGGTGGAAAAGATTGTGAGTTTTACCTGGGCGCAGTCGATGCTGTACTCAAAAAACTCAAGGGAGCAAAAGAAGTTGATCTTTCCTCTCAAAAAGGCCATGCCATCGTCAAAACCGACGGCACGTTAAAAACTAGCCAAGTAGTCGATGCAGTCGATGGTCTCTCTGGTGAAGACTGGAAGTGCGAGGCAGTTTTACAAAACTAAGACCGATGCTTGAGATGAGCCAATAAGATATTCAACGAAAACTGTAACAAGGGGTTCGCACAACCCCTTGTACTCTACAACGACTTGTAGTACGCTGTATTACATGAGTACGACAATCACTATCCGAGCAGATGAAGCCTTACGAGATGCTCTTGCAAAGCGTGCAAAAATCCAAGGGAAAAATGTGTCTGAAGTCATTCGCGAGATTCTTCAATCGGCAATTGAAGAACGTCCTCTAGAAACCAGAGTGGGACACTTGAAGGGTCAACTTCAATTCCCGCGCAAAGGTGCTGACCCGTGGCGCGCCAGACTTCGCAAACAGAACTGGCGTTCGTGAAAATTTGGTTGATTTGATACCGGGCCACTGGTCGCCTATCTCGATCACAGCGATCCTGCTCATCACAAAGTTACCCCTCACCTAGACAGTTTCAGAGGACAACTCGTGACCACGAATGCCGTGATCACCGAAACCATGCACTTTGTTTCCGAGAATCGATCAGGACCTCGTCTCCTGGCTGACTTTGTAGGTGAGAGCGGTATGCAGGTGTACGATTTTGCCCAACCTTCTGAGTTGTACGAAGCCTCATTGTTGATGGAGAAATATGCGGATACCCCGATGGATTACGCAGATGCAACGTTGATGCTTCTCGCTGACGGACTCCAGGTAGAAGATATCTTTACCCTAGATCGCCGTGGCTTCTCCAGCTACCGAACCCAACGCCTAAAGTTTCTGCATCTCGTTCTTGGATGACCTTTGCAAGACTATGTGAAGTCAAGAAATGACCTTTTATGTTTCGTCGAACCTTCAAAAGAGTTGGAAAGTTAATAACCCATCGAAATGCAAAAATCGCTCTCTGTGCCATAAGAAAGGAAAGACATTGCGTAGAACTCTGGGCATTCTCTCAATATTTTTTATCGCCATTGTAACTTGGGGATGTGATAGCAATAACTCAGAACCAGAGATCAACCCTACTCAAGTGATCCTCAAACTTGGTGGAAAAGATTGTGAGTTTTACCTTGGTGCCGTTGATGCCGCACTCAAAAAGCTTAAGGGTGTACAGAAGGTCGATCTTTCCACGCGGAAAAGCCATGCCCTCGTCAAAACAGATGGGACCCTAAAGGCCGGTGAAGTTGTGAATGCAGTCGATGGTCTGTCGGGAGAAGGTTGGAAGTGTGAGGCAGAGTTATAAGTATAAGCAAAGTAGATTTCAGTGGGCTCTACCCATATAAAGCTACAAGGTTGGCCAGAACAATGTTTTATATATTTTCATTTAGTAAAGTCAGGACATCTTCTTTCAGGGATTCTGGAGTCACAAACAAAAGCACCTTCTAAAAAGTGTGTCCATGTAACAACTTCCTCTTCAATTGGGTATCTTTTTAATGCTATCTGAATCACGTAAAAACTATCATTGCCCTCAATAGCTTTTAAGAATATGAACTCGGGTTTATTCGTCTTAGGGTTGACCTCACAAGACTGCAACCAAAATTTGAAGACGTAACCATTTTCCTTACCGCTCTTCACTGGAAAAAACTCAGAATCAGGGCAAGAACTTTTCCAGCTTTCCCTCATATCACCTGCAAACTTCCTAACAGATTTGCCTATGCCCCCATAAAATATTTGCGATGTAAGCATCTCTTCCCAATCTTCAATGGTCTGCCCTTTAGGTACGAACTCTCTGAAACTCATATTGCCTCTTTTCGTACTATACGCTTGTATCCACTTAGGTGGGATACCATGCAGAAAGTTTTCATTTTCCAACTCAACTGCTCAGGAAAGGATGGCTTATTAACGCAACCCAATGTCGCAACACTTATTAAGGTTGCTAGCAAAAATTTAGTAGACATCATCGTTTTCGTATAAAACCCAACTAGACCCGACTTTGCATGTACTGCGACTTGAATCTTCTGAAATTGCAGTATCCTTTAATTAGTTTTGAACATCATCATGTATTTGCAATCGACCTTTGAGCCCGGAAGAGACCGTCACTTTTCCTTCTGCATCCACGATGACACCCTCGACTTCAGGCAATCGCTCGATCAATGCCAAACCTTTCTTTGGACCCATGACAAATATTCCTGTATCAAGCCCATCGGCCATCACACCTTGTGAAGCGATGACGGTCACGCTTTGCGTGGATCGCGCAGGCTGGAGAGTGTTGGGATTCAGAATGTGGTGATACCGCACGCCATCATGTTCAAAATAACGTTGATAATCTCCAGCAGTTGAGACGGCTTCGTTTTCCAACTCAATCGTTGCCAGGACATGGCCTTGCTCTTTTCGTGGATGTTGAATACCAAACAAAAATTGTTGGCCATCGGGCATTCGCCCAAAGGTCTTAATATCGCCTGATATCGCCACCACGCCAGCGATGGCTCCAACATCGATCATGACTTCTGCGGCCAGGTCAGCGGCAAAACCTTTCCCTATTCCCCCAACATCCACCTGCATACCAGGAACCGCAAGAAAAACCTTTCCGGCCTGACGCATTAGCTTCATGTTGGTTAAATCAATGAGTGGACGCAGAGTGTCTAATTCCTGTGATGTGGGTATTCTTCCTTTGTCGCTCACATTCCATACAGTTACTGCCGGACCAATAGCAATATTGAATCCACCTTCTGTCAAATTATCCATTTTCAGCGAATATTCGAGAAGGTCCATGGTCTCCTTACTGACATGGACTGGTTGAATGCCAGCAGCACTATTCACCTGAGAGAGTTCACTTTCAGGAATCCATGTGCTCAGCAATTTTTCCAATCGGCGTATTTCTTTTAACCCTGCATCAACTGCCTGACGCGCAATAGCCTCATCTGGTGCAACTCCAGTAACAAACACCAGCGTACCCATCAGATACTGACTTCGCTTCACTAATGTATCTTTCGCAAAACCTACGTTTCCTAGCACAAAGCAAAAAATACTCACAGACGCAACTATGACTAACTTTCGAGATAGAACTGAAGTCATCGCGCAATATACTTCATACAAATGAAACACAAGATTATTTTCACGGGCCTCAACATATACCCTATTGTCGATAAAAGTACTTCACCTTCGGATTCGGTGCAACCGCATAAAGTCTTGTCTCACCAGCTATCGGCTCTGGAAGGAAATTCACCACTGACTTAGTTTTGAGTCGCGGTTCAGTCTCTACGATGGCTAGCCAGCTAGACCGATCTTCTGAGATTTTAATCCTCACCATCCGTTGCGTGCGTGGAGTATCCACATCAAGTTCCCATTTTCCCAGATACGTGAGCACGTTTGGCTTGATCTGAAATGTATGAGAGATTTGTGATTCCGTCATGAACGGACCTTCATTGATTTGTATTCTGATTATTTCGTAGTGACCTGGATTCAGCGACATCGTAAACGCACCTTCGGCTTTGCCGATTCGCACTCGTGTTCGTTCCTGAGTCTCTATGTTTACTACATCAAAGAAGCGTAGTTGCGCGGGAAACGAACGAGGGTTCGGCCCTGATGTGCTGAGCTGAACTTGCCCAAATCCTGCCACCTGGTTTTCTTGTCCTTCTAACAGAGTGTTATGTTGGACGGATGCACAGGCTACCAGCGTGAAAGAAAGAGTCAACAATCCCATGACTGACTTCACTTTCCGAACCATAGATTTAACTACCAGTATTTGCATACCACCCTCATATATCTCTATCTTTTTATCCTATAAGTTGTAGGTATTTACTGCCATGATATACCACTAATTGTACCCTAAATCGATAGAGTCTTTCCCATATAACAGCCTATTTTTTCTCGAAATCTTGTATTGACAAACTCAGCTTAGCTCAGATATTAATAATGGTTCTCAATTTCATATTTAATAATAAATGAAATCATTCTCAATTTTATTTGTTCTCCAAATACCATGATCGAGGGAAGCCTTGAAGCTGCAACCGTAGTCCCATCTGGACCAGAAGTGACCGAAGCTCGCTGCCAATGCGGACAACTCGTTGCAAAGCTGGGAAGTAGTGGCGTGGAGTTGAAATGTAAACGGTGCAAACGTCTTATTTCCATTCCTCTTGCTGCACTCGCACAATCTGAAGTCACCGTCCAACTGTGCACGTCGCCCAAATCTCCCAGCACCCCCTCATCATGAAGCAAGGAATTATTCACATAAACTGAGGGCCTCTGAGTCC
The DNA here is from genome assembly GCA_965223675.1 of Nitrospirales bacterium. Classification (GTDB taxonomy): domain Bacteria; phylum Nitrospirota; class Nitrospiria; order Nitrospirales; family UBA8639; genus JAGQKC01. The sequence continues at coordinate 4,078,870 of OZ245013.1, read as the reverse complement.
CCATCACTCAATAATCTCAGAGGACCTTACGAGTCCCCAACTCTTGATTGGAGGAAGTTCCATGAAGTTATCGTTTTCGTTGAGGGCTCTTGGAGTCGTCACAATCATGTGCGGACAAATGGCAATGATCAACACGGCCAATGCTGCGGATCGGGAAACGATGGGTTCGGCGACGCCAGTTAGCGTGTTGTCGGAAGAAGACATTAATCGAATCGTGGATCAACGAGTACAAGAAATCATGGGCGCGCCCTCACAAGTTCCTGCTCCTCCAGCAGATTTTACCCAACCTCCAGGACTAGGGGAAACCACACAATCTCCTCAGAGATCTAAGGCTAAAATTCAGCAGGGAAGAACGGATTGGGTGACCGGTGGGAGTGTACTCGAGGGTGGCCGTACTGTTTACGCCAAACCATTTGTACGTGCTCCCAAGACCATTCTCGGTGGATATATTGACTTCACCATTTCGGATTGTGATTACGGAAATTCTCGAGATTGTAATGAAGGGCTAGAATTTGACCAAGAACGCTTCGTCCCATTCTTCTACTCACAGGTGACGGATCGTTTAAGTATCGCCGCTGAAGTCGAGATTGAACATGGTGGCCCCCAAAGCAATCAGAATGACGGCGATGTAAAAATCGAGTTTGCCACCATGGACTATCGATTTACCGACTGGATTAATCTTCGTGGTGGAATCATTCTGATCCCCCTAGGGAGATTCAATCTGATTCATGATTCCCCATTAAATGATTTACCTTTACGACCGATGGTCAGTCGATTAATCATACCATCCACATTCGGTGAAACTGGTATTGGAATCTTCGGTACGTTCTACCCCACACAGCTTTCGAAAGTCGATTATGAATTTTATGTCACGCAAGGCTTTGATGGTGGAAGCAGTATGGCAGCTGGAGGAGGGACATTTGGGGAAGGCGGTTATCGAGGGAACCGAGGAAGCATTCAAACCGACAATAATCAAAACAAGGCGCTTGTTAGTCGCGTATCCGTTAGTCCAATCCTTGGCATTGAGGTGGCCGGCTCTGTTCACCATGGGAAATGGGACGATGAGGGAAGTAAAGACATGACAATTTTCGCCATTGACGGATTGTTTCAACGAGGGCCATTCGAGATTCTCGGCGAAGCGGGATGGACACGCATACAAGGAGGCAGTAGCAATCCGGATGCGGCAAATGGCACTCCTCCAAAACGAATGGCTGGATATTATGTTCAGGGGAATTACCACTTCATGCCGGAAATTCTGAAGCAAGCCGCTCCATCTTTCTTTACGGATGCCTCAACGTTTACTGGAATCATTCGTTGGGGAGAAGTGGATACCAATACCCAAAGTCGGAACAATGTGAATGACGTAAGTCGTCTAACGTTTGGGATTAATTTTAGGCCTGTTGAAGACGCCGTCATCAAATTGGCTTATACCCTCAATCATCATCAGGATGATCCGGGACAGCGAAATGGATGGCAGTTTAACATGTCGACTTATTTCTAAATGTAAATGTAAGTCGAATTATTGACTAAATAGTTATGTACTTCATGAATAGGCAATTTCTTTTTTGTGTATCCTTCATGTTGCTCCACTCTGGATGCGTGAGCTGGTCTGACGCACCCAGCGTTGCAACAACCTGTTCGCCTGAGCAGACGTGGACTGTTGCCCTTGCCAGCCTGCAAGAATTTGAGCTTCGCCGGATCGATAAAGAAAGCCGAGTCATCGAAACTGACTGGATCGCTGTTCAATCTAACCGCCTCAGTGGTTTGATCGGTCGAGACATCAATGAGGAACGTGCTCGGTTTGTCTTAACCATTCAACCTCACCAAGGACAAAGTACGGTCACGATCAAACAAATTCGAGAATTTTGGTCTCCTCAGGGAGTCCAATCCAGATCCTGGAGACAAATCCCCGGTAATGAAGAACAAGAACGCCAATTAGCATCACGTATTCATGGGCAACTCAAGAGGGCACAATGTTAACACTTTCTTTTCAACCCACTGTGTTCGTAAAGGTATTTTTAGGACTTATTCTCTTGATTTTTTATGGAATTGCAGATCCATCCGCACACGCTCAGCAACAGCTTGAACGCATTTGGGATCATGAACTGAACCGATGGCTTAATGCTGAAGAACTCGGACATTTAGAAGTCTACTTCACGGAAGAGGAAGCCGCGAAAGTGATGTTTCCAGAATCAGAAGACATTCGTAAAGACACTCTTACCCTCACACCAGAACAAAAAGCTTTGGTCCAAGAACGAATAGGATGGAGATTCCCAGAAGAATCATTCACCGTCTACATTGGAGAAACGAAGGGCAAAGTAGATGGCTACGCGATTGTCCAAAATACGATCGGTAAACATCGCCCCATCACCTACATGGTTGGAGTTGATGCAGAAGGAGAAGTCACAAATTTTGAGGTGCTGGTGTATCGTGAAGCTCGTGGGAATGAAATCGCCACCAAACGATTTAACTTTCAATACGAAGGGAAAGACGTTCGTGATCCGATTCGGATCAATCGTGACATCATTAATATTTCCGGGGCAACTATGTCGGTTCGTTCGGCCAGTGCCGGAGTTAAGCGTGTACTTGTCCTCGTCGATGAATTTTATTTAAAACCGCTAGGACTCGGAACAAGCACACTTGTAGCCGGAAGCACTGAAAAAGGATTTTTAGAATCCCTTCTAGGGTTTTGAATGAAGAGTGACGCGGAATGCGGAATTTTAATACACGGTTTCGCCTTCGCGACACCGATCGACAAATTCGATTGGTCTATACCTGGTTTCTCCTCATCATGCTGGCAGGGTTTATCTTTACATTCGTATGGGCTCACAGTATGACTGATTTGTCTCCAAAGGGCATTGCGCAACATTATCGTGGCTCTGACGCCAACTTTGGCGAACCCATGTCCTTCGGCCAGCTTGCAGAAACAACGCATTTTCATTTATTCACGATGCCGGTTGTTTTTTTAATCATGGTTCATGTGCTTTATTTAACCATGGCCAGTTCCATGACCAAGGTCGTGACGACCTGGGTATCATTTCTTGGCGTCACTTTGGATTTAGTGTCTCCCTGGCTGATTACATATGTCTCGCCAATCTATGTTCTGACCATGCTAGCCGGAGATATCATGATGACGCTTGGCTTCTTAGTCATGTTCATCATTCCCATGCGTGAAATGTGGTTTCAGAAGAAAGCGTTAACCTATAACAGCGATTTTGACGACTAAGTAGCATTTACGGTAGGTAGCAAAACACAGATAAACAGGCCAGAGACTTCAGTCCAGAGCCCATGAGAGGACAAAACTCTCATGGGCTTTTTATTTATGTTTGAGGGGCGGTCCCATCATCCGCTTCAAATAGCGGGGGATCTGCCCTCCTGGATCCCCCGCTCCTCATTCCGTCGTTTGTTTAAGATTAAGCAATTAATTTTTCATATCGTGGAGGTACAACAATGGACGTTATCGAGCAGATAGAGAAATCACGGAAACGGTGGTTACTCGGACCGTCTCTCACATTGGGAATCATCGTTTTCCTTGTTGCACCTAATGTGATAGCTCAAGAAATCGAAGAAGAAGTAGATCCAGCAGAAATTACCAACGGCGAACGCTTGTTTTTGGAAACGCGGTTTGCTCAGTTTTTTAAAACATTCCTCGATAATGGCGGCGATATGAATACTCGATTGACACAAGGCGATCCCGTTCTTGAGAAAATCGTGAACTGGAAGTTACCTGCAAACAAGCTCGCCGACGGCCCGTTTGCTGGACAGTCCATGAATTGCCGAAGCTGCCATTTCGTTGATGAAATTGGCGTTGAAGCTGATGGGACGACTAACTATGGCATGCGGACCTACTCCGACTTCGCTCGCCGAAGTCCTATACCTACTAGGGGAGATGGCAAAACAGTAACTGTTCGAAACTCCCCTCCTCTTGTCAATGCGTCACTCCCACGAAAAAATTTTCTTCAGCACTTTGATGCAGAGTTTAAAACACTTCAAGATTTAGTCGAGAGCACGTTATCTGGACGGAATTACGGATGGGTACCCGGTGAAGCTGCAACGGCCATCGCACATATCGCTCGGATTATTCGAGAAGATGATGGCACGGGGGACCTTGCATCTGAATTTGCGGAGCTCTCCTACGCAGTGCTCCTTGCAGGAACAGACCCATCAATTCCAGAAGATTTTGTTCTTCCTGAAGAATTTCGCGTCAATGTCGCTGCTGCGACAGATCGAGAAATTTTTGAAGCGGTTGCCAAACTCATTGCGGCCTACACAGAAGATCTCGCGTTTTCTCATGACGAGGACGGTAGTTTCAATCTTTCTCCGTATGACGTGTTCCTCGAGACAAATGGCTTACCACGACAACCCAGAAAATGGGTGTCAGATATTTCCTATAGCAAACGACTTCTTCGGAAGATCATAAGATTAGAACGCCAAGGACAATTACAATTTATCACTCGAAATCCGAATACCGATGATGGTGGTTTCGAATTTCACGATCAATCATTTGTCTTCGGCCAAAAAGAGTTACAAGGCCTCAAAATCTTTTTTACTCTAAAGCATCGTCGCCTTCGTCCCAGTGATCTTGCTCAAGGAGAGATTGGGAATTGCATATCTTGTCATGCTGCTCCAAATTTTACAGACTTTAAATTCCACAATACGGGGATTGCCCAAGCAGAATATGACGGCATCCATGGGGATGGAGCGTTCGCACGACTTGATATCCCTGGGTTAAGACAACGCAATCGAAACCCCAATGAATACTTACCTGCTACCGAACAACATCCTCAGGCTAAAGAACCATTTCGTTCCATTCCTTCGGCAAACAATGCCCAACTCACAGATTTAGGTTTGTGGAACATCTTCGCGAATCTAGACTTTCCTCAACCCCAAATTCGAATCTGGCGAATGCTTTGCAAAGAACAACGTGTCAGGCACAGCCATTTTCATCATTTCTTCATACGCTGTCATCCCAGAAAGCTTTTACAACACGCCATTGCTCGATTCAAGACCCCAGGGCTTCGCGATTTGAGTCATTCGGCTCCTTATAGCCATACTGGTCAAGCCGATACTCTGGAAGACGTCATAAAGGGTTATATCAAGAACGCAGATCTTGCTCGAAATGCGAAACTTCGAAATGGTGATAGACGACTAAAACGAATCTCATTAACAGAGCAAGACATTACACCTCTGATATTGTTCTTAAAATCGTTAAATGAGGACTATAGCTAAAGCATCAATCATCATAAGTTCAGTATATCCTTAATAATTCGCCCAAATCGAAATCCATGAAAGCATTACCTAACTTTAGAGACAAAAAAAGGGAGGGGCAAATGCTCCTCCCTTTAAACACTCATCAAAGACTTGTGAAATCTTCCGCTACTTAGCCTTCTTTTTTTAACTGCTCACTGAGATAATTTTCAAGTCCAATTTGCTTAATCGTTTCTTGTTGAGTCTCTATCCAATCAATATGCTCCTCTTCATCTGCTACCATTTCCTCAAGCTTCTGACGAGTATGGTAATCTCCGACCTTCACACAATGTTCAATCCCTTCCGTTAGCAACTTGACCATGTCCTTTTCTTTTTGAAGGTCCAATTTCAATTGCTCTGGAACGGTTTCGCCTATGGTCACCCTTCCTAATTTTTGCACATTGGGAAGTCCCTCTAAAAATAGAATGTGACGAATGATCTCATCAGCATCCTTCATTTCACCAAAGCTACGTTCCTTCACTTTGTGTTCTAAGCGTTCATAGCCCCAGTTCTCACACATTCGTGCATGCAAGAAATACTGATTAATGACGGTTAACTCTTCCGTCAGAATCCTGTTCAATAAATCAACGACGCCTTTTTTACCCTTCATGGCCGGCCTCCTTTCGCACTAATTATGAGTATGTATACAAAGAATTTTCTTTTAAATTTTCACAAGAACATGCCACGTCATCGTTTATATTTATTATCGGATATGTATAAGTGAAAGTCAATAAAAAATCCTAGGTGTAAATAACTAACAATGATTTTCATTATCATATTCGGTGAGAGCACTTCTCATAATCATATTGCGTATTTAGTTCATGGCGTAATTCCCTTAATAAAGAAAGGTTGTTTTATGAATATTTTCTTATTGACAAGGAGCTATAATCATAATATGATAATGATAGTTATTTTCATTTTCAAATTAGAACATGAACATGTACCCACCTTTTTCCATGAAAATTCACCGCTCTTCCTTAGGGGATGGGGAAATTCTTTTCCCCGGGCAGGAGATGCTCATTTACTCACACCCTCTCCTCGTTTCCTGCCCTTCCCCTATCATTCACATTCTCTCCGTTATACAAAATTATCTGATCATGATGACGTTGTCTTTCCAGTTTCAAAATCTCATTGTCAAGTATGGCCTACACACAAACATCACAATAGGAGATTTCACTTTATGAATATAGGATCATCCACACCCCCTTGGCGCATTCCCATGTTCATCAACGGAACCTTAACCTTTTCAGCGTTATCGTTCTTTAGGGGCCAACCGCTGGTTCTCTGCTGCCCTTCTTTACTCACTGCCCAAACCTCAATATTGCTAGAGGCGCAGATCAATAGTTTTCATGACCGAAATACGAGACTCGCTGCGTTTGTGTCGCGAGACACCACTCATAATTTACCCTGGAATTTACCCTCCTCGGAATTTCGCCTTCCTTTACTCACTGATCCTTTAAATCGATTAAGCCGTGCCCTCGGACTCTCTCGCAATCTTGTTGCCCTGCGATGTGAAACATTGTTTTTTGATGGAAACGGCCGATTAGAATTTCGACTCATTCATGACTTAAATCACAGTGGAATCACCCGAGTGCTAGAAGTCACAGAACGTCTTTTTTCGCAAGACACTCACAAGCAAAGAATAGAATCATGCCATGACCTACCTGTCATTCCGTCGAATCTAGAAGAAGTAGGATTGGCTGCAACCACACAACCGTCTACATAAAACATCTGTTGTTGCTATAGTAAGCGATTATGATCTCAGACATTGAGGACAAGGAGTTTGATCGTTGCATTGCTGAAGCCTCCGTTCCTGTACTTGTCGAGTTTTGGCAACCTGGTTGTGGGCATTGCCGTGCACTTCTTAAAAAACTGGAACTCGTTCAGGTCAAATTAGAGAACCGTATCATTATTCGCAAAATGAACGTGCAAGAGAATCACCTCATCCCTGCCGACCTTGAGGTTCAATCTCTCCCCGCTCTCGCACTTTTTCTAAAAGGAGAATTCCAAACTTTTATTGGGGGCATTGGAAAGAAGAAGGTGTTATTGGATCAGCTTGAGCCTTGGCTGCCTCCTACGCAGGCAGCTCAGCCATAGGATGGGGACTCTTCTTTTACTCGTTGCATAAATTTTAATTTCCTCGGCCCCTATAGCCATGGGAACTGACTCGAACGGCCGATGGTGAAAAATCTTAAGGGAAATTATTCGTGGAGTTGGCGAAGACAGGCTGCAGATTGAACAGGGAAAAATTGTGTTTAGCGAAATTGATATCTACCCATCAAGGAATACGTCAACCTCTTTTCTTATCGTCTCTTGAATATTTTCTCGCACCTGTGCGTTTTCGATCTTTTGGCCGTCAGCCGTCACATAAAACACATCAGCAGCCTGATCTAATCGTGAGCCAATCCGAGCAGAATGTATGGAAAGGCCTACCCCCACTAAAGCCCGAGCAATAACAAAGAGGAGGCCCTGTTTATCGTCGGCAAAGACCTCAATAACCGTATATTGATCTGAGCTTTCATTGTCGATTTTCACCTCCGTTTCATTCCGGCCCGTTGGGTATTGTCTACCAAACGTTATTCGTTTTCCTCCCTCAAAGATCTGATCGACTGCTTCTTCTCCTTTTAATATTTTGATGATTGTCTGACAGACTCGTTCAAGTCTTCTTAGAGGCGGCGGACCTTCATAATCTGGATCTTTCACCGAAAATGAATCGACAACAATGCCATCTTTTCTTGTCACAATTTGTGCATCCAGTACTTCTAACCCAAGAGCCGCTAAGGCCCCCGTCATATTCATAAAGATGCCTGGCTTATTTCCACCATGCGTGATCAACGTATATTCAGTAATATTCAGCTCTTTATGGAACTTCGTCTCAACAAGTGGGACATCACTCGACAGTCGATCGATTGCGGCAAGGTGCATAGCAATACGGTCTGAAGTTGTGCCTGACCGGTAACGCACAGGAAATTGAGCCAATTGTTCATGAATCCAGTTTTCATCAATTCTCTCATCTCCTTCAGTTTGCTGCTGAAGCAGCCTTCTAATTTCCTGAACTTGTTGCTCTTCATCTTGGTCGATATGTTTTGAATCCCCATTCTCTGAAAACGTGGCATAGGCCTGTGAAAATAATTCAATTAAGAGCGTTTCTTTCCACTTATTCATCACATCCGGCCCTACCGCTGCAATATCGGCTACGGTCAAAATTAAAAACTGACGCAAAACCTCTGGATCCTTGACGGTCCGCACAAACTTTTGAATGACTTTTTTGTCATGGATGTCTCGACGAAACGCTGTATGAGCCATCAACAAATGTTTGTGTACGAGAAATTCCAACATTCGACTTTCTTGTTCCGTCAATCCAAGACGCTCGGATGTCTTTTGTGCAATGACCTTTCCAACTTCACTATGATCTTCCGATTTCCCTTTTCCCAAATCATGCAGCAAGAGGGCTAGATGAAGGAGATCCTTTTGCTGAATCTCATCATACACTGCCCCCAATGTTCCTTCGTCTTTTGCCAACAGTTCTGCCTGTCGTACAGCAAGGAGACTATGCTCATCAACTGTATATTTATGGTACTGATTGAATTGCATCAGTCCCCGAACACGGGCAAATGCCGGAACGAGTTTCTCTAATAGTTTGGCACGATGCATAGCCGTTAACGTATCAGCCACTCGCCCCGTGTCCGAAAGAATCTCTCGAAAAATCTTGCTCACCGTCGGGGTGTGAAACTGCTCATTCGGGATATCTTCTAAATAGTATTGCAGCTCATCAATCGTCTGACTTTGAACTGGTATCCTACGTTCTTGACTGAGTCGAAACAGTCTAATGAGTAATTCAGGACTCCCTAAAACCTGAGTCAGCTTCTCGGAAGGAACCGTCATACGTCCTTCAGTTTCCAGAAAGGAGTCTTCGATCAATGGTGAAGGGAAAAAGTTCGACAAACGCTTCCACCACGAAGTCTCACGAGTTCGATCCACAAAACGCATACATCGGTCATGAAGCCCCATGGTAAGGCGATAATACTGTTGCATGAACTGTTCGACAGCCAACAAATGGGGTTGATCGATCATGCCAAAATTCGCCGCCAATCGTTCCTGATCTTCAAATGTCAAAATATCCTGAGCACGCCCTGCCTCAAAATGCATGAGGCCCCGAATACGCCACAGAAACTCACGGGCTTCCAGAATGGCGACGGCGTCTTGCCGTGCGAGCACTCCACAATTGGCAAGTTCCTGAATCGTGGCCGCTTGATATTTTGCCATGCCGACCCACTGAAGTAAGTGAAGGTCCCGTAATCCTCCTTTACTTTTCTTGATATTGGGTTCAAGCAAAAATACTGTTTCCCCAAATTTGGCATAATCACGCTGACGTTCTTCTAGCTTTTGTTGGATGAACTGAGATACGTTTTTCCCCGAGTTTCGCCGAGCAAAGCGGTTTTGAAAATTTTGAAAGACGTTCGCATTTCCCGAAAGGAAACGCGATTCCATTAATGCCGTTTTGGCAGAAAGATCAGCCTCAGCCAATATGAGAGCTTCGGCTATCGAACGGAGACTATGTCCAACTTGAAAGCCCAAGTCCCATAAATGATGAAAAAGTCCCTTTGATAATTCCGCCACCGCGTCGGCATGGCTCGTTTCGGACAACATCATCACATCAATATCTGAATACGGAGCTAACTCCCGACGTCCGTAACCTCCAACGGCGACAAGACAGCACTGCTGCAAATCAGCAGCAGCCTCTTGGCTGGCTCGCTGCACGATGTTTCGATATCGGCTGATCAATCGCTCATCAACAAAGTCCGTAAAGCTTTCCACAACCTCTGCGCCGGTGCCCCCCTCAACTAAGAGCTTTCGTAGCGCCTCACGTCGTTCCTGAATGGCAACTTGATCTGAGTGTGCATCAGAATTTTGGAGTATGGCCGAGAGGTTATTCGTCTTCGCTGGGTCGCTCATGCTCTGAAATGATCCAATATTATCTTCATGTATGTGGATATCGATTCGTGATCGGCATTCGACGATCTTTACCTAAGGCCCTTGGGGTGATCTTTATACCAATGGGGGCTTGTCGCCGTTTGTATTCACTGTGATCAACCATGGCAATCACCTTCTTCACAAGATGCAACTTGAACCCTCGAGCTGCAATTTCTTGGAGAGACTGATCTTCTTCAACATAGGCTTTGAGTATCTCGTCTAAGATAGGATAAGGCGGCAAGGAATCTTGATCGAATTGATTATCTTTGAGTTCTGCAGATGGCGGTTTATCTTGAATTCGTTGAGGTATCGCAAGTTGTTCGAATTTCTCACCTCTGTACTGACTTCTCCAACGTGCCAAATCAAACACCATCGTCTTTGGAACATCTTTGATCACCGCAAATCCTCCTGCCATATCACCATACAGGGTCGCGTAGCCAACACTCATTTCACTCTTATTGCCCGTCGTCAGCACTAAATGCCCAAACTTATTCGACAAAGCCATGAGGATGTTCCCTCGAATTCTCGCCTGAAGATTTTCTTCTGTGGTATCCGGTGGCCGGCCGTCAAATGTCCCACTAAGCAATTGAAGGTATGAACGAAAAAGACGGCCTATGGGAATTTCGAGTAATTCCATGGCGAGTTCATCGGCTAAAGCCTGGGCGTCTTCTCGACTTGCTCGCGACGTATAAGGCGAAGGCATCAGCACACCAATGACATTCATTGAACCAAGAGCATCTCGCGCAATCACGGCAGTCAGCGCAGAGTCTATCCCTCCACTAATTCCGACAAGCACTTTTGCAAACCGATTTTTCTTCACATAATCATGAACACCTAAGACAAGCGCTCGATACACCTCTTCTAGCGGCTCTAGCGGAAGCACTGATTCCTGCTTGAGTGTTTTTCTGGATTTTGGGTTTACGGTTGTGGATACGACGATTCGTTGGATAAATTTACCGAATTTCTTGGTCGCACGAATTTTGGACTTGGAAGATGGCCGGAAACTCTTGGTACTCCCTAGCGAGAGGTCTGTGACAAGGAAATCTTCATCGAACGCCTTACCACGTAGAATCACTTCTCCTTTCTCATTAACCAGTATACTGTTTCCGTCAAAGACAAGCTCATCTTGCCCTCCTACCATATTGGTATAGCTTACAAGCACACCGTTTTGACGCGCACGGGCTGCTAGCATCTCCTCACGATCATGTCTCTTACCTGACTGAAATGGAGAAGCATTGATATTGAGGATAAGCTCTGCCCCACCAACAAGAGCCTGACCTCGGGTTGGACCATCAGGATACCAGATATCCTCACAAATATTGACACCGACTTTGACGCCCCTAATCACAAATACTGGAATCTTGTGACCAGTATGAAAATATCGTCGCTCATCAAAGACTCCATAATTCGGCAGATATCGCTTTCCGTATGTGCCATAGACTTTGCGGTCAGCGATGACTGTGGCCGCATTGTACAAGTGACTTAATGAAGATGGCACAACACGTGCCGACGACGTCTCCTTCTTGTAGTCACTTGCCAGACATCCCACCACGACACAGAGTCCAGTACTTTCTTTCACGATACGATCAACCATGCGATGAGCATCATACAAAAACCTTGGTTTGAGTAGGAGGTCTTCGGGAGGATAACCCGTTATCGCGAGTTCCGGAAACACGACAGCATCAACTTTATCTTTGCGTGCCTGTTTCATCCACGAACAAATTGCTCGGGTATTTCCATTTAAATCCCCAAGAGTGGGATTCATCTGCACCATGGCAAGTCGAAATATCTTCATAAAAAAACGCCCTCTACTCCTTACGAGTGAGGACGCCCTTGTCCCAATAGGATATGTTCTTGTCCTGATGAGACGCCATTGTCTCAGACGTATTACCTTAGTCTATAAGAAGTAGCAACCCATCTCTTTACCTGTCAAGTACAAGACCAATGATGTTCTTCAATACAGGGCATCCAGCTACCGATTTATTTCCCTTTGGTCGCAGCATGCAATTCTTCAGAAAGGATAATAGCTTCTGCGATTTCTCGCATAGACTTTCGAAGATTCATACTTTGTCGCTGAAGCAATTGAAAGGCTTCAGGCTCCGTTAATTTCCTTGATTCCATGATATAGCCTTTGGCTCGTTCTACAAGTTTTCGTACTTCCAGAGCTTCTTGCATTTCAAAAGATTTTTCCACAACATTGGTATGAGTGATGGCGACAGCTGCCTGATTCGCAATGGCCTGCAAGGCTTTTATTTCCTCTAAAGAAAACTCATACACAGAAGACGTATAACTATTAATCACGCCGATGGCTTTATTTTTCATCATCATGGGAACAGAAACAAGAGAACAGAGGCCTTCTTTCTTCGCCAGATCCTTATAAAAATATCCACCTTCAGCTGTCACGTCTGGAACGTACACAGGTTGCTGTTCTTTGATCGCTTGTCCACTGATGCTTTGATCGATCTTCAACGCAGGTTTTCGACGATATCTCTCACTCAGGCTTTGTGTCGCTTCGATCCGAAGTTCTCCCTTGCCTTCATCCAAGAGCATGATGGAACAAATTTTTGAATTCGTCATTTGAGCCGTCGTCGTCACGATTAGTTGCAGAACCTCGTCAATTAATCGATTTGAGACGACGGTTTCTGATACTTGTGATAGCGTATCAAGTTGCAAAGCACGAGAACGCATTTCTTCATACAACCGTGCATTGTCTATCGCTCCCCCAACCTGGTTCGCAATGGTTGACAAGAGCGCCAAGGTACTGTCTCCATACCGTTTCGCCCTTTTATGTTGAACATTAATGACACCAACAACAATACCATTGCTTTCGATTGGCACAGATACGAAAGCTTGATAACGATCCTCTGGCAAACGATTGAACAATTTAAAACGAGAATCATCACTGGCATTCTTGGGAATCACGACACGAACGTTTTCTCTTGCCACCCAACCAGTTATGCCTTCACCGAGTCCGATCGATACATGGCCGATGAGTTTCGGGTGCGGATTTTTTGATGCCCTTAATATCAGTTCATCTCGTCGATCCGACAGTAAGTAGAGTAAACATGCATCAGCTTTCGTGACTTCAACAACGACTTCAACGATCTGCTTGAGGACCGCTTCCAAGTCGAGCGTACTACTAATCGATTCGCTGATACGATGCAATACTTCAACCTCTCGCGTCCGTTCACGCAGCGCCTGCTTCACACTTTCTAGTGTCTGTGGTCGTTTGTTAGGCATCTCCTATTTACTCTTAGTTTCTCTTGTTCTATTCCGTGTGATGAAATTGGGTGGGCAAGAATAAAGATTAGGAGCAACAGTGCAATTAATTTCGGTCAAACCACTTTTTCACAGATTTTCGATCCAAAGGAATGACATCTACTCGGCCAATTGCCTTAGGAACTACACAATGAATGTTCCCCTTAACCACTTTCTTGTCATGTTGCATGGCTGTCCAGAAATCAGAAAACTTTACCGTCGGAAGCTGATCAGATAGACCAACCTTTCTCACAATATCTCTTTGTCTTTTGACAACCAAAGGTGAACAAATGCCAAGAGAATAGGCCAACTTCGCCTCCTGCACCATCCCTATGCCCACCGCTTCACCATGAATCAGCTTCCGATAACCGCTCAGCGATTCGAGCGCATGCCCAATCGTATGACCGTAGTTTAGAATTCGTCGCAGTCCAGATTCCCGCTCATCTTTAGCGACAACTGCGGCCTTAATTTCACAACAACGTTTGACAAGATATTGAATCGTCTTGGTTTCTAAATTCAGTATGTCTTCCATATGGTTTTCCAAATATTGGAAAAAGTCGCGGTCGTAAATCACCCCATACTTAATCACTTCGGCTAACCCGGCAATCCATTCCCGTTTTGATAAGGTGCGAAGCGTTTGGGTATCCATCAACACCATGTGGGGTTGATAAAAGGCTCCAATAAGATTTTTACCCAAGCGGTGATTGACTCCGGTTTTTCCTCCGACACTTGAATCAACTTGTGCCACTAATGTTGTCGCAACCTGGACCAATGGAATCCCTCGCACATACATGGAAGCTGCGAAACCAGCAATATCTCCGACGACTCCTCCTCCCAATGCCAGCATGATATCTGATCGTTCGAATCGCTGAGCCACTAACTGATTGATGATCTTTGATGCCCAGCCAAGAGTTTTCGCGCGTTCACCATCAGGAACCTCGATAAACAAAGTCGCAAACCCTCCCCTTTTGAGAGATTTGCCGACAATGCTTCCATACAGTCGACGAACCGTTGGATTGGTCACGACGGCGACACGACCGGAAAGGCCAATTTCTTGAAGACAATTTCCAACGTTCTCAAGCAAACCTTCTTGAATGTGTATGTCATAACTTCGTGCTCCCAATGAAACTGGAACCGTCAGTCGTGTTGAGCTTTGATGAGATGTCTGTTTCATCGGATCAGACAGATAATGACGAATGACCACTCGTGATCGTCAATACAGAGACAAGTCATGATGACATGGATTGAGATTTACAGGAGTAAAAAAGAAGGTACACACCGCAGCCGCTAAAATGATTTGACATATTCTTGATAGGAATCAAAATTTCTCTTCATCTCTTCTAAACAATCCCCGCCAAACTTCTCGACCATCACATTGGCCATCTCAAAAGCAATCACCGCTTCACCCACCACCCCGGCAGCCGGCACTGTGCAAATGTCTGAACGTTCAACCGTGGCCTCAAATGGTTCTTTAGTTTGAATATCAACGCTATTTTTGGGACGGTATAAGGTCGCAATCGGTTTCATCGCTACCCTGAGCACTATCGGTTGACCATTAGTAATGCCGCCTTCTAGTCCTCCTGCGTTATTGGTCTTTCGAAGAAATGTCTTGCCATCCTCTCCTGGATATATATCATCGTGGACTTCGGAGCCAAAGCTCCGAGCAGCCTCAAACCCCATCCCTATTTCAACCCCTTTCATCGCTTGAATGCTCATGGCGGCCATAGCTAGACGAGCGGTTAGCCTCCTGTCCCATTGCGCGTAGGTTCCTAACCCGATAGGAGGATTGGTCACCACAACTTCAAATACTCCCCCTAGAGAGTCCCCTTTATGTTTCGCTGAGCGAATCAGTTCGATCATCTTGTCACCAGCAACAGGATCATGGCAACGCACTTGTGATTGTTCAGCTTGTTCATACGCCCCCAGGGGATCATCCGCAGACGGAGCTGTCACTTGTCCAATTTCCTTGGTGTAACTGACAACTCTCATATCAAATTGTGCAAGCAAAGCTTTGGCGACACCTCCAATGGCTACTCGAATCGCCGTTTCACGCGCACTCGCCTTCTCTAGCACATTACGAATATCTCGATGTCCATATTTTATGGCACCCACTAGATCCGCATGCCCTGGTCGAGGGCGCGTCACCACTCGTTCTGTGACTGGCGGCCCAGGCTCCGCCGCCATAATATCCTTCCAATTTTCCCAATCCTTATTTCGAATCATCAGGCCTAACGGATTTCCTAATGTTTTTCCTTTTCGTACACCGCAGGAAAATTCGATTCGATCTTTTTCAATTCGCATTCGCCCACCACGGCCATAACCCCCTTGTCGCCTGACAAGGTCCACATTAATATCCTCTGCTGTCAATGGGAGTCCCGCAGGAACTCCCTCTAATACAGCCATAAGACATCGTCCATGAGATTCACCTGCATTCAAATACCGCAACATAGAGTTCACCTTACTACGTGGAAAGTTTTTATCGTTTGACTACGACCTGAATTGAATGGCAAGAGCACTCCTACTCGTTTTGATTGCATAACGTGCCTGTGATACCAACGCAAAAGCAAGACGAAGCCTTTGCGGGTGCTGTTCAATTCTCACGTCCTTAAGTAAATGATGTCTAACCGGAAGTATATTGAAACCCAAAGAAGAAATGCTATCAGGAAAATCCAACGCCACGAGCTTCGAATGTAGAGAAACCAATTTATATTGGATTCGCCCACGGCCTTGCAAGATCACCGTGACTTGAGAAGCCTGACGTTTTACCGCTACTTTCGTCAAATTAAGCCCAGCTTCTCTGACTTTTGAGGACATTTTAAGTTTCTGGGCCTAAAGAAACGACCTTTTACCAACCTGCATTGTATTATAATTCAGAAGCTTTCGGTTTACGCACAATGAAAACTATGTACTATTTCTATATATTACTTCATGAATGATAGCTCTAAAGATTGTGATTGTGAGCGTTTATTTCCAATGTTAGTCTTCTCTAACGGTTCCAGCGTCACGGTTGAGCTGGTCAGGCGTACAACCCGTACGTTTTCCTGACGAAGAACATCACCATGTGACACCACATATCGTTTTTCTTTTCCAAATTGAATCACAGCTCGGCTACCTGACGAACCTGACACGATTCCAAGAAGTTTCCATTGAGAGTCTATTGATTCAGAAGTGCTCTTGACAGAATCGTTTCTGACTGTTGGTCGGACATGTTCTACTATCGAGCGAAATGGATCGCGCCGATCATTTGAACTATATTGATAATGGAAAGATCTCTTTGCACTTTTCCCTGATACGCTCTTGACTTCAGCCAGGCTGAAGTCAACGTCGATCATCACTGGAGAAATCGAGAGGAATAGGATCAGGATTCTATTCATAGCGTGATACCCAGCGTTGTCCTTATCTGCATTTTGTTGATATAAGCACTTCATCTTCGTAAACCACTTATTCAAAATTTCAAAGTTGCGAATGCACAAGACTCACAAGTTGAAAATCAGCTGACAGCAAGCTCTCGCCCTTACTCATATCGTTTGACACTCGGAGCCTTAGTTGGTTGACTTTTATGGCCCAAGGTAATTGAAGTACCCTCGTCAGACACTGAGCTATTTGATGATAGCCCCCTTCAAGTCTTCCTCGTATGTGCACTGTGCGCACACCTTCTTCCTCGTGGGATTTTTCTATTTTACCGGTCTGCCAAAATGTGAGTGATACTTTATGCTCGCCGGCAATGTCCATGACCTCCTTCCTATGACGAAAAGGCTCCGAACCCAATGCAACGAACGCTGCTGGAAAAGGACGTTGACTCATACGGTTCTGTAACTTGGACTCCAACTTAGCTAACTCAGCAGCAGAGACTTTTTGGCGTTCAATTTCTTGTTGCAGATGCTGCACCTTGACCGTCAACGTTTCAATTTCGTTTGTGGTTGGCTGCCACACTATGGCGTAAAATCCTGCCCAGATCAATCCCACGACAACAATCAACAGTATCAGACGTTGAGTATAAGGAACTGTGCGAAGCCAATTTATCATCATCACATCTACGTCTGAGTCGTAAATTGAAGCGAGAATTTCCGGATGACCTCTCCCCTGATTATGCCATGAAGCTGGGTCTCCATTTTGACCAGTTTTCCAAAAACTTCTGATTCTTCTATATTTTCGATAAACCGCCCTATGTCTTTGCGGGACAAGGCCTTACCCTCAATAACGACATCCTGTTGATCTACCGATAGTGCAATAAGCCATACCCCTAACGGTTCTAGACTTTTGCTAATTTCATCTAATGCGAAAACCGAGAAATATTTCTCTTCATCATTCCTCGTTAAAAATTCAACATATGCCCTCAACTGTCCTTGCCTTTCACGAAAACTCTCATCTGTCTGATTATTCGTGACAACTGCCGCCAGCATGTGTTCTATGGAGTTTTTTTCTTTCTGAAGATCATCTCGTTGCTGAAGCAAAAACACTCCCCAGACCCAACAGATTGTGGCGCTCAACAACATCACGCCTACCCCAATTACTAACTGCGCACGAATCTTCGAACGTTTTTTTCTTTGCTGTCTGGAAGCGCGCGATGGGAGTAAATTGATTGTGATCATTGCCCTTGGCCACACCGCATCGCTAACCCAGTTGCCACAGCCGCCAGAGAAGGGAAAGAGTTGAACATGTTGTTTTTATGAGCAGGCACAGCAATTTTCATTTTGTGAAAAGGGTCCACAACTTTAACGGGCACATGTAATTGCAAAGACAGATTCTCTCCTAAACGGGGAAGATGAGCATACCCTCCACTTAACCATATCTGTTGAATCTGCCTACCCTTCTCGATGGAATCGCTATCATCCATGGTTCTGCGTATTTCATTGACCATTTCTTTATACACTTCCTCAAGAAGCACATATAATGACTTAGGTTTGTTCACTTGACTCTCACTCACCACCTCATCATCAAGCATAAGCCGAGATGTTTCTTCTAGTACTTCATGAGACCATTCTCCTCCAAGAACTGCATCTCGCATGGAAATGTACCCAGGCGTTCCTACAGTGATCATATTCAAGCCACTGGGGCCAATATTGACCAGAATCTCCGGAGCATGAACCTCATTTTCGTAGTTCAGGGAGTACATATTTGCTAAGGCCACACAATCAACATCTACCACAACTGGATGCAGCCCAGATTCTTTGACTAATTCAACTCTACGATTGACGACATCCTTTTTTGCAGCCACAAGATACACGAGCATTGATGATGATCGACTGGGTGTAGGCCACTGAGTTACAAAGTAATCCCAATATATATCCTCACGTTCATAAGGCAAATACCGTTCTACTTCCAATTCAAGGTGTCCTTCGAGTTCTTCTTGAGACATCCTAGGAATTTCGATTGGCTTCATTATGACTGAGGGACCTGAAATAGACACCGCGACGTGAGTTCCCTCAATTCTCGTTTCTGCAATCAGGTATTTTAGCGCCTCTTTTACGTTATTTTCTTCATCTGTATTCCCTTGTTTATCCTTTTCAGTTAACACCTGCTTGACACCAAAATTGATCAGTTGCCACTCTCCAGCACTGTATCTAAGTTCAACCACTTTGATCATACTAGAACCAATATCCAGTCCTATGTGTCGCACGAAAGATTGGCATGTCGTCCCCAATTTGGCTAAAAGAGGCTGCACTGTACTTTTGAAATTTTCTACCCTATACACATGCATCGTATTTTTATCCTAACGCTCTCATCTTTTTCTCATTCTCTTAGTCTTAGCAATCTGGTCGAGATTCGCTGAAAATTACTTAAGTATTAAATGCACGTTTAACGTGTGGGGCTAAAGATCCAAACCAACAGAATATCTGATTCAAAAAGTTCCAACATTAGTCGCACAGACACTCTCGTCCCCACGGACATATGCTCAAAAGTCAGCGATGTTCGGGAATCCGCTGGACGAAACCCGTTCTCTCAACTTAAGATTCAGAGATAGCCAGAAATGAGTTTGAGAGTCAAGCTAGACTCAACAAGAATATGATGCAGAGGAACTCAACGAACTGAAGAAGATACACTCTAAAGAACTACAAACAAGAATACACCTGATCTAACGCAATGGAAAAGCCTTGACGTCAATAGACATACAAGTCTCTGTCGCCGTTATACTTTTTCTGTTTCGGTCGATGAACTCACGATTTCTCGGTGTCGTAATAAGGCAGTATACTCTAACTTTTCCAACATCTTGCATAAATGAATGGCAATAGCAACCGATCGATGTCTACCACCAGTACAACCTATGGCTATCGTTAAATAACTCCGCTGTTCTCGCTCAAAGAGCGGGAGTAAAAATGAAAATAACTCTTGCAAATGTTGTAAAAATGATTGAGCTTCCTTGGTTTCCAACACATATTTTTGAACCTCTTCCTGCTCACCGGTCAGAGCTTGAAGACTGGGGACAAAGTAAGGATTTCGTAAGAATCTGACGTCAAAAACCATATCAACATCATAGGGAACACCATGTTTGTATCCAAATGTTTGCAACGTCACTTTCATTTTCTCTGTCTGACTTCGCTCCTGGTATTGGCGTCCAATCCATTTCTTCAAATCATGAATCGTAAACTCTGAAGTATCAACAATTCGGTCAGCCTGCTGACGCAGGGCTTCTAACCGTTCGCGTTCAAGGAGAATGCCTTCTATGACCGGCTGCTGAGGAAGAAGAGGATGGGGCCTTCGAGATTCTGAAAAACGACGAACAAGAATTTCATCTTGAGCTTCAAGAAATAACAGTTCAATATGATAGCCAAGTGCCTTGAGACGATCTACATTACTCGAAAAATCTGAAAAGAATCCCCGCTCTCGAATATCGATGCCTAAACCGATATTCTTCACTTCTCCTCCTCGTTCGGCACAGAGTTCGATGAATTTTTGAAATAAGGCAGGAGGAAGGTTGTCTACACAAAAAAACCCAATGTCTTCAAGGCACTTAAGCGCTTGAGTTTTGCCTGACCCAGATGAGCCAGTTACAATTACGACTCGAAGAGACGCTAATTCTTCAGAATAACTCATATGCTTATCTTCACTCATCATAGACCACATCTTAACTGACTATAGCGAGTCCGAATAATTTCCATATGCGCCATCATGAATTTCTACGCGGTCTTCAGTACGTCAAACCTTGGAAGTTACTTGAATCGGCTATAGACTCATTCTCCTGCCAAGACTTTCTTCACATAAGAAGTAGGCTTGTATTTTGTAACGACTACAGGACAAAACTACCCTGATAATGCGCGGTTCTTTACTGTATCACAATGAATGCGAAGGGATCTTCCAAAGACTTATGATGGTATCCGCTTACGTTGACTGGCTGAAGCAATATGTAATTCTGCTCGATATTTTGCGACCGTACGACGGGCAATCACTATATCTTTTGTACGTAAACGAGCCACAATTTCCTGATCTTTGAGCGGACGAGTCACATCTTCATGTGCAACCATCTCCCTAATCAATTCCCGCACCGTGACCGAAGACATTTCTTCTCCATGGGCATCAGTCCGTTGAATCCCAGCGTTGAAAAAGAATTTCAATTCGAGAATACCTTGCGGACAATGCATGTACTTATTGGTCGTTACACGGCTGATGGTCGATTCATGCATACCTACATCCTCAGCCACTTGCTTGAGCACGAGTGGACGTAGATATTGAATGCCTTTTTCCAGAAAGGCTTCTTGAAATTTGACCAGACTCGTCACAACTTTCACGATCGTTTTGTTTCGTTGGTCAATACTTCGAATAATCCATTGCGCTCCACGAAGCTTTTCTTCCAGGTATGTCTTGGTCGATTCTTGTCCTTCAGATTGGTTGGTCATCAATCGTCGATAGTAAGGGCTCACTCGTAATCGAGGCAGACCATCTTCATTGAGGAGGACCACCCATTCACCTTCATGTTTCATCACATACACGTCTGGAATAATGGTGGAGTTGCTATCAGTAGAATAGGGTCGCCCAGGCTTCGGCTCTAAACATTCGATCACTCGAACGGCTTCATAGATATCTTCAACGGGAACTCCTAAGACTTTCGAAATATTGGCATAGCGTTTCTTTTGTAAATCCGGTAAATGCTCTGAAACGACTGCCGCCACAAGATCCGTCTTACTATGGGAATGAAGATACCCACCGATACCAATAGGATCGCAGGCCAAATAACCAAGCTGAATGAGTAGACACTCGCGTAAGTCACGAGCGGCAACTCCTGGAGGATCAAACGTTTGAACTTGACGGAGAACGGTTTCTACTTCATCCAGAGTCGCATGGCTATCTTCAGCAATTTCTTCAATAGGGACGCTGAGATATCCATTTTCATCAAGATTTCCGACAATCGTTCGACCAATGAACCGATCCTTCCCTTCGAGTGAAGAGAGACGCAATTGCCATTCCAAATGTTCCTCTAGAGAAGTAGGCTTGGTCAGTGTCTGTTCATAAGAGGGAAAGTCATCATCAGATGGGGCTGTCTGCTCCATAGGCCCAGCTCGCCAATCACCATCTAAAACGCTATCCCATTCTTCTGATGTCAGTGGTTCGACATCTTTTTCTGGCTCAGGCTCACCGCTTTCTGCTGCACTCTCTGTTTCCGGGCTTGTCACATCTTTACCTTCGAGAGTTCCCTCCTCACCTTGAGCAATCTCCTCATCTTGCACATCGTTTGTCAGATCTTCGAGCAGCGGGTTTTCAACTAAATGTTGGGATAACGTTTGTTGTAATTCCAGACGTGACAACTGTAAAAGCTTAATCGCTTGTTGCAGCTGGGGAGTCATCACCAGCTTTTGGCTTAATCGAAGATCTAATCGAAGATCCATGAAGATTCGCCTCTATCGGTTATCACGAAACCCAATCAACCGTGATTCCGTGCTATTGAATACGATTGCTCGTATGTCCGCAAGCTATTTTTTCGTCATCAGAGAATATTGGTGTCTGAATCTCACTCTTATGTTGATAGTGGCCATTTAAGGCCCTTGCGCTAGCACAGCTGGACGATCCAGGAGAAAACGGGATGGGCGTTTTGTCAAACAAGAAAACCATCACAGCTTAAACCGCTCTCCAAGATACACCGCTCTCGCCTTTTCGCTAGATACGATTGTTTCGGGAGTACCAGCCTCTAAAATCGTTCCTTCATTAATAATATAAGCCCTATCAGTGATAGACAACGTCTCTTGAACATTATGATCCGTGATTAATATTCCAATGCTTTTATTCTTTAATGAGGTGATAATATCTTGAATGTCGCCAACGGCAATTGGGTCGATTCCTGCAAATGGCTCATCAAGAAGTAGAAAACGAGGTTGCATAGCTAATGCTCGAGTTATTTCTAGACGTCGTCGCTCTCCTCCTGAAAGAGCATAAGCATTGCTTTTTCTCAAGGGAAGAAGAGAAAGCTCATTCAGCAATTCATCTAATCGTTTGTACCGTTCATTCTTCGCAAGGTTTAATGTTTCCAAGACCGCTAAGATATTTTCTTCAACTGACAACCTCCGAAAAATCGACGCCTCCTGCGGCAAGTATCCAATACCACGACGGGCACGTTGATACATCGGCAGGTGGGTAATGACCTTGCGATTGAGGAAGATATTTCCATGATCAGGCTGGCACAAACCCACAACCATATCGAAAATAGTTGTTTTCCCTGCACCATTGGGCCCCAGCAACCCGACAATTTCCCCAGCTCCTAATTCAAGGCTAACACCCTGAACAACTTCCCGCCCTTTATAACTTTTTCGGAGTTCCTCTGCTAGAATTCGGTGCCGACGCTTCCCTTGCGTTTCGGCCGTCATGGCCAAGGATGTATTCCCGCCTTCACTTATTCACCTTCTTCATCCTTAATAATCACTTGAGTCTCCCCTTCTACCTCGGTCCGGTCTTCCTTCAGGTACATTGTCATTTTCGAACCACTGACGCGAGTCCCCTCCTGCCAGGCCACCGGAGAGCCGGTCAATATGATCTTTTCTTCATCTTTAAAATAAATCGCCTGACGACAAATCGCTTTACCAGTGGGTTTTGTAATTATGACTTTTTTTCCGGTTGCGACAATTTTCTCAATTTTATTTCCACTTTGAGATTCAGTCCCATCTGCGCCTTGATTCGATGAAGCGTTCGATGGCTTCCACCACACCACCATCTTGTCTGAATGAACAATTAACTCTCCTTGAGTCAAGACGACTGACCCCACAAAAATAGCTCGCCGCTCCTTGCTCTGGGCGGTCATCGTATCTGACGTGATGTGTGTCTCTTCGCTTTCTTGACCTAAAACTGTCGATGGACTTATGACTCCGATCCAGAGAACAGCCAAAAGACAAAACCAACAAATCCCTAATCTCTTCACACGCCATGTAATTAGATACTGCTCAACTCCTCGCATCAGCTTTGCCTCAGACGTGTGATTTACACATCACGACATTCGCTGTTGTGTGGCGTTGGCAAACAAACAATACTGTTATGGCTCCTCTCACAAAAACCGATACCAAAAGGTTCCGAGTATGGGAACAATCATGTATTTGGGTGATATATCAATAGTTATGATGACACTTCCACCTGGACATTCCGTAAAACCTTGAATTCTTCGTTGTCTATCATTCCGACAAGACCATCACCTGTAATCGTGAGACCATGCCCACGTATAATCACAGGAGTTTGTGTCGTAATTTTTCTGGCGGCCTCAACCCAAGTCAGGTGATTGGAAAAAATAGTATACCCACTTGCCAGATGGACAGCCATCATCTCCTTTTCATTATCCAGATCAAAGTTATTGGTGGCTGTATCAATCTTGCCTTTCTCTGCGTTCACCGTCATCTCCTGCTTTTCTTCATTCTCACCTAAAAGCAGGACCTGCACAGCTTCTAGTTTCGCGATATGTTGATCTTCAAAAACCTGTGCTCTTTCTGCAATAACTTTCCACTTGGTTTTGCCAGACTGAGTTTGCCTGTATGTAAATCCATTAATCCATGCATCAGCTGGTTTTTCATCCGAAGAATCGATAGAGGTTTGTTGGGATCGCCCCTCCATATGCGTGATGACTCTATGGACAATAAATATGCCCATTAACACAACAATGCTTGTCAGTGCTAATCTAATTCGATGGTTCCCCATAGAATGATCTACGTAATAAAATCAATAAAAACCCTTAAAAAATGATAGCATAGGCCCTATGGCAAGTAAACAAATGCCTCCGGCCCTGCACACTGATTATTCGTGATCTGTGATGAAAAAAAGGAATATCCTGAGGGGGTACCCTCACCTAGAATAGAGGAAAGCATCCATCAGTTATGGCACATAAAAATTGGAGAGAGACAGCGATTAACTACCTTCATCTACGGAAGATGATGGAGCCGGAGCTGAAACAGCTTTACCCTGTTTTTCAACAAGTTCAATGGCAACGAGTTCGGCTGCATCTCCAGGCCTTCGCCGAGTCCTGATAATACGAGTATACCCACCGGGTCGATTTTGAAAACGACCTGCAACATCATTAAAGAGTTTTTCAACTGACTCTTTCGTTCGTAGGACCTGTAAGGCTCGGCGCCTCGCGTGGAGAGTACCGAGCTTCCCCAGTGTAATCATTCTATCCGTGAGGCCACGCAATTCTTTGGCTTTAGCCTCCGTCGTTTCAATTCGTTCGTGCTCCAACAACGACGTAATAAGGTTACGATACAACGCTCTACGATGTTTTGTATTTCGCCCTAACTGTCTGCCCTTTTTTCGATGACGCACGTGTGATTCCTCTTTTTACTTTCCTATGTGGCCCAAGCCAAATATGTTAATTCGAATCAACTCCAGCCCCGGCCATATCATTGACTTTAATGCCAAGTTCTAAACCCATTTCTGCTAACACTTCTTTGATTTCGTTCAGAGACTTCTTTCCAAAATTTTTCGTCTTCAGCATTTCATTTTCAGTTTTCTGAACGAGATCAGCAATGGTTTTGATATTGGCATTCTTTAAACAATTCGCAGCTCTCACGGAAAGCTCTAATTCATTGACACTTCTAAACAAATTGACATTCACTTCTTCACTACTTTCATCCGAATCCACTTCCCGCTTGGTATCAAGACCCTCTTCATTAGGGATACAAATATCAAGATGCTCTCGCAAAATTAACGCCGCTGACGCGACGCCATCCTGCGGAGATACACTGCCATCCGTCCATACTTCTAAGTTAAGCTTATCGTAATCCGTCACTCGTCCAACCCGTGCGCTTTCAACATGAAAGTTGACTCGTTTAATGGGTGAAAAGATCGAATCAACAGGAATAACTCCTATTGGAAGCCCTTCTTCTTTATTGCGATCTGCAGGAACATAACCCCGCCCTGGCTTCACGATCATTTCCATATCGAGCATGCCATCTTTATCCAAGGTGGCAATGTGTAAATCTGGGTTGAGAATCTCTACATCTGGGTCTTCTGTAATATCCGATGCCCGTACTTCTCCAGGCCCTTTTTTCTTCAATCGAATCGCCTTCGCTCTTTCGGAAAGTAAATTTACTCGAAGCCCCTTGACATTTAAAATGATAACGGTCACATCTTCCGTCACACCCGGAATAGTAGAAAACTCATGAAACACGCCCTCAATTTTCACAGAGGTCACAGCCGAACCTGGGAGAGATGAGAGTAAGACTCGACGAAGTGAATTCCCAACAGTCGTCCCGAACCCTCTTTCAAATGGCTCCGCAGTGAATCGGCCATACGTGGGAGAGGCGGTTTCCTTTTCCAGTTCAAGCCTCATTGGCAGCTGGAAATCTTTCATCCCTTTAATCATACCTTCCCCTTCCGTTGTTCTCGTTTAATTAAGTTGTCAGTAGTGCTAATTTTCAATTTTAAGCGAATCGTAATTACTAACGTGAATAGAGCTCAACTACAACTTGTTCATTCACAAGAACATCAATGTCTTGTTTTGAAGGTAGCGCACGAATACTTCCTTTAAATGACCCACTTTCTAGATCTAGCCAATTAGGAATCCCTCTTCCTTCTACAGATTCTAACGCGGCTTGAACCGTAGGAATTTTCCGGCTTTTTTCTCGAACTTCAACGGTATCATCGATCTTGACTGTAAAAGATGCAATATCGGTTTTTCGGCCATTGACCGTAATATGTCCGTGGTTCACCAGTTGTCTTGCTTGACTCCTTGAAGTTGCGAATCCTAGACGGTACACCACATTATCAAGACGCCGCTCGAGCAAGCTCAGGAGTTGTTCTCCTGTCACTCCCTCTTGACGTTCTGCTGAGCGAAAGGTTCCGAGGAATTGCCTTTCCTGCATGCCATAGACACGACGAAGCTTTTGCTTCTCGCGAAGTTGAACTCCATATTCAGTCACTCTGGCTCGGCGGGATTGGCCATGTTGTCCTGGAGCATAACTCCTTCGCTCAATGGCACACTTTTCCGTCATACAACGTGTGCCTTTTAAAAATAATTTTACCCCTTCTCTTCTACACAGGCGGCAAACTGGCCCAGAATATTTTGCCACACTCTACCTCCCTTCGATAATGCAATCGTATTGGCTCATAGGTCTTTCTTCGTATCAAAAATCTTATTTACACTCGCCTTCTCTTGGGAGGCCGGCAACCATTATGAGGAATAGGAGTGACGTCCCGAATTAACGTGACTCGTAACCCGGCTGATTGAAGAGCGCGAACCGCCGATTCCCGACCTGAACCAGGTCCTTTCACATACACATCCACCTGGCGCATTCCATGTTCCATTGCCTTTCGTGCTGCAGCCTCTCCTGCGCGAGTGGCCGCAAACGGTGTGCTTTTCCTGGACCCTTTGAAACCTTGGCTGCCTGAGCTTGCCCAGGAAACGGCACCACCAGTCATATCCGTTATTGTGACAATAGTATTGTTAAATGAAGCTTGAATATGGACAATTCCAGCTTGAACGACCTTCCGCTCCTTCTTTTTCCCCTTCTTCACGCTCATGGATTATCCCCTTGTTTCTTCCATATCTGCAATGATCGAAAGAGAAGGCTACTTCCTTCCCTTTCCTCCTATTGCAGCACGTTTGCCTTTTCGAGTTCTGGCATTCGTTTTACTTCTTTGTCCTCGAACCGGGAGCCCCCTTCGATGGCGTAAGCCACGGTACGCTCCAGCGTCCATGAGCCTTTTGATACTCATGGTCACTTCTTTTCGAAGATCCCCCTCGACATTGTAATCTTGGTCTATGACCTCTCGGAGCTTGACAATATCTTCCTCTTGGAGATCTTTGACGCGTGTATCACCACGTACTCCCGTCTTTCTAAGAATATCTCTGGCTCTGACAGGGCCAATTCCATAAATATAGCGCAACCCAATGTCAATGCGCTTTGCCACTGGTAGATCAACTCCTGCAATTCTCGCCATAGAAACTCCTTTAACTCGCTCCTAACCTTGAATTGAGCGAATGTCACTATCTTTCTTTTATGAAAAAATCCACGCCAAGCGTGGATTGAAATCCCTAGTTATCCCTGACGTTGCTTGTGCCTTGGGTTAGAACAGAGTACTCGCACAATACCCTTTCGACGTATAACCTGACATTTTGCACAGATAGGTTTAACTGATGACTTTACTTTCATGTCAGGACTCCCTTACTTAAAACGATAGGTAATTCTTCCCCTTGTGAGGTCATAGGGAGAAAGCTCAACCGTGACCTTATCTCCTGGCAAAATTCGAATAAAATGCATCCGCATTTTCCCCGAAATATGAGCAAGAATGACATGACCATTGTCCAATTTAACACGAAACATCGCATTGGGTAAGGTCTCTTGGACTGACCCTTGCACCTCTATGACATCTTCTTTCGCCACTCGAATACCTTCTATTTCATACTCAACAGGTTGAAATCTTCAACAAATAGACGCCACGTAAATAGCTATGACCTCCACAACCATCGTATTTGAGCAAACCTTCCTAACACCACGACACTTTCAATAAACGTACGTGAGGGCACCATTGATCACGCCAATGCCGTCAGGACCTTCGCCGGTCCATCAGGTTGAATCGATATCGTATGTTCAAAATGGGCTGAAAGTGAGCCATCAGTGGTAATTGCAGTCCATCCGTCATCTAAAACCCGAACAGCAGCCCCTCCCATATTGACCATTGGCTCAATCGCTAACACCATTCCAGGTTTAAGGCGAGGACCCTGGCCAGGTCTCCCATAATTAGGCACTTGAGGCTCTTCATGAAGCTGCCGGCCAATTCCATGACCGACAAAATCTCTGACAATAGAAAACCCATGTGCTTCTACGTAAGATTGAACCGCATGAGAAATATCCGACAAACGATTGCCGACAATGGCTTTTTCTATTCCTCGCTTCAATGATTCTTTTGTGACCATTAAAAGTTTTTCCACCTCAGCGGAAACTTGCCCGACTGACACAGTAACGGCTCCATCTCCGTAGAATCCATCGACAATGGCCCCAAGGTCTAAGCCAATGATGTCACCATCCTTGAGCGCTCGAGCTGCAGGAATACCATGAACAACTTCTTCATTCACGGAAGCACAAAGCGTTTTGGGGTAGCCTCGGTATCCTTTGAACGCTGGAATCGCTCCGTATTCTTGTATGCACTTCTCAGCTACCTGATCAAGTTCTAAGGTTGTGATGCCTGGCCTGAC
This sequence comes from Nitrospirales bacterium, assembly GCA_965223675.1. GTDB lineage: Bacteria > Nitrospirota > Nitrospiria > Nitrospirales > UBA8639 > JAGQKC01. Next base: position 4,049,793 of record OZ245013.1, on the reverse strand, counting down.
TTTCTGAAGAAGTATGCGGTGTGACTTCGCAACCACATGTGACGCACGAGCAATTAGGTCGACTTCCTCAGGAGTTTTGAGAACAATCATTCGTTCAGGAACCAGATAACGCTGCGAACAACCGTTCCTGAACGTCAGTTACAGATCCAGAACCATCAAGTTCACATAGCTTATTTTTTCCCCGATAATATTCGATCAGGGGAGCTGTTTGTTCTTCATAAACTGAAAGCCTGGACTGAATGGTTTCAGGCCGATCGTCATTTCGCTGCACCAATGTCGTAGAACAGTTATCGCACTGATCACTTTTTTTTGGAGGAATCGATTCAATATGAAAAACCGCCTGACATTTTGGGCAGCTTCGTCTCCCACTCAGTCGACGAACAATTTCGTCTTTAGGAAGCACAAAGTAAACAACTTTATCTAGGGACTGATTCTTCTTTTCGAGCATATCTGATAATGTATTGGCCTGCATCACCGTCCGTGGAAACCCATCCAGTAAAAAGCCAGCCCTGCTCTCAGGTGCAGCGAGTTTTTCCTCAATGAGCCCTATGACGACCTTGTCGGGAACCAATTCTCCACTATCCATATACTGCTTCGCTTCCTTACCTAATGCCGTGCCGTTTGCGACGCCCTTTCGCAAAAGGTCTCCCGTTGAAACCTTCGCGATACCAAATCGAGTGGCAATAGAGTCAGCTTGCGTTCCCTTTCCAACTCCAGGTGGACCCAGAAAAATGACACGCATGGTTATGTATTTCTTCCTCTCAAAGGCCCTTTAGATAAGAACCCATCATAGTTGCGCATCAACATATGAGACTCAATCTGTTGAGCCGTATCTAAACCTACACCAATAACAATCAATAACGAAGTCCCACCAAAGTAAAAAGGCATATTCAGCTTGTAAATCAACAATTCGGGAATCACACAGACAATAGCTAAATATATCGCCCCAGCAAATGTAATTCTTGTCAACACTTTATAAATATAGTCAGCGGTTCGCTGTCCAGGCCGAATCCCTGGAATAAACCCACCATGCTTCTTCATGTTATCTGCCATATCAACTGGGTTGAGAACGACCGCCGTATAAAAGAAACAAAAGAATAAAATAAGCCCTACATACAATAGAGTGTATAAGAGCGATCCTGGTGCCAACTGAGTACCGATCGATTGCACCCAGGGAACTTGAATGAAACCGGCTATCGTCGCTGGAAACGCAATGATTGACGATGCAAAAATCGGCGGAATGACACCAGCCGTGTTTATTTTAAGAGGGATGTGGGTGCTCTGCCCTCCATAGACTTTTCGTCCAACTACCCGCTTTGCATATTGAACAGCAATTTTTCTTCTACCACTTTCCAAGAACACAATAGCCGCGACAACGGCGAGCATGACCACAACAAGCAAAATCAAGAGAGGGAGACTCAACTGTCCAATTTGGTACAAATCGAAAGTTTGCACGACTGCACTTGGAAGCCGTGCCACGATTCCAGCGAATATTATAAGAGAAATCCCGTTACCGACACCTCGTTCCGTAATTTGCTCACCCAGCCACATGAGAAAGGCTGTTCCTGCAGTGAGGGTAATCACGGTCATGAACCGAAAGGACCACCCAGGCTCCAAAACAAATGCGCCCTGGTTCATTCCTTCAAGACCCAAGGAAATGCCAAAGCCTTGAATGAGGGCAATCCCGATCGTGCCATATCTCGTGTACTGAATAATGGCTTTTCTTCCTCGTTCACCCTCCTTCGCCAGCTTGGATAAATGCGGAACAACAACCGTGAGTAATTGCAGAATAATCGAAGCGCTGATATAGGGCATGATGCCCAGCGCAAAAATCGTTAGCCTCGATAACGCGCCTCCGGAAAAGATATCAAGGAAGCCCATGAGAGCTCCCCCTCTATCTTGCAAAAAGTTAAAGAGTTCTTCATTATTAATTCCAGGAGTTGGGATATGAGCCCCCATCCTGTACACCGCCAGCATGGCCAACGTGAACAGGACACGGCTTCGCAGCTCCGGAATTTTAAAAATGTTTTGGAGGCTCGTGATGAGCCGTTCAAGCACGGCCTATCACCTTTACTTGACCGCCGACCTTTTCAATTTTTTGTCGTGCGGAGTCACTGAACTTATGAGCTTCAACAACCAGAGAATGGCTTAATTCACCATCACCAAGAATTTTTATAGGAGATATACGACCTTTAACCAAGCCGGCCTCCCGCATAGAGTCTGGAGAAACCGTCGAATCTTTCTTAAATTTAGCCAAATCTTTAAGATTAATAACACTATAAGAAATACGAAAAATATTCGTAAATCCGCGTTTCGGTAGACGCCGTGCCAAAGGAGTCTGCCCACCCTCAAAACCTGCTTGGTTCTTAAGGCCGGACCTTGCAAGCAACCCTTTGTGGCCTTTCCCTGAAGTCTTTCCAAGACCAGACCCTGGGCCTCGACCAAGTCTTTTCCTTTTCTTTTTTGAGCCAGGTTTCGGCCCTATTTCATGTAGCCTCATGGATTGGTCACCTCAACAAGATGCTTCACCTTATTGACGAGCCCTCGTACTTGGTCCGTATCAGGGCGCTGGACGGTTTGCTGCATCCGACGCAACCCTAAACCTTTTAAGATAAGGCGAATCTTCTTCGTCGTGCCGATAGGGCTTCGCTTAAGTTGAATGAGAATAGTTGCAGGAGAGTTATTCTTATCTGAAGAAACCATTGTCTTACCCTACTTTTGGAAGTGACTCTTCACGTTCACCAGATTGCTGACGGATCTGCCTTACCTCTTGTGGGTCACGAAGCTGTGTCAGGCCTTCAAGGGCCGCCCGAACAGCATTAAACGGATTCCCCCTGCCTAAAGTTTTAGCAACAATATTGTGAGTGCCGGCAACTTCAAGAAGTGCACGAACTGCCCCCCCAGCAATGATCCCGGTTCCTTTTTTTGCAGGTTTTAGCAGCACATGCTCCGCTCCAAAACGACCATGGACTTCGTGTGGAATCGTTTCATTTTTCAATGGAATATGAATCATATGTTTTTTCGCATGCTCCACAGCCTTGGCTATTGCGGACGGGACTTCCGTGGCTTTTCCTTTACCGACGCCAACCCAGCCTTCTCCATCACCAACAACCACTAAAGCTGAGAACGAAAACCGCTTACCACCTTTTACGACTTTGGCAACCCTATTGATGACAACAGGCTTATCTCGCAAATTTAATTCTTCAACATTTACACGCACTCAGTGATACTCCTCTCAAGAAAATTCAAAAATCTAGCCCACCTGACCGCGCTGCATCAGCCAATGCTTTTACTCGACCATGATACATCCTGCCAGCTCGATCAAAAACAACTTGCTGGATGGGAATCGCCTTTGCCCGATCAACGAGCAAGAGACCCACCTTCTGAGCGGCTTTGATATTTCCGCCGGATTGAATTTCTTTACGCAACGCTGGATCACACGTTGAAGCTGAAACCAACGTCTTTCCTGATTCGTCATCAATGATCTGTGCATAAATATGGTTGTTACTTCGATAGACACTTAAACGAGGGCGAGCTGGCGTACCAGTTACTCGTTGACGGACCCGCGCTCGCCGCCTTGAAAGTCCTCGTCTTTTTATGAATGGATTCATGACATGACCTTATTTTTTCCCTGCTTTGCCAGCCTTCTTTCTCAAAGCTTCTCCGGCATATTTGATACCTTTGAGTTTATAGACATCAGGAGATTTGACTCTTCGAATTTTTGCAGCAATTTGCGTCACAAGCCGCTTATCGATTCCCTTTAAAGAAACGACCGTTTGCTTATCGACTGTGGCCTTCACACCTTCAGGCAAATCAAGCAGTACTGGGTGCGAAAACCCAACATTAAACGTTAACGCCTGACCTTGTACTTGAGCGCGATAACCGACACCAGTAAGCTCAAGTGTTCGCTCATAGCCCTTGAGTACCCCCTCTATTTGATTAGCTATCTCTGCTCGGGTAAGACCATGTAGGGCACGAAGCTGCGAGCCTCCTCCGTCTCGAGATACATGTAAAAGACCGTCCTCAACCATTGCCTTCACCCCATGAGGTAACGCCCACGTTAACCGTCCAAGTGGACCCTTAACCGCTACCTCTTTTTCACTTATCTGCACATCAACTTGTGAAGGGATGACTATGGGCTTTCGTCCTATCCTCGACATCTTTCACAGCCTATTCTTTGTTTTAAACTCCAAACTTCGCGAATTCAACGATTCAAGAATTATCTCACCAAATATGGCAGAGGACTTCCCCACCAATACCTTGCTGACGTGATTCATGATCACTTAACACACCATTAGGGGTAGTCAGAATGGCAACACCAAGTCCATTCATCACTCTTGGGATATCACGCTTTCCAACATAGACCCTTCGCCCAGGTTTACTAATTCGTTTTATCCCAGTAATAAACGATTTCTTTTGGCGAGTAGGAAAGTAACGAAGTTCAACTTCTAAGACTTCGTGACCCTCATTCGTCATTGACTGATACTGCTTGATAAACCCTTCCGCCTGGAAAATCTTTAAAATTTCCGATTTTAATCGTGAGGCAGGGATTCGAACTTTCTCATGGCCCCTTGCTCCAGCGTTGAGAATCCGAACAAAAAGGTCAGAAATTGGATCAGTCATCGACATGGGCTAGCCCCCGCATCTTCCTGTATATTTTCAAATAATTTTATCTCTACTAAAATTCTCATGATCTAAACCACCAAAGTCGCAGAAAAAACTACTTTTACCAACTTGACTTTGTGACTCCCGGAATATCACCTCGTAGACTCAAAAGTCGAAAACAAATCCGACACATTTTAAACCGACGAAGAAATCCTCTGACTCTCCCACAAAGAGGACAGCGGTTATAACATCTCACGGGGAATTTCGGTTCTTTCGCAGCTTTATTTTTCAATGCAAGTCTTGACATGAAACAAGATTCCTTATCTCGTCATCTATGAAGCTCTAAAAGGCATCCCTAAGTGGGCTAGCAGAGATTTGGCTTCATCATTTCGCTTTGCAGTGGTCACAATCGTGATATCCATTCCATGGATTGATGTGACGTCATCATATTTAATTTCAGGAAACGTGAGTTGTTCTTTTAGCCCCAAAGTATAATTACCATTCCCATCAAAGGCCTTCGTTGACACACCTCGAAAATCTCGGATTCTTGGCAATGCGATATTCATCAGACGATCTAAAAACTCATGCATTCTGTTCCCTCGTAATGTCACCTTGGCGCCGATGGGCATTCCTTCTCGAAGCTTAAAGCCTGCGATAGCTTTTTTCGCTCTCGTCATCACCGGTTTCTGACCTGTAATTTGCTTGAGCTCAAGAATGGCCCCCTCTAAAAGCTTGACATTCTGAACAGCTGCACCCATTCCGACATTCAAGACGACTCGATCAAGTCGAGGAACCTGCATCGAATTTTTATAGGAATAATCCTTGAGCATAGCGGGCACGACGCGTTCATGATACATGGCCTTGAGCCTTGGCATATAAGTACTGCCCGAGACAGCCCGTCCAGATGATTTTGGCTTCTCCGATTCTTCAGCTTTTTTCTTCATCATCCTTTATCCAACGGTTCATCGGGAGCCTTCTGATAGACTCTTACCTTTCGACCATCATCAAAAATTTTCATTCGGGTTCTCGAAGGTTTTTTGATGGCTTCGCAGTAAGGCATAACATTGGAAATGGCCATTGCAGCCTCTTTTTCCAATATCCCACCTTGTTTGTTTTTCTGAGTCGGCTTGGTATGTCGCTTAACAATATTTATCTTCTCAACACTAACCCGACCGGCCTGTGATTGCACAGAGAGAATTTTCCCTACTTTCCCTCGGTCTCTACCCGCAATAACCATGACCGTATCACCTTTTTTTATTCGACACTTCTTTCGGTCTTGCGCCCTCGGCCTCACAACTCAACCTCCACCCTGTTAAAGGACTTCTGGGGCTAACGAAATAATTTTCATATACTTTTTCATTCTTAGCTCTCTGGCAACAGGCCCAAAAATCCGAGTCCCAATAGGATCACCTTGAGCATTAACTAACACACACGCATTACGATCAAACTTTATATGAGACCCATCGAGCCTACGACGACCCTTTTTCGTCCGGACAATAACAGCCTTTACTACATCACCCTTTTTAACTGCTGCCTTGGGAATAGCCTCCCTAACAGAGACGACGATCAAGTCACCCAAGGAACCATACCGGCGCTTGGTCCCACCAAGCACATGAAAACATCGAACACTTTTCGCCCCTGAATTATCAGCGACATCAAGATATGTATAGCTTTGAATCATAAGGAGTCTCAGTTTGTAGAAATGCTATTTTCGCACTTCCTCCTCTCACACGCTCGCGCTGCTTGAAAGAATCTCAGCAACTCGCCAATGCTTTGCCTTACTTAACGGCCTGGAAGGAGCAAGCCGTACACGATCGCCAATCTGGCAACGATTTCCCTCATCATGAGCCTTAAGCTTCGTAATCCTTCTGATGATTTTCCCATATAACGGATGGGCAACTTGTCTCGTGACAGCTACAACAACAGTCTTTGCCATTTTATTACTCACGACACTTCCATAAAAATACTTTGGTTTCGTTCTCATCGTAGTTGTCATAATACGTTTAACCTAGTTCAGCAGAAATTTAAGATGCGTTCACATTTCCTTTTTCCATAGCACGTTGTCGAAGAACGGTCATCACACGAGCAACATCATGCTTGGCCTGCCTAATGCGCATGGGATTTTCAATTCTTCCCATCGCAAGCTGACAACGAAAATGAAATAATTCCTCTTTCAACTGCTTGACCTTACCAAGCAGCTCAGAATCTTCCATATCTCGCAGTTCACTCACAGTCATAAAAATAGCCTACCCTCACAAATTAATTTCCCCGCGAGCGACAAATTTTGTCGCAATAGGCAGCTTGTGACCAGCTAACCTAAATGCCTCCTCAGCGACTGGACGCGTAACATCATCCATTTCATAGAGAATGCGCCCTGACTTGACAACGGCAACCCAGAACTCAGGATTCCCCTTTCCTTTTCCCATTCTGACTTCTGCTGGTTTTTTCGTCACAGGCTTATCAGGAAATACTCTCGTCCATATCCGGCCACCACGCTTAACATGACGAGTCATGGCAATCCGAGCAGCCTCAAGCTGTCTGGCCGTAATACGCCCCGGCTCCAATGCCTTGAGTCCAAATTGACCAAGGGTAATATCGCCTCCCTTGTACGCCTTCCCTCGCATCCGTCCTTTTTGAACTTTTCTAAACTTTATGCGTTTCGGCGCTAACATTCTTCGTTACCTTTAATAAAGACAGTGAAGCCAAAGCTGACCTTACAAAACCGCATTTCTATAAAAAGCCCAAGGTGGAATCTGATTTCTCAACAGATGGGATAGTAGCTTCCCCTTTAAATATCCAAGCCTTAACCCCGATTTGCCCCATCGCAGTCTTGGCTTCCGCAAATCCATACTCAACATCAGCCCGCAACGTATGAAGAGGAACACGACCCTCACGATACCACTCGGTCCTAGCAATCTCATTGCCCCCCAACCGACCAGCACAATACACCCGAACTCCCAGAGCTCCTAGCCGTAAAGCCGCAGCAACACTCCGCTTTAACGCACGACGAAATGACACCCGCTTCTCAAGCTGAGTCGCAATATTTTCCGCTACAAGTTGAGCATCTAACTCAGGCTTTTTAATCTCCTTGACGGTCACGTAAACTTCATTCCCATACTGCTGCTCTAATGAGGCTTTGAGCTTGTCAACCTCAGCGCCTTTGCGACCGATGATAATTCCAGGACGTGCGGTGTGAATAATCACTTTTACCTGATTACCAGAGCGTTCAATCTCAACTCGCGAGATACCAGCGTGGTAGAGCCTTTTCTTTACAAGACTTCGAATAGCCAAGTCTTGGTGCAAGAGTTTCGTAAAGTCCTTTTTCGCATACCAACGAGAATTCCACGTTCTGGTATACCCTAAACGAAAGCCAAATGGGTGGGTTTTTTGACCCATTGTTACCTCTTAATCTGTTGCTCCGACATCAATAAAGACTGATTTTCATCACGATACAGGACCCACCACGACGGTGATATGACTCGTTCGCTTGACTATAGGATTAGCTCTCCCCATAGATCGCGCGCGAAACCTCTTAAAAACTGGCCCACCATCCACATAGGCTCGAACAATTTTAAGAGAATCTGGATCGCCTAACTCTTTTTGACCTGCATTTGCTACCGCAGACTGCAACACCTGCTCAACAACTCTCGCAGCTGACCGAGGTGTATACCGCAAAAGAGTTAATGCCTCCTGAGCCTGTCGACCTCGAACCATGTCAACAATCTCCCTAGCCTTCCTGGGAGTAATTCTTACATGTCGTAAAAGCGCACGTGCCTCAGCCACAATGAGTATCCTTCTTAGACCTTACTCTCAACACAAACAATAGACAGAAATTTCTCTTTATAGTGACGTTGAATTACTTTAGAGCAACACCCTTTTCAGTTTTCGCAGCTCCATGTCCCTTAAAAAACCGAGTCGGGGCAAACTCCCCCAATTTGTGCCCAACCATGTTTTCCGTGACATACACCGGAATAAACTTTTTCCCATTGTGCACACCAAAGGTATGACCGATCATTTCCGGCATAATCGTCGATCGCCGGGACCAGGTTTTAATTAATTTTGAATCCCGAGACTCGTTCATCTTCTCGACCTTCTCAAGAAGATGGGCATCGACAAATGGACCTTTGCGTACAGATCTAGGCATTCAGATCCTCACTTACCTTTTTTAGACTTCCTTCGTGAAATGATAAACTTTGAAGAGGGATTTTTACGCTTCCGGGTTTTATAACCTTTGGTTGGCGTCCCCCACGGTGAAACCGGGTGGGGATTACCTTGTCCCGCCTTGCCCTCTCCCCCACCATGCGGGTGATCGACTGGATTCATCACGACCCCACGAACATGAGGGCGGCGCCCCTTCCAACGGGACCGACCAGCTTTCCCAATCGTAATATTTCCATGATCGCTGTTACCAACTTGTCCAACTGTAGCCATGCAAGCCCCTAATATTCGACGCATTTCACCAGACGTCAAACGGATCTGCACATATCCTCCATCACGACCCATAACTTGCGCAAATGTCCCAGCGCTCCGAACTAATTGAGCTCCCTTACCAGGGCGAAGTTCAATATTGTGCACAATCGACCCAAGAGGCATCGACTTTAAAGGGAGAGCATTTCCGACACGTATTTCCGCATTAAGGCCAGCATGAACACGATCGCCTACGGACAAACCATCAGGCGCTAAGATATATCGTTTTTCTCCGTCTATATAATGAAGAAGAGCAATCCTTGCCGAGCGATTCGGATCATATTCTATTCCAGCTACCTTTGCGTCAATGCCCACCTTATCCCTCTTAAAGTCAATTTTCCGGTACAGTCGCTTATGCCTCCCACCTCGAAAACGAGACGTCACCCGACCACGATTATTGCGCCCACCCGAACTCGGCAAGTTTTTAGTGAGCCCCTTCTCTGGCCGTTTTTTTGCCAGCCCATCACTCGACAATGAAGACATGCCCCGGCGCCCAGGAGAGGTCGGCTTACATTCTTTTATTGGCATGTTTTGACTCTCACACGATCTTCAGATGGAAAACATTCATAAATCCGAATCTACGCGCTCTCATACAACTCTACCTTCTCTCCTTCATGGAGCGTGACAATGGCCTTTTTCCAATTTGCTCGCCTCCCTACGAATCGACCCTGCCGTTTAGGCTTCCCCCTAACATTCATCACATTGACAGATTTGACCTTCACTTTCAGGACAGCCTCCACAGCATGCCCAATGTCAATTCTGCTTGCCCTACCATCCACAACAAATGAAACACAATTCTTCTGATCTCGCAAATTCGTAATTTTCTCTGTCAAAAGAGGACGAATCAGAATATCATGAGGATTCAAACTCACGACCAAAACTCCTGAATTTTTTCGACTTCACCTTGAAGAACCACCAACTTTTCATAACGTAAAATATCGTAGACGTTCAACTGCTCAATTCGAATCAACTTCACACCGCGTAAGTTTTGAGAAGCTCGTTTGAGTAAGTCAAAATCAGCATCTACTACGATCAAGGCACTTCCAGAAATCCCTAGGCTAGACAACAGTTTTGCTAAATGTCGAGTCTTCTGCTCAGGGATGGATAACTGAGAAAGCACAACCATAGAACCAGAAGAAGCCTTTGAACTTAAGGCCGCACGCAACGCTGAGCGGTACATCTTCTTAGGCAGTCGATACCCATAATTTCTTGGCTTAGGGCCGAATGCAATCCCACCATGACGCCATATGGGTGAGCGAACAGACCCAGCCCTTGCTCTCCCGGTATGCTTTTGCTTCCAGGGCTTCTTGCCCGAACCTTCCACCTCGCCTCTTCCACGCGTAGAAGAGGTACCCTGACGAGCAGAGGCCCTCTGCATAACCACTGCACTATGAAGGAGTGCTGGATCGGCAGAAGCGCCAAAAACATGGTCACCCAATTCAATGGCTCCCTTGGACCCGCCAGTCACATCAGTAATCTGCAACGTCGGCATTTCTCTTATTCTTTCTTATCCTTAAGCTTCTTGACGATCACAAGCGAGCCAATACTTCCAGGGACTGAACCTGAGATAAACAACAAATTCTCCTCTGGTCGAACTTCAACAACTTTTAATCCACGAACCGTAACCCGCTTATTACCCATTTGGCCGGGCAATGCCTTATTTTTCCACACACGAGAAGGATACGAGGCGTTTCCTATGGACCCTGGCGCACGATGAAACATAGACCCATGAGTGGCAGGACCGCCACTATAGTTATGACGTTTCATTACACCCTGAAATCCTTTACCCTTTGAAGTTCCGTGAACAACAATGTCATCACCTTCAGAAAAAATGTCAACCTTAAAAAGATCTCCAACTTTACACTCACCCACCAAGTCAAACTCTCGAAGATATTTCCAATTTTTAGACTTCCCTGCCTGTAAATGCCCCAACTTGGGCTTGGTTAACTTTTTTTCAGCAATTTCATCAAATCCAACCTGCACAGAATCATAACCATCTCGTTCTTTAGTCTTCACTTGAGCAACACCACAAGGTCCAGCCTCCACCACAGTGACAGGTAACAATCGTCTCTGGCCGTCAAAAATTTGCAGCATCCCCAATTTCCTGCCAACTAAACCCGAAATCATAACCCCCCTGAATCCTGATGAATTTATACGCTATGCAAGCCTGTATACATTGCAATATTTATAATTTGATTTCGACATCCACGCCTGCAGCTAAATTCAACTTCATTAAGGCATCCATCGTCTCAGGCGTTGGCTCCATAATATCTAGCAGTCGTTTATGCGTTCTTACCTCAAACTGCTCACGAGATTTTTTATCACAATGCGTCGCACGCTGAATGGTAAATTTTTCAATACGAGTCGGCAATGGAACAGGTCCGGCAATTCTGGCACCACTCCGCATCACGGTATCAACAATCTCACGCACGGACTGATCCAAAATGCGGTAATCAAAGCCCTTTAACCGAATTCGTATTCTCCGCTCTCCATTCACCGTATTCAAACTCCTATTTCCTGCCTTAAGCTAAGATTTCCGTGACGACCCCGGCGCCCACCGTCCGACCGCCCTCGCGCACCGCAAACCGTAACCCCTGCTCCATCGCAATCGGCGCGATCAACTCCCCCGTAAACGACACATTGTCCCCCGGCATCACCATCTCCACCCCCGCCTCTAACTCCACAATCCCTGTCACATCCGTCGTCCGGAAGTAAAACTGCGGCCGATACCCCTTGAAAAACGGCGTGTGCCGCCCCCCCTCTTCCTTCGTTAACACATACACTTCCGCCTTGAACTTCGTATGCGGCGTGATACTCTTGGGCTTCGCCAACACCATCCCCCGCTCCACTTCTTCCTTCTTCGTCCCCCGGAGCAACGCCCCAATGTTATCCCCCGCCTGCCCCTCATCCAACACCTTCCGAAACATCTCCACCCCCGTCACCACCGTATTCTGGGTCGCCTTGAGCCCCACGATCTCGATTTCATCGCCCACCTTCACTTGCCCCCGCTCCACACGACCCGTCACCACCGTACCCCGTCCGCTGATCGTGAACACATCTTCTATCGGCATCAAAAACGGCTTATCAATCGCCCGCTCCGGCGTCGGAATATACGTATCCACGGCCTCCAACAACTTCATGATTGACGGCACGCCGATCTCACTCTGATCCCCCTCAATCGCTTTAATCGCCGAGCCCGTTACGATCGGCACGTCATCCCCTGGAAACCCATACTTACTCAGCAATTCCCGCACTTCCAACTCCACCAACTCCAACAATTCTTTATCTTCCACCTTGTCTGCTTTATTCAAAAAGACCACGATATACGGCACCCCCACCTGCCGGGCCAAGAGAATATGCTCCCGCGTCTGCGGCATCGGCCCATCGGCCGCGGACACCACCAGAATCGCCCCATCCATTTGGGCCGCCCCCGTGATCATGTTCTTCACATAGTCCGCATGCCCGGGACAGTCCACATGCGCATAATGGCGATTCGGCGACTCATATTCCACGTGCGAGATAGCAATCGTCAGAATTTTCGTGGGATCCCGCCGGCCCTGCGACTCACTGGCTTTCGCCACGTCATCATAGGCCACATATTGCGCCATCCCTTGATCCCCCATCACCTTCGTCAATGCCGAGGTGAGCGTCGTCTTCCCATGGTCCACGTGCCCCACGGTCCCCACATTCAAATGCGGCTTCTTCCGCTCAAATTTCGCCTTCCCCATCCGCGCCTCCTTGTCAGTTCTTTCTCATTGGGCCATTACACAAATAAGCCAACAATATACACAAAAAAGGACTGTTTATAAATTACTCTCCTCGTTGCTTCTTGATTATTTGCTGAGCTAACTGCTTGGGGACAGCTTCGTATTGCTCAAACTCCATGCTATACGTGGCACGCCCCTGCGTTTTTGATCTCAGATCCGTCGCATACCCAAACATTTCACTGAGAGGCACAGCAGCATCAACTGCCTGTGAAGACGCCCGCGCTTTTATACCATGAACTTTACCCCGACGACTATTGAGGTCCCCAATCACATCTCCCATAAAATCTTGCGGAACTAGGACTTCAACCTTCATGATCGGCTCTAACAATGTCGGATCAGCCTTCTGACATGCATTCTCAAATGCCATAGACGCAGCAATCTTAAAGGCCATTTCATTTGAATCGACGTCATGATATGAACCATCAAATAACGTCACCTTTAAATCCCGCATCGGATACCCTGCTAGCACACCCGTCTCCAATCGCTCTCTGACCCCTTTTTCTACTGCCGGGATGTACTCCCTCGGGATAACCCCACCAACAATCTTATTCACAAACTCAAGACCAACCCCAGGTTCACCCGGCTCGACCTTAAGAAGGACGTGCCCATACTGTCCACGGCCACCCGTTTGCTTGACGTATTTCCCCTCAGCATCGGCGACCCCCCTGATGGTCTCCCGATAAGCAACCTCAGGTTTTCCGACATTGGCTTGAACCTTAAATTCGCGAAGAAGACGATCAACAATAATCTCAAGATGCAACTCTCCCATGCCCGAGATAAGGGTCTGCCCGGTCTCTTCATCGGTCTTCACATGAAAAGAAGGATCTTCTTGAGCCAGCTTACCCAAAGAAAATCCAAGCTTCTCTAAGTCCTGCTTTGTTTTTGGCTCAACGGCTAAGGAAATAACAGGCTCGGGAAACTTAATAACTTCTAATAAAATTGGGTGCTTTTCATCACACAGAGTATCACCTGTCCGTGACTCCTTGAGTCCTACTGCTGCCGCAATATCCCCGGCAAAGACCTCGTCAATATCCTCGCGCTTATTCGCATGCATTTTTAAAAGCCGTCCAACGCGTTCCTTCCTATCTTGCGTGACATTATAGATATAAGAACCCGTTGAAAGCTTTCCAGAATACACTCGAAAATAGGTTAATTGCCCAGCAAAAGGATCGCTCATAATCTTGAACGCCAGCGCAGAAAAAGGCTCATTCGCATCAGCTTTCCTTGTAAGCTCTCCCCCTTGTTTTGGATCCACCCCTACAACGGGGGGCAAATCCATCGGAGAAGGAAGATAATCGACGACGGCATCCAATAACGGTTGAACACCTTTATTCTTGAATGCAGATCCACAGAATACAGGGGTAATTTTCATACATAGAGTACCGGCGCGTATTGCTCGCTTAATCTCATCAGTTGCAAGCTCCTCTCCATTCAAATAACGCTCCATCACTGAATCATCATGCTCCGCAACGGCATCAATCATTTTTTCTCGATATTCTTTTGCCATCTCCATATAGTCAGATGGAATATCCTCAACCGTATAGGCTGCACCAAGACTTTCATCATCGTAAACAAACGCTTTCATTTCGATTAAGTCAAAGATCCCACGAAGGGCATCCTCCTTGCCATAAGGCAGCTGGATTGGGATCGGATTAGCACCCAGCCTGTCTACCATGGAATTGATTCCAGCGAAATAATCCGCCCCCACACGGTCCATTTTGTTCATAAAAGCAATTCTGGGAACTCGATACTTATCAGCCTGACGCCAGACCGTCTCCGACTGAGGCTCGACACCCTGAACCGAATCAAAGACTGCCACAGCACCATCCAACACCCTAAGGGAACGCTCAACCTCAATCGTAAAATCGACATGACCAGGAGTATCAATAATATTGATTCTATGATCTCCCCAAAAACAGGTGGTGGCCGCAGAGGTAATCGTTATACCCCTCTCCCGCTCCTGCTCCATCCAATCCATTTGAGCAGCGCCTTCGTGAACCTCACCTATTCGGTGAGACACACCTGTATAAAACAAAATACGTTCAGTGGTCGTTGTTTTCCCTGCATCAATATGCGCCATGATGCCAATATTTCTTGTACGACTTAATGGTAAATCTGAAGCCACACGTTCCCCACAAAACAATGCTGCAGGATCATGACCGTCCACTTACCCAAGCAACCAACGACACCCCTCACACCTGCTCAGGACGGACCACCTGCAGCACACAGAACTCACTCACCAACGGTAATGAGCAAAGGCCCGATTGGCTTCGGCCATTCGGTGCACTTCATCCCGCTTTTTCACAGAGGCCCCAGTGTTATTGGCTGCATCCAACAATTCTCCAGCAAGCTTTTCTTGCATACTACGACCAGCTCGACCCTTGGCACTCTGACGAATCCAACGTAGACCCAAAGCAATCTGACGGACAGAACGTATTTCAACAGGGACCTGATACGAAGCCCCTCCAACACGCCTCGACTTCACTTCAACGACAGGCTTAACATTACCTAAAGCAGCATGAAAGACCTTAAGCGGATCATTTCCTGTCTTTTCTTGGACAAGGTCAAAAGCCCCATAACATACTCGCTCAACCGTGCTCCTCTTTCCATCCTTCATTAAGATACTTAAAAACTTTCCAACGACTGGATCGTTGAATCGCGGATCAAAAGAGACTTTTTTACGGAGAACAATAGGCCTTCTTGGCATAACAACAAAATTTCCAATTATAGGAAGAAGAATTAAGAATGAGAACGGGTCACACAAGCATTATTTTGGCTTTTTGGCTCCGTACTTGGATCGACCCTGCTTCCGGTTGGCTACCCCAACAGCATCCAAAGCTCCACGTACCATATGATACCGAACCCCAGGCAAGTCCTTCACACGTCCACCACGAATTAGCACAATTGAATGCTCTTGAAGGTTATGACCCATCCCTGGGATATAGGTTGTCACCTCAACTCCTGTCGTCAGTCGAACCCGTGCAACCTTACGCAGAGCCGAGTTCGGCTTTTTGGGTGTTGTCGTATAGACCCGAAGACACACTCCTCGTCTCTGAGGACAACGATTTAAGGCAGGACTTTTACTTTTAATTTGAGCACTTTTTCGACCAACACGCACTAACTGATTAACGGTAGGCATCTAAATCTTTCCTGAAATTCCTTAAAATTTTCGAGATCTTGCGCAAAACCGACGGATTATATAGACCAAGAATTACTCTGTCAAGTGATGTGGTTATTCATGTCTTTTGCTTCCTATTTTCCACCTGAAGGAATTGCTTCAACTGGACTGGCAGCTCCACCCTCTCCTTCAGGCAATTCTGCTTCTTGAGCTGGTCCAGGAACATAGGTCTCACGATATTCTGAATACCCCGTACCAGCCGGGATCAATCTTCCTACGATGACATTCTCTTTTAAGCCTCGAAGATCGTCAACGCGCCCGTTGATGGCCGCCTCTGTCAGCACTCTCGTAGTTTCTTGGAATGAAGCTCCAGAGATGAAACTATCCGTACTCAACGAAGCCTTGGTAATTCCTAGAAGAACAGGCTTACCAATGGCAGGCGAGCCTCCCTCTGCCAACACCCGCTCGTTTTCATCCTCAAAAGCAAATCGATTCACCTGAGTCCCGGGTAAGAAGGACGTATCTCCCGCCTCTTCAATGCGAATTTTCCTCAACATTTGACGAGTGATCACCTCAATGTGCTTGTCATTAATCACAACTCCTTGGAGGCGATACACCTCTTGAACTTCATTAACGAGAAACTTTTGAAGCTCCCTCGGACCTAGTACGGCCAAAATATCATGTGGATTCGCTGACCCATCCATAAGCGGCTCCCCAGCGCGAACCCAGTCACCCTCATGCACATTGACATGACGTCCGCGTGGGATGGAATATTCCTTCACGTCTCCAATTTTATTGTCGACAGTCACTTTTCGCATACCCTTGACAAACCCGCCAAAGGAAACTTCCCCGTCAATTTCACTGACCACAGCCTGTTCCTTTGGTTTTCTCGCCTCAAATAACTCTGCAACCCTCGGCAGTCCTCCTGTAATATCCTTTGTTTTCGTCGTTTCTCTAGGAATTTTGGCTAGCACGTCGCCAGGATGCACAACACTTCCCTTTTCTACAAATATATGAGCCCCTACCGGCAATAAATATCGAGCTTGCGCTCCAGAACTTAGCTTGGCAGTCTTTCCCCCATCATCTTTAATCGAAAGCCGAGGCCTGAGATTTGTTCCTGCTTGCTCAATGACAACCTTCCGCGATAATCCCGTTACTTCATCCACCTCTTCTTTCATTGTCACACCCTCGGAGATATCGCCGAAGGCTATTTTTCCTCCCACTTCAGTTAAAATCGTGAGTGAATAGGGATCCCATTCTACAATCTTTTGGCCTATATCAACTTTTCCACCATCTTTGACTTTAATCTTTGCTCCATAGACAACCGGATATTTCTCACGCTCACGACCACTCTCATCATAGACAGCAACTTTGGCATTTCTACTCATCACAACCCAATCACCTTGCTGGGTTTTCACTGCCATGGCTGGGTTATGGTAGTCAGCATTCTTTTTCGCATCAAAACTTAAATATTTGAGTTCTCCTCCATGCTTCACTTCGAGTACCGTCTGCTCAACCACCTTACTTGCCGTTCCACCAATATGGAATGTTCTCATCGTTAACTGCGTGCCGGGTTCACCGATGGATTGAGCCGCAATAACTCCCACCGGCTCTCCTTTCTCAACGAGTCTTCCCTTTGCCAAATCTCGTCCGTAACACATCGCACAGACACCCCATCGAGCCTGACATGTCAGTACAGATCGAATTCGAACCTGATCAATACCTGCCTCGACGACATTACGAACTCGGATTTCATCTAGTTCTTCATTGGCCTTCACGATCACTTCTTGAGTAACAGGATCATGGACATCTTCCGCCACGAGCCGGCCCAAAATCCGCTCTTCAATGGGCTGGATCACTTCCCCCCCCTCAACAAGTGAGGAAACAAGAATGCCATCAGTTGTCAGACAATCAATGCCACTTACAATAACATCCTGAGCAATATCAACAAGACGCCGCGTTAAATACCCTGAGTTTGCAGTCTTTAACGCCGTATCTGCCAATCCTTTTCGGGCACCATGAGTCGAGATAAAATACTGAAGAACGGTCAACCCCTCCCTGAAATTAGCGGTGATTGGTGTTTCAATGATCTCACCAGACGGCTTAGCCATTAACCCTCGCATTCCTCCAAGTTGCCGGATTTGCTGAGAGCTACCGCGAGCACCGGAATCCGCCATCATAAAGATCGGGTTCAAGGCATCCATTTCGCCCTTTTCTCCATCGGCACTAATTTCATTCATCATCTCGTTGGCAACTTGCTCACTGACGTGCGCCCAAATGTCGATCACTTTATTGTATCGCTCACCGTTCGTAATAAGGCCCTCACTATATTGTTGCTGCACGTCATGAACTTCGACCTCGGCTTTCTTAATGAGTGCTTCCTTCTTTGTTGGGATATGCATGTTATCGATACAAATTGAGACACCTGCTTTTGTGGCATACGAGAATCCTAAATCTTTGAGCCTATCCAACATGACAACAACTTCATGAAGTCCAGCTTGCCGATACACAGCATCAATAAGCTTGGTCATTTCCTTTTTTGTCATGAGTTGGTTGACATGAGAAAACGGAATTTTGGACGGCAAAATTTCAGACAGCAACACCCTTCCTACCGTGGTCTCGACCACCTCATCATCGATGCGAACCTTGACTCGAGCCTGCTCTTCAACTTCCTGAGCATCATACGCAATCCTCAATTCATCGGGTGAAGAAAAGATACCACCCTCGCCCTTGGCTCCCTTTGCCTCCTTGGTGAGCCAATAACAGCCAAGCACCATATCCTGTGATGGAATCGACAAGGGCCTTCCGTTTGCAGGTGAAAGCACATTATTAATAGACATCATCAACACTCGTGCCTCAATCTGCGCCTCGATGGAAAGCGGTACATGAACCGCCATCTGATCACCATCAAAGTCAGCATTAAAGGCCGCACAAACGAGTGGATGAAGACGTATAGCTTTCCCCTCGACAAGGACAGGGTCAAATGCCTGAATCCCCAAACGATGAAGCGTCGGTGCTCGATTGAGCATGACAGGATGTTCACGAATGACCTCATCTAAGACATCCCATACCTCTGGACGTTCTTTCTCCACTAGACGCTTTGCACTTTTAATAGTCGTTGCGGCACCTCGTTCTTCAAGTTTATGAAAAATAAATGGCTTAAAGAGCTCAAGAGCCATTTTCTTGGGAATCCCACATTGATTCAAGCGAAGTTCAGGACCCACAACAATCACTGAACGCCCAGAATAATCAACTCGTTTTCCCAACAGGTTTTGCCGGAATCGCCCTTGTTTTCCCTTTAACATGTCGCTCAGTGATTTCAACGGACGCTTATTCGCGCCTCGAATCACTCGACCACGACGTCCGTTGTCAAACAACGCATCAACGGCTTCTTGCAGCATCCTCATTTCGTTCCGAATAATCACCCCGGGAGCCTTCAACTCAACCAAACGTTTGAGCCGATTATTCCGATTAATCACTCGGCGATAAAGATCATTTAAGTCAGATGTCGCAAATCGTCCACCATCCAACGGGACAAGAGGTCGCAGTTCGGGAGGAAGGACTGGAATAGCATCCATAATCATCCATTCCGGGTTATTTCCTGATTTAAAGAAGGCCTCAATCACTTTAAGACGTTTCGTTAACTTTTTATTGACGGCAGAGGATACCGATCCCTTCATCTTTGTATCACGTTCATTCCACAAGGCTTCAACATCAACCTTTCGTAAAAGCTCTCGAATAGCTTCCGCCCCAATGCCAACCTTGAATGACTGATGCCCAAACTCATCAAGACATTCCCGGTACTTTTCTTCCGTTAATAATTCATTTTCTTTCAGTGGAGTATTGCCTGGATCAATCACAACATAGGCTTCAAAATACAGAATTTTTTCTAGTTGCTTGAGACTCATATCCAATAAGATGCCGATCCGACTTGGCACACCCTTGAGAAACCAAATATGAGCCACCGGGGCAGCCAATTCTATGTGACCCATCCGTTCTCGACGAACTTTTGACTGTATGACCTCAACACCACATTTATCACACACAATTCCTCTATGTTTCATTCTTTTATACTTGCCGCAATTACATTCCCAGTCCTTGGTAGGACCAAAGATCTTAGCGCAAAACAGTCCATCACGTTCGGGTTTAAAAGAACGATAGTTAATCGTTTCAGGCTTCTTCACTTCTCCGTAAGACCAAGACCGGATTTTCTCCGGCGACGCTATACGGATTCGCATCGCATCAAATGACACGGCGTCACGCGGTTTCTCAAACAGGGAATAAATGCTTTCCAAAGGATTTCCCTCCGGTTAAATTGATAACTGCATTTTTTGCCAAGACTGATTAGTCAGCAGACTTAATCAACTCCACATCTAGGCCTAAACTTTGCAACTCTTTCACTAACACGTTAAATGATTCAGGAAGACCAGGCTCTAAAAAGTTCTCTCCCTTAACGATCGCCTCATACATCCGAGAGCGACCGGGGACATCGTCTGACTTCACCGTCAAAAATTCTTGCAAGGTTGAAGCCGCGCCGTAGGCCTGAAGTGCCCACACCTCCATCTCTCCGAGCCGCTGACCACCGAACTGCGCCTTACCTCCAAGAGGCTGTTGCGTCACCAGGGAATACGGCCCAATTGAACGTGCATGAATTTTATCATCAACCAAATGATGTAGTTTCAACATGTACACATATCCAACCGTGACGGGGCTTTTAAACGGTTCGCCAAATCTCCCGTCATACACCACCGACTGTCCACTTTCAGGAAGATTGGCCTTTCGCAGAAACTCCTTAATTTCTGTTTCAGTTGCCCCATCGAAAACCGGACTTTCCACATACATGCCTAACGCCTTCGCTGCCCACCCCAAATGAGTTTCAAGAATTTGCCCAACATTCATTCGAGACGGAACCCCTAAAGGATTCAGCACGATCTCAATCGGGGTACCATCCGGCAAGTACGGCATATCTTCTTCAGGGAGAATTCGAGAGACAACACCCTTATTTCCGTGACGACCGGCCATCTTATCACCTACCGCAATTTTTCTCTTGATGGCAAGATAGACCTTAACTAACTTGATGACGCCAGGAGGCAATTCATCACCTCGTCTTAATCTTCCCACTTTTTCGTCGTACATGGTTTGAAGAATTTCAATTTGATCTTTGGCGGCCCGTTCGATTTCTTCAAGCTTTTTTTGCTCTTCACCATCTCCGAGAATGACACGACGTGCATCATCATTGGAGAGCTTTCTCAATACTTCAGCCGTAATCCGGCCTTTCTTCTTGAGAATCACTTCTCCACTATCCGGGTCCATCAGGTCCCGACCAACGAACTGACCGAGGAGCAATTTCCTAATTTTTTTATTCCGCTCCTCTTCAATGATTCGAAGCTCATCTTGATAATTTCGCTCGATCTTCACTCGGTCATCAGATTCAATCGTCTTCGATCGATCATCTTTATCGACACCTTTTCGCGAGAATATTTTGACATCAACCACGATGCCTTCAATACCGGGAGGAACCTGTAAGGAGGTATCTTTGACATCGCCAGCCTTCTCACCAAAAATCGCACGAAGCAATTTTTCTTCAGGCGTCAGCTGCGTTTCACCCTTTGGCGTCACCTTCCCAACCAAGATATCTCCGGCCTTGACTTCTGCCCCGATCCGGACGATCCCACTCTCATCAAGGTTCTTGAGTGCCTCTTCTCCTAGATTCGGGATGTCTCGCGTAATCTCTTCCTTACCCAACTTCGTATCACGAGCTTCTACTTCGAATTCCTCAATATGGATAGAGGTAAATGTATCATCTCGGACCAGCTTTTCACTCAGCAAAATGGCATCTTCAAAGTTGTATCCACCCCATGGCATAAACGCAACAAGAACATTTTTTCCGAGTGCGAGCTCTCCATGGTCCATCGCAGGACCATCAACCAGCACTTGCCCTTTCTTGACAGGCTGGCCAACACGCACAATCGGCGTTTGCGTAATACAGGTATTTTGATTGGTCCTCTGAAACTTTATGAGATCAAAAGTTTCTAGCATACGACCACTTGCCTTCTTTCCCTCCTCTTTCTTCTTTAAGTCAGATCGCACAACGATCCGTCTGGCATCGACACTTTCAACGACACCATCGGCTGTAGCTCGTTCCAAATACCCTGAATCACGCGCCACGATCCCCTCCATCCCCGTACCAACTAATGGAGCTTCACACTGCACTAAAGGAACAGCTTGTCGCTGCATGTTCGATCCCATCAACGCTCGGTTCGCATCATCATGCTCTAAAAATGGAACAAGTGCCGTCGCAACACTCACAACCTGCTTTGGCGAGACATCGAGATAATTCACTTCCTCAGGAGTCGTGACCACAAACTCCCCGCCTGCCCGAGCCGTTATCGTATCGGAGACAAACCGCCCAGAATCGTCGACTTTGGTATTCGCCTGAGCAATAACGAACTTCTCCCCCTCAAGTGGAGACAAAAATTCAACTTCATCCCCCAAGCGACCTTTTCGAACCTTGCGAAATGGCGCTTCAATAAATCCGAATTGATTAATGCGAGCATAGGTAGCTAGCGATGTAATCAGGCCAATGTTAGGGCCTTCAGGCGTTTCGATGGGACAAATCCGACTATAATGTGAGGGATGCACATCGCGCACCTCAAAACCCGCACGTTCTCGTGTGAGTCCTCCCGGTCCTAGTGCCGACAACCGACGTTTATGCGTAATCTCTGCAAGCGGGTTTGTTTGATCCATAAATTGAGAAAGCTGACTGCCGGCAAAAAATTCCTTGATGGCAGCAACTATGGGTTTTGCATTGATCAAATCATGCGGTAGCACTGTCTCCATATCCAATAAATTCATTCGCTCTTTTATGCTCCGCTCCATTCGGGCTAGCCCTAATCGAATTTGATTTTCTAACAGCTCTCCCACAGAACGAACACGCCGATTCCCCAAATGATCAATATCATCCACCTCTCCTTTCCCTGACTTCAACTCAACCAAACATCTGACAACTTCAACAAGATCCTGGGAAGTTAAGGTTCGTTGGTCTAACGAGAGGTCCAACCCAAACCGCTTGTTCATTTTCAACCGCCCAACGGGAGAAAGATCGTAACGCTTGGGATTGGAAAACAGATTTTCGAATAGCAACTTGGCAGATTCCACAGACGGCATTTCTCCAGGTCGGAGTCGTTTATATATCTCCACCCAGGCTTCTTCTCGAGAATTCGTCTTCTCTGCATCTAATGTATCCAGAATGACGGGACTTGCGGTCCCGCCCAGGTAAATCACCTTAAAGGCCTGTAAATTATTTTCAATGATCTGCTCAATGATCGGCGCGGTGAGCCGTTGATTTTTCTCAAGAATAACTTCTTTTGATGATGGGTCGACTAATTCAGTCAACACCGCCCTACCAACAAGATCATCAGATTTGATTGGGATTTCCTTGACTCCCGCAGATCGCATTCGACTCATCAACGCCTTTGTAAGCCTCATGCCCTCCTTGACGATAGGCTCTTTTCCGCCAGATTCATAGACATCAAGAGGAGCACGAAGACCTCCATGCAGCTCTGAGTCAAGTTTACGAACCAACGTCCCATCGCTTACTCGGATTTCTTCCACCGGGTAATACATTTTCAAGAGGTCGTCCGCGGAAAACCCGAAGGCCTTTAAAAGGATAGTCGCTGGCATTTTTCGTCGTCGGTCAATACGAACATACAGAATATCTCGCGCATCAAACTCAAAATCTAACCAAGACCCTCGATAAGGAATAATCCGCCCTGAATAGAGCACTTTCCCACTAGCATGCGTTCGACCTTTGTCATGACTAAAAGACGCCCCAGGCGACCGATGGAGCTGACTCACAGCTACACGCTCCGTCCCGTTGACAATAAATGTTCCGCGATCAGTCATGAGGGGCAATTCCCCAACATAGACTTCTTGCTCGCGGACATCCAAAACACGATTCTTTATCGCTTTATCTTGACTATCAAACACCACCAAACGCACACGTAACTTGAGAGGAGCAGCCAAGGTCATGCCTTGCTCTAAGCATTCACGAACATCATATTTTGGCGTTCCCAATGCATAATTAGAAAACTCCAAAAGAGCCGAATTATTGTAATCACCGATCGGAAATACGCTTTTTAATGCCGCATGCAGGCCTTTATCCTCACGTTTCTCTGGTGGCGTTCCAGCTTGAAGAAATTCGTCGTACGATCTTCTCTGAACTTCTACAAGATCAGGAATTTCAATAGTTAATGGTATTTTGGAAAAACTTTTGCGCTCGGTTATTCCCTGATTATCGGATTGGGCCATTCGGTGCTCCTTTAATAAATGAACATATCATCACCACCAAAGGTCTAGACCCTATTTGACCTCTACAGTCGCACCAACCTCCTGAAGTTTCTTTTGAAATCCATCGGCTTCTTCCTTTGAAACACCCTCCTTCACAGGCTTGGGGGCGGCTTCGACTAAATCCTTAGCCTCCTTTAGTCCTAGCCCCGTAATCTCCCTTACCACTTTAATGACCTGAATCTTCTTATCTGCTGGCGCACTGCCAAGCACGACATCAAAGGAAGTCTTTTCTTCAGCGGCAGCAGCCCCGCCCACCCCGGCGGCGGCCGGAGCCGCAACGACACCAACTGGCGCAGCTGCTGTGACCCCGAACTTCTCTTCGAGAGCTTTCACTAATTCAGACAGCTCAAGGACACTCATATTCGACACCCCATCAATGATGTCTTCTTTTGATAACTTTGATTCCGTTGCAGACATTTCTCCTTCTCCTTTCTGACTTTTGTTTTCTTGTATTGCAGCTACAACCGCAACAAATCCACGGACTATTTGATTCAGCGCGACGACAAAACCACGAACAGGTCCTTGCACTGCGGACAAGAGCATTGACAACAGTTCGTTCTTTGATGGCAGATCGGCAACGGCTTCTAAACGCCCAGCATCAAGAGTAGTCCCATCTAACACGCCACCCTTGACACGCAATTTCTCTTCACACCGTTCACTCTTAATAAAGTCCCTCAGGACTTTGGCAGGTAAAACCGGGTCATCATACCCGATAACAAGTGCAAGCTGACCGCCAAACAAATCTCGAACCGGCAATAATGGCGTCCCTTCTGCAGCACGACTGGCCAAGGTATTTTTTACAACGTGCATTCGAGCTTCTGCCCCACGAAGCTGTCTTCGCAATTGCGCAACCTGATTCACCGGCATACCCGAACATTCCGTCACGATGGCCATCCGAGCCTGAAGAAACCGATCATGCATTTCCGTCACAACATCTGCTTTTTCAGTCTTTTTCATCGAATTTTCTCGCTTCCTTACATCTGCTCATCACATCATGCAAATTGACGTACGACACCAACACTATCAAGTGGCACACCAGGACCCATCGTACTGGATAGCCATGCCGTCTTCACATATTTGCCCTTACTTGAAGCTGGCTTTGCCTTCATGATGGAATCAAAAACAGCTAACGCATTATCTTTGATCTGGTCACTCTGGAAAGAAATTTTTCCGATTGGAACATGGACAATGCCAGCTTTATCCACCTTAAATTCAACACGTCCCTTTCGAATTTCTTCAACGGCTTTTCCGACCTCAAAAGTCACAGTGCCCGTCTTGGGGTTTGGCATGAGCCCTCGAGGACCAAGAACTTTACCCAGCTTCCCGACTGCTCCCATCAAGTCAGGTGTCGCAATAGCAGAATCAAAGTCCAACCAACCACCCTTTACTTTCTCCAGAAGATCATCCGCGCCGACGTAGTCTGCCCCAGCAGCTTTAGCTTCCTGCTCTTTTTCTCCCTTGGCAAAAACGACGATACGAACCTTCTTTCCGGTCCCATAAGGAAGTACAGTGGTTCCGCGCACCAATTGATCTGCTCGCTTCGGATCAACGCCCAATCGAATTGCCAACTCAACTGTTTCATCAAATTTCGCAAAGGCCATTTGCTTGACCAACGCACTCGCTTCAGGAAGATCATATAATTTATCTTCTACTTGAGCGCTTGCGGCTTTATATTTTTTACTCACCGCCCACCATCCTTCCTTCAGTTAATTCTTCTAAACGATCGAACTATTACCCTTCGATCGTAATGCCCATACTCCGAGCTGTTCCCGCAATGATTTTAGCCGCACCGGCAACATCCATAGCATTGAGATCAGTAACTTTTTGTTTGGCAATCTCTTCTAGTTGCGCTTGAGTTATTTTTCCAACCTTCTGTTTATGAGGAACCCCAGATCCTTTAATTAAGCCTGCGGCCTTTTTAAGTAAATCAGAAGCTGGTGGTGTTTTGGTGATAAAGGTAAAACTTCGATCTTTGTAAACCGAAATGACAACCGGAATAATAGATCCTTCTTCCTTTTGCGTCTTCGCATTAAACTGCTTACAGAAATCCATAATATTCACTCCATGTTGCCCTAAGGAGGGGCCAACAGGAGGAGCCGGATTTGCCTTGCCAGCGGGAATTTGCAACTTAATTTGAGTCATCACTTCTTTAGCCATAAGACATTCCTAGAAATAATTAATGATCTGAAGGAAACTGAGAATCAACCTCGTTCAACCTGAGAAAACGCTAATTCAACGGGAGTCGATCGCCCAAAAATACTTACAAAGACTTTTACACGCGAATGATCACCATCAACTTCATCAACTAACCCGTTAAAACCGAGAAATGGCCCATCAATTATCCGAACACTATCTCCCTTTTCAAAATCAACTGTCTCCTTAGGAGCGGTCATACCTGACTCCAGCTGCCCCAAGAGAGCTTCTGCCTCTCCAGGGTCTAGAGGAATTGGTCGTATCCCTCCACCAACGAAACCAGTTACCTTTGGAGTCTCCTTTATCATGACCACGGCTTCGTCACTTAATAACCCTTCAGATTCTAATAAGACGTAACCTGGGAAAAACTTTCTCTTTGAAGCCCGACGTTTTCCATCTTTAAATTCAACGACGTCTTCTGTCGGAACCAAGACCTGGCCAACCACATCGCTCATACCCATTTGATTAGCACGCTCAACGATGCTCGTCTTCACACGACCTTCATACCCCGCATATGTATGGATTACATACCAATTTTTCGGCATGACGACTGTGACCTCATTCAGAGAATTTTACTGATTATCCAAACCAACAACGAATCAGCAAGTGATAAATAGATGGACATGATGACACAGAAGAGCAAAACCACAGTTGTGGAACCAATCGTTTCAGTCTTCGTAGGGTAGGAAACCTTCTTTAATTCACTCTTAACATCTGTCAGAAACTCGACTATCGATGTCCACCATTTTTTAAACACAACTTAACGCCTTATTACTCTGTTCTCACCGTGAATAGATTTTACGACTCCATATACTCAAGAAATGGCAGGGGCACCAGGATTCGAACCCGGACTTTCGGTTTTGGAGACCGACGTGCTAGCCGTTGACACTATGCCCCTAACTTCTCTATCGCGAAACGATGAATACGAAGTGAGGAGTGCTAGCACGTGAATCATCACATTCACTACGCATTACTTTACTTCCTTATGAGGAACATGCTTTCGGCAAAACCGACAAAACTTTTTCCGCTCTAGTCGGTCCGGGTCGTTCTTCTTATTTTTGATAGTTGAATAATTTCGTCGCTTACACTCCCCACATGCCAAAGATATGATCACTCTCATACGTTATTACCTCAGATCAAAATTAATACACTCGGTTCAAGCTAAGATTTCCGTGACGACCCCGGCGCCCACCGTCCGACCGCCCTCGCGCACCGCAAACCGTAACCCCTGCTCCATCGCAATCGGCGCGATCAACTCCCCCGTAAACGACACATTGTCCCCCGGCATCACCATCTCCACCCCCGCCTCTAACTCCACAATCCCTGTCACATCCGTCGTCCGGAAGTAAAACTGCGGCCGATACCCCTTGAAAAACGGCGTGTGCCGCCCCCCCTCTTCCTTCGTTAACACATACACTTCCGCCTTGAACTTCGTATGCGGCGTGATACTCTTGGGCTTCGCCAACACCATCCCCCGCTCCACTTCTTCCTTCTTCGTCCCCCGGAGCAACGCCCCAATGTTATCCCCCGCCTGCCCCTCATCCAACACCTTCCGAAACATCTCCACCCCCGTCACCACCGTATTCTGGGTCGCCTTGAGCCCCACGATCTCGATTTCATCGCCCACCTTCACTTGCCCCCGCTCCACACGACCCGTCACCACCGTACCCCGTCCGCTGATCGTGAACACATCTTCTATCGGCATCAAAAACGGCTTATCAATCGCCCGCTCCGGCGTCGGAATATACGTATCCACGGCCTCCAACAACTTCATGATTGACGGCACGCCGATCTCACTCTGATCCCCCTCAATCGCTTTAATCGCCGAGCCCGTTACGATCGGCACGTCATCCCCTGGAAACCCATACTTACTCAGCAATTCCCGCACTTCCAACTCCACCAACTCCAACAATTCTTTATCTTCCACCTTGTCTGCTTTATTCAAAAAGACCACGATATACGGCACCCCCACCTGCCGGGCCAAGAGAATATGCTCCCGCGTCTGCGGCATCGGCCCATCGGCCGCGGACACCACCAGAATCGCCCCATCCATTTGGGCCGCCCCCGTGATCATGTTCTTCACATAGTCCGCATGCCCGGGACAGTCCACATGCGCATAATGGCGATTCGGCGACTCATATTCCACGTGCGAGATAGCAATCGTCAGAATTTTCGTGGGATCCCGCCGGCCCTGCGACTCACTGGCTTTCGCCACGTCATCATAGGCCACATATTGCGCCATCCCTTGATCCCCCATCACCTTCGTCAATGCCGAGGTGAGCGTCGTCTTCCCATGGTCCACGTGCCCCACGGTCCCCACATTCAAATGCGGCTTCTTCCGCTCAAATTTCGCCTTCCCCATCCGCGCCTCCAGAATGTCTATTAAACAGGTAATTAATTATGAGTGTCGACTTACAATACGGTTGCTTGTCATTATAAAAATCAATGGAGCCCACGACGCGGATCGAACGCGTGACCTCGTCCTTACCAAGGACGTGCTCTACCAACTGAGCTACGTGGGCTCTCTTGCCGTACAAAGTGAACCATCAAACGTAAAAAGATAACTCAACCGACAGATATTATTTACGTCTTACACCTTTACGTTTAACGCCTCACGCAGCATTGGAGCGGGCGATGGGATTTGAACCCACGACAGCCAGCTTGGAAGGCTGGAACTCTACCACTGAGCTACGCCCGCTATAACTAAAAATTTCTGACCACGATCGTTCTTATACCAATCTCTTTTCATAAGCGATTTATGGTGGGCAGGCAAGGATTCGAACCTTGGAAGCCGATGGCAGCAGATTTACAGTCTGCCCCCGTTGTCCACTTGGGTACCTGCCCGTTATAATTTCCTAATGGTCGACAACCCGCAACAGGGAAAGACTGCAATAGAGGTGGGAATGTTGGCCATTTGTTCACGGAAAAAGATCCTGCCGCTTTAACAGTTTAGAAGAACACATTCACGACAGGAGGTCCTTACCTCCGCCAAAAACTGACCCCCAATTGCCACAAGGCAAAGCAATAGCCCAATTTGTAAAGAACTCATTATACGGTTACTGGAATATTCCGTCAAGAAAAGACTTTATGACAAAAAAGCTCGTTTCTGGGAATACACACCTTACAAAGTTTTCAATATAGACGTAAATCACAGAACGCCAATACTCTACTTGACAACATCCCTAGTGCACCCTAGGATCGCGACCCCAATAGTCTCAAACGGGACAAAGATCAGGAAATATTCATGCTTAAAAAACATGCAACCACAACCAAAGGTATAGGACTCATCTTTTTGACTGTTTTTTCACTGTTCCTATCTTCTACCTGGGGAAAAGACTATAGTCATCAGCCAGCTAACAGAGCTTTAGCAGAAATTATTACTCCTCAACAATCGGTTATTACGGCTGAAATTGCAGACACACCAGCCAAACGCTCGCAGGGTCTTATGTTCAGAAAAAACATGCCTACAGATCACGGCATGCTCTTTATCTTTAGAGAATTAGATCATTGGACTTTTTGGATGAAAAATACCAAAATGCCTTTAGATATTATATGGTTGGATAAGGAAGGCAAAGTCGTGCACATTGAATCAAACGTCCCAATATGCACCAGAACCGATGAAGGATGTCCACGATATCGCACGTTGAAAGAAGCGTTGTATGTCCTTGAACTCGGTGCTGGCTTAGCGAAATACTACAACATGACCATAGGCAGTCATTTAACGATCAAACTACCTAAATAATTAATAATCAACGACTTTTCCTTGTTGAATCAAGTTTTTACCATCCCCTGACTCTTCGCGCATTAATGACTCCTTCTACTAGTTCAATCCCTTTGAGCATACGCTCTAAATGAAGCGTGTTCGTAATCTCAATAATGAAGTCTAGCACGGCCTTGCGATCTTCACGCGTAGAAATCTCTGCACGCGTAATATTCGCTTGGCAATCAGAAATAGCGGAAGAAATATCAGCCAGAACTCCAGTCCGATCTAACGTCAAAACCGACACTTTCACGGAGTGGGTACCCGCAATACTAGAATCCCAATCAGCTTCAACTAATCGATTATGATCCCAATCCAGCGCTCGAAGGTTAGGACACCCTACCGCGTGAATGCTCAGCCCACGACCGCGCGTAATGTACCCCATAATTGGATCTCCTGGTACAGGATTGCAGCATTTTGAAAGCTGCATCAGGACATCTGTTCCTCCTTTCACTTTCACGGATTTTTCGAGCTGTTTTGAGGTCGCCTTCTCGCTCCCCACCGCAATTCTAGATGACGTGTCACCGTGATCCACACGGCTAGGAGGTTGAAGTTGATTGATGATTTGGCTTGCCGAAAGTCTCCCGTACCCGACTAACCGAATGAGTTCATCAACCACTTCAAAGCCACGGTCTTTCGCAATCGCTGCAAGGCGATCGGATTTCAATGTTTGAGCGGTCGGGAGACCATGCTGACGAAACTCTCGCTCTAATAGACGACGACCAATCTCTAACGCCCGATTATGTTCTTCGACCTTAAACCAGTGCCGAATCTTTGCTTTCGCGCGTGAGGTGCGAACGAATTTCAGCCATCCTTTATGAGGGACCTGGGAGGGAGAGGTGAGGATTTCTAACATATCCCCACTATTCAACCTGTGGCGTAGCGGAACAAGCTTGCCGTTAATCTTGGCGCCGACACAATGATCCCCTATTTCGGTATGTATCGCATACGCAAAGTCTACGGGAGTAGAGCCAACGGGCATTTCCTTCACTTCTCCTAGTGGAGTAAAGACAAACACCACATCATGAAAGAGGTCTAGTTTGACCGAGTCCATGAATTGACGATTATCAGAGAGATCTTTATGCCATTCGACAAACTGCCTGAGCCAACTGAAGATTTTCTCATCTTTCCCGATGACGGCACCCGGTTCCTTATATCGCCAATGTGAGGCCACACCATATTCATTGATACGATGCATTTCTGCAGTACGAATTTGAAACTCAACGTACTCCCCTTGAGGACCCGCGACCGTGGTATGAAGAGATTGATAGAGATTGGCTCGTGGCGTAGCCACATAATCTTTAAAACGCCCAGGAACCGGAGGCCATAGCGAATGGATTAACCCAAGAATGGCATAACAATTCATCTTTGAATCGGTAATGATCCTGACAGCTGTGAGGTCATACACTTCTTCAAACGTAATGGATTGTCGTTC
The DNA here is from genome assembly GCA_965223675.1 of Nitrospirales bacterium. Classification (GTDB taxonomy): domain Bacteria; phylum Nitrospirota; class Nitrospiria; order Nitrospirales; family UBA8639; genus JAGQKC01. The sequence continues at coordinate 4,018,099 of OZ245013.1, read as the reverse complement.
CATTTTTTGATAAATACTGTAGAGATGTTTAGGCCTCCCTTGGATATCGCCAGGAAGATGGGCTTCTGCCAAGGCTTTCCTTGCCATATCGATGAGCGTCTCAAGAAACTCCTGTCGCTCCTCATCTCGTTTTGCCACACGCAACTTCAGCATGGCATAGGCATCCGGTTTGAGGTACTGAAGACATAAATCTTCAAGTTTTTGCTTGATAGAGCTAATGCCTAATCGATTGGCAAGGGGGGCATAAATCTCAAGAGTCTCTTGGGCAATTTGTCGCTGTTTGCTTTCAGATAAATGCTCCAAGGTTTCCATGTTGTGGAGACGATCCGCGAGTTTGATAAAGACCACGCGGATGTCATCGGCCATGGACAACACCATCTTTCGAAAATTCTCAGCTTGTTTTTCTTCATGCGATTTGAATGGGATCTGCCCAATCTTTGTCACCCCATCAACCAGTCTGGCCACATCTTTGCCAAAATTTTCCTCCAACTGATCATGGGTCGCGACCGTATCTTCAACGGTGTCATGAAGCAGCCCGGCAACGATAGCCGGCACATCTAATTTTAAAAACGCCAAAATACTTGCAACAGCTAATGGATGTTGAAGGTACGGTTCGCCGGATTGCCGCATTTGCCCTTCGTGAGCTTGCGCGGAAAATTCATAGGCTCGACGTAAGGTCTCTACATCAGCTTCAGGATCATACGTCTGAACCTGTTGAATCAGTTCATCGATTTCTTTTATCGAAGCCATCAACATGACGAGACCTCAGCCCTGTTCTTCACCTTCAAATCACAAATTCGAAGCTGAATGCGATCCATGCCTTTCCAACGATTCATCTCAGGAACAAACACCATATCAATCATTTGATTTTCGAGTCGTTGAAAGTCCTCCCTGCCTGCCATTCGAAAACCCAGACATGCAAATGGAATCGAACGATTTTGACGTACCACTAACTTGAGATGATCGTGACCAACGATTTGCCTCTCCAACACCTTGACGTTCTCACAAAGAAACGCAGGTTCAAGGTTACCTACTCCAAAAGGATGTAGCTGCTCAAGCTCACGAATCAATTGAGGTTGAATATGTTGAAGCGCAATCGCGGCATCAATATGTAACACTGGATTTCGAGAGTCTTCGTCCATTTCTGCGAAAGCAAGTTCAGACATCCGCTGTTGAAACACAGGAAATTGACTTTCACGAATTTGCAGACCTGCCGCAGCTGGATGCCCGCCAAACCCTTCTAACAGATCTGAACATTGGGCTAAGAGTTGACACACATCCACACCTGGCACGCTTCGGACCGATCCCCGACCAAACCCCTCGTTATCGAATGCTACCACGACTGCCGGTCGATGGTATCGTTCGACAAGCCGTGATGCCACAATTCCTACAACTCCTACATGCCATGTTCGATTACCAACAACCACAGCCCCGGGAATATCCTTCCCATTCACCATGGTTAGAGCTGCATTGACCGTTTCTTGTTCAATTTCACGGCGTTGATGATTGAGCCCATCCAATTTTTGTGCAATAGCCGTCGCATGGGCCACAGAATCTCCGGTAAATAGCTCGACTCCCAAGCGGGCATGAGCAAGCCGCCCTGCCGCGTTGATAGTCGGAGCAAGCCGAAAAGCCACCATTCCTTCCGTGCAAACTCCATTAATTCCAAGTGATTGCTTCAGCGCTTGCATACCAGACCGTGTGCCGTTGGCCATCTGCCGCAAACCTTCCCGAACCAACCAACGATTTTCGTCTTGTAGCGGAACCATGTCGGCCAGGGTCGCCAATGCCGCCAAATCGGTGAACGAATTCAGGTCCATATCATGACCGTCAAATCGTGAAGAATACGCAGTCGCGACCTTAAACGCTAATCCACCTGAACATAGCCCCTTAAAAGGATACGCACAATCAGTCCTCTGGGGATTCAAAAAGGCGAATGCTAGTGGATGTGATCTTAAGATTTGATGATGATCCGTAACAATGACATCAAGACCAAGATCATTCGCCAATAATATTTCCTCGTGTGAACTCGTCCCGCAATCTATCGTGACGAGGACTTTCACGCCATCATTTGCTAATCGCCTTACAGCTTTTTTGCTAAGACCATATCCTTCGCTCTTTCGATCTGGAATATAAAAATCGACTTTTGCACCTTGCTGCCGAAGAAATAACAGATAGAGACTTGTCGCAGAAATTCCATCGACGTCATAATCGCCAAAACAACAAATTCGCTCTTGTTGAATGATGGCCTGATGAAGACGTTCTACAGCCTTATCCATGTCAGCCATCAAAAAAGGATCATGAACAACCGTCTGATCCGGTAAAAGCCATTGACGAGCAGACTCAACGTCAGAAATTCCACGGTTCATCAATACCGTGGCAGTGATTGTGGACAAACCCAAAGCCTCCGCCAAGTCGGCAACGTGTGCGGAATCACTATTGCGTACTATCCATTTTTTCGCGATTACCATTTCACTACCTGAAAATTACCAAGCCAATTTTTGTACGTTTTTCACACAGATAGAATCACGAGAACCTCCGAGCATCTCAGAGACAACAACATTGAGAACAGTCTATTGTACCGTAAACACAAAGCCGTGAGAAATGTGGAAGCAGGGGAAAGGAAACGGGTTCAACCAGGGGCGCTCAGGGCATGACTGGACAGTGAATGATTCGGCAAACGAAAGTACCGATTTTATTGTCCACCTTTTTGTACATAGTTTTTCACAAATTCGGCAGCATTTTCCTCCAACACTTGATCAATTTCATCCACTAAATCATCCATCTCTTCTTTGAGCTTCTCCCCTGTTTCGACAACTTTGGGATTGGCCTTGACCTCCTCAGTCTCTTGAGGAGAATCTGTCTTTCGATCATCATGCTGACGTTCGTGCTTCTCCATGCTGATACCTCTCAACCAAATTCAAGTGAAGAACTATGATCGTTGCCATATCGTTTAAAGGTCACGTATTCTCAGCCTACTCCTCATAGAATCAACCGTCAAGATCGGACCTTTGACGCTTCATTGATCCCCTCCGACCGGTATGATAGACTTTTTGCCCACGGGCGATTAGCTCAGGGGGAGAGCGCTACCTTCACACGGTAGAGGTCACTGGTTCGATACCAGTATCGCCCACCATACCGGCGCGACAGCTGAGTTTCTTCTGCCAGCTATGAACCCCAAAAAATTTTATGCGCTTTCCATCATCATCTTGTCGTTGTGGCTTCTCAATGGCTGTGGAGGAGGCCCCTCCTCTTCCATTCCCAACTTGCCGCCTTCCGCAAGCGACCTCGACTTGCTTGGCCTCACTCGGCTCTGCGACAAGACGGACGACATACAAAATCGAGAAAAAGGACACGTATTTCAACGGGCCGCCTGGGGTATTGGGGAAGAATGGTATCTTGAATCGAAAAGCCCTGAGCTCAAGAAGCAATGGTTGTTTTTTAACAAAGACCACACCCTGGTAGCCGTTGTATCGGCCTATCCGGCAGGCTTAGACTTAGCCCCCTATCCGGTCTTGCGAGCAACCCTGTCTCAGCTCAACCCCGCTAGAGAATTTTTTGCGAACACCAATTCTTTAATGAGTGGCTCGCAGCCAGAGACCATTCAACTGTTTCGAACCGGAGACGAAAAAACCACGACACAGTATGTTGTTCAACAAGAAGAAGGTCATGATGGGAAATTACTCGTCGCAGTCATCGTTCTTGACCCCTATGAACAACTGCTTGATGGTGCACAAGAAAAATTTATGTCGCCATCCAGTAAAGCCGAAAACGCTGGAACTGTCTCAAAAAAACATGAGAATCAAAAAACCTCAAACTTCCTTGCTATCCAACAATTTGCAAGAGGAGAAATTGCTTTATTTGAATCGTGTCCCGGAAAGAAGCCAGACATTGCTATTGACGCATATCGCAAGGCGATCGAGTTAGGCTTGGGCGACACAAAGCGTGTGGCGGAAGCTCACCATCGACTTGGCCTCGCACTCAGAAATAAAGGCCAACTGGTTGAAGCTCGGCTAGCTCTCGAAGAATCCTTAAAGATTAACCCCTATGCACCACGAGTCCTGAATAGCCTAGGAACCGTACTCATTCAATTAAAGAAACATTCGCAAGCTATTACTTCCTTGGAAAAAGCGATTGCCCTACAACCCAACTACGCCCGAGCTCGCTATAATTTGGCCGAAGCCTACGAGACCGTCAATCCTCGACGAGCAATAGAGGAATATGAAACCTACTTAGCACTGGTAGAAAATATTCCCGAAGAATCCACTCGTGCTGCCCTAGCAAAAGATCGACTCAAAAAATTGAAATGAGCGCATCGTTTTAAAATTGCTCAGTGAAGAACACCAAAAAACAGAAGTATTATGCAGTCCGACGTGGACGCCAAGTCGGCGTCTTCACGAGTTGGCCAGAATGTCAGCGACAGATCGTCAAGTTTTCAGGAGCGGAATACAAAGCATTTCTTACGAGAGAAGAAGCCGAAGCGTATGCCTTTCCAGATTCTCTCGCCATGATTCAAAGCTCAAACGACACCAGCGATGTTGTCGATATTTGGGTCGATGGATCATGCATGCCGCATACTGATGGATCGCTACTTTTGGGATGGGCCTATCTGGCTCGCAAAAATGACCAAGAACTCCACAGAGATCGAGGAAATGATATCCCCACCGAAGCTCATCGACATCGAAATGTCGCGGGCGAAATCATGGCGGTTCGCAAGGCTGTAGAATGGTGTCAAACTCAGAACATCCCTCGCATCAGAATTCATCATGACTATCAGGGCTTAGCGAGTTGGCCCACACATGCCTGGAAGAGAAACACTCCTTTCACGCAGGACTATGCGGAAGTAGTGCGGAAATCAGGACTCGCCATAGAATGGATGAAAGTCAAAGCACATAGTGGCGATCCCAATAATGACATTGTCGATGAAGAAGCCAAAAAAGCCGCACTAGAGTCAAGAGACAGTCAAAACTATTATAGCGAATCCAAATAAATTTCAGTTGAAGCAGATCAAACTAAGCCCGCGCGATTACCACAGCAAATATGTGAAAATTATTTGAATCGGCTATAAGCTGTAAGAATCTGTGCGTCTATTTGGCACCACACGAGTAAACCAAGCGGTCTCCTAGAACGTGACAAGGCAGAGATAAGCATACCCTACCACGAGAGGATACATGCTTAGCTTAATTTTTTGGCAAGGAAGCAGACTCTCAGTGAGACACGCTGTTTATAAAACAGACATGGGTTTGCGCCTAGGACTTCGAGGCGCAGGTGCGGGTATTGGTCGATAAGGATACGGTTGACCGACCAACAGGCCAGCCATTGAAAAGGAGGGCTTAAATTTAAAGTCACTTTCATCTTGGACTTTACAGCCTTCACACAGAGTTCCGCAGATATTTCCAGCTAGGTAGTTGCGTCGATATTCAGTATAGGCTTGCCCCTGCCACACACTTTGTAAAGACTGCTTCGCAACATTGCCTAATATAGTTGTTCGCTCCCAATCCACACAGCACAATACGGCATCTCCATTCCACAGCACATAGGCTTGGCCCATCAAACGATCGCAGTTGGTATACGGCTTCATGGGTTTGACGTTAATATCTTTTCCCTCAACCCAGGCATGCGACCGGTTTTCTAATGTATGCACCCTCACGACCACCCCACGAGAATTCCAATAGTCACGTATTTCTCCAAGTTCCTGATCAATCGTCGAGGTGTGCACCATGGTCACCGTAATCATTAGATCTTTAGCTTTCCTTCGCCTTTTGAGTTCGATGAAGTCGTTGACTTTGTTTAGGTGAGTCTCCCAATCCAAATTCCCCATACTGCTCTCGTACGTGTCTTTGTAAATTCCATGAAAACTAATGTACAGACTGTCCAGCCCGCTCGCAATCAACCGTTCACCTAATTCCTCGGTGAGGTACGTAGCATTCGTGCTAATGCTTGTTTTCGTGCATTTCCGTTTACGGTCTGTAATATAGCGTATGAAATCGGGAAGCCTAGGATCTGCCAAAGGTTCATTCATAAGATAGGGACTAATCCTTTTCACTGGATGCTGAACAACTTCGTTCACAATCTTTCGAAACAAGTCCTCATCCATGCTCCCCATCGAGATCCGGTTCACGGTATGGCCATTAGGACAAAATTGGCATCGGGCGTTACAACCGGAAAGCGTCTGGATTTGTACCGTTCCAGGAAAGGAAGGGACGGGTTGTTCCCCATGTAACCAACGCTTTTTCAAAACATCAATTTTGTCTTTCGTGTCTGACTCTAAAAAATAGCGCTTTGACATCACGTGTACCTCACTGCCCATTGTATCATACATTTCTAAAGATACATTAGAAAAATATTAACAGCATTAGAAGGAAGAATTTATAGGAAGCACGAGAGGGTTGCAGGACATACGTCTCTGACATTCGTAACGGTTGTCACGATCAGGATAGATTCCCACGGGCAGAGCCTGGCAGGCACTTGCCGTCACCGCTTTGCGGTGCTCCTCGGGAAAAAGAGCGCATTCACCCAGGGCTAAAAGCCATGGTCCTCTGTCATTTTGATAGATAAAAACGAATCGTGAAAAATTTGATGGGAGAGGATTGAGAAACAGTCAAGATGACAATCAACCTGGAAAGCGCCCAGAGATCTACAAGAGGAGAGGAAGCTAACTACAGCTTGCCTTCACCCTTGAGGTATTGGCGGAATCGTCCCATGAGTTCTTCACCCAGAACGCCGACGTCCGGCTTGGTCTTCATGTAGTCACGGATTTCTTCGAGGCGGTGTTCGGCTTGATCATTACCTTTCAAACGTTTCACTTTTTCTAACGCATCATCAAAGGCATCAAACGTGAGCTCTTTGTAGCCAAACGCACGAATACGCTTGACCGCCTTCATCATGGCTTCGTTACGAAAGACGGTGAGGTGTTCGGAATCAATTTCTTTCAGTCCAAGTTTGCGCGCACGGCGCTCGGCGGCTTTGCGGATGCCGCTCCGAACAAAATCAGGGGACGTCTGTAACCGCTTCCAAGCCTCATCGGCCCATGCAACTTGAGATTGAGGCGCTTCCCATAAACGGAGTAACGAGTCGGCATCAATACGTGTGATCCCCTGCTCACGGGCCAGGTCTTCAGCGTCGTGCTTTAACATATCCGACACAAACTCCTTGGCCATTGGCGGAGAATCTTGAATCTTTTTTGCCAACAACGCTAATGCATCTTCCGTCCATTCCAGAGGAGGACTAGTTTGCTCTTGCAGATCACCTAAGGCTTCAACCTTCTCGAACAATTCCACATTTACTTCCATATGCCCACGTTCTTTGGCGATATCTGCCGCAATTCGCTTAATCATATCCCGCATAAATTCAGGAACGGTTTCCAGCCGTTTTTTGGCTTCAGCCGTCCATGGAAGATTGCCCTTCTCCATGTCTTCAGCCGCTTGACTCATGCCGGCCTCGCCACCCATCTGTCCCATCATTTGCTGTTTAAACTGATCGAGAATCTCGACGGTTATTTCGGGGTACCCAAGCTCTTTTGCCTTCTTTACGGCAAGCCGTTTCACCATTCCTCTTAAAAAGAACGGGGCCCGCTCTAACCGTTTTAGTGCCTCATCCGTCCAAATGATCTCTTGGTCGATTGCTTCTTGATTAGATGAACTCATGGCCGTACATTCTCAATTCACAGTTATTGGTTAAGTAATTCTTTAATTTCTTTTCCGGCTTTAAAAAATGGCATCCGCTTCTCGGGGACTTCGACCGTTTCTCCTGTTTTGGGGTTTCGCCCCTCTTTAGTCTGACGGATCCGCAAGCGAAAACTCCCAAACCCACGTATTTCAGTTTTTTCACCATCTTTCAAGGAATCTCGAATGGAGTCAAAAATCGTGTTTACGACAAGTTCTGCCTGTCGATGGCTTAACGTGGGAGCCTGTTCACTCAGTTTTTCAATCAAGTGAGCTTTTGTCATCCATGCCTCCTTCAACAACACAACTTAGACTCATACTGACTTTAAAAACCTCACATAAGCATACCAGACCAACTTATCAAAAAACCATTAGGTACATGAGTGGATTCCACGCTGTTTGCAAGAGCGCAGAAGACGTTCTTCCCAAAAATGAACTTTCAATAAAATCTCTGAAAGAAAACTCCCTTGTTGGCTCGACGACCCGTGGCTCACCTTGAATTCCACTTAATTTCCCGGCTAACTGAATCGCATCCGTCAAATCTCCGAGTTCGTCAATAAGAAGAGAGTCCTTCGCCTGTTGTCCCGTGAAGACCCTTCCATCAGCTAGCACTTCAACATCAGCCACATCTAACGATCGTCCTTCAGCGACCGCTTCGATAAACTGGCGATGAACATCATCCATCACTGACTGCAATAATTTGCGATCCTCGTCCTCCATTGGCCGAAATGGTGACCCAATATCCTTATACCGGCCACTTTTTATCACGAAATTCTGTACGCCGACTTTTTTTAACAATTCTTGGAAGTTGGCCATTTGCATAATAACGCCGATACTCCCGGTAAGGGTTCCAGGGTTGGCCAACACCCGATCACTCGCCACGGCGATATAGTACCCTCCTGAAGCCGCAACGGTGCCCATCGAAGCTACCACCGTTTTGTTGTGCTCCGATTTTACGCGCTTCACGGCATTATAAATCTCTTGAGAGGGGGCAACGCCTCCTCCTGGACTATCGATCCGAACCACAATCGCTTTCACCAAGGGATCCTTACTGAAATCCTCAAGATCCGTGACTGTCTGCCTAGAGTCTAGAATTGGGCCTTCTACGCGTACAACCGCAACTTGTTCCTTGCCATAGGAGGCCACGTCAGGCAAGAGCGCTTTGCCTAGCCAGGTTAATGCAACAGCGGCGATCAAAATCCAGAATACCCGCTTCAACCAAGATGACCGTGGAGCAGGTGAAGAGTATGAATCAGACATATGCAGTAACAGTTATCTTGGTCATGAGTAAAACTTACTCTTGTGCGTCAGCATTTTTTTCTTGTGTTATTCGCCCTAGACTTTGATCAATGTCTCCCTGCGAAGTATGAAACGCTGCAAGTTGATCTTGATCAGACTCTCGAAGATGCTCTGATACACTTAATGCAATTTTACGTTCTTCACAATCCACTTTAACAATTTTCGCGGTCACTTCTTGCCCAACTTCAAATTTCTCCTCAACCCGCTCTTGCGGAGCGAGGTTAATTTCACTGACATGAATAAGACCTTCGACTCCACCATCCAGTTCAATAAATACCCCAAAGTCAGCAATCTTGGTTACCTGGCCAGTAGCTTGTCCCCCAATCTGAAACCGAGAAGGGATCTCAGACTCCCAAGGATCAGCAGCGAGTTGTTTATAGCCTAATGATAATCGCTCTTTATCTTTATCGATTCGAAGAATCACGGCCTGCACCGATTGACCTTTTTTAAATAATTCGGATGGATGCTTAATATGTTTCGTCCAAGACATATCAGAGATATGAATGAGCCCATCAATGCCTTCTTCCAGACCAACAAATGCACCAAAGTCCGTGACGCTTTTTACTTTTCCCTCAATGTGAGTCCCTTCAGGATATTTCGATTCGATGACATCCCATGGGTTCGGAGCCGTTTGCTTCATCCCGAGTGAAATCTTCCGACTCTGCTGATCAACATGAAGGACTTGCGAATCAATCTGATCCCCAATAGATACGACACGCGAGGGATGGCGCACTTCGTGAGTCCATGACATTTCAGAGACATGAACTAACCCTTCAACACCTGGTTCTAATTCTACAAACGCACCATAATCGGTCAGGCTGACCACTTTCCCCGGAACCCGGCTGCCTTCAGGATACTTTTCTTCAACTTTACTCCATGGGTCAGCTGTCTTTTGCTTCAAGCCCAAAGAGATTCGTCCAGTTTCGCGATCATACTTCAACACCAACACTTCAATACGGTCGCCAATCGAAAACATATCCGAGGGATGACCAACGCGGCCCCATGAGATGTCCGTGATGTGAAGCAACCCATCAATGCCTCCCAGATCAAGAAAGGCACCATAATCTGTAATATTCTTCACGGTCCCCGTGATAAGTTGCCCTTCAGTCAAGGTTGATAACGTCGTCTGCCGCTTTTTGTCTCGCGTTTCTTCAAGTAACGCGCGTCGAGACACTACGACGTTGCCTCTCCGATGGTTAACTTTGATAATCTTAAAATTAAAGGATTTGCCGACTAACCCATCCAAATCACGAACGGGCGTCAAGTCAATCTGCGAACCAGGAAGAAATGCTTTTACGCCAATATCCACCATCATCCCGCCCTTGATCCTCGAAAGCACTTTACCTTCGACCTCTTTATCATCACGATGAGCCACTTCAAGATCTTCCCACACTTTCATCTTATCCGCTTTTTCTTTCGACAAGAGCAAATTACCTTCGGCATCTTCACACTGTTCGATATAGACCTGTATCGTATCTCCCACGGTTAGAGTTTGGAGCTCTTCAGTGGAAAACTGATCAGACGGAATCATGCCTTCAGACTTATAGCCGATATCAACGACAACCCGTTCACGCTGGATGTTGACCACACTTCCTTCGGTAATCGTGCCTTCCTCGATGTTACGAAAAGTTTCTTCATAAAGCGCTGCGAGAGCCTCGCGATCCAGTTGTTCGGGTTGTTCTGAAACTGTAGTCATTCTCTTACTCCGCCTCCACTCTGCTCATTGCACTGCTGATGATACGAATAAAACCTCCACCGAACCCCTCAGCTATCGGTTCGCTGGAAGACCTGCATAATTGATATATGACATATTACTTATCGACGAATACCGGACTCGGGGCCGATACGTGCCCTAACTCCGCAATACGGATCATCACGGTTTCACTGACGGTGCGATAATAATCTTTAGGTTCTTGCCCCTCTAATTTTCGGAATGTCATTGGCTCTCCAATGTGAATATCAATAGGTCTCAGTCGTAACCGGGAAGTCCCTATGGGCAGTACATCAAACGTCCCAGCGATATAGGCTGGAATAACCGGGCATTTCGCCTCCGCGACAATCATGCCAATGCCAGGTTTTCCTTCCTGAAGATCTCCATTAGGAGTCCTCGTACCTTCAGGAAAAATCACCACGCACTTTCCTGCTCTCAACCGAAATACCACTTCATTCAAAGCGGCCCGGTCTATCCGGTTAGTCTTGAGTGGAATCCACGCAATCTTCCGGAACATCCAATTGACAATAGAATATGGGAAAAGATTCGCACGCCCCAGAAACGACACGCGCCTGGGAATGCCACACCCTAAAAACGGGATGTCTACATAGCTGGCATGGTTGGCTGCGAATAAGATTCCTCCAGTTTTCGGAATGTGGTGTGTCCCATGAGCACGATATCGAAAAAACACTCGACCAAGAATGTTGAATGCTGCCCAAATACAGGCATAGACAAACCCACTCACGGACGTGCTGAAATGACTTCAATCATACGGTCCAACACCTGATCAATCGACAAATTGGAGGTATCAAGCATTATCGCATCAGTGGCTGGAATCAGCGGGGCTGCCTCACGCGACCGATCGCGTTCATCTCTGATAGCCATTTCCCGCCGGACATCATCCCAACTTTTACCTTCATCATCGTTTTGTAGTTCCTGATACCGACGATGTAGCCGAACATCGGGGTCAGCATCAAGAAAGAACTTGACATCGGCGCGTGGAAAGACTTTGGTCCCCATATCGCGCCCTTCCACAACAACGTTTCCTGCTGATGCAAATTCTCGTTGAATGGGTAGCAACCAATCACGGACACATGAATAGGCGGCTACCGTTGAAGCTAACTGACTGACAGCAAGGCTGCGAAGCTCAGAAGTCACATCTTGATCGTCCACAAGGACGCAAAGCGTGTGATGACGTGAAGTGAGCGCAAGCTTGGTTGTGGCAAGGAGTGCTTTAACCTGATCCAAGTCTTGTGGATCAATTTTGCTTACTTTCACCTTCCACGCGATACCACGGTATAGCGAACCAGTATCAAGATATGTATACCCTAAATGTGTAGCAAGCCGTTTCGACAGCGTGCTCTTACCCACACCGGCAGGACCATCAATCGCGATAATCAACTGACGAAGCTTGGGCCCAGGGCTGCGCCCACTTTCCTGCCATTTTCGTATTATAGTGCTCACTGAGAGTTTGTCAATAAATCCAATAACTTGCCTTGAAATCCAGGAAATGAAGTTTCAATGCATTCCGTCTCATCAATGACAATGGGAGAATCGGCAATCAGCCCGGCTATTGCCAACGACATCGCTACCCGATGATCCCCATAGCTTTGACATTGAGCTCCCGTAAACGTATCACCACCGGCAATGAACAGTCCATCAGAGCTTTCTTCAATAGCAATACCGAGTTTTGTCAATTCTACAGCCATTGCCCGTATGCGATCGGTTTCTTTGACTCGCAGCTCCTGAGCACCAGTGATGCGTGTCTGCCCTTTCGCTGCTGCAGCGGCGACGCACAATATCGGGAGTTCATCAATGGTCTTTGGTATCAGCTCCGGCCCGATAGCAATTCCCTGGAGTTGTGCTGCCTTTACCACTAAATCAGCAACCGGTTCGCCTGAGAGTTCTCGCCTATTGATAACCTGAATGTCCGCTCCCATTTTGTTCAGAACTTCGACGACCCCTGTTCGAGCTGGATTTATCCCAATACCTGATAGACAGAGCTCCGATTCTGGTACAATAGAGGCCGCAACCAGAAAAAATGCAGCAGCTGACATATCTCCAGGAACAGAAAGTGGTTTTCCTGTGAACGAACGACGACCGGTCACTGAGGCTGTACGCTCATTGACCTGCACATCGACACCTAAATACCGTAGCATGCGCTCGGTATGGTCACGGGACTTTATCGGCTCACTCACACTCGTGGCTCCTTCGGCCAACAGACCTGCCAGCAACACCGCAGACTTCACCTGGGCACTTGCTACGGGTGAGATATACTCGCAACCTTTCAATCCTTGTCCTGTAATGGCCAATGGGGCATACTCACCGGCTCTTCGACCCGTAATAGACGCCCCCATGGCTCGGAGGGGATTGACGACTCGGCCCATGGGTCGATTACGAAGGGAAGCATCACCCGTTAAGACCGAAAAAAAGTCCTGACCCGCTAACACCCCGGCTAAAAGTCGAAGACCAGTTCCTGAATTCCCACAATCAAGAACTGTCGTGGGTTCCGTTAAACCCCAAAGTCCTTTTCCTAACACTCGCAGGTCCCCACTTTCTGCTTCTTCAACTGGAATTCCTAGAGCACGAACGACTCGAAGAGTATTGAGACAATCTTCTCCCAAACAGTAGCCGGAAATCGTCGTTTCCCCTTGAGCTAACGCCCCGAGTATCAGAGCCCGATGAGTAATGGACTTATCGCCGGCAACGTGCACGGTTCCGCGAAGTGGTTTGGTGGCAGCAGTGGTCGACCATGAACTCATTGAAGACGCTCTCTGGCTTGCTTTGCCTGTTCCATAATTTTTTCTAATCCTACTCCATCGCCATTTTTCACTGCGCCTTTGAACTGCTCGAGATTTTGGATATAGACAGCAATCATTTTTAGCAGATTGTCTCTATTCGCAAGACAAATATCACGCCACATTTCTGGGGAACTGGCGGCAATCCGCGTCGTATCACGCAACCCACCTCCTGAATAGTCCAACAGTGATTGAGAGCCTCCCAATTGGCTCTGAAATTCTGTCAGCGCCTGCATCAATGAAAATGCGGCAACATGAGGTAAATGGCTGACTGCCCCCAAGACAAAATCATGATCAAATGGATCAAGTTTACAAACTATAGAGCCTGCAGATTCCCAAAGTTGGCAAATAGCGTCTAATGCCTCTGCATCAGTCTTCTGAGTTGGAGTGACGATGCAACGAGCTTTCTGAAACAAGTCCGGTGTAGCGTGCGCTACACCGGACTTTTCTTTTCCTGCAATCGGATGTGCCCCAACAAAGTGAACATTAGGGGGAAGTAATTGTTCAGCCTGTTCAACTAAGTGCCCTTTCACACTCCCAACGTCACTCACAATGGCCCTTGCCGGTAAATTTCCTCCCCACTCTCGCAAATGAGCGGCATAGGTATCGACCGGCGTTGCTAAAATCACTAAATCCGCATCCTTCACCGCTTCATGTACATTGGTTTCGTAACGATCGATAGCTGCAAGCTTCACAGCCAATTGAAGATTTTCAACACGACGGCCCACACCAACAACCGTCGCGGCTAAACACTTTTGCTTGAGGATCAGCCCGAGCGAACCGCCAATCAGACCAACGCCAACAATGACAACTTTCTGAAAAATCCCGTTCATTCTGATTCAGTTCTAAGCGTGAAGCGTACTCAACGTCACAATCGCGGCGGAGAGGGCTCTCTCAATCTAGAAGTGACGAAGGCCAACTGCACCACTATAGATCGCGCCCGACGGCTTCAGCAATCAGCTTCATACTCGACATGAGGTCTTTGAAGCGCGATGGCTTTAAAGATTCTTCACCGTCGCACAGCGCACACTCTGGATTAGAATGTACCTCTATAAGCAACCCATCGGCCCCACAGGCGATGGCCGCTTTGGCCATGGGAGCGACAAGATTCCATTTCCCGGTCGCGTGACTTGGATCGACAATGACAGGGAGGTGAGACATCTCTTTGAGGGTAGGAACAGCGCTGAGATCGAGCGTATTCCGGTATTGCGTTTCAAACGTCCGAATGCCTCGCTCACAGAGCATGACATTGCGATTGCCTCGAGACATGAGGTACTCCGCTGAAAGCAAGAATTCCTTAATGGTGGCCGAAAGACCGCGTTTCAATAAGACCGGCTTATCGTAATCGCCAACTTCTTTGAGTAACTCAAAATTCTGCATATTTCTGGCGCCAATTTGAATGATGTCAGCCTTCTCTAAAAAATGTCCGAGATCTCTGGCATCCAAAATTTCGCTCACGACGGGTAAACCTGTTTCCTTGCGAGCCTCGACCAGAAAATCCAACCCTTCTTGTCCCAACCCTTGAAAAGAATACGGCGATGTCCGGGGTTTATACGCCCCACCTCGTAAAATCGACGCACCAGCGGAAGAAACTTCTTTGGCAATGCCCACCGTTAGCTCGCGTTTTTCGACCGCGCAGGGACCGGCCATAATCGCAATTTTCTTCCCACCAACTTTAACTCCGTTGACATCAATCACGCTGTTGTGTTTTTGAAATTCGCGACTGACCAATTTCCATGGAGCTAAGACTGGCGTCACACTTTCAACGCCAGGGAATACGGTGAGTGGCTGATTTTGGAGAATACGGTCATCACCAATCACACCGACTACGGTGCGCTCTTCACCAGTTGAAACCTGAGCCTTTAATCCTAACTCACGCAGCCGCTCAACCAGATGATCGACATCATGCTCAGTGGCTTCCGGTTTCATCACGATGATCATATAGAATATTTCCGTTACGAGAGACGACCGAGGATCTTTTCTAGTGCCTCAAGAAACCGACGGTTCTCTTCTGGCCTTCCAACCGTGACACGAATCATAGAGCCTTTGATATGACGTACGATGACGCCTTCTCGAAGTAGCCCATCAAAAATTTGTCGCCCTTCTCGCTTAGTATCAAAATAGAGGAAGTTTGCTTGACTGGGGATGACTTCCATTCCCAGTTGACTCAGCTCTTTTTCCAGGACACCCATCTCAGTTTCATTCATTGATCGACTCGTCGCGACATGCTCTTCATCCTCAAGAGCCTCCAACGCAGCTAATTGTGCAAGACTATTCGCATTGAATGGTGGCCGCACTCGATTGACGTAGTCGACAATTTTCGGTGATGTGATTCCATACCCCACTCGTAATCCTGCAAGACCATAAATTTTCGAAAACGTTCGCAAGACCACAACTTGCCGCTGCTGCTTCACATAGTTCAGACTTTCCGGATATTCTGTTGATCTGACATACTCGTAGTAGGCTTCATCAAAGACGACAATGACATGTTCAGGCAATCTGGTTAGGAAGGCATCTACCTCGGCTTTCGAGACCATTGTGCCCGTGGGATTGTTGGGGTTACAGAGAAATAATAAGCGTGTTTTGTCCGTCACGGCTTTGGCCATAGCTGAAAGATCATGCCGCCAATCCTTCAAAGGCACTTCAACAGGCACACCATGTGATCCCTGCACGGAAAGTTTATACATCACAAAAGTATGGTCAGCCATTACGGCTTCCTGACCTGGTGCCAAGAACGCTTTGATCAACAGGCTAATCACTTCATCCGAGCCATTGCCCACGATCACTTGATCTGCCGACACCTTCCACCGCTCGGCAAGAGCTCGCCGCAAATAATGCGCTCCGCCATCAGGATAGCGATGAAGAGTTGCCACGCCATCTGCAAGTACCGCTTGAGCTTTTGGGGATGGCCCCAAGGGATTCTCATTCGATGCAAGTTTAATCGCATTCGTAATTCCCAGTTCTCGCTCCAATTCGTCCATCGGCTTTCCCGGAGAATACGGAACCAGCGATTCAATGTTGGAATGAACTTTTAACATCTTATCAATTCTCAGAAAATGGATTTAGAAATCAGAAATAAAATCTCTCTATGGAAAAGATGTTCAAAAAAGCTGACCAGCAAGGCCGCAGTATGCGAGGAGGGCGAGGCGTACATGCAGTACGTCGAGTCGTTCGAGTAACGAGGACGCAGCTGGTGGGTTTTTTCAACATTCTTTTACCCACTCGCGGACGGGTATGACCCTAAGACTTTCAAGAACAGACACCTCCCCTTTACCTCTTCAAGTGCTTTCTTCAACCGATCGTCGTCTTGGTGCCCCTCAAGGTCCATGAAGAAGAGGTACTCCCACACTTTTCGACGCGTTGGACGCGATTCGATTTTAGTCATATTAATGCCATACGACGAAAAGGGACGAATCATATCATACAGCGCACCGACTCGATCTTTGGCTGATACAATGATCGAGGTCTTATCTTTTCCCGTTCGCTCTGATCCACGTTGAGACAGAATCAAAAACCTCGTGGCGTTATGAATATTGTCTTCAATGCGCGACCGTAGAATCTTCAAGCCATAGAGTTCCGCTGCAAGTTCTGAGGCAATCGCCCCAGCGGTCGTATCTTCGACGCATCGCTCAGCCGCACGGGCCGTGCTGGGTTCCTCAGAAATAACAGCCGTCGGCAAATTCGCTTCCAACCATTTTCGACATTGAGCAATCGCTTGGGGGTGAGAATACACGGTCTTAATCTGTTCAAGCGAATCCCCCTTGGACAGCACGTTGTGCACAATCTCAAATCGTATTTCTCCATAAATTAGCAACGGCGAATCTACCAATAGATCAAGCGTATGATTCACCACTCCTTCAGTCGAGTTTTCCACGGGGACGATGCCAAATCGAATTCGACCGCGCTCCACCTCATCAAAGACGTCCTTGATGCTAGTCAACGGAATATACTCGGCCGATTCACCGAACTTTTGGACTGCCGCTAAATGGGTAAACGTCGCAGGCGGACCCAGATACGCGACTGTTTGAGAGCCTTCTAAAGAGAGCGAAGCTGACATGATCTCTCGATAGACAGGTCGGATGGCCGAACTCGGAAATGGACCAGGGTTCTTGGCTGCTAATCGCTCCACAATCGCCGTCTCCCGACCTTGGGTATGGAGATGGGCAGAGGCATCTATCTGCTTCTTCAAATGACCAACTTGAATGACGTATTGCGACCGTTCGTTTAGGATGCGAAGGATCTCATCATCCAAACGATCGATATTGTCTCGACAAGATGGAATATCATTAGGAAGATCCACAGAGTCACTCCATTGTTATGGGTATTTATAGCCGTGCCAGAAATTTACTTTTATCGAAAACATATTTTGCACTGTGTCAGTGTATAGGTTAGTTACACGGTTCTTGAATTCGCTATTAATGAGTCAGCATAGCCGGAAACCTAGGGGTTTTCAAGAAGATTGGACGTCGGTCTCGGAGGGGTAAGACCTAAAACGTAACTTTCATCTCGTTGTAAATCTTGAGAACATGGGTAACACCTAGCTTCTAATAGATTAGCTAGCAAGCTAAATATGCCTTTTCAGGTCCATCTTTTGATGTAGAACCCTCATGATCATAATCTCATCTTGCTTGATCTTGTAAAAAATGATGTGGCTTTCATGTTCGAATCGGAAATAGCCCTTACGGATGTGACCTATGGAACGGCCAAGATGTGGGTGGTGAACTAGTAATTCGAAGCTTTTCTGGAAGGACTGATAATACTCTCGCGCTTGCAGTTCTCCAAATTGTGTAAAGGAAAAATCGAGAATGTCGAGAATCTGTGCCTGTGCTCGCTTGGAAAGTTTATACCCCATTATGACGGGCTTTTACCTCTTTCCAAATATCCTCCAAAGTGTCATCACTCATACCGCTTTCTTCTGCCTCGACCAACGCCGCCCGTAACGTCTCAACGGCTTCTTGATCCCGTCGTATAAGTTCACCAATATACGCATTCGCGTCCGGGTATTTCCCACTCCCAACTTGAGACTTTATCCATTCTTTCAATGGTGTCGAGATAGAAACCTCTAACCGATCCATATCATTGCCCTCCTTGCCCTCATTTATTGATTTTAGTATGCCACAGAACGGATTCTTTTTCCCAGAAGATTAATGCGTGGGAAGATTTCTAGACGGGAGAGGCTCTCCGTTTCCATATTTCCTCATAAAACCCAGGCCTGACATCATCTTAGGTTAGGAAGGAGTATTCGGTTACGTTTTGCTAAAGTCGGTGGAAAATCCCAAAGATCACGACTAAGTTCTAATTTATTCTTCGTCAAAATAGTCCGAATCTACTTTTTTAACTTCATACCGCCCAACAGTCGATACTCCTACATTGTGTTCTACCATTAGGGCGGCCAATCTTTCGCCATCGATCAATATAATTTTTGACTCAATCATCGATCCATACTCAATAGCTTCTTTCGAAAAATTGGAAGTGGTTATGAAGACACCTTTTTTAGCTCTCAGGCCTTGAAGAGCTCCAGCGAACTTCTGTATCTCTGGCCTTCCTACAGTTCCTTCCCATCGCTTTGCCTGAATGTAAATGACATCTAAACCAAGACGATCTTCATTTATGATTCCATCTATACCACCGTCACCACTCTTTCCAAGAGCACGACCTGCATCTCGCCGATTACCTCCGTAGCCCATTTTTACAAGAAGGTCTATGACAAGTCTCTCAAAGAACGACGGTGTAGAATCTTTCACAAGACCAAGAACTTCATCTTCCAGATTCTTGAGGATTGTACGATACGCAGAAGCCAAGACATCTTCTGGCGTTTCACCAGAAGATATTTCAATGATAGCTGTTCCCTCGTTGTTCGATGACGTATCGTTCTTACGGTTTCTGAATTCTAAGAATTCCGGGTATCGCTCTAATAGAGAAACGTTAATCCTTTCTGGATTTTCCGCTAGTAGGTTGAGGCCTTGATCAGTTATCCTGAAATACCCTCGCCTAGGGGATTCCAACAACCCCGCTTGTTTTAGATAAGAACGTGCCCATCCAACACGATTGTGAAAAACCGTCTGACTTCCACTTGGCAAGAGTTCTGCTCGCTCATAATCAGATAGAGAAAATTTTTCTGCCAGGGCTTCTACAACTTCTCTGAACTTATGTTCTAATTGATCGGAGGCTAATTGAAGAACCGGAAGCATTAATGTCTGATAGTCAGGGATTGCCATAGACTAGATATTATCCTTCTTGAGATGCATTAAAATAGGTGATCAAAACTGCCATGTAAGTGGACATCATAGGCTTGTGGAGATGTAAAAATTGTAGCAAAGTCTATTATCATCCACCTTACTCAAAAATTCCAGAAATCTCTTTTCCCTCTTCAACCGATCTGGCCCTATTTTATAGATTCACAACTCAACCAGTCTTCCCACGCAATACCCGCCAAACAATATTAGGGTACATCAAACTTGTAGGTGGAGCCATGAGATTCATGACCTTCAGAAACTGCGAGTCCACCATCGGACCATAATGAGTCGCACAGTGGACTTTTTAGGAAATACTATAGTTAAGGGGGAAACGTTCTATTCGATAAGGGCGATGATTTTGGCTCGTACCTCCGCGAGTTCATCCTGGGATACGCTGCCTTTTCGCTTGGCCTTACGGCTTCGCCAGTCGAGACTTTTCACTTGGTCGGCGAGAACCACGCTTGCAGGGTCATCAGAGATCAAGACTTCAAACGGGTAATTTTTAATTTGAGGCGTGATGGGACAGCAGATCATCAGGCTAGTCTTTTGATTGTAGGCCTTAGGGCTGAGTACCAATGCCGGACGATGCCCAGCTTGTTCATGGCCAGTCTGTGGTGTGAAGTTTAGCCAAACAATGTCACCTGCTTGAGGAATATACCCACTTGCCATTACCAAACTTCTTCGCCTTGGGGCATCCCAAAATCTTCGGCTCGATGTTGATTCTTCGGCGTGATGCCCTTAAGAAGGTTTTTGAGATCGTATTTTTTAGTGTGGATTGGTTCAATCACAATACGCCCATTCTCTTCCGTAATAAACACTTCCGCCTCAGGATGAAGTGAAGCCGCTTCGAGAACATGGGAAGGAATGCGAATAGCCGCACTGTTACCCCATTTCTTTACCGTTGATTTCATGCCAGCCTCCCTAATGATTCTACATTGTATATACATCATAGCATGGCCCCGTGAATGATGCAACATTGTATATACAACCTTCCAGTAAGAAGAGTATGGCAGAGAGAATGTGGATCTATCCTTCCTTTAGTCGTACCACTACCAAGCAGAACTGCCTTTCATCCAGGCCTGCCACGCATCACCCGCCAAACAATCCTGGGATGCATTAAGCTTGTGGGGTGGGCCATGAGATTCATTACCTTGAGGAATTGTGAATAGACGACTGGATCGTGATGCGTAGCGCGATGGACTTTGGCAAGGTACGCGTTTGTTAAATCCGTCATTGCCGGTTTCTTGCCCACCGTTTCCGGATAGCGAAAATCTTCGCAGGCCGCGATTTGCCATGGGATATCGATAACTTTGGCAATTCGTTGAAAGAATGGCCGCCAAAGACCCGCCAGTGTTTGCTTTCGACATAAAAGATCGTCAAGCACTTTGGACTGTATGGCTGCAGAGGTCATCCCTTGACCGTAAATCGGATTAAAACTGGCTATCGCGTCACCCAAAACCAGATAGCCTTCGGGAAACCCTGTCAGCTCTTCGTAGCGACGGCGGAGACTCGACGGGAACTTATACGTGAAAATATCCGAAAGAGGCTCAGCCTTACTGATAACATCGTAGATGTCTGAAACTGGCAAATGACGGATAAATTCAAGATACCCCGATTCATCAGTCGGTGGATGATCACCAAACCATCCACCTGCCGCCACAATCCAGCGGTCGCCTTCGGCGGGAAACAAAAACGTCATACGCTTTTGCGTTGGCGGGGTGGGAGAAATCATCAAGAGTTTGGCCCCAACAAGATCGTTTGGTCGACGTCGATAGATACGAGTGGCATACCCGACCCCCACTTTGACCTCATCTTCTTGCGGTCGCTTAAAGCCTATACGCTCTAGCCACTTGCCAGTTGATGATCCACGCCCCCCAGCATCAACGATGAGATCCGCTTCTATTGCCGTGCTGTTCGCTCCACCTTTGCTATCTACAACCTCTACTCCAAGAATTCGAGTTCTATCGTTGTTCGCAACTAACCCGCGTACTGTACATTCTGATTGAATTGTGACGTTGGACAACGCCATAACTTTGCGACGGACCTGCCACTCTAAAAACATACGACTGACAGAGACACCAACAAGGCCGCTCGTAAATTGGATTTTATACCCGTCATAATGATGCCAGCGTATGGCTTCACCCATATCGGTCATCACAGCTCCACTCTTAGCCAATTCTTGCTCAAGGGTAGGAAAGAGGTCTTTGATGATACGAAAACCTTGGGCCAAGAGACCATGGAGATGCCGTGTTTGGGGCTGACCCTTGCGGGATTCAGGATGATCATGTATTGGGTCCCGTTCGAGAATCGTCACTCGTTCAAAATGATCACTCAAAACCCTAGCCGCAAACAGCCCAGCTAAACTACATCCGATGATTAGAGCGTGTTTTCGTTGTTTCTGTAATTCCTGAGTCATGTGGGGTTATGCTCCGCAAAGGGCGATCCTTGTTCGAACAAAAGCACTCACTCGCAATCACCTAGACTACGAGTTGAGATCTATTCTTGGATTCAAATGCTAGGATCTACTCAATTTTTGAGCAAGCTGTTTTGGCGTGACCGCGTTGATGGGTGAATTCGTATAATCGCGAATATTTCGTGTCGCAATAACATCGGGTCTTCCTGCTGTTGCCGCAACATTCATCGCATCCTCAAAGTCCTTCATCTGTAATGACACGCATATCCCAAACTTTCTGTTGTTGTTGGAGCAACCTGAACAAACCGCGACAACTCTTCAAGATACTCCCTTTGTTTCAGGTCCTCCTTTCATAGGAGCTACAAGATAAAAAAATTGGAAAGCGTAGGCCATGAGACAATCCCCAGGCCTTGTCGATCCTTTAATGCATCGAGTAGAGCCACAGAGGCATCAGTCTGTATCAATAAGAATTATCACAATTATTTTTTGCTTAATCTCTTGTATTGTCCATCATTTCGCCCAGCTGATTGAAACTTTCCACGCCATCGTTGCGCAAACGATAGTTGCTCCTTTGAGCTAATGTCTTTTAAGGTTGTTTCGATGAGCTGAGAAAGCGAAATACCTTGCGAACGTGCATATCGTTTAGCTTTGGGTAAGACTTCTTCATCAATTGTCACGGTGAGCTTCGTTTTCACGATCACCTCCGTATACGTGTCCTAATTATTAGTATACGTGTACCTAGAATTTCTGGTAAGTCATTGTTTATGTAGATGTTTAGAGACTATATTCGGTTGACGCTTTGCCAGTGAAAGACCCTTAGGAATAAAGGAATCGCTAGATTCTCCTATTCACGGGAATGCTTCCAAGGTGGACAACCATCAACATGTAATTAGTGGTAACTCTCTGAGTCGGAAGGAAACTTGGCGCATTCTACCTCTTCTTTAAATCGTTTGAGCGCCTGAAGAGCATCGGCTTTAAGGTGGGCATAGGGTTTGACGAACTTGGGCACAAAGTCATCAAAGAGCCCGAGCAAGTCTTGAAGCACCAGCACTTGTCCATCGCAGTGTGGTCCAGCACCAATGCCGATTGTGGGAATTGAAAGACTTTCGGTAATGGTTTTTGCTAAATCCAGTGGCACAGCTTCGAGTACCAACGAGAATGCACCAGCCTTTTCTAACGCTTTGGCATCGGCAAGCAAGGATTTGGCTTGATCCTTTTCTTTGCCTTGAACTTTATAGCCTCCATATTGGTTGACAGATTGCGGAGTCATGCCAATGTGGGCCATGACCGGGATTCCAAAACGCGTCAGTGTTTCGACCCGATCAACCACTTGTCTTCCACCTTCAATCTTGACGGCTCCGGCTCCTGTCTGAAGAAATAGACCGGCGTTCCTAACCGCATCCTCTATGCTTGCCTGATACGACATAAACGGCATGTCCCCAATGATCAACGACTTTTCTGCCGCCCGTGCAACCAGCTTGGTGTGATAAAGCATGTCCTCCATCGTCACCGAGAGGGTATTCGGCTTACCCTGAACAACCATCCCGAGTGAATCACCTACAAGAATCACATCAATGCCAGCCTGTTCAACGATCCGCGTCCATAGCGCATCGTAAGCCGTGACCATGACAAGCTTTTCGCCCTTGCCTTTGCATTGTTTAAATTCTGGGATATTCATAGGTCTTAGCGTTCGGCATATCGTTGAGCAGACTCCAGTGTGTTCTGTAACAGCATGGCAATGGTCATAGGCCCCACTCCCCCAGGGACAGGCGTGATCCACCCGGCTTTCTCCTTTACCGGCTCAAAATCGACATCACCAACTAAACTCCCATCCTCTCGTCGGTTGATGCCCACATCAATCACAATAGCCCCTTCTTTAATCATAGCAGATGTCACAAATTGAGCGCGTCCGATAGCCGCCACCACAATATCGGCCTCCCGACAGACAGCTGGCAAGTCTTGGGTTCGTGAATGACACACGGTCACGGTGGCATGTCGATGCATAAGGAGTAACGCAACCGGCTTTCCGACAATGTTACTACGGCCAATAACGACCGCACGCTTACCGGACATGGTCTGTCCGGTCGACTCAATCATGTGAATGACACCTTTGGGCGTACAGGCCGTAAACACGGGTTCACCTTCGACTAATCGACCGACATTATAAGGATGAAACCCATCGGCATCCTTATCGGGAGACACGGCTTCTAAAATAGCCTTGCTGTCAATATGTTGAGGCAATGGCAACTGAACAAGAATGCCATGAATGTTAGAGTCGTCATTTAGCTTGTCGATAATCGTTAACAATTCTTCTTGTGTCGTCGAGGCTGGCAGGATGTATTCTTCTGGATAAAGACCTGCCTTCTCACAGGCGATCTTTTTATTTCGCACATAGATGGCTGAGGCTGGATCATCCCCAACGAGCACAACTGCCAAGCCCGGGCGAACTCCCGTGGCTTCGTGAAATTTCGTCACTTCACTCCCAATTTGTGCGCGAATCTGTAAGGCAAGACTCTTTCCATCAATAATCTGTGCCGACACAATACCTCCTTATGGATGAAATATTGGCTATTCTCGTAGAGAGTCACGATATCAAGCCACAAAAAACTTCGTCAAACGGCTTAGCGCTTCAATTTCTTGACAGGTTAAGAAATGGTCACTTACCATGACTTGTGAATGTTCCTCTGCAATATCTCGCCTCCCTCTCGTATCTGACATTATCTAGTGTCACTCTCACAATTAATCCTAATCCAGGTTTTCCAAGATGAAACGTATTGACTTTTTGTCCATAAAACCATTTTGTCTTCTGATTTTTGTCTCAACATTTTTGGCTCCATCTTTTGCCCTCAGTCAAGCGATTATTAATAACCTCGCCGCCCCTCAAAGCATCATCGCCAATCCTGGAAAAGGATATTTTGTGGCGAACGCGAATGGGGATCCTGGAAACCGCGACAACAAGGGGTTTATTTCACGAATTGATGAAAATGGGAAAATTGTTCAACTTCACTTTATCCAAGGTGGACACGGAACGACCGTCCTTAATGCCCCGACAGGCATGGTGATCGTGAAGGATGTTTTGTATGTCGCAGATATCGATACGATACGAAGTTTTTCCAGGAAAACAGGAAAATATATTTCTTCGGTCTCTCTGACCCGTTATGACTGCTCCTCACTCACAGGGTTAACCGCCGATAACGCTGGAAATCTTTTTGTGTCAGACACTGCCACCAATGCCATCTACCGGCTCGATCCATCAAAAAAATTTTCGGTTTCCTTGATCGTTCAGGACGACGCATTAGCTGGACCGCGCGGTCTTGCCGTTCATCCACGTACAGGTCGTCTGACTGGTGTGAGCTGGGAAGGCGGAAAAATTTTTGAAGTGAGTGAATCTGGCGTGATCAAAGAATTGCTCGCGAACTCCTTTTTCTCTCGTCGTTTCAGCAATTTGGATGGCATCGCCTTTGATCGGTTTGGAAGCATGTATATATCCGATATGACAGCGGGGAAAGTCTGGCGAGTTCTCTCTAATTTAAAGAAGCAAGTCATCGCAGAATTTCTGGTTTCTCCAGCCGGCATCGGTATCGATCGCGAGAAACATCTGATACTTGTCCCGTATCTCTATGCCAACGGCGCCGAAATCAATGGTCTTGAATTACCTTCTAATTCAGGGAAAAAACGTAAACCTCGCGATCTTTCCGATTATGGCCTGGGGTGGACAAAGAAAGATAAAACGCCGTGAGTAAGTGCCACCACTGCGAGCAGCGAAAAGGAAAACGCCCCTGTCCAGCGTTACATGGATTCATTTGCAGCCAATGTTGCGGCACCTATCGCATGAATACGATTTCATGTCCTCCAGATTGCGTCTATCTCGATTCAAACCTGGAATATCAACAAAAACGTGTTGGCGTTCATTTTGAACAGGATCGCCGAACGTTTTATCGGGAATTACTAGAGTTGGGAGGGGAACGGGCCGCCGAGGTATTCTATGTCTTAGAGGCAATCACCTATCGGTTTTTTCAATCAAGGCCAGAAGCTCAAGATGGGGAAGTCATCGATGGGCTAAAACACCTCAGACAATCATTTAGCCCGATTCACATACCTGGAGCTGCTCCACCAGCCTTTGGAGAGGAACTTAAGAAAGAATACAACACGCTAAATGACCGTCAACCGCTCGACACGCACATGGTCACTCAGGTTTTGGATCAGGCCGGTCAGTTCATTCAAGGATTTTCAGGAGAGGGACTCCGATCAAATCGCTTTCTCAGTGGGCTTATTGGATATATTAAACTGCGGCATCCCGATGTTGCCGACCAACTCGCTCGTCAATCAGGAGCCGGAGGTCGTATCATCATTCCAAGTGGGGCACCACTTAAAGACGCACCTCCCACAGTTCAGCACCCCTAATCTAATTTTCCACTAAACTCTATTTAGTGAAAACGTCGTTCGTCCCTCGAAGGAAATAAAAAAAGGAGATGCGTATCTCACGAGATACGATTCACGAACAACGTGATACGTCTGTTTTATTCAACAATCTCTACAGTCATTTCTATGCGCTCAAGCGGATTATCTCGAGGGTCACGAGGTTGACTCACGATCTTGTCAATAATCTCTCTGCCCTTGATCACTTCCCCGAACACAGTATATTGCTCATCTAGATGCGGAGCCTTATCAGCCATGATAAAAAACTGAGAACCAGCACTATTCGGATCTGCCGTCCTTGCGGCAGATAAGATACCTTTTTCATGTGCCACCTTGCTAAACTCAGCTGGCAACGTATACCCGGGACCTCCCGTTCCATACATTCGCACCTTACTTGGATCTTTCGTATTCGGATCCCCCCCCTGAATCATAAACCCGGGAATGATGCGATGAAAAATCGTGCCATTATAAAATCCCGACTTCGCCAGCTTCATAAAACTTTCGACATGCTTGGGAGCTAATTCTGGGAAAAGCACAATCTCCATTTCCCCAAACTTGGTTTTGAGTATCGCGTGAGGGGCTTGAGACTCGGATGTCGCTTTATCCCCGACAAGCACTAATTCTGGTGAGCTAGCCCAGCTTGGAGGGAACCATGCCCCGACCATAACGCCTGTTACCAATATTGTCATTGATAGCCAACTTCTCCGACGTATCTTCTCCATAGACCTTACTCCTCCCCTTGAACTTGAAGATGAATGTCGCATTATGAAATACGTTTTGTTCTAGTCGTCTCAACTAACTTTCGATGGTTCAGATGTGTCGTACCGCACCCGGGTTCGCTTGGATACTTGTCATTTATAGCGAAACCAAATAACTTCCAGCCGATCCAATCCGAGTGACAGAGCGCAAGACACAACCTCACACGTTCAGAAGTTAATTGGAACGGCTATAACGTATCGACTGGATTGCGACCTCAACAACGGTTGCCACGACACAAGGCTTCCCGATTCGGAACGATCGTCTCCAAGCCTCCCTAGCTTGGGACCTACTCGAATTCGCTATAACCCTTTTTCTAAAGCTGCCTGGGCCGCGGCTTGTTCCGCTTCTTTTTTCGTGTTACCCACACCTCGACCTCTGACTGTTCCCTCAATTAACACTTCTACCTCAAAAACTTTTTGGTGATCAGGGCCCGACTCATGGATAAGTCGGTAATCAGGATTCACGTCAAAATTCTTATGCGAACTCTCTTGGAGGTGGCTTTTATAATCCCCTCTAAACCCTCCAGAGCTGACCTTTCCAAGTTTGTCCAGTTCCGGCTTTAGTACTCGTAGGATAAATGTTTTCGCCGCTTCACTTCCACCGTCAATATATACTGCTGCAATGACAGCTTCCAATGCATTGGCTAACAACGAACTTTTTTGACGCCCTTCAGTTACCTCTTCTCCTTTCCCGAGTCGCAACCAGTCTCCCAAGTACAGACGTTTTGCAGCGGTTGCAAGAGAAGGTCGGCTGACCAAATAGGCTTTAACCTTTGACAGTTCTCCTTCGTTCGCTTCGGGAAATGTTGAAACAAGATATTCGCTGACAACAAGCGCTAAGACGGAATCACCTAGAAACTCTAGCCGTTCGTTGTCTTGTTGACCAGTATCACTGCTTCCCTGAAAATAAGACTTATGCGTTAAGGCCGTTTGTAATATTTCTGGCTTATGAAAATCATACTCAAGCTTCGATTGGACTTTTGACAGCATGGCAGCGCCACCATCAAAAAGAGTAATCTTGGACTGTATGACGTTGCCTTGTCCCAAAACTATCGGATTATACCACAATTGAGGGAATGTTAGGTTAGACCTTGCTCATACGGCATAGAATCACATGATGAGAAGACGTTTCGGGGGACAACGTCTGGAATTCTATTAATGGTCATGACGCGAGAAGCCTTTGAATACTAAACAGGCGTTGACTCCTCCAAAGCCAAAGGCATTGGACACCGCTGCAGAAATTTTTACATCTCTTGCCTTTCCAGAGATATAGTCTAAATCACAATCAGGATCAGGGTTCTCAATATTCATTGTCGGTGGCAATCGACCTTCTCGCAAGGCAAGTGTGGTGAAAATAGACTCAATCCCACCTGCAGCTCCCAAAAGATGCCCGGTCATGGACTTGGTCGAACTCACCGGAATGGAATAGGCTCGCTCCCCAAACACCTGCTTAATCACACGAGTCTCCACGGTATCTGCAAACGTGGATGTTCCATGGGCATTAATATATCCGATGTCTTCTTTAGACAATCCAGAATCTTTGATGGCAAGCTCCAGGCATTTCGTTGCCCCACTCCCATCATCTGGAGGGGCAGTAATGTGGTAGGCATCACTATTCATCGCATAACCGGCAACTTCGGCATAAATTTTCGCTCCCCGTGATCGAGCCTGCTCCAATTCCTCCAAGACCAGCACCCCTGCACCTTCACCAATGACAAAACCATCACGATCCCTATCAAACGGACGACTCGCATGCTCTGGATCATCATTTCGTCTGGACAAAGCCTTAGCAGAGGCAAATCCTGCTAAGGCGGTAGAACATATCGTGCTTTCAGCCCCGCCAACAATCATGGCATCGGCTTCACCATGTTGAATGAGACGAAACCCGTCACCAATACAATTGTTACCTGACGCACATGCCGTCACGGCACAAGAATTCGGCCCCTTGGCCCCAAATCGAATGGCCACCTGGCCGGAAGCCAAGTTTATGATCACCATAGGAATATAAAAGGGCGTGACACGTTCTGGTCCCCGTTCAAGTAACACTTTATGGTAGTGCTCGATCGCAGGCAGCCCACCAATGCCAGAACCGATATAGACTCCAACGCGGTCTTCATTATCAGGAGTGATCTCGAGGTTTGCATCACCCACCGCTTCCTGACTCGCAGCCAAGGCATAATGGATGAATGTATCCATCTTCTTGATTTCTTTTTTCTCAATATAATCAGCCGGATCGAAATTTTTCACTTCACCAGCAATTCGAGAGGGATAGTTGGTTGCATCAAAACGGGTAATATGGCTAATACCGGATCGTCCAGAACATAGAGCATTCCACGTCTGAGACACACCAATCCCCAAAGGGGTCACTAACCCTAAGCCTGTTACGACGACTCGTCGTTTACGCAGATCCGTCATGGAGAAAAATTTCCTCTGTCTTTACCAGAATAATTTAGGAAGATGGTCGGCAGGAAAATAGCATTGTAAAAACAATAATGTTTTTCGGATAGTACGGGACACCTCTCCAAATCAAGATGTCCCTCCATTGGTTGTGGCTACACTTTTTCTTTAATAAAATCGATGGCTCCACCGACCGTGAGAATTTTCTCCGCATCTTCATCGGGAATCTCGACATCAAACTCTTCTTCTAATGCCATCACTAATTCAACCGTGTCTAACGAGTCGGCGCCAAGATCATCCACAAACTTGGCTTCGGGAATGACTTCTTCTTCTTCGACCCCTAATTGCTCTGCGATGATCTTTTTAATGCGGTCTTGCACTTCCATAGCCCATCCTCCTAATGTCAGATTATAATCAGAATCTTAAACTCTGAAACTTCGTTATACCACTTTGGCGTTCATCATGCCATGTGCATGCCACCATTCACATGAAGAACCTGTCCAGTCATGTACCCCGCCGCTTCAGAGGCCAGAAAACACACAGCCTCAGCAACGTCGGCAGGTTGGCCCAACCGTTGCAACGGGATTTGCTTTAAGAGCGCATCTTTGACGTCTTGCGAAAGACCCTTGGTCATAGCCGTATCGATAAACCCTGGGGCCACGGCATTGACGGTCACCGAACGGCTTGCATATTCACGCGCCACAGTTTTCGTCAATCCAATAACTGCAGCCTTGGATGCCGCATAGTTTGCTTGCCCGACGTTGCCAATAGCTCCCACAATCGAGGCGATGTTGATGATACGACCAGAGCGCTGCTTACTCATGGAAGACATGCACGCTTTCGTGCAGTGGAAAGTTCCCGTTACATTCACCTGAAGGACCAAATTCCAATCTTCTTCTTTCATCCGCATCAACAGGCCATCTCTCGTGATTCCAGCATTATTGACCAAAATGTCAATATGGCCCCATTCCTTTATTACTTGATCCATGTGAGATTTGACTGAATCCCATTCTGCCACATTCACAGGAAGAGCCCAAGGCCGCCGCCCGTGCTGCTCAATTGCCTGAACAGTCTCCTGACATCGTTCAACATCAAGATCCATCACCACGACGTCCGCTCCATCTCGCGCGAGATACGTAGCGATAGTTTGCCCAATTCCCTGGGCCGCACCAGTCACGATAGCCACTTTTCCTTCTAATGACATGCAGGTTTCTCCAGAAACTCAGTTATGGTTGAAATGGTTTGGTCATTGAGTAAGGGCTGAGCGAACAGCCGTAAAAGATTCTGTATCATGAACATTCCAGATCCTGGCTTGAGGAAGAATCCGCTTCACAAGCCCCGCTAAGACTTTTCCAGGCCCGACTTCTATGAACGTATTGATGCCCATCTCCGCCATTTTCTGTATCGACTGAGTCCATAAGACCGGAGACGGCAATTGCTTAATTAAGGAAGCCCGAACGTCGCTAACTTTTTGCAGGGGTTTGGCCTCTGCATTATTGACCAATGGAGCCTTTAGGTCAGACCAATCCATAGAATCAATATCTGTCTTTAGTCGATCTGCAGCTACCTGCATTAGCGACGTGTGGACTGGAACACTCACAGGAAGCGGCATCACTCGGCGTGCCCCTCGTTCTTTCAGTAGGGGTATTGCCTGTTCCACGGCCGTCTTCTCTCCAGCAATGACGATTTGACCTGGACAATTATAGTTAACGGGCGCGACAACTCCACAAGATTGAGTCTCCTGGCAGACACGTTCTACCTCATCGTCGGATAACCCAAGCACAGCGGCAACAAGACCTGTCCCTGGAGGAACCGCTTCTGCCATATACTGCCCACGCTTTTGTACGAGTTGAACGGCATGAGCATACCTGAGCCCTCCAGCAGCGACAAGAGCTGAATACTCTCCAAGACTATGCCCCGCCACAGCTGAAGATTCAAATTGAATGTGGTCAAATAAGGACAGGGCGACCAGACTCGTCACGAGCAACGCTGGTTGCGTATATTCTGTAAGGTTAAGTTTTTCTGAGGGTCCTTCAAAACACAATTTTGCCATATCATAACCCAGAACATCGCTCGCCTCTTGATAGAGTTTTTTCACATGAGAGTCAGCTTCATACAAGGAACGACCCATCCCCACACTCTGCGAACCTTGCCCTGGAAATAGTAAGCCAACTGATTGTGTCATGAACCTATGATATCGCTAGCGATCGGTACTTTATTTTGTGCACATTGCACGTTGAGAGTAACCCTTAATGTGCTATTAAATTAGTTCGGGCAATGCGATTGTACTATCCGTCTGCGTAACACAGAGGGATGAGCCTTATACGAATTTCTGTACAGCACCCTAGTGGCCTCTTTTTGTTATTTCAAACAGGGCATGGTTTCGATCAAGTAGACCTAACGCAAAAGGCAATCCCGACGTATCACTGGGTTCCTAACATTTTTAGCAGGAGCCCCTAGTGTTCTGTCTCAGTTATTTGCGGCAGCACCTTAGTAGCGACCGACCGAGCAACATAAGGGGTTCACCAGCTAAGGTATACCAAACCTTTAACAATTTCGGTACAGAACACTAGTCAACAATAAATTCTCCGCCATCGACGCAGATGACATTTCCGGTAATCCACTGGCTCTTCGGCTGACTTAACAGTCCAATGGCATCAGCCACATCATTTGGTAACGTCAACCTCCCGGACGGATTCTTACGTTTCGCAAGATCAATCATTTCATCAGACCCAGGGATTTTTCGCAAAGCTGGCGTATCAGTCACTCCAGCCATAATCGCATTGGCCGTAATTCCTAATGGCGCCAGTTCCAGAGCGAGCTGTCGCGTGTGAGACTCTAAGGCAGATTTAGCTGCTGAAACAGCGCCATAGGTGCGCCAGACTCGCGCGCCGCCCGCACTGGTCATCGAAAAAATTCGACCGCCTCGGCCCATTAACTGTTGTTCGACTAAGTCTTGTGTCCAGTAAACTAAACTATTTGCCATGACATCCAATGTCATATCAACTTGGGATTTCGAAACCGCTTCTGCTTGGGATTGAGCAATAAACGGTTTCAACGTTCCAAAAGCCAATGAGTGCAATAAGACTCGTATTATGACAGGAGTGCCTGACTCGTCTTCCTTGGCACGAATGGCAGCCAGAATTTCGCTTCGTTTATCATGGTCGGCCGCATTGGCATTAAAGAATACCGCAGATCGACCTAAATCACGAATTTCCTTCGTAATACGATCGACGTTCGGCAACGTCGTCTTCCGATCCAGATGGACCCCGAAGATATTTAACCCTAAAGAAGCCAATTCCAAGGCAACGGACTCTCCAAACCCGCTCGATGCTCCTAATATTAACGCCCACTCCCCTTCTAACGGTTTGATGTCTTCAGTCATGGCTCCCTCATTCTGATCAAGTAGTTAGCACCTTCGGTTACGACACCCGCATTCGTACCTGACTCAACTCGTTTTCGCACTTCGTCCAATCATTGATTCTTTTACCACTGAATAAGCCCGGAAGCCCAAGTCAATCCCGCACCAAACGCTGCTAGGAGCACGAGATCTCCAGAACGAATCCGACCGGCAACGACGGCCTCATCGAGTGCCAAGGGAATGGATGCCGCGGACGTATTCCCAAATCGATCAAGGTTGACGACAGTTTTTTCCAATGGAAATTTTAGTCGTTGAGCGACCGCCTTAAGGATTCGAATATTGGCTTGATGAGGCACAAAAACATCAACATCATCAATAGTTCGGCTGTTGAAAGTCAAGGCTTCTTTGACGGCTTCCTCCATGGTCTTCACGGCCACTTTAAAGGTTTCATTCCCTTTCATTTTGACAAATTGCAATTTCTCTTTCATCGTCTGTTCCGAAGCTGGGTAACGTGAACCTCCACCAGGCACTTGTATCAATTCCGCATGATCTCCATCGCCATGAAGATGTATGGAGAGAATGCCCTCATCTCCAATAGCCTTCCCCACGATCACGGCGCCAGCCCCATCCCCAAATAAGACACAGGTATTGCGGTCTGTCCAATCCGTAATCGAGGACATGACTTCGGCCCCGATGACAAGAACGTACTTCAGTCCCGTTTTGATGTACGAATCAGCTAAAGCCAGGGAATACACAAAACCGCAGCAGGCCGCATTCAGGTCAAATGCCGCCGCTCGCGTGGCGCCGATTCGCTGCTGAACAAGACACGCCGTGGATGGAAGTGGGGCATCTCCTGTACAGGTACCCACAATAATGAGATCGAGCTGTGTAGCTTGTAGGCCAGCCTGGGCTAATGCCTTTTGCGCAGCCTTCGAAGCTAAATCTGAGCAGGCTTCGTCTGGAGCAGCTAACCGTCGTTCTCGAATTCCTGTTCGTTCCACGATCCAGGAATCGGACGTCTCAACCATCTTTTCAAGGTCAGCATTCGTCAGAATACGACTGGGAATATACGACCCGGTTCCGAGAATCTGACTTCTCATGGCTGAACAACTGATGAGTTTTCAGGCATGGAGACCTTAAGCCCCTCAGCAATATCAACACGGAGCTGGTCAACAAATCCACCATCAGCCAACCGATGAGCACGACAAATGGCGTTCTTGATCGCCTTTGCTGAAGAACGACCGTGGCAAATCATACTGATACCATTGACTCCTAGCAATGGCGCGCCACCAAACTCTGCATAGTCCGTACGTCGTCGCAAACGTAGCAACGGACCGGCAACAAACAAATAGGTCAATCGTCCAAGCTTAGATTGCGCAATCTCTTTCATCAACATTTTTTTGATTGCGTCAGCGAGGCCCTCAGAAATTTTCAAGGCCACATTTCCTAGAAAACCATCGCAGACGATCACATCGGCGTTCCCACTGTATACATCACGACCTTCAATATTACCTATGAAATTTATCGAACTTTGCTTCAACAGTCGAAAGGCTTCTTTGGTGACTTCGTTCCCTTTCGTATCTTCTTCTCCAATGCTCAAAATCCCTACCCGTGGCTTCGCAAGCTCTAAGACATGCTTCCCATATTCATTGCCCATGATACCAAACTGGTAAAGCTGTTGCGCCGTGCAGTCTACGGTTGCGCCAACATCCAACATCACCGCATTCCCTTGCCGTGTGGGAAGACTCGCACATATGGCTGGACGTTCTACCCCCTCAATCGACCCTAAGAGAAAAAATGCAGAGACCATGGTTGCACCAGTATTGCCGGCGCTCACGACTGCTTGAACATCTCCGCTTTTAACAAGATTCGTGGCCACCCAGATCGAGGAGTCACGTTTTTTTCTCGCGATTGAAGCTGGCAGCTCATGCATCCCGACAGTCTGAGAAGCATGACAAATATCGAGTGAAGAGATTTTCCCCTTCACTGTATCAAGGTGAGCTCGAATCTTCTCTTGATCCCCAACCAAGACAATTTGGTCACCAAGTTCCCGTGCCGCTTGCATCGCACCATCGACGAGAGGGGCCAGTCCAAAATCACCTCCCATGGCGTCAAGTGCGATTTTCATAGTCCTTGTGAAAGTTAGAGAGTCACAAGATTGGAAGACATGAGGAGTTAGCCTTCTTCAACCGCAATGATGGCCATCCCCTTATAGGTACCGCAATTAAGGCACGTGGTATGAGGAAGCTTTGGTTCATGACATTGGGGGCAGAGGGAGAGATTGGGAGGGGAAAGTTTGATTTGTCCTCGTCTCTTATCTCGACGCGCACGCGATATTTTATGTTTCGGATTGGCCATGGTCAATTCACCTTCCTAGTCTAAGGGGGATGCCCACTATTTTTAGTGACAAAGCTTCACGGTATTCCCAAGAAATCTTATAACTTTTTTTTCAATTGCTGCAGGGCCACGACCATCGGAGAAAAATTCACGGCCTCGCCACACGTACAACATTTCTGATTGAGATTGATTCCACAATGCTGACACAACCCTTTACAGTCAGACTGACACAGCCTTTGAATAGGTGTACCAAGGATACACTGTTCACGCAACATCGTGGCTAACTCAATGTGATTATCTTGACAGGGATAGACTTCCTCGATTTG
The DNA here is from genome assembly GCA_965223675.1 of Nitrospirales bacterium. Lineage (GTDB taxonomy): Bacteria > Nitrospirota > Nitrospiria > Nitrospirales > UBA8639 > JAGQKC01. The sequence goes on along the minus strand of OZ245013.1, from coordinate 3,982,380 downwards.
CTCAAAACCACTTTCAGATAATTCTTCGTCAAGCACCACAGTGGATGACTGCGGCTTGAACTGTTCATTTTGAAAAACTCCTAGGCAGGGAAGAACAATTCGCTCTTGGTATTCTGCCAGACATCGGACACATTCACGACAAATAGCGCCAGACAAGGTCCCTTTGACGCATACCCCGTCAGGGCCATGACACACATCACAGTCCAAGTGAAGGGTGCCAAGAACTCGTCCTTCGTCGGGAGTGAGTTCCAGCTCATCTTGACTCACTTCACAATTTAAGTGAAAGCCTTCTTTCGGAATGTCTTGAATCGAGAAATTCAACGAAGTCGGGACCGAGGGCACTTTTTTCTTCATCATGACGCTCACACCCGATGCCTCATGCCGTAACATTTTGCGATGAGCAAAATAGAACAGAACTCCTAGCGTTCTTCTGCAAACGATAGGATGGCAATCTGTCTAGCCCGCTTAATCGCAACAGTAAGTCGTCGTTGATGCCTTAAGCAATTCCCAGATGTACGTCGAGGAATAATACGTCCACGCTCTGTCAGGAAATTTCTGAGTAACCCCACATCCTTGTAGTCTAAGGGTGTACTGTCATGACAAAACCGACACAGTCGACGTCGTTGAAAAAGTCGTCCACGTTCCACAACTACCCCCTCTTTAATCTATCCTCAGGAAGAATAATATTCTGAATCATACGAAGGTTCTTCTGCCGTATCTGCCTCACCACTACCCTGCTGGTAACTACGCTTGGGCATAAAAGTCACGTTTTGAGCCACGACTTCATGTTTGCTGCGTTTTTGTCCCTCTTCAGTTTCCCAACGACGCTGCTGTAGACGACCATCAACAATCGCGCCATCTCCCTTGCTTAAATATTGTCCGCAATGTTCGGCCTGACGTCCAAATACGACAATATCGACGTAGCACACCTCCTCCTTGGGCTCATCTGCTTGCTTGTAACGTCGATTGACCGCTAGAGGGAAATTGACGACGGGAGTCCCACTTGGAGTATAACGAAGTTCTGGATTTCTCGTAAGATTTCCAATAAGAATGACCTTATTGAACCCGACCATCTGATGTCCCCGCTCCTACTTCTGTATTCTCAGCTTCTTGCGTGGCTGCTTTCAGGTTTTCCGCTGCAATCTCCACTGTTAAAAACTTCATAATGCCATCTTCCATCCTATGGAAGCGTTCTAACTCACTCACCGCATTCCCTTTACCCTCAAATTGTACGATGAGATACGTTCCACGTCGCTCGTGCTGAATATCGTAGGCCAATTTCTTTTTCCCTTCATTGATGATATTGAGCACGGAGGCTCCAGCTCTGACGACTGTCTCTTGAATTTTTTCTATCAACTTTGTAATTTCCTCATCTGTTTGAGAAGGAGACACTATGCACACGGATTCATAGAACTTCATATAGTTACCCTCAACAAGATCTATTAGATATTTACGTCTACTCGGGGGGACAAAGATGAAACGGTATCACAGGTAAAAAGAAAGTGTCAAACCAATGAGTTATGTCCAAAATTCTGAACCTAAGACCAAGATATCAAGACGGTATATTGACTGCATGGTACACTCGTCTACCACTTTCTACAACTTCACTCATTTTATAATCCCATGGATCGAACCTAGCACTTTATAGGTTCGATCTATGCTTTCAGAACACACTTAGGCTTCTGTTTCCGGTCTCGGTCGCGCATTGAATCGGTTCATCGCCACGGCAGCTCCGTCAAGCACCAGCGTCTCAAGTGCATCGACTGAATGAGAGAGAACTCTCTCAAGGGACGAATACTCTGAAGGAGAAAAAGGTGAAAGTACATAATCAGCCATGTCGATACCCGGGGGTGGATGGCCAATACCGATTTTCAAACGACAAAATTGATCAGTATTGATACAGGCCAATATGGAACGAACGCCATTATGCCCTCCCGCACCTCCTCGGGTTTTGATGCGTGAGACTCCAAAGTTTAAATCCAAATCATCATAGACGATAATAAGATCTTGACTAGGGATTGCAAAACGGTGGAGAAGGTCATTGACAACGACTCCCGTTTGATTCATCCAAGTTTGAGGAAGAACAAGGCGAACCTTTTGGGTACCAATGGTACCGGCCCCTAGAAAAGCTTGAGGATCTTGGTCAAAGATGATGCTTTGTATTCGCCCGAAACGCTCAACAACCATCCGCCCAATATTGTGACGGGTCATCGAATACTGGGAACCCGGATTACCAAGGCCAACGATACACAGCAAAAGCTATTTCTTTTCCTCCTTGCCTTTGCTGTCGCCTTTGACCTCCGCCGCTGCCGGGGCTGCGGCAGCAGCTTCTGTCTTACCCTTCTCCTCAGCAGCCTTGGGATCTGCAGGAGTCGCACCTTCTTGAGTCTCACGAGCAAGCAGAGCTTCTAACTTAGCCTCAGACATCTTCGTCACAACATGCGTGACCATTAATTCGGCATCATCTAAAACCTTCACTCCCTCTGGTACGGTCACATCTTTCACATGAATACCTTGCCCGACTTGTAAATTTGAGGGATCAACTTCGACATGATCTGGAATCTTGGCAGGCAGGCACTCAATATGAAGCTCGCGAAGCACATTTTGGAGTACTCCGCCTTCCTTCACACCAAGAGGAGTCTCGCCTACTATCGTCACCGGGACTTTGACTCGAAGCGGTTTATCCATAGACACTTCAAACAGGTCAACATGGAGGATGGTCCCTACAATCGGATCAATTTGGTAGTCTTGTAAGACCGCAATCCGTTGTTCTTGTTTTCCATTTCCTGTCACCTGAACAGTCAAGAGGCCTGTATGGCCAGCCTGAGACAGTATGACATCCCGAGCATCCTTGGGATTTATCGACAATAACAGAGAGTTTCCACCTCCATATAATACTGCCGGGATTTTGCCATTACGTCGCAATTCACGAGCTGGTCCTTTTCCTGCTTTTTCTCTTCTTTCAGCGCTAAGTTCAAATTTCATCGAAATTCCCTCACTTTAACTCAAATGTACGATCAATGAATGCTCTACTTGCTTACTACTATGCTATCCAAAATTGTCAGCGAGTTCTTGCAAAAAGAACATGAGCAAAATGCCTAAACAAATAAGGACGTCACCGACTCTTCACGATGAATCCTCAAAATTGCCTCTCCTAGCAGCGATGCCACTGATAAGGTACGAAGCTTGGAACACTGTTGTTCCCTACCATCGGGCGGAATCGTATTCGTCACCACAATTTCACTTAAACAAGAGTTTTCTAATCGATCAAGAGCTGGCCCTGATAACACTGCATGCGTACACCCTGCAATCGCGCTCAAAGCTCCGTTATCGATACAGGCCTGAGCCGTTTGGACAATGGTACCAGCTGTATCAATCATATCATCTAACAGGAGCACACGTTTCCCTTTGACTTCACCGATGATATTCATCACCTCTGCCTTATTAGCCACTTCTCGTCGTTTATCAATAATCGCAAGGGCCGCGTCTATCCGTTTGGCAAATGCTCGAGCCCGCTCCACACCGCCGGCATCCGGTGAAACGACAACGACATCTTTATAGTTCTCTTTTTGGAAATGTTCCAATAATACCGGGGTCGCGTACAGATGATCCACCGGAATATTAAAAAATCCTTGTATAGGACCCGCATGAAGATCCATCGTCAGTATTCGTTGGGCACCTGCCGCTGTAATAAGATCTGCCATTAATTTTGCACTAATCGGCACTCGTGGCTGATCTTTTCGATCTTGCCGGCCATAGGCATAATAAGGAATGACCGCAGTGATCCGGGAAGCTGAAGATCGCTTTACGGCATCTAGCATGATCAATAATTCCATGATCGATGTGTTAACTGGAGCACAGCAGGATTGAATGAGAAAGACATCCGCTCCTCGAACATTCTCCTCAATCCTGACTCGGATTTCACCATCACTAAACGTGGTGACGGTCGCATCACTCAACTCTTGGCCAACATACGCAGATATTTCTTTCGCCAAGGCCGTATTAGAATTTCCCGTGAATAATTTCAACGCTTTAGACATCCATCACCTTTAGGAACAGCACACAAACCTTGACATGCGTGAAAGACTTTTACTCGCATTCAGCAAAGCCTGATAAGGTAAATCTGTCTTTACCATGTTGTCAACAAAGAACTCTGGCCCTTAGGCCTAGAGGGCTGCATTACATTCTCTGTTTATTATGACCTAATCCTGAACGAGTGCAAGTCCTGAAGAGCCAGTCACTACGCAAAATACCTGTGACTGTCGATCATCTGCCATTGCTCGCATGGCCTTCTCTGCTCTTTCCTTTTCCAAGAATACCCCGAAGACTGTCGAACCACTACCCGATAGCAAAGCGACGTCGGCTCCTAGAGCAAGTAACTGGGCCTTGATCTTCCCAAGGCGAGGAGTAGCTGGAAAGAGCGCCGACTCGAAGTCGTTTTCTATGAGCGGGAGAACATCATAAACACTCAAATCATTTCTCTGGCCCAAAGAATTTAGTGCAACAGACACACAAGGCACCTGTACTCGCGACTGTGACAACTGCTGATACGCCCACCCTGTATCGATTGGGAATCCAGGGTTGACCAGCACAATCCACAACAACCCAGTCATCGATAGCGGAACCACTTCGTGACCCCAACCACGGATAATCGCCTGAGGGCCGTAGAAAAAAAATGGGACATCACTTCCTAACTGCGCTCCAAGATCTGCCATCTCAGACGACGACCACGGCAATTGAAACAGTTGAACGAGTCCGAAAATTGTCGCTGCAGCATCACTACTCCCTCCTCCTAACCCGGCTCCCATTGGAATATGTTTTTCAAGATGAATTTCGATACCCACGTCAAGACCTGCCTTTTTCATGACAAGCTCAGCAGCACGATACACCAAATTGTCGTTCCCTTGAGGTACATCGCCCATCTGGCATATCAACTGAATGTTGTGGTGAGGGGATGCTTCTCGTAGTTGCAGGTGATCAAACAGATCAACCGTCTGCATCATTGACCATAATTCATGATAGCCATTTGGCAAACGCCCAAGAACCTTGAGAATCAAGTTTACTTTCGCCGGAGCTCTGACCCGAACTTCATCAATCTTGGACATCCCGTTCATACCTTTCTCGTGATAGAGAATATCTATCACTCATCATCTGTGAAGTATCTCTACGAGTAAAACTAAAAAGATTCTATGCGCGAGAAAGGAGTCCGGAAAACGTATTCAAATTGTCTTCCGTATCTCTAACATTTGTAGAGGATGAAGAACTGTTTGCTGTCATACTCTATGGTTGTTCCATGTATTTCGACCAGGAGGCCTATATCAAGGATCCCATCGTGAATAATGGCAAGTACATACCCACAACCATGACGCCAATTCCTAAACCAATAAGAAGAATCACCACAGGCTCTAACAAAGACGTGAGAACCGATATTGTTCGATCCATTTCTTGTTCATAAAAATCTGCAATTTGCTCTAACATCGTGTCTAACGATCCAGTTGATTCACCAACACGAATCATCTGTGTAACCATTGGAGGGAAAAGAGCACTTTTCGCAAGAGGTTGCGCAATCGTTTCACCTTCACGGATCCGTAAACGAACATCTTGCATCGTCGCTTCAACAAGCCGATTGCCTGAGATTTTTCCGGCAATCGTGAGTCCGTCAAGAATCGGCACACCACTGCCCAACAATATTCCCAGCGTTCGAGTAAATTGCACGACACTTGATTCTCTAAAGACTCGACTAACAAATGGTACCCTGAATAGAAACGTATCAAAATACTTTCTTCCTCGAGTCGAATTGTAGAATCGTATCGCCCCGAGGACGCCCACGATGACTGAAAGTCCAATGATCAGAAAGTGCCTCTGAATCCCAACGCTCACGTCCAAGACAACTTGAGTCAGCCACGGCAATGTATCGCCAAATTCTGTGAACATCTGATCAAATAAAGGTACGACCCACACGAGCATAAACAAGAACACCAGACACGCAACCCCTAATAAAGTTGCAGGATAAGCCAATGCCGAGAAAATTTTTCCCTTGAGACTTGTCTGACGTTCAAGATAAGAACTTAAACGCGTTAATAAGGGATCCAACATGCCCGTCATTTCACCAACTTCGACTAGATTGACGTAGAATTCGTTAAAGACCCGAGGGTACTTTCGAAAGGATTCTGCTAGTCCCAATCCGCGTTCAATATCTTGACGAACTCCAACAAGCACATGTCGAAGAGCGGGACATTGGGAATGTTGAGCAAGCATGGTGAGACATTCGAGAAGAGGAATACCAGCTTTGAGCATCGTCGCCAATTGTTGTGTAAACGACAAAAGATCTCGTGACTTGACTCCTCTCATCCCGAAATCTTGAATGGATTGGATCCAATCCATCATGCCACGACACTTTTGGTCGATGTGTGTGATTAGGACCTGACGTGTGCGTAAAACAGCAATGGCCGATTGAGCGCTGTCTGCAACAACCTCGCCGTGTAACAGACGCCCTTCCGAGCTTTTTCCAGTGTAGACAAAAATTGCCATGCGATAGATCCACTTACCGATGCATCAACTCATGTATCAGAATTTTCGATGTCATCATGTTACCTTACTGAGTTCGAAGCTGAGTGAAGCGATTGGCCATCACCCGTTCTCCTCCCGTGCGATCGAGTAAACGTGATAATTCATCAGGGTGTGAAGTCGAGGCAAGCGCCATTTGCGGAGTAATCAACCGACGACGAGTAAGATCCGCAAGGCCCTGATTCATGGTTTGCATGCCATGCTTTGCTTGCCCGGTTTGCATCATTGAATAGATTTGGTGGATTTTGTCTTCACGAATTAAATTCCGAATGGCCGGCGTGGGAACCAACACTTCTACCGCCAACACTCGTCCCCGACCGGTAGCACTCGGAATCAACCGTTGCGAGACGATCCCTTCCAGCACCATGGACAATTGTGCGCGTATTTCATCTTGTTGATGTGGAGGATGGACCGACACCAATCGATTGAGAGTTTGAATGGCCGAATTCGTATGAACAGTCGCAATCGTTAGGTGTCCAGTTTCTGCCACCGTTAATGCTGAATGTATGGTATCCAGATCACGTAATTCGCCAAGACACACGACATCTGGGTCTTGGCGCAGAACACCTTTGAGAGCGGCCTGAAAGTTTGGAGCATCCGTTCCGATTTCCCGCTGAGTAATAAGGGCCTTTTTGTGGACATACACATACTCAATGGGGTCTTCAAGGGTCACGATATGTACAGAACGTACTTGATTGATGCCATCAATCATGGCTGAAAGCGTCGTACTTTTCCCACTCCCCGTCGGTCCACCGATCAGGAGGAGTCCTTGCGGTTTCTTAATCAAATCAGTCAGCACTGAAGGGAGATCTAATTCATCAAACGAAGGAGCACGATGCGGAATGATCCGTAACGCAAGAGCTGTCGAACCGCGCTGCGCGTAGATGTGACAACGAAACCGCCCCACATGGTCGACCGTAAACGAACAATCGACTTCTTTTTCTTTGGAGAGTTGGACCTGCTGTTTGTCGGTTAAGAGCAGGGAAAGAGCTTGCTGAATTTCTTCATTCGTAAGAGGAGAGTCGTCAACGGATTGCAACTGGCCATCGACTCGAAGACGCGGGGAATTTCCCAAGGTGAGATGAAGGTCTGACCCAGTGCGATCGACCACCAGCTGACAGAAATCTTGCAGGGTTCGCATAAAATTCTCAAATCCTTAACCTTGGTGATCCGCAGTAGTGACGACAAGCACTTCCTCGACCGTGGTCATTCCTTGTTTTATCTTTTCCAAGCCATCCGCTCGCAAAGAGGTAAAACCTGCATGCAGTGCACAAGCCTTCAACTCATGCGCAGGAGCGCGAAGCAGAATTTTGTCATGCAACTGCTCAGATAGAGGTAAGATTTCAAACAACGCCATTCTTCCCTTATACCCCGTCCCTTCACAGTAGGCACACCCGCGTCCCCTCATTGGCTTGACAGTGTCTATTTCTTCTTCCTGAAACCCTAACGCGATTAATTGGTGACCGGCTACAGAATCAGGTTCTTTACATTGCTCACAAATTTTTCGAATTAGCCGCTGCGCGATGACAAGCGAAAGAGCTGACGAGACAAGAAACGGTTCAATTCCCATATCCAATAATCGCGTGACAGCTTGTGGGGCATCCGTTGTATGTAAGGTCGAAAGCACGCGGTGACCAGTCAGAGCAGCTTGTACGGCAATGTTGGCGGTTTCTCGGTCACGAATTTCACCAACCATCATGACGTCAGGATCTTGCCGAAGAAAAGATCGAAGTCCTGCGGCAAACGTCAGTCCAATATCTTCCTTGATTTGGAGTTGATTGATGCCTGCTAACTGATACTCAACAGGATCTTCCACGGTCACGATATTCACATTCGGTGAATTAAGAAATTGAAGTGCAGAATAGAGAGTGGTCGTTTTGCCACTGCCCGTCGGACCAGTCACTAAAATCATGCCATGTGGGACTTCTAACGCAGAAATAACCGTTGAGAGATTTGTCTTATTAAATCCTAATTGCATCAGATCTAAGTTGAGGCTTGATCGATCAAGGATTCGCATCACAGCCTTTTCTCCGTGAAAGCAAGGCAGAATCGACACACGGATATCGCAATCCCGAATGCCATCAAACGTCATCTTCATGCGGCCGTCCTGAGGCAACCGACGTTCCGCAATATCCAGACTCGACATAATTTTGATCCGTGCGATTATTGTCCGCCGCACGGTCTTAGGAAGATGCATCACCGTACGCAGCACGCCATCTAATCGGAAGCGTACACGAACAAAGGCCGCATAGGGTTCGATGTGAATATCACTCGCTTCAGCTTTTCTTGCCTGCTCAATAAGCCGATTCACGAGGAGAACAACAGGGGCTCGATCCTCTACAAGATCCACTCCTGCCTCAGTCTCTTCGCCTGCAGGCAACGAGGAGGCGACATCTTTTACACAATCCTGAAGATTTGCCAATGTCAAAGATGAATCTCGATCATCTCTCCAAAGGGTTTGCGCACTACCATCCAAAGATTCTGCACCAGGATTCACTGTTAGGCGTTGCCCTTCTATAGACTTTCCACTTTGGCCTCGCCCGCCAATTTCTCCTGTATCGTCCTTTTGGTACAGTCGACGGATTGCTAATTGAATATCGGACTCCATGGCTACGACAGGCACGACATGGACCCCGACAAGAAATTTAATTTCATCGAGAACGTTCGTGTTTGACGGATCCACCATGGCCAAGATGAGTCGCGTCCCAGTCCTTCTTACAGGTACTACCGTATACTTTTTCGCCATGTCTAATGGTACGAGCGTCAGGAGCTCAGTATCGACCTGACACGTCGATAAATCAATCGTTGACACCCCATATTGCTGACTAAGAAATTGCAGCATCGTCGATTCCGACACCGCCCCCATCTCGACAAGTATGCTCCCTAATCGATTACCACTGACCTCCTGCACTTGCAAGGCCGTACGAACTTGGTCCTCAGAAATTAGCTGCGCTTCCAAGAGTAGCTGTCCCATCCGTTCTCGTATCATAGTTAGCCAATTCTCAAAATCATCCCTGATTGTTCAAACTCATGATTCCTCGGTAAAGATAATGGGCCCCTGAAGTCACCGTCAGAGTGGCCATGACTCCCAAGGTTGGGGTAACAATGTGGAGTTGAACATATCCCGTCGTCATCAACACCACCATGGTAATGTAGACAAATTGAAACAGGGTCGTGCCCTTTCCAAGGATAGTCGGAGTAATATCAATTGATGATTCGATCACCCGCGCTAACAGCGTACCTGCCAATAAAATGATATCTCGACTGACAACGATAATGACGGCCCAGACTGGGACAAGATGTAAGACGGATAACGTCAAGAATGCCGACATCAGGAGGAGTTTGTCGGCTAGGGGATCGAGATAGGCCCCGATTCGGGTTTGTTGGTTCGCCATTCTGGCGATCGCCCCATCTAACCCATCCGTCACGGCTGCGATGATCAAAGTCAAAAGGGCTTGATTGTAGTGCTCATAGATCAGAAGTCCCACAAAAACCGGGACGAGCAGAATTCGAAGAACCGTAAGACTGTTGGGTATATTGAGCGGAATCCCTTCCGAAAACGATACACGATCCATTTGGCCATCCCAACATCACATGAGGAATCATGACAGACTTGACTACCCTGCAAGAAGAGTAAGTGTTGCGTCTTTTGGAAGTCAACCGGAATCCCGTTAGAAATGAGCTCAATGTATGACTTGCAGGTCTTATGATTCAATCTTATAATCAAGCACAATTTGAATCATGAGAAAATCGGGTATGAGTTTGAAAGATAAGGAGTTTCGGCAATGAGCACCCTTCCCCTGTCATTTCGTGTCAGAAATGCCGTCGTCGAAAAGCACCAATTAGAAGGCACGGATCCAAGTGACCGATATTTTAATCGACTCATGCCGGTCAAACGTGTAGATCGTGGCTATTCCACCAGTATCATGTACGAGGCATTAATCGTTGAGAGTGACATTCATCGGACGGTTCAAGCGGCCATTACTGATGTCGTGACGAAACTGCAAGAACACGGATTTACCAAAATCCGTACACGGGTCAATTTCAAAGGACAGCGGTACCTAGCCGAAAAAGAATCTTGGATAGATTATCCAGATAATTAGGGATACCCCCTCGTTTTTACTATCCCAACCAACAGCTTCTCCGTTCAAGTACAAATCACTCATTTCCGTGTCATTTAGCGACTCAATTTCGAGAAGAAATCTATATTAAATAGAATAATTTGATGACGTATTTTTCATAATTACTAGGAAGAGTATTCGAGGAGTTAGCACGTATGAAAACAATAAACTCGTTTAGCAGCCTGTTGATTGCCATTACATTCGTCGGACTGTCATTGGCTAACACAATGAGTAGTTTTGGAGAAGACGGCTTACGAAAGTACGAAGGCAATGGGCTGTCATTCCAATACCCATCTGATTTAAAACCAATGGGTCCATCAAGCACCAAGAAAATTCAAAGCATGTTGAACCAACAACTCCAAGGTATGGGGAATACCCAAGTATCCGTCATAGCCCTTGATGTCTTGCTAGATCTTCCGGCCTTTCGCGTCATGATTGCGAAAGAACGATTTGTGACAAAACCCACTCCTACCTATCTCATCGAGGAACGAAAACATTTTCTCACTGAAGCGCAAAAACGTGGGATGATTAAGTCCTTTGGGGAAATCAAAGAAACAAAGACCGCGGCCTATACCGCAATTGAGTTTCGAGATCTAGACAAGGGGCCACAAGGATATGGAAGTCGTGTAAGAATACTCTGTGGCAAGGATACTTGGAATGTGACGTTTACAGGAAGTAGTCGAGAAGCCTACGAAAAGTACCAAGGTCATAGGAAGCAAATTCTGAACTCTGTTGCTGTTTCCGAAACATGCTCGTAAGATAAATTTCTCGTAACCACTTAAAAACTAGACGTTTCCGATAAAAGGAAGGAGAAGCTATGTCTTTATTGATTGGTGATAATTCCGTGGTCAGCATGCACTATAAACTGACTGATGAGAGCGGCCATCTGATAGACAGTTCAGAAGGCTCGAAGCCTCTGGCGTATTTGCACGGGGCAGGAAATATCCTACCAGGCTTAGAAAAGGCGCTGGTGGGAAAAGTCGAAGGAGATTCAGTGCAAGTGAAAGTGCAGCCAGCAGAAGGTTACGGAGAGATTAAGCCCGATCTCATTAAGGTCATCGAGAAAAAAGCATTTGAAGGTATTGAGAAAGTCGAAGTCGGAATGGCTTTTCAAGCTAAAGCGCCAGACGGCAGTACCCAAAATATTATTGTGAGAAAAGTCGAAGGTGACGATGTCACCATTGATACCAATCATCCTTTGGCCGGCGTCACACTAAATTTTGACATTCAAATTGTCAGTGTGCGAGAGGCAACAAAAGAAGAACTCGACCATGGGCATTCACATAATGGCCATGGTCATTAGATCGTCACTCGCCCAAATTGGGTACGAGTCGTTAATCAAAAAAAGAGAGCTCACACTACAAGTACCTTGCTTTAATTTAGTGACATCCTAAAATTCTTCCCTCTCTCATTTGAAAGAGGAGTCTTTATCAAGCACTTGTTGCGAGGGTTTTTATGCCGTTCACACAAACTGGTCAATTTCTCAAAATCGACACTTCACTAGGTAAAGATGTTTTGCTTCTCCGAGGATTTATCGGACAGGAGGGCATTTCCCAAATTGCACGATTTGAATTAGATTTATTCACTGAAGGTCCCCCGATTGACTTCAATGCCGTCGTCGGTCAAAACGTCACGATTCGAGTGGGACTCAACGACGATAAAGAACGGGTTTTCAATGGATTCATTAGTCGGTTTGCACAAACAGACCGTAAAACGGGAATCATTCACTATCGAGCTGAGATGGTTTCGTGGCTCTGGTTCCTAACACGCACATCCGATTGTCGTATTTTCCAAGAGAAAACAATTCCTGATATTATCGAACAGATTTTTACTGAGCTCGGATTTTTCGACTTTAAATTCAGTCTCCAAGGCACCTACCCCCAACGAGAATTCTGTGTGCAATATCGCGAGACAGATTACGATTTTGTCGCTCGGCTGATGGAACAATATGGCATCTTTTATTTCTTTGAACATACAGAAAATAAGCATACGCTCGTTCTAGCTGATGCTCCCAGTGCTCATCAACCTATTTCGATCCACCCCGAGGTCGAGTGGAAACCAGAGGAAAGTAAATTACAAGAACAGCATGTGATTACGAGTTTAGAATTTGAAAAGGAACTACGTTCTGGAAAGTTTTCTCATACTGATTACAATTTCAAGACACCCAGCACCAACCTAATAGTCGAAGAATCAAGCGTGGTCAATATTGGGAATAATCAACAATACGAAATCTATGATTACCCGGGTGAATATCGTGCGAAGGCTGATGGTGCCACACTTGCAAAGATCCGTATGCAGGAAGAAGAAGCTCTGCATTACGTCATTAGTGGCAGCAGTACCTGTCAAGAGTTTACATCCGGCTATACATTCGACCTGACAAATTATCAGCCAAATGATTTAAATCAATCATATGTGCTCACGGAAGTGCACCATGTCGGATCTGTAGGAGAAACGTATCATTCAGGATCTACTGCGGGCTCAAAGGGAGAGTATTCCAATACCTTTACTTGTATTCCTCATCCCGTTCCCTTTCGCCCTCCACAAGTCACCCCCAAACCGATTGTCCAAGGTCCGCAAACAGCCATCGTCGCTGGGCCACAAGGAGAAGAAATTTGGTGCGATGAATTCGGCCGAATCAATGTCCATTTTCATTGGGATCGAGAAGGCAACAAAGATGAAACTAGCTCCGTCTGGATGCGGGTATCTCAAGTGCATGCAGGAAAGGGGTTTGGAGGTCTTGATACCCCTAGGATTGGGGAAGAAGTCATCGTGAGTTTTTTAGAAGGGGATCCAGATCGTCCGATCATTACCGGTCGAGTCTACAACGCCGAACAGTCTATTCCCTATCAATTACCTGCTGAGAAAACCAAAAGCACGATTAAATCAAGCAGTTCAAAAGGGGGAGGCAATTCAAACGAATTACGATTCGAAGATAAAACTGGATCTGAAGAAGTGTACCTGCATGGCGCCAAAGATTGGACGATCGCCATCGACCATGACAAGAACCAAACCGTGCGTCATAACGAAACACACACGGTCAGAAATGATCGCACCCGTTCCGTGGGGAATAACGAAAGCATAAGGATTACAAAGAATCGGGTGACAAGCGTGGGAGGTCATCAAAGTGAATCTGTCCGAGCCAATCACAATATTCAGGTCGGAGGCAACCATTCCGAATCTATTAAAGGCAGTGAAACCGTAAAAATTGGGCGCTCTTCAACCCATGCGATTGCTTCTTCCAAGGCACTTTCCATTGGGGCAGGCTTTCAAGTCAATGTGGGTGCTACCATGCAGGAAACCATAGGAGCCAATAGGGCGGAAGAAATTGCCCGGACAAAAAGCGTCGCGGTGGGAAGCTCCAGCAGTGAAACTGTCGGTGCGAATAAATCAATCAATGTAGGCGGTAATATTTCTGAGAATGCAGGAAAAAATATCAGCATCCATGCTGACAGCAATCTTTCTGAAACGGCTGGAAAAGACGTACGTATCGAGGCTGGAAAAGACATGACGCTGATAGCTCAAGGCAACTTGACCATTAAGAATGGCAATGCGTCTATCACTTTAAGAAAAAACGGAGACATTCTCATTAACGGCCAAAAGGTTCAAGTCGTGGCCAAAAAAGATATCAGCATGAAGGCGGAAGGAAATATCGTAAAAAAAGCCAAGAAAATATTGGAGAGTCAAGAAAGGAAAAGAACTCCAAGAACTACCAGCCGAAAAGGTTAAGGCAGTCAATGAAGGGATTTCTAGCTCTGTCGAAGCAGTGCATTTCTAATTGAAAGTCATATTATATCTAAAATAGTGACAGAGCGACGAAGAAAAATAAGAAAGCACTTATTTTTTATAGAGAAGTCGTGTAAAAGGACTTTGAATTGACTTCGCATTTTTTCCTGTCATCGAGATGCCATGACATAAAACGTCAAATAACGGACCACTTCATGTTCCTTTAGGAAAATATTGTATGAAGCAAACTTCGACCGGATGGATCTTCGTTTCGCACTCTAATCTTGATCTGGAGAAGGTCAGGAAGGTGAGGGACGCTCTTGAGCACGCTGGAGCTCAGCCAATCCTCTTCTTTCTCAAGTACCTTTCAGATCAAGACGAAATCGATGATCTGATCAAGCGTGAGATAGAGGCACGTTACTTTTTCCTTCTATGCGATAGCGCCAATGCTAAGAACTCCAAATGGGTTCAAGGTGAGATCACCCACGTGAAGTCACTCAAAGGAAGAAAAATAGAGTTGATTGATCTTGACTCTGATTGGAGGACACAACTGCCTAAGATCAGCAATCTCGTCAGCAATGCGACGGCCTTTTTTTCTTATTCACACAGTGACAATGTGGCAGTTGATTCCGTCCGCTCAGCATTGGTGGCTCATGACTTTGCAACGTGGGATGCGGCCCATGATCTTTCTGCGGGAGATCGATGGAAAGACAGAATAGAAAGCGTTATTGAAGACGCAGCACGGGGTGGCTATTTCTTGCACTTCATCAGTCGCTCCGCACTTCGATCAGAGTGGGTTTTGCATGAGGCCGAAGGAGCATTCGAACTGGGCATTGGTTCACGGTACATCCCCATACTACTAGATCCACCATCCGTCCTGGCAGATCTATTGCCACCGTTTGTCCAGGAACACCAATGGGTTGATTATTCGGACCGAAATCTGAACCGAATGCTTCCGTCTTTGCTTCAAACACTTGGCATGAATAACGCGGAAAAAGAAGATGGATTCTAATCTCTAGAATAGATGAAATACAGAGCAGAGGGGCGTATGCCGTGAATTTTGGGGTCAGGCCTGACTATTGATGTTAACTACTCAAACGACAAATGACGAGAACCCTCCTTCACAATTTTCCCTTTACTTAAACTCTTTGGTTGCATGAATAATCACGATTGTCCGATTCTTACCACCTCTCTATAAATCACATCATGGATCATCGGACGAAATTCTCGAATTTTATTATTCTCGGGGGTGGGGTTGACTCTGTTGCTCAAGAGAATCACTTCGAGTTCGACTTCTGGATCGATCCAGATTGACGTGCCGGTAAACCCAAGATGCCCAAAGGCTGATGGAGAAAAGTGTGCACCAGAAGATGATGGATAAGATGGGGTATCCCAACCCAAGACCCAGCTCGATTCTTTTGGTTCTTTCTGCCGAGTGACAAATTGACGAACGAGCTTTGGATTCAGGAAGGCGTTGTGATCATGATATGAATCCAACCAGGCTTTGGTGACGACACTGACTGCCTCTGCAGTCCCAAAGAGTCCCGCGTGGCCCGCGATCCCATTCAGGATATAGGCATTATTATCATCTACCTCACCCCACAACATTCTCCCTCTCCACGGGTCCCGTCTAGTCGGAGCGACGTTAGATGGAAAGCCGTCGCAATGGGTGAGGCACTCCGAAAATATAAGGGATTTGGTATGTAACGGGTGGAAAATTCGCTCAAAACAAAATTGGCTTAACGACCGTTGCGTGACCGCTTCAATCGCAAAACCAAGAAGGATAAACCCAAGATCACTATAGACACTTTTTGTCCTTGGCTCATATTCCAAGGGTTCTTGGGCGATTTGTTTTCGCATGTGACTACGAGGAGGTTCTTTTTCCTCTTTGGGCAACATCCCTTTCTGAAGAGTGACCGCTTCATAATATGGTCGCCAGCCTGGCAATCCTGATCGATGACATAACAGATCTCGGATTGTAGCTTTCGCAATAGGCTTCCCATGCAAATCTTGTAAAATGGACCCAATCGGTTGATCGATACCAACCTGCCCGTCTTGGACAAGACAGAGGATTCCCGTTCCCGTTGCTAACGGTTTCGTTAATGAAGCTAGGTCATAGATCGTTTTGATAGACGTTTGTCGTTTGGCGGGATGCTGTGAGGCGAAACCTACTGCGTGATGATAGCGAATAGTTCCATTGTGTCTGACGAACAGCACGGCACCAGGAAAAACTTGTTCGCTGACTCCGTGTTGTAATGTCCGTGTGATTGAATCAATCTTGTCCATCGGACATGAGGCCAAGAGACTCGCACAGAGGTGAGTTAAATTTCTGGAAGGCTTTCCTGATCGGCGTTGAATGATGTCTCGTCAACCACATCGGGAATAGGGTCGGCGTTTTCCTCGACTTCGATCAAGCGATGAAAGGCTCCCAACGTCGAGCGTAAACGTTCCAACACGAGAACCCGCTGGCGACGAAGATCGGCAATCATTCGCCTGAGTTCCATTAAATCAGTTCGACTTTGTGCCAGAATTTCTTCGGCTTTCAGCTCGGCCTCTTTGACGATGAGCTCCGCATCGCGTTCGGCACCACGTTTCAATTGATCCACAAAATTTTGAGTAGACATCAACGTACTCGTCAATGTGGTTTCGGTCTTTTTCAGGTTCACAAGTTCATCATCTTTCGACGACATTTTTTCTTTCAAGAGAGCATTTTCACGAGACAAACTCTCAACCGTTTCGGCAACCTCTTCTAAGAACTGGTCAACCTGGCGTTTTTCGTACCCGCGAAACTGGGAATCAAAGACTTTATGTTGAATGTCGAGTGGTGTAATTTTCATGACGACATCTTTCAATGCATCCGTGCAGCAAGCTCAAACAGCGACCGGACGACTGCATATTCCAAGAACATGATAATAAGGATAGCAACGATCGGTGAAAAATCAATGGCCGCTCCTATTCTAACAGTGGCAGCTTAGGAAAAGCGAAGAGTCAAAAGTCACATTTGCGCAGTATCTTTTGGTGGAGCCATGTCCTCTGTTCTATCAACATGGCTATTGCTTTAGAGTAACCGAGGCATCCCGCTGGATAGTTGGTAACCTAAGTCTTGGATAGGAGAAACAAGCAAGATTAACGCTAATTGCAAACAGACTAATACGACCAGCACTGACCAATCAAACCCGCCTGCTGGCGGAATGAGCCGACGGGCCGGCCGTAAGAGCGGCTCAGTCAGTTGATACATCAAACCAGTAATGGGATTATACCCACCTGGGTTGACCCAGCTGATGACAACCTGAATAATGAGAAGAAAGATATAGACATAGATCACGAGCTTAAGCAAAGAGGCCAGAGTCAACACGAAGAGTCCTGACAATGGCAGCAGACTCCCGCTACCCATCCATGCAATCAGACTGAGTTCAGCGCCCTGAACCAGAAAAAGCAGTACGATGGTCGCCCAATCAATCCCTCCTACAGCTGGGATAAGACGACGGAGAGGTTGCAAGAGAGGGTTGGTAATGCTGTACAAGAGTTGTGAAATTGGATTGTAAAAGTCGGCGCCAGCCCGCTGCAGGAGAAAGCGAAGCAGAATGGCCAACACATACAATCCAAAGATAAGGTCTATCAGAAAAATACCAGCTTGTGAAAAATATCCCATTCTCGTTAAAACTCCTCAAGTGTTGTAGGCACATCACAAGAGAGATTGCTTGCTATCTTTCAATTTGGCTCACTATAGCGAAACCAAATAACTTCCTGCCGATTCAATCCAACTGACACAGCGCAAGACACGACTTTACACATTCGGAAGTTGAGTTGGTACGGCTCTAGCCTTTATAGAGTATTTTTCTCTCGTTCACACAGCTCAACCCTTGCTTGGCTTTTAGCATAGAGTATTACCAAAGATTTTTGCTGTTTATGGGACAATGCCAGATTAGAAACAACATGCCTGTACGCTTTGTGATTACTGTACGGAACTGCGAGAACCAAACAGTGCCGTGCCAACTCGAACCAGTGTGGCCCCTTCTTCCACTGCAACTATATAGTCCTGAGACATGCCCATGGACAGATCATCCATCATAATTCTGTGATAAGCTTGCTGTTTCACCGTACAGGCCAATTCCTTTAATTGACGAAAATATGGCCTAGTAGTCTCGACCTCCTTCGACCATGGCGGGATAGTCATGAGTCCTCTTACTTCGAGGTTCTCAAGAGCATCGAGGTTTGGTAGTGCTTCCTTGAACGCAGACACTGAAAATCCACCTTTTGTCGATTCTCCACTCACATTGACTTGTAACAATACAGGTTGAGTGAGCCTCAATGCCTTTGCACGTTTATCCATCTCTCTTGCTTGTTCGAGATTTTCAACGGAATGAATAAGGTCAAAATGTCCCACAACATCTTTTATCTTTCTGCGTTGCACCTGACCAATAAAATGCCAGGAAACATCTTCAATGTCAGAAAGCTCGGCTTGTTTTTGTTGTGCCTCTTGAAGACGGTTTTCCCCAAAAATCATGATGCCTGCCGCATGTCCCTCGCGCATTGTTTCAGCCGCCACTGTTTTTGTCGCAGCGACCAATTGGATTTCCATCGGATCCCGCCCGACGCGCAGCGCTGCCTCATGAATCGACTGCATCACGCTTTTGACATTATCTGAAGAAAACGGACCCGTATTCACACTATTCAAAACTTTGGCAATCCTGCCACCTTACTTTATTGTATTCGTAAATCGTTCTTGCGTCACATATACGGAAAAAACTTAGGATTTCACCATAATTCCACTCATCATTGTACCGTTCACCTGCCCTTCTCTTCTATATGAGAAAAATCGGTCCGTGTTACATTGCGTACAGGCTTCACTCCGGCATATAGCATGAGGAGCAATTCCCTGATCCACCAACTGAAGACGAACAAATTCTCTAAGATCAAGCATGGCATGTGTCGACGAGATCGGCCTTAACACATCAGCCCCAAAATGGAAGTTTTCTTTAATCGGAGTAATAACTGGAAGATCGACTTCGAAACAACACATGCCGATTGAGGGACCAATGGCGGCACGCAGGTGTTGCTCTTTCGTCCCATATCGTCGCGTCAAGACTGAGATCGTCTCGTGGACAATGCCAGCCACAGCCCCACGCCAACCGGCATGAACGGCAGCCACAACCTTCTGCTTTATATCTGCACAGAGTACGGGGACACAATCAGCCGTGCGAACAACCAATAAGATATTGGGCTGTGACGTCACTAACGCATCGCCCTCTTGAGCGATCGGAGTGTCCACGTCAAGAGGATCATCAAATACAACCACATCTTTCCCATGGACTTGCCTTAAGGAAATCACGCAGGGATAGTCCGGTGGGACAGGCGTAACCTGTCCCACTTGGACCTTGTTGATGAGCGTTGCAGGGCTCTGACGTGTACCAAAAAAATGGACGAAGCCCTTTTCGGCAGGAATACAATCGGGGAACGAAAGGGAATCCATCACGTTGGCCATTTTGTCAGGATTACCCCTCTGTCACCCTTTAGGAATCTGACGACTTTCTCAAAAAAGTCGGCACATCCCAGTCGTCATCAACAAGTAAGTTTCCATTCTCTTGATGTGGTCGTCTTGTTGGCGCATATCGCCTCATGAATGTTGGGCGATCTAACTCATCATCAGAATATGGCGACTCACTCGAAACCTGTGCCATCACAGGCTCACCTGCGGGTTTCACTGCCAGCGCTGGAGCCTCGCGAGGAGATGGACTTTCACGAACAATCTCACGTGGTTGAGGTCGAGTAAAACCTGTATCCTTTTGTTCAAATCCTGTCGCGATCACTGTTACGACAATTTCATCACCGGCTTCAGGATTAATCACTTGGCCCACGATGATGTTCGCTTGAGGATCTGCCGCCTCCTTGGCTATCGAAGACGCTTCATCCACCTCATGAAGCGTTAAACTGGGTCCTCCACAGATATTCAACAAGAGACCGCGGGCGCCTGCAATACTTCCATCTTCAAGTAGGGGACTCGAGATAGCCTGTCGCGCGGCTTCACTGGCTCGGTTCGGACCCCGTCCCACCCCTAACCCCATGACGGCTCGCCCTGAATAACTCATGACCGTACGCACATCGGCAAAGTCAACATTCACAAAACCAGGGGTCGTAATGACATCGGAAATACCTTGAATGGCCTGTCGTAGGACATCATCAGCAACTTTAAAAGCTTCGAGTAACGGGGTGCTCTTATCGACTAAGTTCAAAAGCTTTTGGTTAGGGATGATGAGCAGCGAATCCACATGTTTTTTTAATTCTCGTAGTCCCTCTTCCGCATAGGCTGTTCGTCGATGACCTTCATATTGAAACGGTTTCGTCACGACCCCTACCGTTAAAATCCCAAGCTCACGAGCAATTTTGGCCGCAATAGGAGCACCGCCTGTTCCAGTCCCCCCTCCCATGCCTGCTGTCACAAACACCATTTCGGCATTCTCAAGCGCATCACGAATTTGACTCTCGCTTTCTACTGCGGCTTCTTTCCCGACGTCTGGTCGTGCTCCAGCACCAAGCCCACGTGTCCGTTCAGGACCCAATTGGATTTTAAACGGGGCCTCAGACTTTTCCAGAGCCTGAACATCCGTATTCGCGACGACAAACTCGACTCGATTGAGCCCCGCCGCAATCATCGTATTCACCGCATTACACCCCGCCCCACCTACTCCAATCACTTTAATGCGAATGGCAGATGATTCTTCCTCTGAAAATGAAAACATGATGGCCTCCTTTCGCCAGGCTAAGTAACCGAACAGTGATCAAACTATCCTCTTTCATTTTTTGCTCATGGGGAGAAAACAACCTTCTCCCGACTTGTCCCTCGAAATCCTCTACGTTAAAAGAAACTCATGACCCGGTCTTTCATGCGGTCCAACACCGAAGACCATCGTCCAACACCGGCACTCACACTGCCAACTCCTACCCCTTGCATCGCATGTTCATGCCTGATCGCGTGTAAGATCAATCCGACTCCAGTTGCGCATGCGGGATTGCTCACCACATCTCGTAGTCCGCCGATACCGGTCGGGCCTCCACTTCGAACCGGTAAGTCCAAGATTCGTTCTGCAGCTTCCGCCATGCCGGGAAGAAGTGACGTCCCTCCTGTAATGACGCCGCCGGCTACGAGCATACCGTCATATCCAGCACGACGAATTTCTCGACGGACGAGGTCAAACATCTCTTCCACCCGTGGCTCAAGAATCTCGGCAATGTGACTGCGAGAGACAAGGCGCGGCGGTCGTCCTCCGACACTCGGAACTTCAATAGTTTCCTCATCACTCGCCTGCTCGGATAATGAGACACCATGCCGAACTTTGATTTTTTCAGCATCCGCGTGAGAGGTTCGCAGACCGACAGTGAGATCGGTGGTCAGATGATGGCCTCCAATCGGAATCACCGCAGAATGTCGAATACTTCCTTCAACATAGATCGCGACATCCGAAGTACCGCCGCCAAGATCAATCATGACCACCCCAAGCTCCTTCTCTTCTTCCGATAAGACCGCGGCACTTGAGGCCAATGGTTGAAGCACGATATCCGCCACGTCCAGTCCAGCACGATTCACACACCGCACGAGATTTTGAGCAGACGTCACCGCTCCTGTCACGATATGCACATCGACTTCCAAGCGAGATCCGGCAATCCCAATCGGGTCGCGAATACCTTCTTGATCATCCACAATAAACTCTCGCGGCAACACATGAAGGACTCGACGATCAGATGGGATCACGGCGCCACAGCGCGCCGTTTCGATCACGCGATTCACATCACCATTCAAGACTTCTCGTTTTTTGAGCGCGACCACGCCATGAGTGCTCTCACTGGCGATGTGACTGCCAGCGATTCCCGTATACACGGAATTGATTTGCACTGCGGCCATTAACTCTGCCTCTTCTACAGCTTTCTTAATAGACTCAACCGTACTTTCAATGTTGACCACCACCCCTTTTCGAAGACCACGTGACGGGCTAGACCCCACGCCAATGACATTGATCGAGGAATCTTCCAAAACTTCCGCCACAACGGCACAGATCTTCGTCGTTCCAATATCTAACCCCACGATGATGCGCTCTTTCTTCGGCATTTGACTTACTCCCTTTTTCGAAGAATCACTTTGCCCGAATACCGCAGATCAACTTCTGTGGGCTCACTGGAAATTCGTGTTTGAATCGATGGATACAACGCTTGAAATCGTTGCCATTGTTCCTCAATGGCATCACCAAATTGAAACCGGAGCTCCTGAATATTTGCGGTAATCACGGATGGCTTTTCAACAGAAACCGTTGGAATACCGTTCAATCCTCTGGACAACACACTGCCCACCAAAATTCCATCTCGAACCTGTTGCTGAACTTTTTTATCGACACGGTTCTGGAAGTCAGCAGGAATACCGACCAAAATGGGTAACCCAGGGTATTGCCCACGTTTGACCAAAGAGAGAACAGAGGCTTGATCGTCTAAAAGATACTGTTTTTTCGAAGAGCGCCAAATGGCTACAGGTTCTCGTTCCTCGATTCGTATGGCTAATGTATGGGGAAAGATTCGCTCAACAGCGACGGTACGAATCCATGGCTGTGACTGAAGGTTCGTACGAATTATCTCTGGTTGTACTTGAAATAGGCTCGTGTCTGGTGAAAGATCAAGCTTAGAAAGTACGTCCTTTCGTTCCAATTCCTTAAGTCCCACGATGCTTACATGTTGAATTTGCGTCCAATTCATGGCGACTGACTCGACTCGCTCAAATTCTGATACGCCGACGATGCCAAGCACTGCCAATACGATGACCAGCGACCAGCGAATAAGTTTTTGTCGAAGAGACTTTTCCACATTTCGACGTCGCCGTGTCCCTTTTCTTAGCGGTTGATTTTTTCGTACTTTATTCTGTCGATGTCGTACCATCTCAGAACCTTCCTAAGGTTGAGGCTTTGGACCCACGCTGACCAGAGCGTTTTCGGGGCTTCTTCATCGCACCTTTGAGCATGCGCTCGACGAGTTCATCGTATGACAATCCTGCCTGAGCGGCAGCCATCGGGAGCAAACTTCGTTCGGTCATACCCGGAATCGTATTGATTTCCAGAATGGTCGGACGCCCTTGTTTGCTCAGCCGAAAATCCACACGAGCCGCACCTTCGCATCCAATCACGTCGTAGGCCTGCACGGCCAAAACTTGCAATCGATTTAATCGTCCCCTCAGTAACGGAGCTGGGCAAATGTATTGTGTTTCTGATTTTTTATACTTTGCCTGAAAATCATAAAACCCTCCAGGAGCTTGAATTTCAACAGCCGGAAGTGCTTTCCCATCAATGACCCCGATCGCTATTTCACGTCCTTCGATATAACGTTCAACAATAGCTTTCGAGTCATATTGATACGAGCGACGAAGTGCTGAGCGCCAGGTCTTTGAACTTCTGACGATCGATACGCCGATCGTGGACCCTTCGCTACTTGGCTTCACCACGACTGGCCACTTCAGTCCTCCTGGTGGAATCCTTTTCGGGTGGTCGCCGTCTAACACCACGCCTGTCGGAACAGGGATACCATGTGTCTGTAATATGGCTTTCGTCGAAGCTTTATCCATCGCAATAGCGCTCGCCCTTACTCCTGAACCGGTATAGGGAATCCCTAATACCTCGAGAAGACCTTGCACCACCCCATCTTCACCACCACGTCCATGGAGTGCCACGAATGCCACCTCTACCTTTTTTGAGCGTAATGTCCAGGGCAATGACGCATCAGCCTCAATAGGTTTGACGTGATATCCTCTTCGGGTCAGTGCCTTACAGACTGCGTGTCCTGTCTGTAAGGAAATCTCACGTTCTGCGGATTGTCCTCCCATTAAGACGCCAATACGCACATTTTTTTTCATAAACCATTCCCATCATTGAGCCCTGGAATGACGATCTCACACCTGACATCTCGTGAAACGTTAAACGTGAAAAGTAAGACGTAAAACATTCTAAAAATTCCCTGATCTTTCTTCACGTTTTTCATTTTATGCCTTTCTTTTGTCTTACTTCTCACCCACAACCCTCAATTCCAGTTGTAACGTCACCCCGGTCTTACAAGTCACCGTACGACGAACTTTCTGAATGAGGCGAATCACATCAATAGCTCGGGCTTTGCCCATATTCACGATAAAATTTCCATGTTTTGGAGACACTTGCGCATCTCCGATCCGTGTCCCTTTAAGACCACTGCGCTCAATTAATGATCCAGCCGTCACTTCTGGTGGATTCTTAAAGATTGACCCTGCATTCGGGAGTGTCAGAGGTTGGGTTTCCTTTCGATACTGGAGATAGTTTTTCGTCAAAGACTCCACCTGTTTTTTGGTAGCTCGTGATAATTGAAACCAGGCTCCAAGGATCACTCGCTTTGGCACACGAGCATATCGATAACCAAATGACAATTCCGATGCTTCAACTCGTTTGATTTTCCCTGAGTCATTGACGACTTCTATAGCTTTTAACACATCACTCATTTGCCCAAGTTTCGTTCCTGCATTGGTCATCACTCCTCCGCCTACTGTACCTGGTATACCGGCTGCCCATTCCAATCCTGACAACTTATGTCGAATGGCATGGCCCAACAACGTCGGCATTCGAACACCAGCCTGCGCATACAACACGTTATCCGACTCAATTCGAATTTGATTCAAACACGTTAATTGAATCACGATGCCTCGAATGCCTTGATCTCTGACCAATACGTTCGTTCCGCCCAGGACGAAAATGGGCACCTTGCCGACTTTGGCCTGTCCAACAAGTTTGCAGAGATCTTCACGGTCAGCGGGAACAACGAGAACATCCGCAGCCCCCCCAATCTGTAGTGAAGTATACGTTGACAAAAACTCATGAAATTTGACTTCTCCATTGATGCCATCCAGCACCTGACGAAGAGACCGTTTATCAAATACGTGTTTCTTCTGATCCATCGCTCCATGACATGATGGTTACGTGAGACTTGTCAGCAAGTCTTTCCCCATTTTCCAAATATCTCCTGCTCCAAGGGTGATCACGACATCACCTGGCCGTAATTCATTTTTCACTTGCTCAAGAAGATTGGGATCGCTATCGGCCCAGTGAACTGAAGAATGTCCCGACGATCGAATTTTCTCTACGACGATCTCTCCCGAAATTCCTGGCAACTCAGTTTCGCCTGCTGAATAAATATCGGTGACATAGACGATATCAGCCTGTTCAAAGGCATTCGCGAACTCATTCAGAAGGTCACGCGTTCTGGTGTAACGGTGAGGCTGAAAAATGGCGACAACTCGACGATCCCAAGCTAATTTTGACGCGGCAAGTGTTGCACGAATTTCTGTCGGATGATGACCATAGTCATCGACGACCATAATGCCGGCCTTTTCTCCTCGAATATGGAACCGTCGTTCAACCCCAGAAAAAGATGCTAACCCGGTTCGAATGAGATCTACTGACACATCCAGTTCCAAGGCTACTGAAATCGCCGCTAGAGCATTGGAAACGTTGTGGGTGCCGGGAATCGGCAGCCGGAACGGACCGAGCTTTTTCCCGCGAAAATGTCCACGAAATTCAACTGCGCGATCATTGGCCTTCACATCCGAAGCATACACATCTGGGGTCAGCACTCCTGAGAAATCATGAAGCCCATACGTTTGATAACGCTTGGTCACTCTCGGGAGAAGCCCACGCATCCACTCGTCATCCGCGCAGAGAATCGCCAACCCATAAAACGGGATCTTGTTGACAAACTCTAAAAAGGCTTCTTGTATTCCCTCCATGGTGCCGTAGTAGTCAAGATGTTCACGATCTAAATTGGTCACGACCACAATAGATGGGGAAAGGCGAAGAAAGGATCCATCGCTCTCGTCAGCTTCGGCAATCAGCAAATCGCTCCGACCAAGACGCGCATGCGTCCCCACGGCATTCACTTTTCCTCCGACGACGAACGTCGGATCTAACCCTGCCTGAGCCAAAATTGTGGCAACCATTGATGTCGTAGTAGTTTTGCCATGCGCACCGGCAATCGCAACCCCGTACTTCAAACGCATTAATTCTGCTAACATTTCAGCT
Organism: Nitrospirales bacterium; assembly: GCA_965223675.1. Taxonomy (GTDB): domain Bacteria; phylum Nitrospirota; class Nitrospiria; order Nitrospirales; family UBA8639; genus JAGQKC01. Next base: position 3,955,898 of record OZ245013.1, on the reverse strand, counting down.
CGAGGAATGACCGGAATTACCTTCGCCTTAGCCGCGCGGACCTCAGGATTACTATCCGGCACTGCTGACGAGACCACCACCACTTGTGCCCCTTCCACATTCGACTCGTGATGACCGATAAACACTTTTCCACCAATCGATTCCAAGTGTCGAACCGTGTCTGATTGATACATATCGGATCCGGTCACATGATAGCCCAAGGTGAGTAACACTTCGGCTATTCCACTCATCCCGCTCCCACCGATCCCGACGAAATGAATGTTTTGGATTTTCCTGAACATGTTTTGACTTTCTACTTTTAAATTCGCTTCTTGTTCCTCATCGCGCGGAGTTGATTAAGTTCTGGCATTCCTGAATCATGAGCGTCGTGGCGTCCACTTTTCGATTAGCCAAGCTGTTCTTTCCCATTTCTCTCAAACGTTCAGGGTGACTCAAGATCATTTCAATCTCATGAGCCAGACGTTCACCAGAAAGCTCTGACTCGAGAATGACCGATGAAGCCCCCGTTGCTTCCATGGCTCTGGCGTTTTTTTCCTGATGGTTATGCGTCGCATAAGGGAATGGGATCAAGATTGAGGGCTTTCCACAGGCCGCAAGCTCTGCGAGCGTCCCAGCTCCTGAACGCGAGACCACCAGGTCTGCCGACTTAAGCACTCGAGGCATATCAAACAAAAACGGAACTACCTCGGCTTCAAGACGCAAAGATTCGTACGCAGATTGCACACGTGTATGATCTGAATCACCCGTTTGATGAATGATTGAACAGGATTCTCGAAAACTGGAAGAAATACCGAGTGCGTCAACCACTGCCGTGTTAATCGCCTTCGCACCCTGACTTCCTCCAAAAACTACTAGAGTGTTTTTATTCCTGCCTGTTTTCTTGGGAACCTCTTGAAAGAATTCCTCTCGTACTGGCGTCCCCACAACCCGAACCTTTGCATCGTTGAAATAGGCCTTGGCACTGTCAAAGGCAAGAAACACTAGATCAGCAATGGGACCTAAGACGCGATTCGCGACACCAGGAATCGCATTAGGTTCCATAATAATCCGTCGGATCCCGAGAAGAGCTGCCGCAAAGACAACCGGCGGACTAAAATACCCACCTGTTCCAATGACCAAATCAGCCGAGCGCGTACGAAGAATCTTCATCGACTGCCTAATGGCCTTGGGAAGCAAAAACACGCTTTGTAACCCGCCCCAAATTCCTCGTCCAACGATTCCCTTCACATCAATATGAGCAACGGCAAAGCCCTCATGAGCCAATATGGTGTTTTCTAAATTTTTCCCAGAGCCGACAAATGTGATCATACTTTCGTGATCCAATCGTTTAAATTCGTTGGCTAGAGCGATGGCAGGATAGAGATGCCCTCCCGTTCCTCCTGCCGCAATGACTATGTTCACTTGAATGCCTGTAATAGAAACACCAGAAGCCCCCTGGCATTCGCAAAAAATTGGATAACAATCTCCTCAACCACCTACCCCTACCGCATTCAAGGGAACCTGTAATCTACATTCACAATCGCTACACATCGCACGATTCAGAAGTAAGACATCATCGGCAACCAACGCTTGGAACTACCGTGACCAAGGATGCCTGTAGTAAAGACTTCATCTGCTCCATCTATATTCTCCCCACTCGTTGACGTGCGATACTCAGTAATAAGCCAATCGCCATAAGACTCGTCACCAACGATGATCCCCCATAGCTCACAAATGGCAGAGTAAGTCCCTTTGTTGGCAACAGACCGCTGACCACACCAGCATTCATCAAAACTTGGATTCCCAGAAGAAGCGTGATGCCGAGAGCAAGATACCGTCCAAAGACATCTGGAGCTTGAGCAGCCACGCGAAATCCCTTGAGCAGCAACACGATAAACAAACCCAGGAAACAAATCGTCCCTACGAAACCCAACTCTTCTCCGATTAAGGCTAGAACAAAATCGGTATGCGCCTCTGGAAGATACCCAAGCTTTTGTCCTCCCAATCCCAATCCTTGGCCGAATATGCCTCCATTGTTAAATGCGATAAACGATTGAATGAGTTGATGCCCGGAATTCTGTGGATCGTTCCAAGGGTCTAAGAAACTGGTGAGGCGTTCTAAGCGTTCTGGAGAATTTGTAATCAACCACACTGTAGGAGGAACGACCACAAACGCGACTGAGGAAAGGTGCAGGACTCGCGCGCCGGCTAAAAACAACATGCTCACGAGTACGAGCCCTAAGACGACGGGTGTACCAAAATCTTCAAACACCAAGAGCGTACAGACAAAACCTACGACAAGAATAGGCTCTAAGAGTCCATTTTGCCATTTCGAGATCCGAACATTTGGCTTAGCGAGATAACTCGCCAAGTACAGAACCACGGCTAATTTGCTCAGTTCACCTGGCTGTACCGAAAATACGTCTAAATTGATCCATCGTCGCGCCCCGTTGTTCTCAACACCAGTTACCAACACCACCACCAACAGCCCGATACAGCCAAGGAGGATACGTGGGATAAACGGCCTTAACGCCGAGTAGTCTAACCGAGCAAGAAGCAGCAGCATGACATAGCCAATAGCCAACCACACGGTCTGCCTCAGAAAGAACAAAGTTGTCGATGACTCATATCTCACTTGAGCCGTGTACCCACTGGCGCTAAACACCGCGATCAACCCTCCCAATGTCAACACAATTGTGACGCCAAGAATGACTCCATCAAGAGAACGAAGAAAATTCGGGTGGGGAGGCTGATCAAACAATCCATTCCACTTAGGAGGTGTCGTTGCCATGTTACTTTTTCGAAAAACCATTGGTTGCATTCCCCGACTAGTTCAACTCATGCACAAGCCTTTTAAATTCTTTGCCACGATGGTCATAATTTCTGAACATATCGAAACTGGAACATGCTGGAGAAAAAAGCACAACATCACCAGCGCTGGCCTCCCGCCGAGCACACTCAATCGCATCTGAAAGACTTTTCGCGGAGATCACCGTCCTAATGGCTTGCAGTGAACTCGTAATACGCTGAGTCGCTTCTCCAATTACAATGACGGTTTTGACATTCTGTCGAATAAGATCATGGAGCTGGTCAAAATCACCGCCTTTATCTTTTCCACCGACGATCAAAAGAATGGGTTCAGAAAAACTGGCCAGTGCCTTCTTCGTCGCATCTACGTTCGTGCCTTTCGAGTCGTTGTAATATTTCACGGCATGATGATCGCGAACAAACTCTAAAACATGCTCGACACCACTAAACGAACCGATAACCTGACGAATACATTCAAGCGAACACCCACACAACAGACCAACAGCCGTCGCCGCGAGGACATTCTCTAAGTTGTGATCTCCTCGCAACGCAATCTGACTACGTTCCGCAACCCTCTGCTTCACGTCTCCAAACCTTGCCATAACCGTGCCTTCCTCTACCCACACGCCAACTGACAACGCATGACCAAGACTAAACTCAACGATAGATGAAGGAAGAGAGCTGACGCGAGCGGTAATGAGCGGATCGTCAGCATTGATCACGGCGAAATCCTCAGAGGTCTGATTTTTAAACATGTTCCATTTGGCCGCCTGATATTCTTCGAAAGATGAGTGACGATCCAAATGATCCGGGGTGACATTCAATATTGCCGCGATCCATGGTCGAAATCGTCGAATCGTCTCAAGCTGAAAGCTTGAAGCCTCAACAACGGCATAGTCATACAGCTCTCTCTCGGGAACGTGCTCATCTCCCGCCGATCGATACGCTAAGACAGCTTCGCATAAGGGGATGCCAAGATTCCCTCCCACAAACGCCTTCTTCCCACTTGCCAATAAGATCTCTCCAATCAACCTGACAGTGGTACTCTTTCCATTCGTTCCCGTCACAGAAATAATTGGAATCTTTAAAAACCAACACGCTAATTCCATCTCACCAATAACAGGGATCCCTTGCTGACGAGCATTGATCAGAACCGAATGATTCGCGGGAACGCCAGGACTCACCACAATCCAATCAACATGCTGGAGAGCTTTTTCCCACTGTTTGCCGGTGACACATTGAATAGATTCTAGAGACAATACTGAAATGGCTTCTTGAAGCATTTCAGCTTCTTGTTCGTCGACCATCGTCACCACTGCCCCAATAGCGCGAAGCAAACGCCCCGCAGCAATTCCGCTCTTTCCCATTCCAACTACCGTGACGGACTTGCCAACAAGATCTGGAGGTCTATCTGAAGGCATAGAGATGAAGTCGTGATCAAGAACGGACATGGTCTTTATGCAATCCAATGTCGCTAACATGGAAAATCACTAGCGCAGCAAACCGAAACTTCTTAACAAATCAGATACACCATTTTGCTTTCGATCATTTTAAAAGCCACATTCTTGTGACCGAGGTCACGAAACGAACTTTCGCACCGCGACGCTAGCGGAGTTTCAATGTACTCACACTTAACAGTCCCAAAATAATGGCGATAATCCATAACCGGACCACGACTTTTGGCTCCTCCCACCCTTTCATCTCAAAATGATGGTGGAGCGGCGCCATCAGAAATATACGCTTGCCGCGTGACTTATACGAGAGCACTTGAAATATGACAGAGACTGCTTCCATGACAAAGACTCCCCCAACGAGCAGCAGCAATAATTCATGCTTGCACACGACAGCCACGGTCCCCAGCGCCGACCCGAGCGGCAACGAACCGACATCGCCCATGAAGACTGAAGCTGGATAGGTATTAAACCAAAGAAACCCTAAGCTGGATCCGATAATAGACGCCGTTAAGACAGCCAACTCACCAGCCCCTTCCACATGGGGAATCAACAGATAATCAGAAACCAGTTTATTTCCGACCGCCCAGGCCACGACGGTATACGCCATCGCAGCTATCACCGTCGGACCAATCGCGAGTCCATCTAATCCATCTGTCAGGTTGACCGCGTTTGAACAACCCACAATGACGAGAATGGCAAAAGGTATGTAGAAGACTCCAAGATCCGGGGTAAAATTCTTGAAAAATGGCACACTCAGTTGAGTGGAATACGCCGGAGAATAATAAAAAAACATGGCAATGGCTAAGGCCACCGCTCCTTGACATATCAACTTCTGCACGACCGTCAATCCTTTAGATTGACCTTTCAAAATCTTGATATAGTCATCAACAAATCCAACCAGTCCAAAGCCCACAATAGCCAACATCACCAGCCACACGTATAAATTGGTGACATCCGCCCACAAAAGCGTGGTCAGAAGAACTGAAAAGATGATCAGAACACCCCCCATCGTCGGCGTTCCTGTTTTGCCTAAGTGCCCGCTGGGTCCGTCATCTCGAACACGCTGCCCTATCCCTAACTCTTGAAACTTTTTGATCATCGGAGGTGCAAGTACAAATGCGATAAGAAAAGCTGTAATCGCGGCATAAATCATGCGAAAACTTAAATAGCGGAAAACATTGAAAATGGCATATTCCGTGTGCAGCGGATACAGCCAGAGATACAACATAATTGACGCCTAGCGAGAAACTCGAAACAACTCCTATTTTTACAAGATACGCTTCACGCTTGTGCGCCGGAGCGCTACACGCGCAGGCACGAACGCCGAGATATGCAGTCAGTCTGAGTGGTTCACGATGTCCAACACTTTTTCCATCTGAACACCACGAGAAGCTTTGAGCAATACAACGTCTTTTCGATTCACGATTCGCAGCAACACCTTTGCAGCATCTTCTACACGTTTGACTTCAAAGATGGCAGACTCCTTCATCCCTTGTTTCCTCGCGCCGGAAGCCAACATTACACCTAGCTTGCCACAGGTAATAAGATGCGAAACTTTCTTTTTCGCGACATAGCGTCCAATTTCCTGATGAAATGAGGCTTCTCCCTTTCCTAATTCCAACATGTCGCCAAGTACCGCAATTGAGCGCTTTTCCTCGGCTAACTCAATAAGCAGATCTATCGCCGCTGTCATCGACGAAGGGTTCGCGTTATAGCAGTCATATAAAAAGGTTATACCCTTCACTTGATGAATTTGAGATCGCATAGAGGCCGCGCGCATCTTTGACAACCCAAGAGCAATATTCGAGGCTGAAACTCCTAACGCATGCCCCACGGCTGCACCGGCTAGTGCGTTTGAGATATTATGCTTCCCTGGCACTCGAAGCTGAACCTGAGTCGAACGAGACCGTTTAGGAAGATGGAGACGAAAGTGGGAACCTTGACGATTCACGACGACATCACTCGCTCGCACATCCGCGCGTGGCGAGAATCCATAGGACAGGACCTGACAAGTTGCGGCTCGTGAGAATCTCCTAAAATAGGCATCGTCAGCGTTTAACACGGCTACCCCATTTGAAGAGAGAAACGGCAAGAGCTCCGCCTTTGCCTGTGCCGAGGCGTCAATAGTTCCGAAAAACTCCAAATGATCAGGACCGACATTGGTAATCACCCCCACGGTCGGCTGCGCCATTTCACACAACCGAGTCGTTTGCCCTTCTTGGTCAACTCCCATTTCAATCACCGCGATCTCATGTCGACGCGTCATTCTCAGCAAGGTATGAGGGACTCCAATGCTGTTATTAAAGTTACGTTGCGTCTTGAGAGTACGCCATCGTCTCGCAAGCACATGACTCACCATTTCCTTGGCCGTCGTCTTGCCATTACTCCCGGTAACAGCAACAAGAGGAACAGCAAACCGATGACGATGAAATGTCGCGATGTCTTGGTACGCTCTTAGGGGATCATTCACCCCAATGACAAAGGGGAGCGCATTCGAATGACTTCCTCGATAGTGACGAAATACAGGAGACACCGACGACCATGCGGTTCGTGAGATAACGGCCCCGACCGCACCATCTTCAATTGCACCTTTCACAAAATGCGCCCCATTGAAATGTTCGCCTTTTAACGCGACAAACAAATCACCCTTCCGTATCTGACGGGAATCTGTACTCACTCGACGAACTCTCGTCTGAGAAGATGCCCACAAGACCTTACCCCCAGTTGCTTGAACGATTTCTTCCATCGTGAAGGAAGCCATGAAGCTCTCAACTCTTGCTACTTCGAATGCATGCGTTGTTGAAGGGCTTCACGAGCAATGTGGCGATCATCAAAATCCAATCGATCGGTACCCACAATCTGATAATCTTCGTGCCCCTTGCCGGCAATCAAAACAATATCGTGACACTCTGCCGCACCAATGGCAGCTTCAATGGCTTCTCGACGATCAGGAATCATGCGGTAGTCTGAGCGCATGGCGGTCGGAATGTGGAGAATACCCTCTTCGATGTCCTGGAGGATCCTGAGAGGATCTTCGGTTCGTGGATTATCCGAAGTTAAAATCGCAAGATCGCTATGCCGAACGGCGACCTGTCCCATCTTCGGTCGTTTTCCCGCATCACGATCACCTCCACACCCAAATACCGTAATGATCTTCGTTTTTTTCAACGACTGAGCAGCCAATAAGACTCTCAGAAGAGCGTCTTCGGTGTGCGCATAGTCCACAATCACCGTAAAGTCCTGCCCTTGTTCGATCCGTTCAAATCGGCCTGGGACATTCTTCACCGTGGCGAGCGCCGACTCGATTGCTCTAGGCGACATTCCCAGCTCTAATCCAACACCAATCGCGGCAAGAACGTTATAGACATTATGTTCTCCAACCAGCTGGCTATGAATGCGCAATGATCCACGAGGCGTGCTCACGTGAAACTGTGTTCCCTCAAGCGAGAAGTCGATATCGCGCGCCCGGATGTCCGCGTCAAAACGAATGCCACACGTCCAGACCTGAGCCCGACAACTCTGGACGAGTTTTACTCCCCATTCATCATCCACATTGATGACAGCTCTTTTGGGATGTGTTTTCTGGGTTGACGACAAACCATCAGTAAAGAGCAGTTGCTTTGCCTCAAAATATTCCTGCATATCCGCATGAAAATCGAGATGATCTTGAGTCAAATTGGTGAATACCGCGACGTCAAACTCACAACCTGCAACCCGACCCAATGCGAGAGCATGCGACGAGACTTCCAAAATCGCGGCATCCAGTCCTGCTTGAACCATCTTCCCTAAGAGTTCTTGTAATTGAACGGCGCCTGGCGTGGTGTGAGAGGCTGGATAGAAGGCAGAGCCAATAAAATACCCAACCGTGCCAATCACGCCAGACCTCTTGCCAGTGCTTTCCAACAACGCACGAATCAAGTGAGTGACGGTCGTTTTGCCGTTGGTTCCCGTGACCCCTATCATGTTGAGATGGAGAGAGGGGTTTCCGTGCAGACGTGAAGCTAATACGCCAAGTGCGCACTTGGTGTCCTTTACAATTACCACAGGTTTTGATTGGCACTCGGAATCTCGATGAATCCTCGGTTCAACCGGCAAGGCGTCTTCGAGCACGATGCCAGCGGCTCCATTCGCCCAAGCTTGTTCGGTAAAGGCATGACCATCAACTTGCGTGCCTTTCACCGCCACAAACACACTTCCTTTTTTGACATGACGGGAGTCATCCGTCACATCGAGCACCTCGGCACTGAGGTCACCCTTGATATCGAGAGGTTGGATTGGCTCGATTAACTCAGCAATCGTCATCGTCATGCAACGTCTATCTAAAACAGGCTTGCGACTTTCATGATTTCTCCGTCTTTTGGCGCAACGTTCAGATGACGGAGTGCCTGCCCTGCGACTTTCCGAAATACCGGAGCCGCAACCTCTCCGCCCCACCCCTTGCCCTCGGGTTCATCAATCATAACCAGGATGGCAAGACGCGGGTCCTCAACCGGCACAAATCCGACAAAAGATCCGATGAAATGTGTCGACGAGTACCCGCCCTTCTTATAGACTTGAGCGGTCCCTGTTTTTCCAGCCACGGTATAATCTGGGAGCGCCGCTCTTTTCCCTGTTCCATTTTCCACAACGTTCGTTAATATCGCTTTAAGCGCTTCGGATGTTTCATAGGAAATTGGGTGACGTCGGATTTCCACGCGTTGTTCCAACACCACGTCACCCTCGGAATTTTCGACTCGAGACACAACATGAGGCCGAAGAAGCGATCCTCCATTGGCCACAGCAGAAATAGCCGTCAGAAGCTGAATAGGCGTCACGCTCATTCCCTGACCAATCGCTAATGACGAAAGTGTTCGGCCATCCCATTGCTCGACAGACTTCAACTCTCCAGGTGATTCTCCAGGAAGATCGACCTCCGTTCTCTCTCCAAAACCAAAAGCCTTGAGAAATTCATAGACCTTTTGGCTCCCTAAAGAATTCGCAATTTTGACCATGCAGATATTACTGGAATGGGTCAGCACATCCGTGAACGTCATCCACCCATGTTTTATGGGGTCATGCATCATCGTTCCAGCAATCGGCATGGTTCCGTCTCCGCAATAATGCAACTCCTCAGGAGTGGACTTGCGCTCTTCCAGCGCCGCCGCCGCAATGATAGCCTTCAGCGTAGAGCCTGGTTCATATGGATGCGTCACGGCGCGATTGATGTAGCGATCACGTTCCCAATTCTGGTAATGATTCGGATCGAAGGTAGGACGAAGAGCCCAGGCAAGCAGGGCACCGGTCGTTGGATCCATGACGAGAACCGTACCCCGCTTGGCTTGGGTACGACCCATCGCCTCATCCAATTCTTGTTCAGCAATATACTGAATCACCTCATCAATCGTGAGGGTTAAACGAACCCCTTCATGTGTCCGCTGCTCTGCGGCACTCACCAACGCAATCTTTCCTCGTGAGGCATCACGCTGAAACTGAACAATGTGCTTTTGTCCACGCAAGTACGAATCAAAGCGCCATTCTAAACCCTCTAATCCTTGACTATCTTTCCCAGCAATACCTAGAAGGTGCGCCAAAGCCGTTCCTTTAGGATAAAAACGATGTGACTCCATTTTTACGATGATTCCAGGCAGAGCTAAGGCTCGAACAGATTTCGCTTCATCAGCAGTGAGCTTCCGCTTCAGTTGTATCGACTTTTTTTTCTTCGCTAAAAGTCTTAGGAGATCAGAAACAGGAATATCCAAAATAGGGGAAAGTTTCCGAATAGCCTGAGATCGGTCTTGAATTTCGGCTGGCTTCGCATAGACAGAGGGCACTTCGGCATTAATCGCATAGGTACTCCCATTTCGATCGACGATGAGGCCTCGATTGCCCGTCACTTCCATCGATTCAAAATGTTGCTGGTGAGCTAAAAGAGCGCCTTCATTGGCTTGAATCACTTGCAGATAAAACAGCCGAGAAAAAATGATGACAAACCCAATCAGTAAGCCTACACACACCATTGCGCTACGCAATCGGCAAGCATGACTGACATTATTCACGTTCGATTTCATGGTTATCGCCCTTTCAATTCTCATCGTACATTTGATAGCACTCACAGAACGGGTGCTGCCAAATGCCCCAACAGGGGATTACCCAGATTCACGCTACTCCTCAAAAATTTGATGCTGAGCCAACTCCATGGCCTTGCGTCTTCGTTTTCCTTCTTTCGTTGCTACCGCGGTCTCAGAAGCGACCATGACAATCTGACCCGGCTTCGGCATTTCTAACTCAAACTTCAGCTTCGCAGCGGCGGCAATTTTCTGAGGTGCCGTGAGTTGCGAAAGCTGTAACTGCAGGGCCTCCTGCCGATGCTCAAGGAGGACTTCCTGTTGTTTGAGATTCTCAATGTGACGGCCTATTCGAAGGAGATCCACCCGCATCCACACGTACAACAGACCAATGGCGCCGAAGAACACAACCATCATCGTAAACCCGCTCCGTTTCACGCTTGGTCTCCCTGCGCAACTCGTTCTACCACTCGGAGCTTGGCACTACGCGAACGAGGGTTTCGCTGTCGCTCTTCACGCGTTGGGGTCAATGGTTTCTTGGTCAAAAGTGAGACGATCGGAGCCGACGTAGCTGAGAGTTCCCGAAATGTCCGCTTAACGATTCTATCCTCTAACGAGTGAAAAGCGATTACACACAACCGTCCGCCAGGACCTAAGAGCAAACATGCATCTCGCAGGGCATCAGCCAAGCCATCCAACTCTCCATTGACGGCAATGCGAAGTGCTTGAAATGTTCGAGTGGCATAGTGGAGACGACCTCGTCGAGCCGGAATGGGAATAGCGCGTCGAATAATGTCCGACAGTCTGCTCGTCGTGGCAATCGGCTTCTGTCGTTCTTGCACAATCGCACGAGCTATTCGTTTCGCGAATCGTTCTTCTCCATATTCACGAAGCACCCGCTCTAATTCCTTTTCTGACACATGCACGAGAAACTGTGCTGCAGTTGGGCCGGCCGACTGATCCATGCGCATATCCAAAGGACCATCTTTCGTAAAACTGAAGCCGCGTTCTGCTCGCATTAATTGTGGAGATGAAACACCAAGGTCAAAGACAATGCCCTCAACCACGGAAAATCCCGCCTCGGTGGCGATGGATCGAAGAGAGGTAAAGTTTCCATGCCTAAGCTCTACTCGATCTTTATAGGGCTTGAGTGTCTGCTGACCCATGGTTATTGCTTCGATGTCACGGTCTATACCTAATAATTTTCCACTAGAACCGCATAGATCGAGGATCATTTTTGCCATCCCACTCATCCCCAATGTACAATCGATATACGACTTTCCAGGAACGGGACAAATCCAGCTTAGTACCTCTTCTACAAGAACAGGTGTATGTAAGTTTTTGAAGTTGAATAACTTTTTTTCACTGCCATCTTGATCTTCCACTTATCCCACTTCCACCCACATTTTTTCCACTTTCACTCACTGAGCATTATTGCGGTGTTGTCGCTAGATGTCAAGCTTTGGCATCTCGACTACCTTGATGCCCCACCCTGCTTTTCCAGTAGCATGCAACCTAAGAAGATGAAATAAAAACTAGAATTTCATTGCTAGTTATTAATACTTATATCCACTATCGATAAAGTTCTGTTCGCTAATGACAAGCGAGATCGCAAAACTGAAATGTATGGACGTGATAGAGCTGAAAAACCAAAGGCTACCAACGCTAGCATTTCATTTTGAGTTCAGGAGGATAAAACTAAGAAAAAATGAGGAACTTAAAAAAAGATCTGAGCGTTTATTAAAAAATCGAGGCTGATACTCCACGAGGCAATGATTGAGTTTTTAGAGGTGGCATCTCAGAATTATTTGCAACCTTACCGATATAAGACATTAGACAAAAAATATTTTCATCGCATCAGTAAAACTCTGAAATGAGTCACTCCATGTCCTCCTCTCTATCTGTCACCAACAAACTCAAGCGTGCTGAAACAGAGATCAAGGCTGGACGATCTTGGCGAGCCAAAGAAGTTTTTCAAGGATCGCTTTCTGACCCTAAGTATGTTCTTGATCCTGCATTTCTTGAGGCCTATGGAAAACTTCTCGATTCTCTCGGCGATCGGTTTGAAGCAGGGAAGTACTTATTTCTTTCCGGACAACGACAACCTTCCTATTGCGAGCCGATTGAACTATTCTGGTATCGCGTCCGCAAAGCTTCTATAAAGAGTGTCTTGACTCTCTTTCCACGAACCATTCATCAGTATGGTTTTGGGCATTTACCTCAAATCGTAAAAGACGAACTTCGAGAACGTGGAGCCGATTCTGATGAATTGAATCGATGCGACCCGCTTATTCCAGCAGTACATGACTCCCCGAATGCAACACTCATTTTTGCAGGAATCATTTCACTTCTATTGGCGATAATTTTTTGTAGTATTGTCGGAGCAGTCACAATACTGGATTGGTTCTTCTAGTTCTTCTCCCAGAGCAGGTATCTCAATAGATACAAGGCGTATCTAACCACTAAGCTATCGAATAACTGCAATCCCGACTGTCTTCAGCTTTTAGTAACAATCAATAGTTCTGTAACGTGGAAAAACAATAGGTTGTGGCAAGAAACGATCTAGTAAATATTTTAAAGCGCCCCATGGCATATGATCTGCATTCTAGTTTTGTATCGCATATTTTCACACCTTTAAAAAACCCTCGCTCCTCTTTAATGGGGGCGGGGGAAGGTGAGAAAGGCTAGATATAGAAGACCATATTCACAGTACATTCATTGCGACGTCGCTGGCCTCGTATTCATCAAGAAAACGAGAGGAGAAGATTTGCGATGACAGCTTTATTCACACTCATACATCCTTCTCTTCGTGCTGCAGGAACACTCATTTTCTTCGGATTACTCTCAGGTTGCGCAGTGGAACAATGTATTGCCTGGAAAGAAGTCCCAGTCACTCGAAGCCTCTGCAGTACGAGGTCAATTCATGATGGATGCGAAGGACCCTCTGCCACAAACACGTATACAACTTTTGAAAAAACATGTACGGCACGACTCACACCAGATACCGAGGAGGCCGTCGTGAAAACCATGAACCTTTCCTCTGATAAACATAGGCGGTTATCGGATGAGAGCCATCAGGTAGAAAGATGAGACTGAACATGAAGGCATACTCTATTTTTTTACATCATCATCTTCGTATTGCTGGAGTCCTAGCCCTATTCGCGCTTGCCATCGTCGTTCGGATTTTTAAGACTTACTGCTTGGGAAGAGAGTCGGGAAAGGCGTAATTGAGGGATGGGCTAACAATACAACCATTTCGAATACATCTACGCAGGCTTTAGATGGTACGAGGGCAGCTTGAATTTTGTCATGAGCTGTCACGAAGAAAGTTCTCACTCACCATAGCGCATGGCGAATGATATCTCTGTAGTGAATCGTCTCTGTTTCAACAGCCCATCATAGACTTCATGAGATCGGAATACATATGATGCTGACAAAATCATGACCTTCAGGAGGAAATCCCATGGATCGCGCGAACAAACAAGAACGACTGCGAAAGTATCTCAAGAAAATTTCACCAGAAACCTCCATTGAAGCATTACTGACAAGCACGAGCGCTCGTCAAACCCTGGAGACGGTACCAACACCAACAGCAAAAGCCGCGGAAACGGCCATGAACGACTTACTCGCGGAGAAGATTCTGTCGCCGGAACAAGAAATGGTGCTGGAAGCCGTCATCATCCCCGGGGAGCGACCAGTGGTCGATATCAAAGACGATCAGTTTCTCCCTGTTTCTGAACCATTCTTAGATTTGAATAGGACCCCCTACAGCACTCATATTAATTCGGCTATTCCCTCAATCGGCCGCATTGACCTCCCTGACCACCCAGCCCCCTATGCCGGCACAGGATTTCTCGTAGGCCCAGGAATACTGATGACCAACCGACATGTCGCAGAAATATTTGCGGTGGGGTTGGGTCGCAAAGGTCTGCGGTTTCGCTCGGACGGCCGTGTCGAAGTGGATTTCAAAAGAGAAACGACAGAACAAGAGCCGGATCACTTCCGAATCGTGAAAGTCCTCATGATTCATCCGTATTGGGACATGGCGCTGCTCACGATTGAAGGCCCAGCCGCACAGAGACAACCACTCACCTTTTCCGTTGAATCACCAGAAAATCTTCTTGGAAGAAAGGTCGCCGTGATTGGATACCCCGCGTTCGATCACAGAAACAATGTTGACGTGCAACGAGAAGTCTTCAACAACCGCTTTTCGGTGAAACGGATGCAACCAGGTCTATTGGGAGCACGAGCCGATCTGCGCAGCTTCGGGAAAACCGTGAGTACCATCACCCACGATAGCTCAACACTCGGAGGTAATTCTGGGTCAGCCGTGATTGAGACCACGACAGGCAAAGTCGTGGCTCTCCACTTTGCCGGAATTTATTTGAAAGAGAATTATGCAGTATCCGCAGCAGACTTAGCGAAAGATTCACGTATCGTCGATGCCGGCGTGCTCTTCGACACCTGTGGTCATGCGTCCATCGGACCATGGGATCAATTTTGGGCGTCAGCCGATCCAGTCGGCGAAATGGATACGGTTGCCGAAGGCCAATCACCGAACTCCTCTCCGGTCTCTCTAAATAATTCTGGAGCGGCCACATGGACAATCCCATTACAGGTCACGGTTCAAGTCGGATCTCCAACTTCAGGACAAGGCGTTCAAGTTGGAGGAGGTAGCGCGCCGATGTCGTCTGACATTGTCGAAAAACTCGTCCTCGTTGATGAAGACTATACCAATCGAAAAGGCTATCAAGAAGACTTTCTTGGCCTCACGGTGCCACTCCCGACCATTACTGACCTTGCACTGGCATCCACGATTGAATGTAACCAACCCATTGTCCCGTACGAACATTACTCGCTGGCCATGCATAAGCATCGTCGACTCGCCATGTTCATTGCAGGGAATGTCGACAACCGACCGGAGAGAAAAGAGCCTGAACCAGGGCGGGATTACACGCGTACTGGGTTAAATGGTTTCACCAGCAAATCATCGGAAACATGGCACCTTGACCCTCGAATTCCTCCGATGCATCAACTACCCGATCGTTTCTTTACCAAAGACAACAAAGCCTTTGATAAGGGACACATTTTCCGTCGCGAGGCCACGACCTGGGGGATGAACTATGCAGAAGTGCAACGCGCGAATGGCGATACCTTCCACGTCACAAACTGTTCTCCGCAAGTGAAGGGCTTCAACCGCTCCAACCTCAGGGGTCTGTGGGGAAAGTTAGAGAACAGAATTGGAAAGGCTGAGGATGACAAACTGATCGTGTTCGCCGGTCCCATATTAGCCGATGACGATCAATTTTTTACCGGCGTCGATAGCGATGGTATAGTCCGCATTCAAATTCCTTCACGATACTGGAAAATTGTTATCGTGAAAAACGGTGATCATCTAGAAAGTTTCGCCTTCATACTCGAACAAGACCTTTCGTCGGTCCCACTCGAGTTCCAAGTCGATGCAGAATGGCGAGAACATACGATTCGTATCTCCCAACTCAACGAAATGCTTCCGTATCTAGAGCTGCCTTCAGAAATCCTAAGCAGCGATCAGTTTGAGAATTGAAAAGATACACATAGAGGGGAGGCAAATTAGGAAAAAGAGTATTCTCTGGGTTATGAACTCATCCCTGAGCCCCTAGTGCTAGGCAGATTATAATCAGGACACTATTCTGTCCAGCACCTCCTAAAAGATCGACATTTCAGCTTTCTTCATCTTTCTGAACTTTGAGTTGTACGAGAACTGCCTCACATGTCATCTTTAGAGATGGCAAGTCTTCAATGACAATCTGCCAGATCCTCTCTACGCCAATGTTGAAATAGGAATGTCGGAGTTGATTGCCAAGATTGTAGATGTCTTGCCAGGGTTGGCTTGAAGGAAGGTCAATATTTTCCCGGATGAGATTCTTGACTGCCTCGCTGATTTTCAGCAAACCATAAGACACTGCATTAATAAGAGTACGATTTTCCACAAATGTTGAAACGTTGATGTTTTTAGTGGAATCCTCAATTTCCTGAATGCTCTCCAATATGTCCTCAAGCCAAAGTGTTGGGTTCCGCTTAGAAGACATTGATTAGATCCGATTCAATATAGGGCTTCAAACGGGGCTTCACGCACTCCAACTCTCCAAGATCGACCGGGTGACCAAGCACCTCAGAAATCCTTCGCTGAATTGCTACCACTTTTAACAGCGAAAGGTGTTTCCCCTCGTCAAACGAAGCCAACAAATCAACATCTGAGTTCGAATCGGCTTCGTCACGTGCGACGGAACCATACAAGGTCAGATGCTCCACGCCTAATGTCTTTAGCTCATCTTCATGATCTCGAAGTGTTTTCAGCACATGCTCTTTGTCCATAGAAACTAGCCTAGCATGCGTCTGAGATTTTTTAAAGGTTCGTTGCCCCTTGTTACTTCATCCTCAAGGTAAAACCAACCCGTGGCATAATTGCACGGCTTGAGGAACGTTTGAACTCATGATCAATCTATAAGATTAAAATTTTCGGACAAAGGGTAAAGGACTAGTGCGAGGCAGTTTGCGATGAATACGTCATACAGTCATTAAACAACTCAAAAAAGAAGAAACGGTATGAGGAAATTGTACCCTCAACGGAGTTCCTATTGAAGCACTAGGAGTAAAGGGTTAAAAATAAGTGGGCTTGCTCACGATTGTTGAACATGCCATAGCTTATGGCGGTCGTCCTTGTTTGAGGTCAAGATGCTTCTCCACATGCGATTCAAGGTTCGCCAGCCTGGGCCACACGAAAGCCAATGCCGTAGGTGCGGTCGTCGGTAAAGATCCAGTTACGGAGCGACGAACGCAGGAGCACTGGTTTGTAGTTGAACCAGGAACCGCCGCGAATCACGCGCCGGCCACAGTCACCACCATCTGCTTCTCGCCACGCTGAACCATCTTGTGGTGCCCCTTGATAACTCTCATGCCAACAATCCTCCACCCATTCCCACACGTTTCCGCTCATGTCGTAGAGTCCGAGTCCGTTAGGCTGTTTACTGCCAACCGGCTTCGTACGGTCAGAGGCAAACACTGCATAGTCACGCAACCTAGATTCCTCAGATGTCCCAGCCCATTTTTCATCTGTTCCGCCACTCCTTGCCGCATATTCCCATTCAGCTTCCGTCGGGAGCCGATAGGATTTCCCAGTCGCCCAAGACAACCATTTCGCATAGGCCACGGCATCTTCCCAAGACACGTTGATGGCAGGCCGTCGCTCCCCACCCCATCCCTCATCATCCACCTTGCCTTCGCCTGTCAGTGTCACAAACCGTTCATATTCGTTAAACGTCACTTCGTGCTGGCTCAACTTATAATCGCGCGTAATCGTGACCTCTCTCCTTTTCCCATCTCTTCCCTCCATCACAAAGCGTCCCGCCTCAATTTTTACCATTTCATCCGGCTCAATAACTTTCACCAAATGCAGTCGTGCCATGACACTTGACCATGCAAAACGAAGGGTCTCCCCTTCTTTACCCAACCAGACGAGCGGACCGCTAATGAACATCGTGATGAGAACACCAGCGACAATGGCGACACCACGGGATCTGGTCTTGCGTCTTTTGCTAGCCAAGACAAACTGCCGTTCAGTCAATGAGAATTGATCTGGCTTTTTCTTGAGCCAAGCCAGCGCGTCGGTCAGCGGCAGGCCACGGAGCAAGAGATCGGCACTCCGATTGCTTCGTTCCCACTCCTTGATTGATGTGCCAAGTCGTTGCTGCCAGGCGAGAAACTGGCGATCGGCATCGACCCAGTCTTTGAGCCGATCCCAATGTCGAATCAAGGCCTCATGCGACACCTCGATGGTTTCTTCGGGACGGCTGGTGAGCTGGGAAGTTACGAGTAGACGCTCATCTGTGAGCGTCTTTGCAAGGCCCTGAAGACCCTCGCCCAATTCGGCCAACGTTGCTCGCCGTCTGGTATCGGCCTCGCCCTCTCCCGGTCGCACGAGACGAAAAAAAATCTGCTGCATCCTTCGCTGATCCTCTTCACTAGCGTTTTGATAGAGTGATTCGGCTTTTCTTGCGATTGCCCCCTCCAATTGACCGATTTCTCTATAGGCCTCATGATGGAGTTCTCCGCCACGACGATGATCCCACAGTTGGCGCAGAACGAATTCGAGCAACGGCAAGTGGCCAGGTTCGTCGGCAGCTTGCTCCAGAATCAGGTCTACCAACCCCGATTCAAACGTGAGTCCGACCTGCCGTGCCGGCTCCACGATGGCAAGTCGTAATTCTTCTTTGTTCATCGGCCCAACATTTACCTGGGCCCCTTGGACCCGGTCCGACAGCGGTCGATAATTCGTGATGGCACGGCCGAAAAAATCTCCTCTCAGGGTGAGCACGACGCTGAGCCTGGTGGCGGCCGTGGCATCGAGTACATTATCGATGAAGCACCAACGGGACCGATCCTCGTGACAAAGCGTAAACAACTCTTCCCATTGATCCACTATGAGGAGAAGCCTCTCTGTTCCTGGCTGCTTCAGGAGTATTTGCTCAACGATGTCACGGAGCTTGACCGTTTTTTGGAGAAGAGCATCGGCCAGTTTGTTTGTTTCGATCAATCGGTCGGTTTCGCTCATATCCTGCTCAAGTATCGGCATCAGTCCCGCAGCGAGTGCATGCAAAGGACGATCGGTCGGCACGATCGTGACAACCTCCCACACACACTCGTGACTCTTTCGCAGCTCAGGTACGAGCCCTGCACGCACGACTGAAGATTTTCCACTGCCTGAGGCCCCGACCACTGCCACCAAACGATGTTTTTCGATAGCTCCCACCAACTGGCCAATGGCCTCGGTTCGTCCAAAGAAGAAGGCCGCATCTTCCTCACGGAAATACTGGAGACCTCGGTAAGGGCAAATGGTGGCGAGCGTCTCGCGAACGGTAGCTTGGCTATCCGGCCCAGGCGACTCACCATGAATGGCTTTGACCAGTGTAGTGAGTAGGACCTTGTCGTTCAGACGATGTCGAAAGTCGACCCATGTGTTCTGACGTAGAAATCCCAGTGGAGGCTCTGAGCCAGGCAGCAGGATCGGAATAACGGGAAAATTTTGACCCTGCCGTTCAACAGACGCTTGGCGCTCTAATGCCAGGTATTGCTCTCGCTGTTGCCACGGCCCCATCTCACCCTGCCCAATGCAGACACCCACGGCGTGACATTGTGCGAGAGTCGCCTCTAACGCCTTTGGCCATGATTGCCCCGGCGTCAGATACCATCGATCGAGAAACACTGTGAGTCCTTCATCACGCAATTGGTGAGCGAGCGACTCCACTTGCACATGATCGCGCCAGTGATAACTCAGAAAGACATCGAAGCTATGTGGTGATTGAAAATCCATCTTGTTTGTATTCTTCTACTCGCGCAGCACATCTATCCTGCATAGCCGGAAAAATTTGTCAACATTGAAATGGAACTGATGGGGTTTGAAATTCGTGCTGCATTAACGGGGAGAAGTGCAGTAGCTATGACATCTTTACCCTCACCCTGAGTTTTCTTTAAAAACTCAGCCTCTCCCTTCAAGGGAGCGGAAAGCATGGGCACTGACATTCCAATGATCATGGGTTACGATGAATGTATGACATCGAACATAAACCGGCAAGTATTGATGATGATTCTGATCTTTTTCTGGATCTCCATGCTGGATGCCTTTTCAGCAAAAGAAATCAGCACAGCTTGGCCTCTTCAGAACGATGAATTGTACCGGTATTCCATTTCTTTATTCGGCCTTCCAGCCGGCACAGGAACACTCCAGGCCAAGCATGAGATGACGGCTCAAGGACAACCACACCTCCGGCTGATGTCTACCGCGCAGTCCAATGATTTTATCTCATTCTTTTTTCCGGTGAATAACCTCGTCGATTCAACTCTTGATGCAGGCACGTTACTGCCCAAGCACTTTATCTTTCAACGGCGGGAAGGGAGCGACCACGAAGACTTTGATGTCACCTTTCATCATGAAAATCAAGAAGTCTCCATCATCAAGAATGAACAGTTGAGCACCATGCCTATTTCTTCTGATACGCATGGTCCGCTTTCTTTTCTCTATTATGTGCGCAATCTTCCACAACTCATGCCTGGGCGTTCGTTCAACTTGCAGGTTCACCACGACAAAAAGAATTATGAGATTGAAATACGAATTGAAGACATTGAACGAGTATCTGGTCCATGGGGTGAAGTAGAAGCTATTCGATGTGAGGCCGTCATGCCGTTTCGTGGAATTTTTGCCAACGAAGGGAATTTTTATTTTTGGTTGACCAACGATCATCATCGCGTCCCTCTGATGATGCAGGCGAAAGTGATTGTGGGGTCAGTGAAAGCCGTGCTAGAAGGCTGGACGCCATAACTAGATGATTCTCGATTTTTTTGCACCAATGAGATGAATCTAGAACTAAGGAATGTGGAGTGAAGAAGAAAAAGACGGATGTTCTACTTGATTAGGGTCGTGACCCAGATTGGGAGAGCACCGGTTTCGTATTGCTTGATTTTCTCCAGATGACCAGTATTAGAATGGATCTCATAGACGCCGAGCTTGGCATCCCCCTTTCCCGCAACATAGAGATACTTTCCAGACTTAGAGATACAGAATGAACGCGGAATATGCTCGCTTGGGAAATGTTTAATCAAGCTCAAACTTCCATTCTTAGGATCAATGCGAAATCCAATGATGCTATCACGCGTATTTTTATCATCTCTGTTTGAGATATAGAGAAATTTATTATCTGGGGTAATATGCAAATCTGCCATTGTGATACTTTCAACATCTTCACGCGTCGTCACAATGTTCTCTATGAGTTTCAATAGTCCCTTCTCTGGCTCCCAGGTCCATGTGGCCACACCAGGGTTCATTCGCTCCTGTGTTGTGTAGGCAATATCCAATTTTCTGTTAAAAACAAGGTGTCGAGGCTGACGTGCACCTTCTTCTGGTCCACTTGCAAATGCCGGTTCATTCAGAGCCACGTTTCCCGTCTTTTCATCAAATATCAACTGAAAAACTTTATTGGGACCGGTTGCAGGGACAAGAATATATTGATTGTCTTGTGAGAACACCGTGGAATGAGCCTTTTGTTCCAACGTGAATTCTTGAACAGTCTCTCCTCTATACACGCCTTCCGTGAATTTCCAGACCGACATTTTCCCCTTGCCGTAGTGACTCCGGCGAGATACTGGCCGGTTGCATCTGCATCTAAATATTCTGTTGGCATGGTGATTGGTGATTTTTGCTGCAATGTCAGTTTCCCATCATTTCCAATTGTATAGGTCGCGATAGACTGTTCCGTCTTTGAACGTGGCTGTTGCTCCACAATGTAGAGGAAGGACTGGTCAGGGGAAAAGGCAATTGGCCCCGTACCGTCGAGTTTCAAGGTTTGATGGTCATGTAATGTACCCGTTTCTTGGTCAATGACTTTTACGGCAATGGTATTCCCCGACACCAGATACAGAAATTCAGCAGCCAATGCGTGGAACGATACACTCATGAACACCATGAAAAGTAGCATGTGTTTGAACACGGTCATCACCATCCCTTTTTACAATGCAGTCGTGTTTATAACAATACGTATTCTCGCACCTTGCAAGTCACAAATGGACACGGCCGTCTCACTAGGTAACATCCTCTGAATTGCATACCCTATGGTCGCTTTCGCATGGCATAGCGGGTAAAGTCGACTTCCTTGAATGTGGTATGTTCGATATTCGTCAGGTCAAATCCAAATTGTTCAAATAACGGTTTAGAGAATTCCGATGCTTGTGTGGTCAATTCATATATTCCATTCGATCTTGCGTCATTCAGTAGTCGTTTCAGAAGCGCTGCCCCCACCCCTTGACGCATCCATTCCGGTCGAACAAAGAGCGATGAAATTCGGCCAGTGTTTTCAAGCCCCCCAAACCCTATTGGGCCTGACTCCTCCGTGATAGCGACAACAGTCGACGCCTCCTGCACCCATCGCATGAACTCCGCTTGGTCATCTGGGTAACTCACCCAAGCAGCAACTTGCTCTACAGAGTAGAATTGTTCTCCAACTGCACGTATCGCCGACCGATACACGTCACCGAGCGGAACAATATCTTTATGTTCGTATGGTCGAATACGCATCATGTCCATAAGATGTGAACCAAAACACGATTTGTTTGAATAGACGTCTCAAGTCTGAGCGCAGGAAACACAGACATGTGCTGCGTCTGGGCTCGCTGCCTTCATGGCAAGTCTACGGATAGAGCGTATAGAGCATACGGGGGAAGGGAATCGTCTCGCGAACATGTTCTAACCCACAGATCCACGCGACAACCCGTTCAATGCCCATCCCAAAACCGGCATGCGGCGCAGATCCATATTTGCGGATATCCAGATACCATCGAAAGGCGTCCTCCGGAAGTTGATGTTCTTTGATTCTCGCAACTAATTTGTCGTGATCATGAATTCGTTGCCCGCCTCCAATAATTTCACCATACCCTTCTGGCGCCAAGACATCCATACACAGCGCAAGATTGGGATCTGCTGGATCCGGCTCCATATAAAAGGCTTTGATTGACGACGGGTAGCGATGCACAATCACCGGTTTGTCGAATGACGATGCCAAGACCGTTTCATCATCCCCACCAAAATCATCACCAAACTGAATGGAGACCCCTTTTTCCTGAAGAAGTGTAATGGCTTCTTGATAGGTCACGCGTGGCAGCGGTAAGACCACCGCTTCAAGCTTAGAAATATCTCTCTCGAGAATGGACAGTTCTTCTCGACGACGATCCAAGACACGTTCAAGAACCACCTTCAACAAACCCTCGGCAAGGTCCATCGCATCGACTAATTCGGCAAAGGCCATTTCGGGCTCGACCATCCAAAACTCCATCAGGTGTCGGCGCGTTTTAGACTTTTCCGCCCGAAAGGTCGGACCGAAACAATACACCTTTCCAAATGCCGCCGCCGAGGCTTCACTGTAGAGTTGTCCGCTTTGCGCGAGATAGGCTGTTTGGTCAAAGTACTGCGTTTGAAATAAGGTCGTCGTCCCTTCACAGGCATTGGGGGTAAAGATCGGCGTGTCGATTAACGTAAAATCTCGATCATCAAAAAAATCTCGACAGGCACGTATGATTTCATGTCGAATGCGGAGCACCGCATGTTGCCGCCTGGATCGAAGCCATAAGTGCCGATGCTCCATTAAAAACCCAACACTATGCTCCTTGGGTTGAATCGGAAATGGCTCGGACACATGGACGATCTCAATTCCCAACACATCCAGTTCATAACCTCCGGATGCTCTGGGCTCGGCTCTCGGTATCCCAGTGAGCACAATGGCCGATTCCTGCGTCAACTGGGCAGAACGTTCAAAATGCTCGGGCGTAATTGTCGCCTTATTCACGACCGCTTGGATATCACCCGTTCCATCGCGAATCACCAAAAAATGAATCTTTCCCTTTGATCTCCGTCGACGTACCCATCCGCGAAGGGTCACTTCCTGACCGACAAAGTCTGCAATTTTTTCGATCGACGCAAGAGGAAAATTCGGCATGTCCACCACCTCAATCAAGAACGATAGGGTTACGCCACTGAAGAAATGCAAGAGGAAGGCCCTAATCCCACACCTTTCGTTGACAGCATCGAAAGCGTGGGGATATCATGATTTCCTATTATAAAGGAGGTAACCACGATGAGCTATACAATTACCGTTCGCGAATTGAAAGATCGGCTAGATAAGGGAGAAGATCTGTTTATCTTGGATGTCCGTGAGCCTCACGAGTATTCCATGGCAAAGATAGAAGGGTCTGTCTTGATCCCCCTGGGCACTATTCCCAACTCTCTCGATAAACTTGATCCGAATCGTGAAATCGTGGCCATGTGTCACAAAGGCATGCGAAGCGCAGACGCTATGGGATTTCTGCTTCAACAAGGCTTTTCGAATGTCAAAAACCTTGTAGGCGGCATTGATGCCTGGTCGGTCGAAATCGATCCTTCAGTCCCGCGATACTGATCGATAGGCATGCCACTGATGAAGCGTTGTTCGCATCTCAGGACAATGCCCCTTACTCGACCCAGGCTCGTCCGAACACATAAACGGTTTCACGATTTAAAGTACTCAACAGTCTGTGATAGGCCATCAGAGAGGCTGACGTGCGCATCCCAGCCAAATTCCTCACGGAGTTTTGTCACATCTAATACACTTCGTAATTGCTCGCCCTTCTTGGCTGGGCCATAGAGATCCTTACATTCCGACTTCGTGAACTTTTTTAACAAGGCATAACATTCATTCACCGTCGTTTCTTGTCCAGTCCCCACATTGTAGATTCCTTGTGTCTCGGGTTTTAATGTTGCCATCACGGACTCGACGACATCATCGACGTAGACGAAATCTCGTGTTTGTTTCCCCGTCCCGTTGATCATCGGTTGCTCACCTTTCAACATTTTTTTGGCAAAGATCGCGATAACCCCGGCCTCCCCTTCTGGCTCCTGCCGAGGCCCATAGACATTCCCAAACCGAAGAGCTACATACCGTATACCTTGTTCGTGGGCGTAATAAGCCAGATACTTTTCCCCAGCTAGCTTACTGATGCCATACGGCGATAGAGGGTCGGTGCGGTGAGATTCTGACGCTGGAAACACTTCCTGCTCTCCATAGACAGCTCCACCAGATGAGGCGAATGTGATCTTCCGAACTCCATGCTGTATGGCATGTTCAAGAAGATTGATCGTTCCAAGAATGTTTACCGAGGCATCAAAGGTCGGGTCTTCTGTCGACAGTCGGACATTCATTTGAGCAGCTAAATGAATGATTGTCGTCGGACGTTGTGCACGAAGCACGCGATCAATGCTTCGGCTTTGAATATCCATCTTATAGAGTTTGGCTTTTTTGTTCACATTTTTACGTTTTCCCGTACAAAGATTGTCAATAACAGAAACTTGATAGCCTTCTTGGACTAAACGATCCACAACATGAGATCCAATAAAACCCGCGCCTCCGGTCACTAACACATTCATAGACATACGATTCCTCCACAAAAACCATCCGATGTCATTTCAACTTGCATTCTAGGCCAATCAACGTAACTTTGGATTTTTATTTCACTTCTCTCATCTCAGCCCGAAAGGTGAGAGCCATGAGCATCTCTTTGTTTCCCTTTCGTCCTAACACAGGTGAATCCATGACTCCAATGACCGAAAGCCCCAGTGTTTCAGTCAGCCTCAACAGCTCATCCTTAACCATGATGCGCTTGTTTTCATCACGAACAATTCCCCCTCGACCCACTTGCCCTTTTCCGACTTCAAACTGCGGTTTAACAAGCATCACGACTGATGCGGTATTCGAAAGAAATTTTATGACACTTGGCAAGACTATCCGCAAGGAAATAAATGACACGTCAATCACGGCCAATTCGATCCGTTCTGGAATGTCCTCGGCAGATAAATACCGAATATTACATCGTTCATGGACGACAACCCGTGGATCTTCTCGAAGCGTCCAATCTAACTGACCATAGCCCACATCTACCGCATAGACACGTCTTGCGCCGCGTTGCAGGAGACAATCTGTAAACCCGCCAGTAGAGGAACCCACATCCATGGCGACAACCTCCCGACAGTCAATAGCAAATGCATCAATCGCGGCAGCAAGTTTGTCGCCTGCTCGACTGACAAACGTTGTTGCCGGAAGATCAATATCAATGGTCACGGCTTCATCGACTAACCGTGCTCGCTTATCAACCAGCATCCCATCGACTTTCACAAGCCCAGCTAAGATATACCGATGCGCTTGCTCTCGATTCACAGCCAAGCCCCGCGACACCAACACAGAGTCTAGTCGCTGTTTTCTTACAGCTTGACTTCGAAGATTCATGGATTGTGTACTCAACAAAATATGACGAATGAGTGCATGAAGGTGCTCTATGGACTCTCTGAGAATTTATGACGGCGGTGTCTTGGAAGTTTCAGGAGCATTTTCACCATCCGCGAACGCTTGGATTCGTTTTTTCCCATCCTTATCTTGAACGAGAATTTCAACTTTCCGTTCGGCATCATCAAGGACCTTCAGGCAGGTTTTCGATAATTTGATGCCTTCCTCAAAAATTTTCAAGGACTCATCCAATGGTAACTCTCCACGTTCCAATTCTGTCACAATCGTTTCTAACCTTGCTAATGCCTGTTCGAATTTTGGGGTTGCCATTATTTTTTAACCTTCTGCAGACAGATCATGAACCTGAAATCTCAGGTTTGCTCTCAGCATTTTACGATATCTCGATGATATAATCTTAGACAAAAGAAATGTTTTTCAGCGAGTGCTGTCTCTACCATTCAGCATTATACCTACCCACTGATAAGGGTCAAGGACGAAAACTTTCATGATTCAGCCTTGATTTCTTCCACCAGACACGTCGCTTTTCCATCCACGAACCGCGCACAGACGTGGTCTCCAACAGTGAGATCGTCAATACTCTTTACAATCCTATTTCGGTCCCTGGTCTCGACGATGCTGTACCCTCGAGACAAGACCGTTAAAGGGCTCAGCGAATGAAGCTGGGCCATCTTCATTTCAACTTCATAATTCTTTTCTTTGATGAAAGCTTGCATCCGCTGTATCATCCGAATTAAGAGTTGCGGGATGACACATCGCGCCGATTGAATTCGATGTTGAGGCGTATTCGAAAAAATCTGAGACTCAAGATGCGTGAAGTGAAGATAAAGCCGTCGCTGCAAATCTTTAACCATATGGACAAGACGAGTTTCTAAGTCATCGACGCATTGTCCATATCGATACAACCATAACATAGGATCTGGAAGAGCTGATTGCATCGCTTCCGCTTCATGTCGACATACCTGTACTTTCATTCGCATTGTTCGAATTAATCGGTTCAAGAATTGTGTCACCAGACTATGAAGATCTTCAAAAGATGGAACCACCATCTCTGCTGCGGCTGAAGGCGTAGGGGCACGGAGATCCGCCGCCATATCGGCTAATGTCACATCAGTTTCATGTCCTACCGCCGAGATAATCGGAATGGTCGACTCGGCAATAGCACGCACGACGACTTCTTCATTGAAAGACCAGAGGTCCTCGAGTGATCCTCCCCCCCTGCCAACGATAAGAACATTCACATCCTTCTTGGTGTTCATGGTGCGAATAGCATCGGCAATTTGTTGAGCCGCGTCTTCCCCCTGTACGACAACTGGATGAATAAGAATCGGGATCATGGGACAGCGCCGCTTCATGATGTTCAAAATATCATGCAGGACAGCCCCATGCAGGGAAGTTATCACACCAACTTTTGATGGAAAAAACGGGAGCGATTGTTTTCGATCAGGATCAAAAATCCCTTCCTCTTCCAATTTTGTTTTTAATTGTTCAAAAGCAAGTTGAAGTGCTCCAATGCCTTTTGGTTCAACGGCCTCGAGAATCAGTTGATAATCGCCCCTCGACTCATAGACCGTCACATCCCCGCGAATGATGACCTCTAACCCTTCTTCTAGGACAAACGGCAGGTGTTGCGCCACCCCACGAAACAGCACAACGCGTATCTGACTCGACTGATCTTTAAGGGTGAAATACTGGTGACCAGAAGATGGCCGACGAAGGTTGGAAATTTGCCCCTCAACCCAGACGTGAGGGAATTGGCCTTCTAAGACCTGACGGATCTGCGTAGTCAGTTCAGAAACGGTCAGAATGCGGGAAAGGACATTCTGCAAAAACACGACCCCTATTCATGCACTTGCAATCGCTGAATATCGATTGCTTTTCCGGTCATCGCATCCAGTTCAATAAGCGCGGCTGATAACACCGCCGGACCTGAAGCCACTTCAAAACGTCTTGGAGTTTGCAAGAGAAACTTCTGAATCACTCCGTCCGCCTTCATGCCGATGACCGAGTGTATGGGACCGGTCATGCCGATATCTGTCAGATAAGCTGTCCCTTTTGGAAGAATCTGATCATCCGCAGTTTGCACATGCGTATGAGTTCCCAGCACAGCAGTAACCTTCCCATCGAGAAAGTGTCCCATCGCCATTTTTTCAGACGTCGTTTCGGCATGCATGTCGACGATAATGGCTTGGGTCTGCTCCTTGAGTTTTTCGAGTTCGCGCTCTGCGACCCGAAAAGGACAATCAAGAATCGGCATAAACACTCGCCCCATTAATTGGAGAACTCCGAGCGTCTCACCAGACGCAGTTTCCATAATCATGGAGCCACGACCCGGAACACCGCTAGGATAATTTGCTGGCCGCAGCACCCGTGAATCTTTGTTGATAAAGTCAACAGCCTCTTTCTTGTCCCATGCATGATTGCCAAGTGTGATGCCGGAAAGGCCCAGATCAAACAATTCGGTTGCAATGTCGGGCGTGATGCCAAATCCGCCAGCGGCATTTTCTCCATTACCGATCACGAGATCCACATGGTATTGCGCGATCGCCTTATGAAGACGCTTCATGATCACTCGCCGCCCAGGCTCGCCAACAATGTCGCCGACAAAGAGTATTTTCATAAGAGAGGCATGGAAGAGCTACTATTTTGCGAATTCAATGAATCGATTCTCCCGTATGACCGTCACTTTAATTTGGCCTGGATACGTCATTTCCTGTTCAATCTTCTTCGCAAGATCTCGAGAAAGGGTAAAGGCTTCTGTATCATTTAAATCACCCTGTCGAACGACTACTCGAATCTCTCGACCGGCTTGGATCGCATAGGCTTTATCCACACCGTTAAAATCCGTGGCTAAAGATTCCAATTTTTGCAGTCGTTTGACATAAGCTTCGAGGGTCTCACGTCGTGCACCTGGTCGGGCTGCGGAGAGAGCTTCTGCTGCGGCCACCAGCACTGACTCAGGACAAATTGGTTCGACCTGTTCGTGATGAGCCGCGATCGCATTGACAATTTTTTCTGATTCACCATACTTTTTGGCCATTTCGGCCCCTAGCATGGCATGGGTCCCCTCTTCTTCGTGACTGACAACCTTTCCAATGTCGTGAAGAAGGGCTCCTCGTTTCGCCAACTTCACATCAAGACCTAACTCCGACGCCATAATCCCGCAAATATAGGCGGCCTCACGCGCATGATAGAGGTTATTTTGTCCATAACTGGTGCGATACTTCAAACGCCCTAGCAACTTCACGATTTCAGGATGGAAGTCAGACAATCCGACTTCAAAAATGACCTTTTCGGCTTCGTCCCGCATAAGCTTGTCTAAGTCACCTTTGACCTTTTCGACGACTTCTTCAATTCGTGTGGGGTGTATTCGCCCGTCCTGCATCAACCGTTCGAGTGCGATTTTGGCAACTTCTCGTCGAAGTGGGTCAAACCCAGACACGATGACCGCTTCAGGAGTTTCATCAATGATTAAGTCAACCCCTGTTGCTGCCTCCAAAGCCCGAATATTTCTGCCTTCACGTCCAATAATTCTTCCCTTCATACCATCGCTCGCCAAGGGGACGACCGAAATTGTCGCTTCATTCACATAGTCCCTCGTGATGCGCTGAATTGAT
The DNA here is from genome assembly GCA_965223675.1 of Nitrospirales bacterium. Classification (GTDB taxonomy): domain Bacteria; phylum Nitrospirota; class Nitrospiria; order Nitrospirales; family UBA8639; genus JAGQKC01. The sequence continues at coordinate 3,926,142 of OZ245013.1, read as the reverse complement.
CGTGTGACCATTTCCAGCGCCTCTTTTTCGGCATTTTCTCGAGCTTCATCCAGGATTCGTTTGCTGACAAGCGCCCCGTCTAACTTCGCTTCACTTTCGATTTCATTCAGAAGCTGGCGTTTTGCTTCTTCTACAGTCATACCGGCAACTCGCTCCAAAGCTTGTCGATGCTCACGGACAACGTGCTCACAGGCTGCTTCTTTACTAGAAATTCCTTCCTCTCTTTCAGAGAGAGTTTTTTCGCGTCGTCGGAACTCTTCTTCGCGTTTCTCTATACTAGAATATTTTCGATCGAGTCCTTCTTCTCGCTGTAACAGCTTTTTCTCCGTTGCTTGGAATTCAGCACGTACTTCCTTTTCTCTCCGCTGAATCTCGGATTTAGCTTGGAACAGGAGATCTTTTGATTCAAGTTTTGCATCTTTAATCAAACGCTCGGCATCTCGTTCTGCATTTTGCGTGATCTGACGAGACTGTTCTTCAGCTTCAGAACGTTTGGTTTCATCCCTATTTCGCTGGATCACACCATTGAGAATAAATCCCAGGGCCAATGCCAGGACACCAACCAGAACTGAAATTGTGATCGTGGTAAAAATGGCAGCCACCCCCTTCCATACTATCCACACTCTAGAGTGGTAGAGTCGAGTCAGCAGACTCTCGTAAACGACAGTGCCGACTTAACAACACACAAGAATTGTGGTAGAGGAACCGTTAGCAGATACGTCGTGTTGGAGAGAATGGCAGTACGAAAGAAGGTTTCGAAAAATTTGCGTTGCGAACACGCCGTCGAGAAACAGGACTCCCTCGAAGGAAGTCACTGGTATATTGACCCTGTTTGTTAACAGGAACGAGTGGGGGGAAAGAATGCTGCAGAGGAAAAACGAGACGAGAATCTTGACCAGCCTCAAAATGCAAACATTTTGAAGACAACTCGTTTAGCCACTGAGCGGTGATATTCTTCAGGTTGGATACACACTTGTTCGCACACGTTCTTTCAAAAACAATCGTCAAGAGGGTCAAAAGACCCAAAAACTTAGCCATTACCAACACGGCTGTACGCTAAACAGCCTCCTCCAAGTTTTCCTTCATTGAATGGTTAAGAAGGATTTAACAGTTTCATTATATTCTAACATGAAAACAATAACATAGGCTAGCAGAGCAGAAGAGATCTTTTCAAGCAGATTCAAAACTCCTTAATCATACCAATGGCTTAGGAGTTGATCTGTACAGATGGAAAGCTCAGAAATTGTGGAAGAGGGGCAATTCTTAACCCCAAGAAGTACATACTGAAGCTCAGCAAGACCTGTTTGGAGGGACTAGGGGCTACACTGGGTGGAGTTCAAGTTGATGGTCAATATGTTCGAGCATGCTTTGAGTCAACCGTTCGACCTCAACTTCTCCCTCACGTTGTTCGCGTTGCTGTCGAAACAACTGATCAGCAATATTGATCGCAACTAAAATGGCCAACTTGGTTGGCGTGCCTGTTTTCATATTCTTTGTCAATGTTCGCATCTGCTCATCAACATAACCAGCAAGTTGTTGGATGTAAGCTTCATCGGCTTCTCCCTGGAGTGAGAAACGCTGTCCATACACTTCGACTTCAATAGGTTTTTTCACATCAGCCCTCCTGGTGGTTATTGGTATTGTCGAGAAACTCTAGTTCACCAAGAACCTTTTCAATCCGAGATCGTATGCTGGTACGCTCATCCTCCCACCCCTGCGTAAGCTCGTCATGCTTCACCAAACGTTCACGCGCAGCTTGTAATTCCTCTTCCAGAGTAGCCTTGTCATGACGAAGCTCAACGACAAGGTCAACTAATTTTCGCACTCGAACTTCAAGGGCTTCTATTTTCTCCAGACTCATGTTTCCTCCTGCTCAACATTTTACGGATGAATCCATGAATCAGAATATAAAAATTTCAACACATCCTGTCAAGCGAAGACGCATGACACGCCTGATCTTCCAACGCTCGATAGACTCGATAACTACCAAGTACTCGCTTCACATAGCCGCGCGTCTCACGATATGAGATTCGCTCAACGAACTCATCGGGTTCTACGTGAGGATCCTGTGCAACCCAACGCCGTATGACATGTGGACCAGCATTATAGGCGGCAACCGTATAGACAAGATTTCCATTAAACTGAGATAACAGTTGGCCGACATATGTCGTCCCCAGTTGAATATTAATCTTCGCATCAAACAAGTCATCTTTTTGAGGAGACTGTAATCCTATTTCACGAGCAACTTTTTTTGCCGTTTCAGGCATGAGTTGCATCAGGCCAAGCGCGCCAACCCGCGATGTCGCACGAGTATCATATAAACTTTCTTCTCGAATGAGTCCTGCAATGAGATAAGGATCTAACCCAGAAGGCGAGAATTGCTGAATCGTTGGGACATATCCGGTTGGGTACGCTCCATTCCAGGCGTAAGAAGATCGCGGAACTTTCCCCTCTTTCATTTTTTGACCAAAATGCCGAATGGCTAAACGTATCCCAAGGTCGTACGCCCCTGTCTGTTGTGCAAGAGCAATCATAGAATTCAGGTTCTCAGCTTTAGAAGCCGTGCGTTTTCTCACGGCCCTTAATTCTTCAGCTGACTCTACCATAAGTCTTAACTTCACCAACTCGCGTGCTTTTTGATAATGAAGATCATGTAACGGCTCAACCGAAGCAACGGAAGAATCCGAAAGAGCCGCCTTCTGTATCAAACCAACGTTCATCATGGCATCCGATGGCTGTAAACGAGCTTTGGCCAATTGTCCATAATAGGTCAATGGCTGGTCTTGCACCAGTTTCTGATAGACGGCTTGAGCCTTGGCAGACTGATGTAATTTCTCGTAAATCCGGCCTTGCCAGTACCGAACTCGAATCTTGACGTCGATGCCCTTGGCATTCTGTTTTAATTTTTCTAAGGTCGCTAACACCAGAGCGTACTGTTCTTGCTCATAATAGATCCACGTCATCCGCCATAGAGCATCTTGTCGTTTTTGAGACGAACGTGCCGACTGAAACGCCTGTTGAAATGCGGCCAGTGCTTCCTCCTTTTGACCCTGATCGTTCAACCACACACCTGCAAAAATATGAAGGAGCGCTTGTCGATCTCCAGATAAGCCTTTGACATGAGCCTTTTGATGCAGGGCAAGGACTTGAGAGCCTTTTCCCTGTCGAAGATACGAACGTGCCAACCACACGACCCCATCTTGCCTTCGGCGTGATTGCGAACGAGCGACTTCGTGAAAAACTTTCTCTGCCTTGTCATATTGCTTTAATCGGGCCAAGGCCATTGCAAGCTTGTATTGAGCTTCGTCATATTTCTGGCCTTTGGACACTTGACGTAGGTACTCCCGAAGCCCAGAAATGGCTTCTTCAAATTGCGCTGCCTTATAAAAGGCAACTGCGCGCTTGTACTGTTCATCGAGAGTAGGCTTGTGTTGATTCGCATCAGGTAATTGCTCGAGTAATTTCTGCGCTTCTTCTCCTTCAGATTTGTGGGGAACCTTCCACCAGACTTCCCGAAGTGATTGTCGCGCGACCTCCACTTGGCCGAGTTTCAGTTGACATTTGCCGATCTCTAACAATGCGCTTGCCGCTTGGGCAGATAGAGGTGCGCTACGGATGATGTGGAGAAATGAGGGAATCGCGGATTCACAATTTCCGGCTTCAAGCCAAGCACGACCGGCTAAGACTAAGCCATCCTTCGTGAGCCTCGATTGAGGTTCCAACTCTCCCACCTCCTCAAACAATTTAGCCGCTTCGGCAGGTCGACGAGCATTCAATAGCGCTTCACCCATCCAAAAATGCAGATAGTCTTGTAATAGTGGAAATTCCGCCTGCACCTGTTGAAAATGGGCAATCGATTCTTCTGGTGACGTTTCTTTCAACATCAGGCCAAGGTGGATGCTAGCTCGATGAGCCCACACTGTCCCAGGATATTCCGCGCGAACTTTTTTTAAAGTCGCCACTGAGTATGATTCTGGAAGCACAGAGTCATAGGTATCGGCATCAGGGTTTAAGGCTTGCTGGAAGCAAGTCTCCGCTGTCTGACACTGAACAGGATAGGGATCAGGTGTCGGCAAAGGTTGGGCTGAAAAGGCCGATACGCCCATAAATACACTCACCAAGGTAAAATGAGCGGCTGATATCGACTGTCTTTTCGTAGAACGAATGGTCATTCTTCTACCCCTTAATACGCGCACGCCCTGAAACTCAAATCCATGCGATGGTTGGTCTTTCCTTTAAGTATACCTCAGTCATGGTTAGCTTCAAGAAAGTATCGTTTAATAATAGACATTCGAATGGAAGGGACAAAATCGCAGGGACGTATGCACATGCGAGCGGGTATCGGACAACGGACGCCATTGCCTGAAGCCTATCAGGTGTAGGGATTGACTGTGTCAATCCAACCAAGAAAACACGGGCGCCGGAAACGTATAATCAGAATCAACACCAACAGATCGATACCATTGCGTCTCGACCGGCGACGAAACCTGATGGGCTTGTCCGGATTTTCCTTCATAAAAGAACGTGTTGGTGGACGATACATGAAGAGGTAGTTCGCATTGGTCTTTCTTAAGACTCAGACCTCCTAGACGACGCTCTCGAGCTTGATAGTCCAATAAGGCTAATAGCATTTCTCTTCGACGAAAATCTGGCCAAAGCGTTTTCGTGAAGTACAATTCGGAGTAAGCAATCTGCCATAATAAAAAATTACTGATTCGTGACTCGCCGCTCGTTCGAATCACTAGGTCTGGGTCAGGCAGTTCAGCTGTTGAAAGATATCGTGAAAAGCCCGTCTCATTGAGAGACCCTGGCTCAACTATCCCGTCCTCATTATCCCGTATAATCTTATTCACAGCGGTGAGAATTTCATCTCGTCCGCCGTAACTCAATGCTAATGTCACCGTTAATTGATTGAAGTTTTGGGTTGTTTCTTCCAGTTCTTTGATCATCACTTGTATAGATTGAGGGAGTAACTCCAGTCGTCCAATCGCTCGAAATCGGACTCCTTCCTGTAGGAATTGTCGACAATGTTGGTAAAAAAACTCCGAAAAGAGCTCCATCAGACAGTCTACTTCTTCACGCGGTCGCTTCCAATTCTCCAATGAAAAGGCATAAAGCGTCAGCGCAGAAATTCCAAGGTCACGACAGAGAGATACAACTTCACGTGCCGATTCAACACCTTCCCGATGCCCAGCAATGCGTGAAAATCCTCGTTCGGTTGCCCATCGACCATTACCATCCATAATAATCGCCACATGCTTTGGAAGCGCACCAATGCGCAATTGCTTCTCTAACGTGGCATCTGAATATGACTCTTGCTCAAGTTGATGTCGAAGCACCGACTTCCCCTCCTTAGACTCACTCTTTACAAAAAATATATCTCCTCAACGAGTCGTTACTCGATGACGCGTATCATTTAGCTCCACTATGATGTTTGAAATGATAACCTCAATTTAGAATAAGAGTGCATACACGAATAATATAACCCCAGCGACTAACGCAAAACCAAATAAAATCTTAAGGACTCTTTGTTTACTTGGTTGTAACGCACTCCATTCATCACACAGTTCCTCTATCCACTGAACTCCTAAAAATTTATGACCTCTGGCATCTCTGTCGACATCGAATGTTTCTTCGTGGGCTACGGCCAAATAGGGTTCCGGCACCCTAGAAGACAAAGACGAAAAGCCCTTTCGTTTCTCCTGGAGAAGAATCGCTTGAGGGGCAGCAGGATTCATCTTTTCACAATGCGGACAAGATAGCGCATAGCTAGACATATATCCATTGCACTGAGGACAGGAGGTCATCGCCATTTGATGTTTCTCTCAGATCAACCTAGACATTCACTTTTACTGTCGGTCCTTTATAGGTCTCAAATTATCTTTTGTTCCATTTCTTAAGTTCGGATGGGAATTATTTTGCATCGCTATCGCCTTCAACAATAGGCACAATCACCTTAATGGGTTCTTGAATCTTTTTTTGATGAGCAATATGCATAAGGTGTTTCAAAAGCCCATCGGTCAATTGCTGCCCTCTTGAGACAATCGCTTTACTCATGTCATCTCGAACTCCGTCAGCCAGGATCATGTCTGACGTTAATTCCTCCAAGGATAATTCCATGATTGTATACTTTTTTTCTTTTTCGAAAGATTGCTTCAGCGCATCCAACATGATCGGATCATACCATCCCTCACGTTTTTGTAATTCTTGAATTGCCTCATCACGTTCCATGCCACTCATTTCCAACGTGTCAAAATCCAACACCAATTTAAGCATACGAGCTTCCACGGGAATGTCACGCCCTTGGCATGATGAATTTTGAGGAGGCCCACTGCCATTGAAGCGTTTTTCCTGAAAGCGAATAATCTTCGCAACTTCTTCCATACGTGGAATCGCCTCGAGCAAATCTCCACCTATCTGCGGATGTTTATAAAACAGTTGTTCCTCTTGCACGGTTAATGATTCAGCCTTGTATTTTTTCAGGAGGACTTCTTCCGGCATGGTGACCGTCCCAATTTGGGACAACAAGGTTGCCGTTTCGAGAAGCCAAGTACTCTCCATACCTATTGGCCTCGCCATTCCCCGTACATACCGTTGAAGACGAGAAGTCCGGCCAAATGCCTGTGGATTAGACAACGAAAAGACTTCAATAATGCTCTCTAAACATCCATTTAGCGTTCTTTCTAGAATGTCTCTTTCTGTTCGTAGATGTCGATGATGTTCGAGACCGGCTTGAATGGTTTCATGTAATAATTCATGCGGACAGGGCTTTGAAAGAAATCGAAAAACCGCCCCTTCATTCACAGCTTTCGTCGCGGTTGGCACATCGGCATATCCAGTAATGAGAATCCGAGAGGCATCCGGCATTTGAGTTTTAACCATATTAAGAAATTCGACTCCGTCAATATTCGGCATTCGAAAGTCAGACACGACCACGGCAAACGGACCATCGTTACTTAATTTATCCATTCCCCATTCAGGACCTAATGCCGTCTCGATCTCGAACCCGTTACGAAATTGTCGTTTATATGAGTCCAACACATTTCGACTGTCATCAACGAACAATATTTTTTCAGGCACGCCCAAACTCCAGGTTTCGAAGTTGAACAACGTATCTTTGCCATTTTGGCCACGAATCAATAAGGCTATGGCCTGCCAAATACTCTTTCGCATGGTCAGATGGAACGCCGTCACTATCTTGTGGCCATCCACCGCCTTCAAGAATATTGGCTGCGTACACTGCCAGAGTTGGCGTAAACCCAGACGTCTCCAATCCCAATGGGTTGTCATGAAATGAGACCGCATCAACGATCGCTTGAGAGAATTTCTGTCGCAGAAGAAATTCAGCTCCGACAATCTCATGTGAAATACCAAGATTCAGAAGTTCTGCCGCGGCAAGAGATACGCTGCGCTGTCTTGCATAAGCCAACACATCGAGGTATTGGCCGGAATCATGAGATAAAGCAAGTATCGCTAATCCGATATCATGGACAAGCCCGGCTTGGCATGACTCTGACATCACGCCATACTCACCACTCTCTTCCCGTGCAAGAAGGCCTGCCAAATAGCCTGTACGCAAACAATGCGTCCACAACACTTTGGAACTTAACGGGAAGTCTTGTTTACGCTCTAAGAGCTCAAAAACCTCTGCAAGAATGGCCAGCCGGTTCACAATCTTTCTTCCCAACCACACGATCCCGTGGTCAATCGTCATGGGTCGGTAATCAAACACCAACCACATGACATAAAGGAGTTGAACGAACTTGCTTTTCGCTCCATCATCAGCGCTGGGTACATTCGTCCTTGACTGAGAGTGATCATCAACTTCATCGAACCTAGCCACGCCTAATGTCTCGTTTCTCGAATCTCGCCACAGGGTGGGTTGAGCACTATCACCTGGGATTTTCTGTGACCGGCCCTGTTGCGTAAGGCAATCCAACGATTGAGTCGTTCCGAGTAGATCAAAACTTTTTCTATTGGAGGTCCAATCCATTTCCCTAGGAAGAATCCACAGAGATTCATGTGAATACTGGCCTAAAAGAGTAGCTCTTTCGGAACAGACGATGTGACGAATCCTCTTCATCCTCCGACACCAACCTCCTGCATTCCTCGCAATTCCAATGGCAACCGCGCGATGAACGTTGTACCCCCCGAAGGGTTCGACTCAAACATGAAGTCCCCGCCATGATTCTGCACAATAATGGCATGTGCTATTGCCAACCCTTGTCCGGTTCCTTTCCCAACTTCCTTTGTGGTGAAAAACAAATCGAATACGTGTGATTGAATGGATTCAGGAATACCAGGCCCTGTATCAGAAATCCGAACTTCAGCCCACTCGTTATCTTCTTGAGTACTAATTGTAATCGTACCTTTGTTCCGTGAATTCTCAGATACAACTCCTTCAATAGCCTGGGCAGCATTGATAAGCAGATTAATCCACACTTGTATTAATTGATGGGGTATACAGTGAAGCAGAGGAAGCTCTTTCTCAAAGTCCGTCACGACTTCCGCAACATTTTCCCATTCTTTGCTTGAAAGGGTCATGGCACTCTGAAGCGTCTGATGTAGGTCAGCTGGGATCTTCTCATTCGTTCCAGGATGTGAAAACTCATTCATCGTACGAATAATTTCCGCCACCCGATCCGTGCCCTCTAAGCTTTGAGCCAACACGATGGGAATCTCTTTGAGAAGGTATTCTAAATCAATTTCTTTCCTGATCTGCCTAACCTTGGTTCTCGTGTGTTGGTCTATCCTTGCTCCCTGTGCTTGGCGAAAAGGTTGACGATACAACTCTAAGAGTCGCCTGAGATCATGAAACCCTTCCTTTAAAAATCGGAGATTCTCCGCAATATACTGAACAGGCGTATTGAGTTCATGTGCCACCCCGGCCGCCAGTTTCCCGATAGACTGCATCTTTTGAGCAAGAGTTAGTTGAGCTTCTAATTTTTGTTGTTGGGTAATATCTTTTCCAAGGATCAAAATGCCTGGACGAGAATCCGTCTCCCTCAGGATCGGACTGAGAGTCATTCCGAGTGTTCTTTCTGTTCCCGTTTTATCAAGATACCGAAACTCAGGTATGCGGAGGGGATGGAGTTGCTTACGACAATCTTGCATAGACTTCATCACAAAATCCCAATCCCACTGAATTTCTGTTTCTTGAATGGAATGGCCCAAAATTTCTTCGGCAGGAATGCCAAATGCCTGTTCTGCTGCGCTATTCCACCGGAAAACGCAATCCTTATCGTTCAGGCCGATTAAGACCGAAGAAATCGCTGTCACGAGGCTTTCTGTCTCAGCTAGCGCATCTTGAAGTGCAACCTCCGCTCGCACGAGAGATTCTAAGCGTCGATTGGCTTGACGTGCGAGATTCCATTTCGCAGTAAATGAATCGGCAAGCTGTTGAACTTCGATCCTATCAACAGGCTTACGCAAGACCACAAGGTTTTCGCTATACCCTAATCTTTGCAAGACCTGCTCCCATTCCTGATCCGAGTAGGCTGTGCACAGCACCACTTGTAAGTCAGAGTCCTCTTTCCACAACTGTTCGATAGTCTCGATTCCCTCACGTTCAGACGGACTTCGTATATCGACAAAGGCCATCGCAAAGGGACAGTTTTGTCGAAGTGCATGTTGAACAAGGGCTAGACCACGTTGTCCTCGATCTGCAAAAATTAATTCAAAATCTCTTGAGCGCTTCCGAGTCTGGACAGCTCCGCACAGAGTTTCTTCCTTGGCTGCCAATTGATGACTTGCCACCTCACAACCGAGAATTTTTCGTAAATCCTCACGAATGGCATGATTATCATCAATTACTAATATTCGTCTGTTGACATCGGTCTCTTGGGTAGTCACGCAAAACCTCGAGTCATGCCAAGACCAAACCGATTGGCACGTTAGTGAAAAACTGATCACAAAGCATGAGATCTTTGTACGTTATTTCGGTCAAACGAGGGACACTCTTAAGTACGGAGGGGCCTTAGAATTGCGAAATTCAGTCTAGTAAAGGTACTGGAGCAAAGGGTCATCATCACAAGGCAAGATCTTATCTAACTTAATTGAGGAAAATAACGGAGGCTTCAAAGCATGACCATTAAATGGAATTAGTTATATGAAAGAGTTATGCCTTTTGCGCTAAAAGAAAAATCTGAAGATTGGGAGACAAGGCTTACTCAAGACCGATCCAAACATGAATGGATTAGGAATGAACCTCTACAGGCATACACCCGTCATAAGCTTTCATAATTTTCGAGCTTCGCTTATCCCCCATTGACGGGATCACTTCCTCCACGGATTCATACCCGTGGTATTACGGTGGTGAGAATACATTCCCTCATCACGTACTCACTCATGCCTTTTCCGCTAGTGAATCCACTCCCCGGGCTAAAGCTCAGGACTTCAGACCGCTCGAGCTCAAATTTTGTCTTGACAAAACTTGAGCTCGATATTTGGCCTCCACTCCTCCACTGCGGTGAAGGGGTCACGGGCGATTACTCATCCCCAGGCTTCAAAGCCATAGGGTTTCCTAATCGATTTTATGACAAGGAACATTTCTCTTTCATACCTATCGATGCGATGGGAAGAGTCAGAATGAATGTGGCGCCACAGTCTGGCCCGTCACTCCACACATTCAGCGACCCTCCCATATTTTTAGCCAAAAGTGCCCCGCTGTGTAGCCCAAACCCATGTCCATCCTTTTTCGTCGTGAAGCCTTGAGAAAAAATACGTGTCAAATGATCGGGATGAATTCCCATCCCTGTATCTGCCACCTCGAGTTTGACCATATTTGTTTCATCTAATGAAAGGGTAATACGAACTGTGAGCGTCTTGTTATTCATGGTCTGCATCGCTTGCGCGCTATTTCGAACGAGATTAACAAGAATTTGCAACGTTTGATGTCTATCGACAACAACCTCAGGAACGTCAACAAACTCTCGATAGACTTTTACTTCCAGTTTTTCTAGGAGCGTTTTGTTGATCGTCAAGGCTTGCTCAATGAGGTCTGTCAATACAACTGGCTCCTGGAGTCCTCCAGCTTTGACCATCCCTTGCTGCATGGCAACACATTGCTTGGCATGTTCTGCACTTCCATATAATGATTCGAGTTCTTTGAGTGTCGCTTGCTGTTCTTCTAATAAATGATCGGCCAATTGCACGAGATAGTTAGGTATCTGTTTTCCCTTCTTATCATGCGTAAGATAGGTGCCAAGATTATCCATGTTGGCTTTCAGCATTTGGGCGATTTTGTGAACATCACCAACAAGTGATTGACGTAACATGGTGCTCATAATTCCAACGGAAACATTAATACTATTAAGAACATTGCCCACATTGTGAAGCACGCTGGTAGCAACATCAGCCATTCCCAGACGACGAGACGTCTCTATCAACCGATCCTGTAGTTGACGCCGCTCTTCTTCGATTCGTTTTCGCTCGGTAATGTCCTGAGCCACGCAGACTAACCCCTGAATCGTTCCATTCTCATCCTTCATGAGTGAGCCGGAGAGTGACATAGGAATCTGCTGTCCATTTTTGGCAAGATATGTTGTTTCCACGTTGCTCACGGTCCCTTGGCAATACAAAGTTTCCATGATGGAACCTTGAGCCAGCTCTTCGCCAAAAATCTTACTAGGAGAATCATCAATGAGTTCGTCTTCAGAATACCCGAGTAACCTCAATAACGCACGATTGACTGCCCCGATTGCCATATCGGCATTGATCACGAGCAGGGTATCTGCCATCGATCCGATTATATTTTCTATGTGCGATTTAGCGGAAGACAACTCATCTCTGGCTATTGCAAGTTCGATATTCTTTCTTTCCAAATCTTGAGCCGCCTTGGCGTTTCGCTCTTCAGCCTTTCGTCGACGTTCAATATCTTGCAGCAGACGAGCATTAGCACCTTGAAGCTGCAGTGTCTGCTCAATCGCCATCGATGATAAGCCATCCACCTTACATCTCGTTAACTGCGCGAGATGCCATTTATGGGTTAACGCTGTGGCCATTTGCTGAACTTCGATCGCCTCAAATGGCTTACGAAGAATCAACAGTTGGTCACGACACGTTAAGCCTTCAAGGACTTCTTCCCACCGAAGAACAGAATTCGCTATGCAAAGGATACATTGGAGATCTGGGTCGATGTTCCAATACTCTTCAATCGTTTTTTTTCCTGACCATCCTGCCCCTAAACACATATCGATAAATGCCACAGCATACGGGTGATCGGCTTCCACAGCTTGCCGAACAGAGGTCAAGCCTGTCATCCCATCTTCGACGCACTCAATCTCAAAAGAAGGCAGGCCATTATAAGGCAATGCATCTCCGAATAATTCAGACGTCGTTCCTGAAATTGCTGAAGACGGGGGTCCAGGTAAGATGCCGAGAATCTGGCGAAAGTCTTTATGGATGTCCTGGTTATCAGTAACTACCAAGATTCGTCTATTCATGTCTTGTGGTTCAACTATTTGCACGTATCCTCATTTCACTCAATGAATGAGTTCTCAATCATGTGCTTCCACCTAAGGGACTGTTGAAAAAAGCCGCCGGCTGCGTCCTCGTCCTCTCGCCATCCCGACAGGTTTTCATCATTTGAAAGGGATTCTGCGCGATGTCAGCAAAGTGTTTCGGTACGATTTCTCGCGGTTTCGCGAGAATGCCGTGCTCACATCTCGAGTGAATCACACGTCTGTATCAAGCACGTCACATCATGCTCCTCGCGCAAGACGACGGTACATGATCGGACGGTTCTTGAATCGGCTCTAGCCAGTACGCTCCGCACGTGACTTGGGAACCTGTGATCACAACCGAGGAATGCGGAATGATACCAACAAAGGATGTGGCTCAGAAGCCTATGCCTTCTGGATAATCGTTCCCAAGGGCTGCGGCCTTACTGGCTTGGCTCGCAGTTCTCATCCTGGTGGCCCACGACGCATTTCCCCGCAAACTGAAGCGTTCAGGAACGCATACGTTGCCGAAGATGAGCCAAGACTTTTTTGAACCGTCCCGCTCGCTACTGATGCCAACAATTCCTGGAGCCTGTATGGGCAATGAACGAGAGTTATTCAACACACCCCCTACTTAATTCATCGTGAGTTGTTGTGCCCGTTGAGGGCTTTGCAGGGGGGCAAGTTTCGCCCAAAATTTGGTTAATCCTTTCATGAGCTCTAGGTATCCATCCAAGCTGTTGGGCTTTGTGATAAATGAATGTGCTCCCAAGTTATAGGCGCTATCGATATGTTTCGCCACTCGTGACGTTGTGAGAACTAACACAGGAATATTTTGTAATTCGGGGTCTGATTTAATCTCTATCAGGGCAGTACACCCATCCTTTTTGGGCATATTAAGATCAAGTAAGATAAGCCCAGGGCGCGGCGACGTCTCTACATCCGTATAGGGCTTACGATGCGTCAGGTAATTCATGAGTTCTTCTCCATCATGAACGAACCGCAGTTCTTTTCCCAGCCGGCACTCATCCCAGGCTGCTTGTGCAACGAGACAGTCATCAGTACTGTCATCTGCCATTAACACAATGAATGGATGTGTTTGGATACAGGTGTTCATGCTCACGCCCTCCTTTTTATCCGATAAAATCAAACCATTCAGATTGTTCATTCAACACATGGTCTATTTTTTGTTCAGTTCTTTTGCCCATCAATGACATTTGCATTTTTCCATAGTATCCTTCGACAAAAATTCCTCGACGCAGAGATGTTGTGATAAGAGTGATAGTGTTGGCATAGAACAATCGATGAATTCGACGAGGTCAGTCTATGGTTTGCGCTACTCTTTGTGGCATGTCATGGAACAATACTCACTAGTGTGTCCACGTTTTGAAGGCAACTTACAGGAGGGCAAAACACATTGGCAGGAAGACAATGAAGAAACTGGATGAAGAAGCGTGCCCCTTCAACACACAAACGCCCATCATATATAGATGGGCGCAGACAGGTTTAACGCTTCATTGACCAGTGTGGCGGCCAGGCGAACCCTGGGAATACGGCGATCCCTACTCAGGTCCCTTGGCTTTGCGTCCTACCCTTTCAGGTAGTTTGCCCTTTGCACCCTGTAGTCTATAGTATCGGTGGAAAATACTGGTTCTTGAGAAAAATATGCTATAACCATTTGTCCAGATCACTGAAAATTCAATCAACTTTTTAAGGACAAGACATTCAAGACTTCACGTAGTCTAGGGAAAAGGCATCAGGGAAACTATCTTCATCATGATTCAACCGCTATGAGCAGTCAGCCGCTACCGACAACCCTTTGAAATGTCCCGCTCGCTTATGAGTGAATTTCGATCTCCGCCGCATCGGCAATAACGAATTCCCCTTGTACACAAATAGTGTCGACAGGACTTCCCATAGGCAGTGTGACAAGAAATGTGGACCCTTTCCCAAGTTGACTTTGAACGGTAATCTTGCCACCGCAACGGTCAACAATTTTTTTGCACACGGCCAATCCAATGCCCGTTCCCTCGAACTCGTCCCTGCCATGAAGCCGTTTGAACATACCAAAAATACGTTCCGTATATTGCTCTTCCATACCAATGCCTTCATCTTCTATGCGAAGTTGACAGAGTTGCCCAGCATGAACCCCCTCTTGCTGTCGCCGCTCCTTCATCACACTGGCAGACACTCGAACAACTGGGTGCTCGCCGGGTTTATGAAATTTCAAGGCATTGCCAATCAGGTTTTGCAGTAATTGCCGAATTTGTGTTTTGTCAGACTCAATAATAGGAAGTTCTCCAACCTCGACCGTAGCATGTTTTTCGTTGATCCGAATCGCAAAATCATGCAGAATGTCCTCAACGATCTCTTGAAGGACGACCGGTTCAAGTTGTTGATCCTGATTTTCCAACCTTGAGTAGATCAGCAGATCTTGAATAAGTCTTTGCATTCGACCCGATGCTTTTAGAATCCTTTCCAAAAATTCATGGCCTGTCGAACTTATTTCACTCCCACATTTCACTCTCAATAAGTCACTGAAGACTTGAATCGTGTGAAGAGGTTCTTGAAGGTCATGGGCAGCGACTGACGCGAACTGGTCAAGTTCATGATTTGAACGAACCAGTTCTTCCGTTTTATGTCGGAGCGCAAGCTCGGCGCGTTCCCGCTCATGCACTTCAATCAGTGCATGGTCACGTGCTTCACTCAACTCTTTATTTCGTTCTTCCAAATCTCGAACTGTTTGTGCAAGCTGTGTTTCAATCGATTGTCGACGGAGCACATCCTGCTCCAATTTTGCATTGGTCTCACGCAGTTCAGCCATGCGTTGCTCAACTAAATGTTCTAATTCACCCATGCGAGCGCGCGCATGACTCGCCCAATGCCATTTATACGTCAGGGAATTGGCTAATTGCAGAACTTCAATCGCATCAAATGGCTTTCGGAGAATAAGAAGTTGATCACGATGTCCTAGACGAGGGATCACCTCATCCCACGCGTGGTCTGAAAATGCCGTACAAATCACAGTCTGAATATTTGCATCAGACTCCCATATCCTCTCGATCGTTTCCACACCATCCCAACCAGGTGGCATTCGCATATCAACAAAGACCACGGCATAAGGAGTCCCCTGCTCGACGGCGCGCTTGACAAGTTCATAGCCTGAAGAACCCTGATCAGCGCTATCTACGAAGAATGGTTCTTGATTTTGGAGCCAGACATTATCGTCAAATATCGAATTGCGAGCATCATCAAACGATGACTCTTCTTTTGAGAAGGAAAGAACTTTTCGGTAATCTTCAAGAATAGTGGGACTATCATCAATCACCAAAATACGTCGATTGATGTCCAAAGATTCGTTCATGCGAGGAGTATTTCTATTCGATATGGCACATCCAGCGTCAACGTCGGAGAGGTTCGTTCACCATCATTGTTCTCTACCTCCTCACCTTTTTAACCAGCGAAAATGTGACAACATGCATCACGTGACTGAAAATTTTGAATGAAAAAATCTATCTATTCTGAATTGATCATGAATTTGGAGGAGGTGTAACCATTGCCAGTTGAATCTGTTCGGCTTCTCTTTGCAACTCTTCAGCGCGTTGATCGGCGAGTTGTGCCATTAAATCAAACTGTCCCTTGGCCTTTTGAGCCTGATGCCATCGCTTGGTCAATGAATTCGCCATCTGCCACACTTCGATATTGTCAAATGGTTTTCGTAAAATGAGCAGTCTGTCACTTTCAGGTAATCGCTTGAAGACTTGATCCCAATCATGGTCAGAGAATGCTGTGCATATCACAACTTGCAAACTTTCGTCTTCATCCCAAAGATGTTCAATGGTTTCCACACCATCCCAGCCAGGCGGCATTCGCATATCGACAAATGCCAGGGCATAGGGCTTCCCTTGCTGAATGGCCTGTTGAACCATTCGATATCCCTCTTGTCCCTGGTCGGCGCAATCGACTTCAAACTTTTCAACAGTTGGCTGCTCTGGAACATCGTCAAAAAGTCCACCTCGTGCCTCTTGAAGTAAGGCCGCATCAAATCCTTGACATAAAATTTTTCGAAAATCTTCGTGGATGGCCACGTTATCATCAATTACCAGAACTCGCCGATTCATCTGAGTGCTCTCTGTCATGGGCTGGCCTCCGTATGGACAACAGGATTTCTAGAGTAAACAAGTCGGTATGGCATACTCCCCCCACGCCATGGACAATGAGAGGTCTCACGAGTCACGTCGGAATTATTAGAGGAAACCTTAACATCCTCCTGAATATATTGATCGGTTGTATTGTATTGTTTGCCGTTATATGAATGGTGTTTGTGAAGGTGCGTCTTCTCTTGATCAGGGATTTGCTCGTCATCATATTTTCTAAAGATCAAGAAAATGTCGTGAATTGCAACAGGCAATCCTACGAAGGCCCAGGATCGCAAGGAAGTCCCACTTCGTGACGATAGAGAAGTAAAATGGATCTTGGCCTTTGCGCATACGATAGTGAGAAAGGGCTATCATGGATGATCGAATCAGACGAGGATATGCCCGCATGCTCAGAGATCTTCAACGATTTGAGTCCCAAACACGCCTCAAGAACGCTCTTCAGAGCGCCAAGGAATCAATCGATGAATTCGAGAGATTGATCGTCAAATTGGAGCAAAATGAAGATGACCCTCAAGATCCTACTTCTTAGACTCTTGGAATCTCATACCGAGAAAGAGAGAAGGCACAATCTTGTTTGCGAACATAAAAAGAAGAAGATAAATTTGATCGATGCGTAGCTGGTGACAGTAGAATCTTAGCCGGACGGTACCACGTGTTTAGTTTGAAGTGAAGGGAGATTCCGGAGGATAATAGGCAATCCTGTCCGTGACGTACCCTCGTTTATTTTGCGTCTGCCACACTCTACCGAGATACGAATGAATCAAGGACTGGCTTAGTGACTCATCACAACCAATATCGATCTTACCGTCGAAAGTTTCTCCTAAATCACCCTTCTGTTTGCGAGTTTTCCAAGAATGAAGAGCGAGATGCTTTCGCATCGTGAAGAAGGATATAGCCGGCTTGGAGACTTGACGTTTTCCCCTATCAACAAGTCGGAGTACAACCCTACCATAGGTTGACTCTCGCTGAACGACCGGATAAGCAAGCGTATACGGATAGCCCCATTGATCTCGATATCGAATCTTTAATCGAATATTGTTTCGTTTTTCTCGAAGGAGTGGAGAACCGGACTTCGCCTTTATCCAGACTTCGTGCTCGTCGTTCCGCGGCTTCATTTCTTGAATAAGTGGCAATGGGTCAAATCCTTCCCCTCCATGAACGGTAACACGAATATCAGATGCGTCCGAGCCTCCGTTATTTCGGAGTCGTATCGTTAAGATATCTTCGCTGTTTGAATAGATCGTAGCACTCCGCATAATTCCGACGTCAGGCTGTAGTGCACGATAGGCCCTACGAGTCTTATCGACCACCACGAGGAATCTCAAATAACATACGGTAAGAATAATCAGACCAATCCCTATCCATAAGAGAATATCTGGTGAATTTGAGGTGAGAGAAATTTGCGTATCCATAGGCTTACCTCTAAAACACTAACCCTCTGTTTGATCATTGAATAAGCACTGACAATACCGCTCTGTGTTTGTAATGAAAAACTCGACTACTACTTGCCGCTGACTTGAGCAAGAATAACACCACATTTGTTTTCAGATGAGAATCTATAAGACTTTTCTCTAATACAAAAGGATCAACAATATCGTCATAATTCTCATCTCGTAGATCGGAATAAGAATTTTATGTCGGCACATCAAAAATGCAAAATTGGCTGACTCCCTCCAGATTGAAAACTTGCATGAGAACGGTAGTAATTAACATAAGAAGCGAAAACGACAAGAAATTGCAGAGAAAAGGAGAATGGAAAAACGTTAAAACTTCTTACACTTCCAATCGACTCATCAATGAAGGATCTGTTCTCATTGTGACGAGCGAGCTGCCAAACAATTGATACGTGTTGAGGAACTGACTCACTTGCCAGTTTTATGACCTTAGACCCTCGATCTCCACAGGCCATAGAGAAACGATTTCCTCAATTCCTGCCTAAAATCAGTCAATTCTTACGCTGCTTTAATAATCGTGTCAATCGTAAAACTGGCCTGTCTTTTGCTGGTTCTATAAGACATGTCTATTCACCCAGCATCAACCAAGACCAAGCGCAAAGTTCAGCGGTCAAAATCTCTCTATGGTTCATCAAAAAATGACTCGTCCTGCGCGCACCATCATCATGCAGGGGATGAACTCACAAAGGCTTTGCTCGATCCTTGCCTGACTTTCGAAGAAGCAGCCTTGCAAGCCCGAATGCAACAGTGTCATCCTAGCAAGCCGTTAATCAGAGAAGATTTTGTACGCTAGGTGCTACGCTGCTGCGCCCTTGAATGATCGTAGGTCGTAACACTAGCTCCTCTTCTACGCACGAAGTATCCTTCATGCCAAATTCTGCATAACCTCCCCTAAGGCTTTCGTTTTTTTCAATACACACCATATTTTTTCTCAACTATCCTGAAAATTCCTTTTTCCGTACAGGCTGTTCCAATTGACTATCGTTCTTTCTTCGCTATCTTGCCAATCCATAGGAAGGAAATGGATTCATAGACTATTGATTTCTTGCAACGATCACACAATATCGTAGGATCGCACCTAAATGAAAATCCTGATACAATTTCAAAAACATGTCGCGCGACTACAGAATCTCCAAATAACTGTCTAGTACACACAACAGCATCGTGCACAACACGACTATGACCCCATCATCGACGCATCCCCTCCGTGGTCTGCTCATCACACAGTTTTGCGGAGCGTTTAATGACAACGCATGGAAACTGATGGTCGCACTCCTGGCCATTAAACAAGTCTCAGTCGAGTTCGGTGGAACGGGACCAGAATTTGAGGCAGCCGCTCAAACACAAACCACGATGACTTTTGTCATATTCACACTTCCAATGATGTTGATCTCGGTCGTAGCCGGTGTGTTCTCTGACCGTTTCAGTAAACGAAGTGTGATCATCGCGATGAAATGGGTCGAAGTGGGATTGATGTCGCTAGGCACGTTCGCACTCTTTCTCAACCCATTAGGCGGTATTCTCCCCCTCGTCGTTCTTATGGGAATGGGTGCGCAGAGCGCACTATACAGTCCAGCGAAATACGGAATTCTTCCGGAAATTCTTCCACATGAACAACTCACGGCGGGAAATGGCTCTGTAGAACTCTGGACATTTCTCGCGATCATCTTGGGGACAGCAGCCGGAGGCATCCTGCTTGGCATGGCAGAAACGACTCCATGGCTCGCAGGGGCCGTCCTCACAGCGCTCACAATTGTCGGCTTGCTCGCCTGCTACACCATTCCGAAGGTGACTCCTGCTCGCTCGGAAGGAGGCGTGCGCGCAACGATCACCTCTGCTTGGGAAGCGGTACAATCGGACCGAGTCCTACGATTTGGCATACTTGGCGCTATTACCTTTTGGACGATTGCCAGTCTGGTAGGACAGGACATCATCATTTACGGAAAGTCCGTCTTGGGTCTCTCAGATTCCAAAACTGGGTTTCCGCTCGCTGCCTTCGGAGTGGGCATTGGGATCGGTGCGGTTCTCGCGGGAAAATTGTCGGGAGCCAAGGTCGAATATGGCTTGATTCCACTTGGCGCCGTAGGGATCAGTGTCTGTTTGCTTGTGCTAGGTATCGCCCATCCTCTTCTCTTCGGCACCTTACTCTGGATGGGCTTTCTAGGAATCGCAAGCGGATTCGTCGTCGTTCCCATCAATGCTCTGATTCAATGGCGTGCTCCTGAAGATCGACGCGGGGCAGTCATCGCCCTGTCCAACACAGCCGTCTTTAGTGGTGTGTTAATCGGATCATTAAGTGCTGGACTGTTCTCTGGGATCGGCCTGAGCGCCAGTGGAATTCTGGTGGTATCCGGAGGATTCACCCTGGGTGCGACCGTCTGGGCGCTAACACTCTTACCCGACGCATTTCTGAGAGTTGTATTAAGCCTCTTTACCAATACCTTCTACCGACTCACCATTGTCAATCGTGAATATATCCCAGAAGAAGGCGGCGCATTGCTCGTTGCCAATCATGTGTCATTTGTTGATGGACTGCTGATCTCAGCCAGCATAGATCGTCCTGTTCGCTTCATCGTGGACAAATATTATTACGAGCACCCTCTCTTTCACCGATTGGCTCATTTCATGGGTGCCATTCCTATTTCGTCGACTGGAACGCCGAGAGAAATACTCACAGCTCTTCGCAAAGCCGGCCGTCACTTGGATGATGGAGCGTTAGTCTGCATTTTCCCGGAGGGCCAAATCACACGGACTGGGGGGCTGTTGCCATTTCGTCAAGGTTTTGAGCGAATCGTCAAAGGTCGTGATGTTCCCATTATTCCCGTTCACCTTGATCGTGTGTGGGGAAGCATTTTTAGTTTCATCGGAGGAAAATTTCTGACAAAGCTCCCAGAGCGAATTCCCTACCCTGTCACGGTCTCATACGGACCTCCCCTTCCTTCTTCCACCTCCGCCTACGATGTGAGAAGAATCGTTCAGGAAATGGGCGAAGTTGCATGGCATATGCGAAAATCCAGCTGTCGCCCACTCCATCATTCTTTTGTGTGGTCCATGCGACGGCATCCCTTTCGATTTGCTTTCGGAGACCTAACTCGGCCCAAAGTCTCATGTCTCGAAGCACTCACAGGATCCATTGTGCTAGCACGCGCCCTGCGTCCTCACTGGGAAGGCCAACACACTATCGGCATCTTGCTCCCTTCCAGCGTAGCAGGAGCCCTCGTCAATGTTGCCGCCACTCTTTCTGGACGAACCGCTGTCAATTTAAACTTTACGGCAGGACAAAGCGGGATGGAATCCGCGGCCAAGCAAGCGAGCCTACAGACGATCGTCACAAGCCGCATGTTCATTAAAAAAGCCAAATTAGAACTTCCGCAAACCGTGGTCGTCATTTGGCTCGAAGACATCCGCGAATCCATTACTTCAATCCACAAGTTCGTGGCCCTGCTGCTCTCACTCTTTGCTCCGATGACCCTCCTGGAGCGAATGGCTGGCGCCGTATGCCGTCCAACTATGGACGACCTCGCAACGATTATCTTCAGCAGCGGAAGTACCGGTGAACCTAAAGGTGTCATGTTGAGTCATTTTAATATTGATTCGAATGTGGAAGGGGTTGCGCAGTCACTGCATATCGATAAACGAGATCGCATACTTGGCATCCTTCCGTTTTTTCATTCGTTTGGGTATTTGGCTACGCTATGGTTCCCGGCAATCCATGGGGCAGGTGTCGTGTTTCATCCTTCTCCTCTTGACGCGGGCCCCATTGGAGAGCTCGTTGACAAATATCGCATGACCGTTCTTCTGACTACGCCCACCTTCCTACAGCTCTATTTGAAGCGGTGCACGCCGGATCAGTTTGGAGCCCTTCGAATGGTGGTCACTGGCGCGGAAAAACTATCCAACAGATTGTACGAGGCCTTTGAAGAACGATTTGGCATACGTCCTATCGAAGGCTACGGGGTCACCGAATGCTCTCCGGTTATCGCCGTCAATTGCCCGGATTTTCGGGCAGCAGGGTTCTTTCAACCCGCGTCCCGTCGAGGCACCGTAGGACAACCCTTGCCGGGCGTCTCAATCCGAATCGTCGATCCCGACTCGTTTGACACCTTACCGGTCGACACACCAGGCATGCTTCTCGTCAAAGGCCCTAATGTGATGAAGGGCTACTTGGGACGAGAGGACCTCACGGCAAAAGCTCTCCATAACGGGTGGTATATCACGGGAGACATAGCCCAAGTTGACGAAGACGGTTTTATCAAAATTACTGATCGGCTCTCTCGATTCTCGAAGATCGGTGGAGAGATGGTGCCTCATGGAAAGGTCGAAGAAGCCTTGCACCAAGCAGCCAACGCCGACACACAAGTTTTAGCCGTGACTTCGGTTCCAGATGAGAAAAAAGGTGAGCAACTGGCTGTTCTTCATACTCTCGATGAAAGTGCAATCCCAGAACTTCACGACAAGGTCTCATCGAGTGGTCTCCCGAATCTGTTCATCCCGCGAAAAGACCATTTTATTAAAGTAGAACACATTCCAGTGCTGGGGACGGGCAAGCTGGACCTTCGTGCCTTAAAACGCATTGCGCAGGAAAGACTCCAGGATTCTCAATAAACACATTTTCCATTGCATTGCCCTCACCATACATGGTTCTGCTTCATACTCTTCCTTACTTTTCACATTACGGGATGCGTGACCCCCATACCCGCACACAATGACGAAGCGGAATGCGAGCTCTGGTCTAGAGAATGGGAGTTGAATGTCTCGGAAGCGGAGGAAGGGCCACTTGTTGCCGGGTTATCTCATTCCCTTTCGCACTGTGGTAAACCGGAGTGTCTGTTATATATTTCCCTAGTAGCAGTCGCTATTCCTGTTACCTCATTTATTGTGTCAGGCAGCATCGTCGTGGTGGGAAATACCGTTCACTGGCTAGAAGAACAAGGAACGTGCGATGTCAGTATGACGCAAGAAGCCATTGACACGCTCGTGGAATCGACAGAATCCGTTGGCGGCGTCATGGTGCAAACAGGCAGCGAATTCATTCGATGGGTTAAACGACACTCAGGATTCGAGCCGGGCAAGAAGAATCTAACGAAGAACGAGCCTTAAGCAACGGTTATTTCTGCTTATGACTATTCAAGAACTCATTTCTCTTTTCCACACTTCCAGCAAGTTGTGAATTCGCCAGTGTGTTGTTCGCCGCATCCTGAGCAGGTCCAAGTTGAGGCCTTTTCGGAAGAAATGTCACTCCAATTCTCTAACACTTCTTTTGCTCTAGAATAATCATCATTGTTTATCACCCACAGTTCGGGAAACACCTCTGCAAAAGGGACTTCTCCAGCGAGCGATGACCCTTGTTGATTCTTGATCGTGCAAAGAATCCCTTCTTGATCGAGAACTTCTTTTCGGGTTTCAACTTCGATTAGGCTATTCGACACAAACAGTTTAAGCACGGCTCATCCTCAATAATGATCGCCAGGAAATAGGCTGATTAAAGGGAATGCGCGTCATCCAATTCAGTCGTGGATGAGCAGCGCTCTCAATGCACTGCCTTTCTCATACAATAGTCTAAGAGCATCTCAATTTCGCACTGCTGTAGCGCAAGCAGTTCAACCATCCTTTCCGAACGAGCTCCCTTTTCACAATCCTTGCAGAGATCGATAAACCTAAATGGGTCCCACGCCTTCGATGGGAAAATGGCATTTTCAGTTTCTTTAATCGGCGATGTGGCATGATTGATCACTCTCGTCAGCTCATTAAACACTGGATGGTCGCCTAACTGACGAAACCAGTATTGTGCGTTAGACCAATCTGGCTCCCTGCGGTGAACGATACCATGCCAGTAATAAGCTTCGGAAGTTTCCAACTCTTGGACAATACGATGTGCCTCTTCGAGTCCCCCTGTCGCAAGCAACAGTCCTGCTCGAGCTGCTTGAGCGAAGTCATGGTTTTTAACAGAACCGCCGCAAAGATCTTGATCAGAAAGACTACGAATCTTTTTTATGAACTGAGATGAAACAGAATTGGGATGATGAACAAGCGCAAGTTTCGGTAGATCTGCACGCCAGCGTTCAAACGGAGAAGACAGAGCCATGAAGAAGGTCGCCAAGAGCGTACTGGTTATAAAAACTTTCGACGAAGATCACTAGGGGATGAAAAAGGAAAACCCACCGCTAAACAGCCACGCATTCAAACCTACATTTCGAGTACCCGTATTCGCGTTGGAGATATGATGATAACGAACACTCGTCGTCAGTGCAAAATTCTCTGTGACGAAGAAATGCAAACCGGGCCCTGTCTCCAACACGAAATTAAACTGCTGGCTCTGCTCAGGGATTCTGGGAGCAAGGTCGGTCCACAACATTCCCGCGCCGATGTCCCAAAACGGCATCCAACGGTTAAATGATAAGAAATTGTACTTGAGAACTAGAGACCCCCCGAATGCTGACGCGCTGAATGGCTTTGAATAATGAGCTCCTAATGGTTCTGCAAGAATTTCGAAATTTCCCGAAAACCATCCCGCATTGAATTCATCAGTCAAGACCACGCCAACTTGGGGCAGCACATAAATCGCTCGCTGATCGGATGACGGCTTCGTTCCATCTAAGCTATTTTCTCTCCAATATCCGCCGATCACCCCTAACTCTATCGTCCCTTTCCTGACAATATCTCGTGCTTCAAAGTCGGCAAGAACAGACCATGGGCTCGGAGACAATATTGACAGCATAACGAAGGTCGTAACCAGTGCCCAACAAAGACCGACTGATTGAAAGAAATGGACATCCCTGTCCCTCGCCATGTTATTTTCCTTTCCCGTCAACTATGTGCTCGATGAATAGAGGCCGCATCTTACCTTCCGCACCCGACTCAATCAACACGTTAACCTGCATCAACACGCACTCACGTACGATAACATGACAAAACAGATCAATGATTTTCTGCTCGTGATTCAGTAGAATAAGCCACTTCGTCATTTTTCTTGTTGCAACCATGTCGTCGCATCAACACTTTTCTCATTCGAATCGTACGAATGCTCAGGCACGCACCGACATTGACCGTGTGAATGACGCCTTTCGCCAATTAGACCAACTCATTCATCGAATCCGCCAATTGAGCGGCAGCCTAAACCATTTCCCTCCGCTTCCTCCAAAACATCATAAAAGATTTTCCGCTTAACTTCTTCATGCGCGTCGTTGGCGCAGTCTTATCGAATTGTTTTGACACTATGAATGTGTTGACCAGCATCGTTTTGGCGCTGGTTTCTTTTTTGACGTGCCTCTTCAGTTCGGACTTCTGATTATGCTAGCCTGTCAGCCATTCAAGATCAGAAATCTTTCAATTGTTTCAATGATGCCTTTGTGAAATTCACAAGGCACAGGAGGTATAAGATGAGTGCTCCCCCCTCTGAGATGGAAAGCTTGAAGTCGAAACTAAAAGCCACGTGGATGACTGGCGATTTTGGACTCATTGCCAAATCATATGAGTCAGGTGCAGCAGAGTTCGTTCACCGGTTAGGTCTCACCAAAGACATGAGAGTTCTTGATGTCGCCTGCGGAACTGGAAATCTATCGATACCTGCTGCAAAGTCAGGGGCGACCGTCACCGGTGTGGATATCGCCACCAATCTCCTTGAACAGGCCCGGACAAAAGCTCAGGCAGAGGGACTCACTATGCAGTTTGATGAAGGGGACGCGGAAAAACTGCCTTATCCAGATGCCAACTTTGACGCAGTGATAACGATGTTCGGTGCCATGTTTGCTCCACGGCCAGAACTCGTTAGCGCTGAATTACTCCGCGTGTGCCGATCTGGAGGCATGATTGCCATGGCAAACTGGACGGCAGCCGGATTTATCGGGAGCATGTTTAAAATCATTTCAGGCTATGTCCCTCCACCCAACATTCCGTCACCCATTCTATGGGGAGATGAGAAGACGGTCCGGGAAAGACTTGGCAGTGGGACAGAGCTGCGGTTTAACCGTCCAAAAATTTGGTTTACGTTTCCGTTTTCAGGCAAAGAGTTAATCGAGTTTTGGCGCCGGTATTACGGCCCAACCAACAGAGCATTTGAAGCTCTTGCGGCTTCTCCAGAGAAACAGGAACAGCTCCGAAACGATTTAGAGCAATTGTGGTCAGCCCATAACACAAACTCTGACGGAACGACGAACGTCGAATCCGAATACTTGGAAGTGATCGCCACGAGAAAGTAATGGATCGTCTGAAAAAATTCTTACCTTATTCATGGATATATTTCAGAAAGTTCAGAACTTTTTTTGGCGCATAGGCACCTGCGACCTGTCCCACCTTATCCTTGATCTCGACATTCGCGACTTGTCCGGTTAAAACGATGTGATCATGAGCTGTCGTGATCACGATATCTTTTTCTTCAGGAAACAACGCTGTCAGGTTTTGTCTCAATGCGGCAATCGGAAGGTGAACCACAAGCTCCAAGACAGCTGACAAATTTTTCTCTTTATTCCACAAAGTCAACGTGGTGTATCCAATGGCTTTTCCCGACAGGTACAACTGCGTAGGACTGAGAATGAGCGAATCGGCAATACGAGGATTGGCCACTGCCGCGCGTTCAAAAGGCTCAGGAAATGCCAAGACCAATGCATGCCCTAATGGAATTTGTTTCATCACAACATTCGATGTTCGAATATCAACTTCAGTATTCACAGTAGGATATGGTTCTTCTTGAATCGACTTAATCGGCATATTCTCGACCAATTCCTCAGCCATCGCAGGGAATGAACTTCCTGTGACACACACCATGAACACAAGAGACAGAAAGAGATGTGGACTTTTCATGATGATGACTTCCTCCTGTTGAATAAGTGTAGAAGGGGGATATTCTTTGGCTATTATCAATTAAAAGAACCCGAAAACATAAAGGATACACGAAGTCATTTCACGTGAACAGTAGTGACCCAAAAGAGAGAGTCATGACAAACGACTCAGTGCTCACAAATTTCCGTCACTCTACTATAGCGAATCCAATGAATTTCCCTAAAACTTGAAAAGTGATAGCGAATCCACATGGTTGCAAGCAGGGATGCTTAGACACGATAGGCTGCAAGGCCACCGGCTCACGTCTCATACATCCGATGTTGATGGCTCAGCACCTTTTCTTGATGCATCTCTTGTAGGTGTCTCAGTCCAGTTGAACCATGCGTGGACACGACCAAGAAGAGCACCACTCGCCCCTCGATCCACATTCGAAATTGAAGCAGCAACCCAACCGACATGGTGATCAAAGGTGTCCAAGCTTTCAACGCGGATCACACACTTCAAGAATACGGAAATGAACTGAATCGGCTATAGGCCACACAATGTTACAAAAAGCAAATTCTATGAACGTCTTAAACTATTTTTGATAGTTCTTTTGTGGAATACCGGCCTGCGCTTAGAGCTGGGCAACATGGGGGAGTCTTTATTCATCCCTATCTGGGAAGGACTGTATTTTCATGTTGCGCATCGACGTCCTATTGGCCATCGCGACGTTTATCGTGTGTGCCTGGATCTGGCTCTCAACGCTTGGGCGACAACGATAAGCACAAACACACGATTGACCTTGCGGTACTCTCCATGCGCAGAGTTCATACGTCAGGTTCATTATCTCTCCGACAACTCCTACGACAAGTATATTGAACACGATTCCCCGCTTTTGAAAAATTCTTTATATGCTCTCCATCCCGGACAATGCTCCGTGCAATTTCACTCAATCGCCTTGTGCGATAGCGCACAATTCAACTTGTCACACAGAAACTGCATACTGAATAGCCCACTAAAAAAATCAAATACTCTTTTAAGTTTTCAACACTTTACAAAAATTCATTGTGCATGTTTTAACAAAAGAGAAAAACGGAACGAACCTTGCAAAAATTCATAACAAGCGAGGTGAACAATGAATCCTATTTTTGATTTAGTCATCATCGGAATTATTGCAGTGATAGTGCTCTTAAATCTCTACCATTCAAGAGTACCTTCAAATAACCCTACCTCTCTTTTCTCCGGACTACGTGAGAAGTGCACAACACTTAGCCTGTTTGAACAAAAGCCACCAGTACAGCAGCATCTTTATCATGAACAATAAGTCCCTCCTGAAAAATCAGTCTCTCCTGTGCATATCTTCCACTCTGTTCCACCCGTTTATCGCCTATTGAATTGCCCTCATAGTGAGCGCTCCCCTTCTCCCGTTTTTGTAGCCCTTGCTAATATACATATCCGATCAGCGTGATCGTGTCAGTCCGTTTTTTTGAGCAATACGTAAGTTATTCTGGTAGTATCTTTCTCTCCGAACGAGAAGAAAGCCAAAGAACTATGTGCTTGCATATATGCATAAGAACGGCATTCTCACGCAGGTGAATGGTGACAATCTGAACGTCCTTCACAGCAATAATTATGACTTACGAAATACCAGAATCACGATTTAATTTCCTTCATATAAAGGGAGATATTTTTGGTGGTCTGACAGCCGGCGTTGTCACACTGCCTCTGGCCTTAGCCTTTGGTCTCCAATCGGGACTCGGACCCGTATCGGGACTCTACTGCGCCATCTTTCTGGGAGCCATCGCAGTAATCTTTGGCGGAACCCGCACACTCATCAGTACCCCCACGGGCCCCATGACCGTGGTCGCGGCTCTGACGATTTCTCAAGCCATCGCATTTGCAGGGAGCTTAGAACTGGCTCTGGGAACCATTCTGGGAATTTTCCTCTTAGCAGGCGTAGTTCAGATTGCCTTTGGTCTTCTGAAATTTGGCAGCAATGTAAAGTATATCCCCTATCCTGTGCTGTCCGGCTTCATGACCGGTATTGGGATTATTTTAATAATTTTTGAAATCAACCCACTGTTAGGCTTAGCCGGCCCTTCGTCAATTAATGATGTCTTAACTGGGCTACCCCAAGCCTTAGGGAACACGAATATTCAAGCATTCGGGCTTGGCACACTGACTTTGGTAATTCTCTATACAGCGCCTCGGATCACTTCGGCCATTCCTGCCACACTGATCGCCTTGATCACCGGAACGTTAATCTCTCTGGGAGCAGGCTTATCGGTTCCTCTGATTGGTGAGGTCTCTCAGGGATTACCGACTTTGCAACTCGCAGCCTTAGGGCAGGTAAACTGGTCCGAACCATGGTTTATTCTGAGTGCGGCTTTAACACTCGGAGCACTTGGATGTATCGACACGTTACTCACAGCAGTGATTGTCGACAAAATTACCGAAACCAAACACCAAAGTAATCGAGAATTAATCGGACAAGGTGCTGGTAATATGGCTTCAGCGTTCTTTGGAGGATTGCCTGGTGCTGGCACCACCATGTCATCGATTGTCAATGTCAAGGCTGGTGGACGTACCCCACTGGCTGGGATCATTTCTAGTCTGTTTCTCCTTGCCGTCCTTTTGGGTCTGGGAGCCTATGTTCAATATGTGCCGATCCCTGTTCTTGCGGCTATTCTGATCACCGTGGGGTTAGACATCATTGACTACAATGGGCTCAAAGAAGTCATGAAAGTCGACCGAGCGGAAGGTGCCATACTGTGTATCGTCTTAGTGATGACCGTGTTTGTGGATTTAATCACGGCAGTAGGCACTGGGATGACTCTCTCGGTCTTTGTGTTCATGAAGAAAATGGGAGCTATTGGGGAAGAAAAAATCGCCCTGTTTCCTCTGCGGACATTGAAAATGAGGAAACCATGCGACTTGAGAGATGAATTTTTGCTGCCCCCGGATTATTTAGATCATGTGTATATCAAAACGTTTTCGGGTCCTGTCTTCTTCGGCTTTTCTCAATTTCTCATCGACAACCTGAAGCAATTACCATCAGTCAAGATCATCGTGTTTGAGATGAACCGCGTGCCTTACTTGGATCAATCCGCAGCGCATGCCTTGGAACTCGTGTTTGAATACATGCAAAAACGAGGAATCCGCGTCTTACTCGCCAATGTGAATAGTCAGCCGTTGACCATGTTGCGCGCGGTTGACCTCGTACCAAGACTGATTCCAGAGGAGCACATCTTTGAGGATATTTTTGACTGTGTACGGTCATTAGAGGAAGAGTTTGTCTTCCAAAAATCTACCAAGGAGCCTTATCGAAAATCCTCTCTGGCCATCGATTGAGAAACGAATTTCGACAGAAAACCATCGAGGTCAACTGTCTCATTTCATGAGAAGAAATTTATGGACACCATAAAAAAGATGAATTCTTCTTCGACCTACTCCATATTTCCAAAATCTTCCATAGGCTATGTCGTCGCGATGGTGGCCTGTGCCTTAGTGATTTCCATTGTTGATGGCATGTTGCCTCGCGGGGTCTCCATGGGCGAAGCCTACGCGATCTTGGTGTTACTTGGCCTCATGGCGAAAGATAAGCGGTTGATCATCGGCGGAGCGATTGCTGGTACGATTCTGACATTAGAAGGGTTTTTAATTTCAGAGCCAGGGGTAGCCTTGTGGATCGTAGAAATCAATCGTGCGTTAGCCATTTTGATCATTTGGCTGATCGCCGTGTTGGCCTTAGCTCAACTGCGGTTTCTCGAAGAACAGAAGGAATCGGAAAAAATGAAAACAGCCTATGAACTCTTGAAACAAGAAACAAAGTTTCTGCAATTGAATCAGGTCATCGCGGTATTATCCAATACAAACGATCCCGTCGAAGATGCCTTAAAACAAGCCATGCAAACAATCTGCGATTATACGAACTGGCCCGTTGCCCATTTATATGTTCGTGATGGAGATAATGACTTACTCAGTCCCAGTAAAATTTGGATACTCAAAGACTGGAACCGATTCGAATCTTTTCGAAAGGTCACAAACGAGACGAAATTTGTTCCCGGCGTGGGCTTGCCAGGACGAGTATTGGCGAGCAACAAAGCGGCCTGGATTAAAGATGTGACCAGGGATTCGAATTTCCCTCGAGCACAATTAGCACACGATATTGGGATTAAAGCCGGGTTTGCGTTTCCTATTTTAATCGGTCCCAAAGTCGTGGCCGTGATGGAGTTTTTCTCTGAAGACGCGATGGAGCCGGATAGCAAATTGATCAATGTCATGGAAAATATCGGATACCTATTAGGTCGAATATTTGAACGAGACCACGCTGGGTTAAAAAAAGGAGAATATGAAGATCATCTCAGACGGCTCTATGCACGAATGAAAGCTGTGCGGGAATATGAAACGAGTCGAGGGGATGATCCGCGAACCGCGGAGGGCATCCATGAAGACCTGCGTTAGCAGACAACATTTCTCAGTGCGTGTATCGTGTATGTTGATGAGTACACGCTGACTTCCGTAAGATCAGACTGATTTCTTCAAATTCAAAACTCCCGAGAAGGCATCCCCGAAGAAGCTGGTCCGGCAAAACCCCGCACGATCTCGACTTACATTACAGCAATCTTTGGTATACTATTAGTATAGTTCGTGCGTCACTGATGCGCGCACCAATCGACACAGGTTATTTTCTTCCACGACACTAAACCAGAAAGTCGCATGGCTTTTTCACCACAAACATCTTCATCCAATCCATCCATACACGATAAATCTCCTTCGCAGAAACTTGAACAAGACGAGGAGATTTTTGAGGGAACCGAATTGCCCGGTCGACAAGAAGGTTATCGTGGATGGAAACAACAGAGCGACGGGAAGACCAGGCCCCCGACGCTCTTTGTGATCTTTGGAGCACAGGGAGATCTGACCAAACGGAAACTGATCCCGGCATTGTACAATTTAGCCGCCACCCGCCATTTACCTCAAGAATTCGCCATGTTAGGAGTCGATGGCATCTCGATGAATACGGAGGATTTTCGGGCAAAAATTAGTCGAGATCTCCAAGAGCTCTCGAATTTTCCGATTGATCCCACCATCAAAGCCTGGCTGCTTGACCGCTTACATTACCTGTCAGGCGACTTCCAAGATCCGCATACCTATGACCACCTTCAAACCGTTCTGACAGAATTGAATCGACAATATGGTACCTGCGGGAATTTTCTGTATTACCTGTCAACCTCGCCGGTGTTCTTTGGAGAAATCGTGCAATACCTAGGGGGCAGAGGCCTGATGGCTCAGTCCCACGACAATTCCAGACGAATCGTCATTGAAAAACCGTTTGGTCATGACCTTGAATCGGCCCGGGCATTAAATACGACTCTGCGAAGTGTCTTGAGCGAAAATCAAATCTATCGCATCGATCATTACTTGGGTAAAGAAACGGTTCAAAACATCTTAGTGTTCCGGTTTGCCAATGGCATTTTTGAACCAATATGGAACCGGCAATATATTGACCATGTGCAAATTACAGTAGCTGAAACACTCGGCGTCGAGCATCGTGGCACGTACTACGACAAAGCGGGAGCGTTACGCGACATGGTCCCGAATCACCTGCTGCAAATCTTGGCGTTTGTGGCGATGGAGCCACCGAATGCCTTTGACCCTGAAGCTGTCCGTAACGAGAAGGCTAAGCTGCTACGCGCGATTCAACCCATGAATCCGAAGGAGGTTCTCCAGTCAACCGTGGCGGGACAATATACAGCCGGCATGTGTCACGGAACTCAGGTTCTGCCCTATCGGTCAGAAGTGAATGTCTCGCCGGATTCCTTACGAGAAACCTACACCGCCATGACGTTATTCATCGAAAGTTGGCGCTGGGAAGGAGTCCCCTTCTACTTACGAACGGGAAAACGATTAAAGAAACGAGTGACCGAAGTGGTCATTCAGTTCAAATCCGCCCCCCTCATGCTGTTCCGCAAAACTTCTGTCGACCGGTTAACCCCGAATGTCCTGGTCATTCGCATACAACCCGATGAAGGTATTTCCCTCAGCTTCGGGGCTAAAATCCCCGGTCCCCAAGTTCAGGTTGGAGAAGTCGAGATGGACTTTCAATATGCCAAGTACTTTGGCGATGCGCCGAGCACGGGCTATGAAACGTTATTACATGATGTGATGGCAGGAGATGCGACGCTGTTTCAACGTAGTGACAATGTTGAACTGGGCTGGAGTGTCGTCGATCCAATCCTACGGGTGTGGGATAGCCTGGGAACACATGCCATTCATGCTTATGCGGCTGGAACGTGGGGGCCAAGCGAGGCTGATGCTTTATTAGCAAAAGATGGTCGGATGTGGCGAAACTATGAGTAATCCATCGAATGGTCAGAAACCTGTCGTGCATTTCTTTGCGCTATATACATCCTTCACTATCATTCAGGCACTTCTTTAATCGTAGCAGGCAACACAAGCGTAAATGTCGCGCCACACCCTTCGCCGTCACTTGAAGCATGGAGCGAGCCTCCACAGTTTTTAGCGGCCAATGCACTACTATGCAGGCCAATGCCGTGGCCTTTTTTCTTGGTGGTAAAACCTTGAGAAAATATGCGAGTAAGATGCTCTGATTTAATGCCAACTCCAGTGTCGCTCACCTGAATCTGCAAAAATCCATTTTGTTCTGGACAGAGTTGAATTCGTAACGTCAGGCGGTGGGCTCCGCTCCCTTTGGCGATCATCGCGTGCTTAGCATTTCGAATAATATTCACTAAGATCTGCAAGACCTGATGCTTATCAAGAACGACTTGCGGAAGTGAGGCGTATTCCTGAATGATTTCGATATGGTGTTGAGCCAACTCCCCACGACTAATCATTAATGCTTGTTCAAGCAGTTCCTCTAAGCGAACCGGCTCCTTTAATCCGCCTGGTTTTGCTATTTCTTGTTGAGCGTCGACGATTTGCTTGACATGCTCGACTTTAGCCACTAGTGACCCAACTTCGAGTAATACATGATCAACTCTTGAAGATAAATTTTTTCCCAATTCATTGAGATAGGGTGGAATCAACTTTCCCTTGGGATCTTCCTGTAAATATGATCCAATATGATCAGAATGTTTGCTCAGTAAATTGGCAACGCGCTCGACTTCTCTAACCTGAGTCTGACGTAGTGATTGGGAGATCACCCCAACCGAGACGTTAATGCTATTCAAGACATTCCCGACATTATGAAGGACATTGATCGCAATATCGGCCATCCCTAACTGACGTGATGTTTCCAATAGTTGCGCATGGAGTTCCTCACGTTCCACCTCGGCTTTCTTTCGCTCTCTTCCGTGCCGAATCACTCGTTCGAGTAACGCCGGGGCAACTTCCCCTTTAATCACATAGTCGGCTGCGCCTAATTTAATCGCCTTGAAATCAACTTCTTGATCAAGCGTCCCGGTCATCATAATGATCGGCATTCGACAACCATACTGGAGAGCCTCTCCCAAGAAATCGAGACCAGTTCGAGAGCCTAAATTATAATCCAGGAGACAAACATGGTGCTGGTTCTGAAGGATTGATTGCAGTCCATCCTCATACGATTTTTCCCACGTGACATGAAAATCACTTCCAGGGATTTCTGAGATCAGCGAACGCGCAATAACCGCGTCGTCCTCGTTATCCTCAATGAGCAGGACATCAATAATATCTGTGTCTAATGCTACACCGGTACTTGGCATGATCGTATGACCGTTTTTCTCAACGAATGACAGATTCGTTTATTTCAGAAATCCTCGGACAGACAGAGATTCGGATGATCTAAAGCTGCTCGAACTGTGGCAAGAAGTTCATCAAAATCAAATGGCTTCTCAAAAAACGCTATCGCTCCAAGGGCGAGCGCTTTTGGTCGCAAGTCAGACTGTTTGCTGGCCGTCATAAAAATAATGGGAATATTTTGGGTTTTTGTAGAGGATTTTAATCGTTCGGAAAGCGTTAAGCCATTCCCCCCTGGCATGGTGATATCAAGTAGGATGAGGTCGGGAGGCTGTTCGATAGCCTTTTGCATTGCCATGATCGCATCATAAGCCGCCTGCACATGATAGCCTTTTGCTTTCAGGCGCACGCTCAAGGCTTTCACAATATGTTCGTCGTCCTCAACGACCAAAATATTCTTTTGCATGGTCTGCCCTCTTTATATGTTGATTGACGCAGTACTGTCTTCGAATTTAAGAAGCGTAAAGGAAAATGTGCTCCCTACCCCTAGAGAACTTTGCACCGACAGCGTTCCGCCGTGAAGCTTCACAATTTCTTGGCTAATAAACAGCCCGAGACCCAATCCGGCAGCGGACGGCGAATCATCATCTCTGATTTGATAGAGACGATCAAAAATTCGATCGAGTTGGTCAGCAGCTATGCCAGCCCCGGTATCAGAAACAGAAATCCGTACACGATCTTCATTCATGACTTCATCGTCGACATTGACCTTCACGACCCCGCCTCTCTCCGTAAATTTCAGCGCATTTCCCAGTAAATTATTGAGAACTTGACGAATTCGATGTTGATCCATGAATACTTTAGGAAGATGGGGAGCGATGGAGTATTGCAACGTCACACCTTTTTTCTCAGCGATCGGAACTAAAGAGGTGACAACATTACGAATGAGAGATGACAGAAGATTGGCTTGTGGTGCTACGTTGAACTTGCCAGTCTCCAGCCGAGTGACGTCAAACATATCGTTAATATGTTGTTTCAAAGAGTCACAACACCCATCCACGATCTTTAAGTATTCGTGTTGGTCTTCGGTCAAAGGACCCGGAATCTCCTCAAGCAAAATTTCCACAAATTCCCTGGCGGCTGTCAGCGGCGTCTTTAATTCATGGGCCAGGATATGATAAAAGCGTTCGATTTCTTCATTTCTCTTCAACAAAGCCGCATTAACTTGTAAAAGCAGTAGGTGATGTTCTTCAAGATTTTTTTGAAGTTTCGCCTTTTCTACCGCATGAGAAATGGCCCGTTCTAGGCTTTCCGGGGACATCAAATTTTTAGGGAGATAATCACTGGCTCCAGAACGCATGGCTTCGAGAACGATCGATTCATTCCCTTGGCCAGTAAGGAGAATCACCGGTGCCTGGACGCCTTCTTCACGAATCTCACGCAAAAGATCAAGTCCACAGCGACTTCCAAGATGATAGTCCAGTAGGTCGATATCGTGTTGGCCTGCTTTCATTAATTCTAGACCATGTTCATAGGAAGAAACCCAATCAAGTTGAAACCGTGTGTTGGGAACATCGGAGAGCAGCGCTCGTGTAATCGTCGCATCATCTTCATCATCTTCCACGAGAAGGACCCGTAAGACATCATCGGTGGTGTGATCCGTTGTCGCAATCATAGAGACATCCTTTCTGGACGAGAAACTTCGAGTCGAATTGCCGCTCGTTTGCAACGTCGGGCTAAACGAGTGGATAGCAAGAGAAAGAGGTCAAAGAAGAAACGTCCATCAAAGGTGAATGGGCGCAAGAAGGGTGGCATCGGTTGTGCGTCAGCGGCAACCAGGCAAACCTCCAAATCCATTCCTGGTACGAAGGTCCCTTGGCTTTGCGTCCCACCTTCACAGATGGTTTGCCTTTTTCACTTTGTATGCTACTTGATCGGTGTTTTGGAACCACAACTTTAGGTTTCCTGAGAGCCCTGCAGAAACACCTGGAACTTCTATGGGTTTTCGATAGAAGCTGAGATCCTTCTGGCAAGATTACCGACGAAATGAGCACTTTTGCCAGAGCTGAGAAGTCAAAAAACCCGTTAAAGGGTCTTCAGTATTCGTGTGAGTGCCTCTTTACAGCAAATATCTCCTTAAGAATCTCTCAAAACTAACCGAAAAATACATTAAGGAGTATCGAGATGTACTTTTCTCCACAAATCTTTAGTTTGACGAGGTTTCGTCAAACAGAAATTCTAGGATAATTTTTCATCGAGTTAGAATTTTATAACTCGTTGTAGGACATGTTCCTTCCTTGAACGACTCGTGCAATGCTGATGAGCCGTTTATCTTTTTTCGTCTCAGCTTTGGATAAGAATTTTCTGTAATTCCTCATAGAGCATCCATGAACGCCGATAATCTGTCCTCTCCACAATCCTCTCGTTGGCTCTCCTTCCCTCTTGGCCTCACACTCATTCTGATTCTCGGCCTAGGGCTGCCAGTCCTAGGTAGTGCAGTGTCGACATTCGTATTTCCCGAATGGCAATGGGATGATCTTCTCTTTCATATGCTCATAGAAATTCTGGGAGGACTAGCGGCATTAAGTTTAGGAACGTTGCTCCTCCATCGTCCTCACGTCCGAACACGGCAGCTGTATTATTGGATAGCTTGTGGCTTCATTGGCATGGGCATCCTAGATATGTTCCACGCTCTTGTTGAAGTAGGGGAAACTTTTGTTTGGCTTCATAGCACCGCGACATTTGTCGGTGGGATCTTGTTCATGGTTGGATGGTGGGAAAAAATCTCTCTCCCATCCCACCTGTTTTGGCGCATCCCCCTTGCGATCGGTTTCGCGTCCATTCTCTTTGCCGCCCTATCTTGGGGATATCCAGATCTGGTCCCGCTCATGGTCGCGGAGCGCGAATTTACCGTTCTTGCAAAAGGGTTAAACATTTTGGGTGGGCTGGGGTTTTTCGTTGCGGCGACTCGATTTACCCAATTCTTTAGAAAGTCTGGAAACCTAGACGAATGGCTTTTTGCCATCCATTGTACTTTGTTTGGCTCCGCGGGCCTGCTGTTTGAGATATCCACATTGTGGGATGCTGGGTGGTGGTGGTGGCATGCCTTGCGACTGGTCGCCTACGGCACAGGCTTGCAATGTATTTTAGGATTCTCCCAATTTCCATCTTCCAATGAATCTCCTCAACTTTTCTTAGAAAACAAGAAAGAAGCCTTACTCCTTGCACACCCGACTAAGCAAGAAATTACCTGGCTCCCGATGATCATTGTGCTGGTTTTTGTGAGCAGTATTGTCATGGGTGCCATGACGTTTTCGTTCCTTCATGAGCATCTCCTTAAAAAAGAAGGTGAAACCTTGGTTGTGATGGCCTCGAACGTGAGTCAACATCTTGAACAAACTATCTTTGAACGAAAAGGCGATATCGAGCTCTTGACAAAGGCGTCTGTCTTTCAGCAATCCAATACATATGCCATGTCCACGTATTTACAAGTTGTTCTGCAAACCTATCAAGCGTATATGGCATTAAGTTATGTCGATGTGGAAGGGACTATTCTGGCTTCAACGTCCCTTGACTTGGTTGATCAAAATATTAGCGATGAGTCGATTCTTGTTTCGATGCGGCAAACCCCACGATTTCATCTAGAAGATGTCCGTCCTTTACCATACTTCCACCAAACCCTAGGTCTGACTTTAGCCGCGCCAGTTTGGACCCCCGAAGGGCAACTTCAAGGCCTGGTCTTGGGTCATGTTGGCCTTTCCTATCTACAGAAAATTTTTGGACGAGCTTTGCAAACGCATGGAGATCAAGATGGACATGTCTCATATTCTGAGTGGCTCATGCTTACCCACGACGGCACTGTGATTGTAGACTCCGTCCTGAACCAGGAAGGACTGGTGAATCTCCAAGACCTGGGCCTATCTTCTGCTTTATTACTCAAAAACGGACCTGCGTATTACGTAAAAGAACTCCATCTTCGTAAAGAGATTCCCGTCATCACAGGATATGCACAAACACAGGAAATTCAAGGCATTTCCGGCATACATTGGGGAATTCTTGTTCGCAAAAATCAAGCGGACGTCCTTGCATCATTGCAAGATGTTGAATCGAGACTGGGTCTGATTGGCATGGGCATTTTCTTACCATTAATTGGGCTTCTCTTCCTGAGTGTTCGGCGGATACAAACAGCGCAAGCCAGAACCAGCCTAGCCCTAGAATTTGCGAAGGCAAGTGAAACCAAAAACCGATTGCTCCTCAACTCAGCAAAAGAAGGCATCTGGGGGTTAGACTTTGAAGGAAACACCACGTTTGTCAATCCCGCAGCCGCCCAGATGCTTGGGTATGACCCCGCCGCGCTCTTGGGAAAACCCATGCACCTCATGGTTCATCATACCAGGCCGGATGGAACACCGTATCCGCGCGAAGCCTGTCCGATGTATGCGGCTTTTACCGATGGTTCCGTTCATCAGGTCGATGACGAAGTCTTGTGGCGGGCCGATGGCACCAGTTTTCCGGTTGAATACACCAGCACACCCATCCGAGATGAACATGCCCAGATCAAGGGTGCGGTGGTGACGTTTCAAGATATTACCGATCGCAAGCTTGCAGAATCCTCGATGCATCAATACATGGAAGAACTTCAGCGCTCCAATCAGGACTTGGATGATTTTGCCTACATTGCCTCCCATGACCTCAAAGAACCCTTACGGGGGATCTTCAACTACTCCACGATTCTGTTGGAAGATTATGGGAGCAAGCTCAATGAAGACGCTCAGGCCAAATGTCAGACATTGTTGCGCTTGTCCAAGCGGATGGAAGACCTCATCGATTCGCTTCATTATTTTTCTCGAGCAGGTCAGACAGAACTGGCGAAGGGACTGACTGATCTTCAACCTATCCTTGAGGAGATTCTAGATTCTTTAGAAGTCCGTTTGAAGGAATGTGGTGTTGAGATCCGTGTCCCACGGCCCTTACCAATCGTCCATTGTGACCAGATTCGAGTGAGAGAGATCCTAACCAATCTCATTACCAACGCCATGAAATACAACGACAAAGATGAGAAATGGATTGAGATTGGATTCGTCTCTTCAGAGGACTTCAAGAGTGAAGCATTAAGCGTGAAGTGTGAAGCGCAAGATAGCACGGACACCCACACAGAATCTTCTTACGAGATACAAGACACGAACAACGAGATACGCCCTGCGAGCAACGAGCAACAAGCAACGAGCAACAAGAGACCAATCTTCTACATTCGTGACAACGGGATTGGGATCCGAGAAAAACATTTACCCAATATCTTTCGTATTTTTAAACGGCTCCATGGACGCGACAAGTTTGGTGGCGGGACGGGCGCTGGCTTGACGATTACCAAAAAGCTGGTTGAACGACATGGGGGAAGTTTGTGGGTTGAATCGACGTATGGAGAAGGGACGACGTTCTATTTCACATTGGCAAAAGAAGAGATTGTCGAGCCTGTTCGAAGTGATGGAACTTGAGGAGTTTTGACTCATGTATGAGCGAGAGCAACCACATTCAAGATGTTGACCAATGGCCTTTTTGTCATTTGTCAAGCACTTGTCAGGTGATTGTACTCACGCTCAATAGGAAATTCATGATCTGTCAATCGCTGATTATTGAGCGGCCGCTCATACGAACGTTCTGCTTTATTCGTATCCGCGTCGGAATCGATTGTGCACCACTATCCGTGAATGTTGCCCCAGAGAAAATTGATCTGTGCATTTGAGATCTTCACATGACATAAAGGTGACCGATGACATCACAAACAGGAAGCTCCGATTTCAGTGATTTTATGCCGCATGGCATGTGCTATTTGTGGGAACCAGAAGTTCTGTGGCTCCACATTGCCTCGGACATGACCATTGCTTTTGCGTATTTTTCCATCTCCCTCACGCTTGTCTATTTTTCATATCGGGGGGAAAAGCTCCCATTCAAGTGGGTGATATGGCTTTTTAGTGCGTTTATCTTAGCCTGTGGCGTCACGCATGTGATGAATATATGGACGATTTGGCACCCTGATTATTATTGGGCGGGGTCCATAAAAGTATTGACGGCGGTTGTTTCGATCCTCACCGCGATCGCCTTATGGCCCATCGTTCAAAAAGCGATCGCCCTACCTAATCTGTTCAGTCTTCAAGAGGCCAATGAACAGTTGGTTCGTGAGATTGAACAACGGAAAATCATCGAGCATGATCTTAAAACCCGAACGGACGCCATTGAACGTACGAACAATGAACTGACCAAATTAAATCACCTGATGACCGGTCGCGAATTGAATATGATTAAGCTTAAAGAAGAGGTCAACGAACTCTGCCGGGACTTAGGACGTCCTCTCCCCTACGCTGAGTCGTCTTCTCTCACACAATCTGGATGAGATGGCTCCAACATTCAATAACCGTGATTTCACACACAACATGGCAATAATGTCTACACCACTGCGACTCCCGACTCCTCCCATCTATGGGCGAATGACTCTGGTGGTCATCCTCAGCTTGCTTGCATTGGTGGTGGATATGATGACCCCAATTGGAATTGCCATCGGTATGCTCTACATCTTGCCCTTGTTGCTCACTGTAACTCAAGAGAACCTGCACATCTGTCTGTCGGCTGCCATTTTCGGAACCATCTTGATCATCGTCGGCTATTGGGCATCTCCCATAAGTGGAGAAAAGTGGGTCGCGATTATCAATAGACTAATGGCAATTTCACAAGTATGGGTCACGTATTTTGTCGTGCGACAAAGCATGCTTGCTTCTTCTTCCCTTAAATCATTACATCACCAATTTCAAATCGAAACAGAAAAAACTAATAAGCAGTTGCAAGACAAACATACAGCCACGCTCAATATCCTTGAGGATGTTGAACAAGCTAAAAATGACCTCAAGGAAAGCGAGGCCCGCAATCGTCATATCATCGAATCTTCGCCCATCGGCATGATCATGATTAATCAAGATGGCAAGATCATCTTGGCCAATCGGGTTCTTGAACGGGAGTTTGGGTATGAGCAAGGAGAATTACTCGATCAGACGATCGAACATTTGGTGCCGACACAGTTTCGTGCAGAGCACTCTGTTCATCGTCATGGTTTTATGGTCAACCCAGAGCCTCGAACCATGGGAGGAAACCGTGAACTTTTTGGTCTTCGCAAGGATGGCAGTGAGTTTCCCATCGAAATTGGGTTGAATCCACTCACGACTGATGAGGGCATCTGCGTGCTCGCCTCCGTCATTGATATCACGACTCGTAAGAAGCAGGAAGCCATCGTACACCAATACGTGAAGGAACTACAGCGCACCAATGAGGATTTGAATGACTTTGCCTATATTGCTTCTCATGATCTTAAGGAACCCCTACGCGGAATTT
Organism: Nitrospirales bacterium; assembly: GCA_965223675.1. GTDB lineage: Bacteria > Nitrospirota > Nitrospiria > Nitrospirales > UBA8639 > JAGQKC01. Next base: position 3,884,265 of record OZ245013.1, on the reverse strand, counting down.
TCAATTATTCGACGATCCTATTAGAAGATTATGGGAGCAAACTCACTGATGACGCTCAGGCCAAATGTCAGACATTGCTGCGCTTGTCCAAGCGGATGGAAAACTTAATCGATTCTCTATTCCAGTTTTCACGAGCCGGCCGCACGGAACTTTCCACGGAACCAATCGACCTTCAGCACAGCCTTGATGAGGTTCTGGAGTCATTAGAGTTTCGGTTGAAGGAATGTGGCGTGATGGTGCGGATCCCCAGACGGTTGCCGACGGTTGCTTGCGACCGCGTGCAAGTGGGAGAGATCTTTCGCAACCTCATTACCAATGCGATGAAATACAACGACAAAGCCGAAAAATGGATAGAGATCGGATTCGTCTCTTCAGGGGACTTCGATAGTGAAGCATTAAGCGTGAAGTGTGAAGCGCAAGATGGTAAGGACACTCACGCAGAATCTTCTTACGAGATACAAGATACGAACAACGAGATACCAATCTTCTACGTTCGTGATAATGGGATTGGGATACGGGAAAAAGATTTGCCGAATATTTTTCGCATTTTTAAACGTCTCCACGGACGCGACAAGTTTGGGGGTGGAACCGGCGCCGGGTTGTCGATTACCAAAAAACTTATCGAACGCCATGGAGGGAATGTGTGGGTCGAGTCAACATATGGAGAAGGTACGACATTTTTCTTTACCTTAGAAGGGAGTGTGCGAGATGGTATCCACGCCAAAACAGCCTATTCTATTAGTTGAAGATAGTCCAGAAGATTTTGTGATGACTGAACGGAGTCTCCGGACTGCGGGACTCATGAATCCCATCAAGCATTATGACAACGGCGATGATGCCTTAGAATTCCTGAAAATACGTCGGAACAATGGGCAAGGTTCGGCAGACCCACTACCTGGGGTTATTATTCTTGATCTCAATCTGCCCGGAACCGATGGGCGTGAGGTGTTGTCAGAAATCAAAAAGGACGAATTTCTGAAAGTGATACCCGTGATTATCCTGACAACGTCATCGGATGACCGAGACATTCGAGCCTGTTATACCATCGGCGCCAATAGCTATATTCAGAAACCACTGAATTTTGAAGGCTTTATCAAAGCGATGACTCGGTTAAAAGACTACTGGTTTGAAGTCGTCGTCATGCCGAGAGTCGAGGATTAGTCATGCGTGGATTAGTAATTTTTGCCACTGGAACGGAGAAACGGCCATGAATAATAAGCCAACAACAGTCTTAATCATTGACGACTGCCAAGAAGACCGGGAGATATTTCGTCGATTTTTGGATCAGAATACACAGCAGACGTTTCGCATTTTGGAAGCCGACTGCGGTACTGACGGCTGGGAACTCTGCCAAACCGAACAACCCGATTGCATTTTGCTCGACTACCAAATTCCTGACGTGGACGGTCTTGAATTTATCTCATCACTAAATCATGGAGACAACCAGCAAGAGATTCCAGTTCTGATGTTGACCGGACAGGGTGATGAAACAATCGCTTCGGAAGCGTTAAAAGGCGGGGCAGCGGATTATCTCGTCAAGGGTAAACTCACGAACGAGGGTCTCTTACGTGCGGTGACACGGGCCATCGAAAAAGCAGCCCTTATTCGCAAGACAGAGCTACAGCGTCTCGAAATCGAGCGCTCGAACAGGGAACTCGAACAATTTACACATAGAGCTTCCCACGACTTGCAAGCCCCCGTGAGAAGAATCATCACCTTTTTGGACCTTCTTCAAAAAGACCTTCAAGGCAGTCTCAGCGAAAGTTCTCAAGACTACCTCGACCGGTGTCTCAAAAGCGCATATTACATGCGTCGTTTGATCAAGGATCTTCTCGACTATTCCCGTGTGGGGGGCATGCAAAAACCTTTTTCTTCCGTTGATCTTAACCAGATCTCTCAACAGGCTTTAGCTCAATTGGAAAGCACTATTCAGGAAACACAAGCCAACATTACCGTCGAGAACTTACCAACTATTCTTGGGAACGAAGTATTTCTGCAACAGCTGTTTCAGAACCTGATTGGAAACGCGATCAAGTTTCGAAGTGCAAAAACTCCAGACGTGAATATCTCAGTGCGTGATATCGGTGCAAGTTGGCAACTAAAAGTCAGCGACAATGGTATTGGAATGCCCGTTGAAAGCTTCACGAAAATCTTTGAGGTCTTCCAGCGCTTAGATAATAGTCAAAAAACGGAGGGTTCGGGCATAGGACTTGCTTTGTGTAAAAAAGTTGTCGAATTGCATGGCGGGAAAATTTGGGTCGATTCGATCGAGGGTGAAGGCACGATGTTTAGTTTCACGTTTCCAAAGCAGAATGTACCGGAAAAGACTGTTGCACAATGTGTTGAATCTGTCAGTGCCTCCACCTACCCCAACTAAATTCCGTGGAAGCTTCGAAAAGACAGCTGCCCCTCTTCTTATTTTATTCTCGAATCTGCTGATCGACTTTTCGGTATCTGTCAAACCCGGACTACCCCAGACTGACTCTCTGTACTCTAGGGGAGAAATACGTTTTCCTTTATTCTGCTTTCAGCTCTTCGACAAGATGTTTGAGGACTTTGATCTCATGTTCAAGTGTGGCAATCCGAACCGAAAGCTCATTCTGATCGATTATTGAATCATCCTGAGTGCATTCTTCTTTCGTGACCCACCTGATCTTTTCTTGATAATCAGCCAGAGCTTCGTACAGCCGGTCTTCTGCATTCAATTGAACTTGCACCTGCATCGGCACTTCAGATTGGGCAAGCGCACATCGATGTGCGCGACCCGCAGAAAAGACCGCACCCGGCCGACATTCCACGAGCCGACTGTAAGAGAGTCGTGATTGACTTCGAATTCGCTGAACGGCTTGTTGACGTTCGTGCACAACCTGTTTGGCTTTCCATGCCTTTTCTTTCACGGCGTCACAGACAAAGGTTATGGGGTTGGCAATGGCCACGTGCAAACCAACGCTGAGGGTTATACATACCGCAATGAACAAACTGGATTTCATATCTTAGATCCTGTGTCTTAAAACAAAAACATTCAACTATAGCATTGAGTAGAAGTGTTCGTCGCGAAAGCTAAGTATATAGTGTGGGAAAACTCCACATCCAAAAAGAGTTACGCTTTATTCAGCCGCCACCGTGTCTTTTTGTCATCTTGCATATCCTCACTGACAAGTTCTACGAGTCCTTCTCGATGGAGCATTTTTAGCATTTCGCGACACGTGTGATCTAACTCCGCGTTTTCCATGCTATGCAAGCCAGCTCGGCGAGTCACTTCTTCTTGAGAAACCGCTGAACCGTCAGGACCGGCATCCGGATGACTCCGGAGAACTTCTAATACATGATCCTTCAGTTGGTGAATGAGGTCTGCCCCTCGTTGATGAAGATTCATAACTTCACCTCTTGATTGCTCGACTCATTCACACAAAGATGACAAAAAAGGAGGTATCATATTTGTCCTCACAGAAGAATAGGGTCCTCGAGTATTTGATTATTGTAATTATATAGAAAGTCTGAAGAAAGAAAATTTGGGGTGAGTGACGGGCTTCGAACCCGCAGCCTCCGGAACCACAATCCAGCGCTCTACCCTTGAGCTACACCCACCACCCACTGTAGAAATCGTCAATTCAGAAGAGGGCTTGTATCTTATCAAAAGGTCTAGAAGCTCGCAAGAAGAACTCTCAACAGTTGACCGTTCTGAAATACCTGTGGTATGAGTGAGCGTATTGTTTATTACCACTCTGGGGGGGCCATGGCTTTAAGACATAAATCAGCGATCAAACGAGCACGACAATCCATTAAAAGAAGTCAACGCAACCGTTCCATCATCAGCAGCGTGAAAACCTCGGTGAAAAAAGTTCGAGAGGCAGTGAAAGAACAAAATTTAGAACTCTCCCAGTCCGCTCTTCTCAAAGCGACATCTGAACTGCACAAGGCAGTCACCAAAGGGGCCCTTCATCGCAACACGGCCTCTCGGCTGGTGTCTCGCTTAGCTCATCGCGTGAATGGTCTCTCGCCTTATCAATTGAGTTCTTGAACACATCCATACATGTCAATGCGAGTAGATTGACTACTTGAGGCGGCTGCGCATGCCCCGTAAAGTCTGTGTGTCTTGAGGCACAGGAGGAGCTTGTCGAGCTTCTGGCTTTCTTGCCCCTTTTTCCATCCCGCTGAGTGAAATCACTAAGTCATCCAACACTCGTCTGGGTGAGGCTGACGCACTCCCCTTCAGCGCCGAATCAACCCGGCAAAACCCTTCCCAGGCTAGTCGCAATTGCGGTTCGGTCCATTGTTGCACTTGACGAAAAAATCCTGAGGCGCGAAATGGAGGTATTCCTACCTGTTTGGCCACATGTGACTGAGCCATGCCCTGTCGTAGTAGGTCTTTGGCTTTCCATAACCGGCGAACTTGCCAGATTAATGCCCCTAAAACCCGTAACGGCGCTTCCCCGATTTCAAGATTTTTGGCAACGATCTGTAATGCCCTTCCGCTCTCTTTTGACCCTATTGCCTCTGAGAGATCAAATACCGAAGCGCCCGGTTCCATTCCACGAATAGCTTCGATATCTTGAACCGTTCCGCAAGTTCCAGATGGAAGATACGCTGAGAGTTTTTCGATTTCACTGTAAGTGACATGCAATCCCTCTCCGGCCAATTCCTTCAGCATCTGCAGCGCATTCTCTTCCAACTTGATTCCGGCTTGAGATGCTTGTTGTGTGATCCACCCGATACGTTGATTTTCATACAACGGCGCACAATCAATGAAGGCAGCGTGTTTCTTTAATTGTTGCACCCATTTCAATCGTCCATCTAATTTCGCGGCCACCATCACGAGCGTAGTCGTGTCGGTCGGATTTTGGAAATACGGGATCAAGGCTTCACCTTCACGAGCCGGTAATTTTTCTGTCCAAGTCATGACAACGAGACGTCGTGCGGCAAAGAATGACATCTCTTGGACTATCGTCAAAACCTCGAGGGCATCCGTTTCATCTCCATAGAGCACATCATAATTAAAAAACTGCTCAGCGTCCTCCATAGAGGATTGCTCATGATCCGACTGTTCCGAGACTGTACCAGACTGCTTCTTCACAGCAGCTCGAATCGTCGCCACAGCCCTGTCTCGCAAATAGGCCTCTTCACCAACAACCAAATATAGCGGGGCTAGTCCATCCCGTTGAATGGCCGATGTTAATTCATGAGGTTTCATCGTTAGCCACTGTTGATTGACGACACAATACCAACATACGTCTTCATGCTAATTTTTTAGCGGAGACAAAGAAGGTTGAGTCTCTGGTGGCACTCCATTTCCTTCGTTTCGGGGTTGTGTGATAGAGGCCGGCGATGGCTTCGTCGGTTTTGGAGTTAAAAGCCCTCGCTCCCGTGCGAATAGAAAGCGATCGGCGAGGTCTTCGGCAACAAATTGACCGGCTTGCTCCAATGCGCGATCTTGAAGCACACGGTTAAATTGAATACCGCCTCCGCCCCCCGTGTTCGAAACACTACCAACGAAAAACTCTGCCGAACTTGATGAGGATTGCTGCCATAAAATCTTTCCAGAGCGCCGATCTTTGACTTCAACTTTGACATTCACCGTGACTCGACTCTCTTGCGTCTGATTCTCGGAAAATGCAAGAGAGGGTAAGTCCACGGATTCAATCGCACCATTTAAGACATAATCGGCATCTCGAATATTTTCTACTACCTTCGCCCCACCCGTGACGACAAACTCATCCTTGAGAAACTCAGTATACTTATACTCCAAATTTGATTCGAACGTTCGATTCGCTATCGTCGGAATCGTCATGATCACGGGTGGGCCTTCAAACTCTGGTATAGAACTCGTTCCAATCATTGGGCCTCGGCCCTCGACGCTAAATCGATAGCCACATCCTGTCGTAGTGAAGCTCACCACTATGAGAAGTACGACAACTAAATTCAATGCGTTTTTCATGTGATGGAAAGGTGCGCTAGCCCACGATAGCTCCTGATCCGCAAGCATTTGCTGTGTCTCTTTGATCTGTGTAATAAACTGTCACTCTCTGCATCTCTACTACAGGTGCGCTAGCCCACGATAGCTCCTGATCCGCAAGCATTTGCTGTGTCTCTTTGATCTGTGTAATAAACTGTCACTCTCTGCATCTCTACTACAGGTGCGCTAGCCCACGATAGCTCCTGATCCGCAAGCATTTGCTGTGTCTCTTTGATCTGTGTAATAAACTGTCACTCTCTGCATCTCTACTACAGGTGCGCTAGCCCACGATAGCTCCTGATCCGCAAGCATTTGCTGTGTCTTCTCGATTGATACATGAACAATTATTCTTCGCATCCTTTACAGGTGCGCTAGCCCACGATAGCTCCTCATCCGCAAGCATTTGCTGTGTCTCTTTGATCTGTGTAATAAACTGTCATTCTCTGCATCTCTACTACAGGTGCGCTAGCTAACAAACGAAGTTTACTAGTTTTTTCTCGACATAAATGACTTTACGTGGGGTTTTTCCTTGTAAAGATTCCTGAAGTTTTTCATCTTGCTCCGCTTGCGACACGATTTGATCTCTGGTCCAATCCGCAGGCACTTGGATTTTACTTCGTAGCTTTCCATTGATCTGAAGAGGAATCGTCATTTCCGTCTCGGCGATGAACGCAGGGTCATAGTCGGGCCAAGCCTGTAGCGCCACACTCGGTGAATGTCCCAGCATTTCCCATATCTCTTCAGCCATGTGTGGAGCAAAAGGAGCGAGCAAACGCACAAATGCTTCAGCTGAATCACGAGGCAATGGAGCGTCTCGGGTAATGTCTCGGACAAAAACCATCAGTTTAGAAATGGCCGTATTCAATCCCATCTCTTCTATATCTTGAGTCACCCCTTGAATCGTTCTTGCTGTCAATCGAGTTTGTTCTAATGTGCCGGCTCCATCAACGAGAGGGGCTAGAGATTTGCCATCGTTTCCTTCCCCCTTGACTAGCCGATAGGCACGCTGGAGAAAACGATACATTCCAGGTATAGACTCAGAAGACCATGGTGCGCCTTTGTCCAACGGTCCCATGAACATTTCATAGAGCCGCATGGCATCGGTCCCATACTCCTGAATAACATCATCTGGATTGACGACATTACCCCGGCTTTTTGACATTTTTTCTGTGACTTCTTCCAAAACCAGCCCATCTATTGTCGGATGAATCGGTTGACTTTGTTCATTCCACCGCACATCCTTTGCGGCAACCCATCGGGCTTTCATTTCTTCTCCACGTTCTTTATGAATCGCGGTCTCTCCTTCAATCTGAACTTCCGACGAAGCACAGACACGTGGAGTCACCGAGGAATCATCAGATAGGTTGTTGTCATAATAACGATAGCTATATCCCAAAATCATGCCGGGATTGAGCAATTTTTGAAACGGCTCTTTGGTATGGACAATTCCTAAGTCAAACAACACCTTGTGCCAGAAACGAGAATACAGTAAATGAAGCACGGCATGCTCCGCGCCACCGACGTATAAATCCACGGGCATCCAATACCGTTCAGCCTCGGCTGATAAAGGCGCCTTGTCGTTCGTCGGATCACAGAAACGGAGATAATACCAACAGCTTCCCGCCCATTGTGGCATGGTGTTGGCGTCACGAACGGCACGTTGCTTAGTTTCTGGATCAATGACTTCTTTCCATTCACGTGCCCGAGACAAGGGAGGCTCGAACTCTCCGCTTGGTCGAAAGTCATTAAGCTCTGGGAGTAACACAGGTAGCTCAGATTCTGGAACTAATTTTGTGGTGCCATCTTCAAGGTGGATGACCGGAAATGGCTCTCCCCAGTATCGTTGCCGACTAAACAGCCAATCACGCAGTTTATAGTTGACTGTTTTGGACCCTTTTTTATTGGATTCAAGCCATTCGATCATCTTCTTTTTGGCTTGAAGAGTCGGCAATCCGTTCAGGAAATCAGAATTCACGCTGCTGCCTTCTCCCGTAAATGCTTCAGTCTCAATATTCCCTCCAGAGACGACTTCAAGAATCGGTAGAGAAAACGCCTTCGCAAATTCGTAGTCTCTGGCATCATGTGCCGGCACGGCCATTATCGCTCCCGTCCCATACGTAGCCAACACATAGTCGGCAATCCAAATAGGGATCTTCGTGCCCAACACGGGATGAGTGGCATACCCACCGGTAAACACTCCCGTCTTTTTTCCGAGTTCCGACATCCGTGAACGGTCACTGCGCCTGGACACTTCTTCAACATAGGCGTCAACTGCCGATTGCTGTTCAGGCGTCGTGATTGTGTTGACGAGATGATGTTCCGGAGCCAATACCATATAGGTCGAGCCAAAGAGGGTATCCGGACGCGTGGTAAACACTTCAATCCTCTCATCTTGAAAATCGCCGACCTCGAAAAAGATCTGTGCCCCTTCCGAACGGCCGACCCACTCCCGCTGCATTTTCTTAATGGGTTCCGGCCAATCAAGTCCCTCAAGATCTTCGATTAACCGGTCCGCATAGGCGGTTATCCGCAACATCCACTGACGCAATGGCACTCGAATGACGGGATGACCGCCTCGCTCGCTTTTTCCATCTTGCACTTCTTCATTGGCCAATACTGTGCCTAATGCTGGACACCAATTCACGGGAACTTCTGCCAAATACGCCAAATCCTTCTCGTAGAGTTTTCGAAAAATCCATTGGGTCCACCGCACATATTGTGGATCAGTCGTATCAATTTCTCGCGACCAATCATAGTCCATCCCGAGTGTTTGAAACTGTCTCTTGAAATTCTGAATATTCTTTTGTGTCGTCTCACGGGGATGTGTGCCGGTCTCAATCGCGTACTGTTCGGCTGGAAGACCGAAGGCATCCCATCCCATCGGATGTAACACATTGAACCCACGCATGCGTTTGTAGCGCGAGATCACATCTGTCGCGATATAGCCTTTGGGATGGCCAACATGAAGCCCTGCCCCTGATGGATACGGGAACATGTCCAAGACATAGAACTTCGGCTTACTAGGGTCTAGCTTGGACTCAAAGACTCGATAGTCTTTCCAATACTGTTGCCATTTTGCTTCAATCGTGTGGGGATCGTAGGGTACGGCCATGACCATTCATCCTAACAAATGAAAGACACAACACAAGGAGTCTCGCACAACCAATTCATCTTCAATAATACTAAGCGAGCCAATAAAGTTAATGATGTAGGGGAATAGCTAGACTCATAGAAACTGCTGAAATCTAGCACACCTCGTTGAGAGCGACAAGCTATGACAATGATCGCGAATTCAAATACGTTCCAGCTGAGGCAAATCAACCAACCCCGAACGGGTCCCACTTTAAACAGTCGGAATTTATCTGAAACGGGTATAAGGGTTCTCGGGAAATAGAAAACGTGAGACGGAAGACGAGAAATCTTAAAGGTCAAGTATGAAACGGAAAAGATGAAGCGATAGATGAGGAGAGAAATAAGCGAAAGGAAGTCAAGTGCAGACGCAAGGTTGAAGTTCTCCTAAACGAGATACGCTTCACGAACGACGAGAGACATGTTTTCTATCAGACACGACAAAGGACGTATATTGTAACCACTCACCGGTTACGCTATTTTCTGGAGAGAAGCGCGACGGGAGCGGGAGTTTGGTTCGCGGGGGGTTTTGAGACTGCATCAATGACTTCACATTGAGTCTGTTGAGCTTGACGGTGTTTCAAAATAAGCGGATCGATCACCTCTCCACACATCAAGCATCGCCATCCCGGCATCCACACTTCTCCGCTTTCTTCCATATCCAGGAAGTAATCGATCACCATCGTTCCTTGGCATCGTGTACACTGCATTGTCTTCTCCAGATTGCTCAACTCCTGGCCTATCCATCGGTCAATCTGAAAAAGAGCTTAAGCGGAAAACAAGACTTAGAAACCTTCATGTATGTGATAATTTCCAGATATTCGCGAGAATTCTTATGTATCCAAAGAGTTCCATGAGTCTTCCTCGTTCAGGGCTTCACCTGAAGGTCACGCAGTATTCGCTGATCGCGGGATCTTCTTGCACTTGGTACCCCTTCCAAATACAGTCGAAGTTCGAAGCCTTTCTTGATAGGTAGGCTTTGAGGGGTTGGGTTGGGCCCGACCGTATTTATGACTTTTTCGCTCAATAAAAGAATAATTCTCGCTCTTGAAGTTTTTTGGCTCAATGGTAAGATACATTTAGCCATGCCCATCCTATCCCGCACCGGCTAGCGGATTTTCTTCACCATGCGCAATCACCCTGCATCATTGACGATTCTCTCTCTCTGCGCGCTCGCATTACTAGGAGCCTGTACGCACAATCTGAACGTCATCTATTGGTCAAAAGAAGGATCAAGCCGTGCCGATCTCGAACGCGATAAAGCTGAATGTCAAGCGCTTCAACGATCGGTCGGGGCAGATGAGTCCAGAATTCATAAATGTTTAGAGGTAAAGGGATGGACGCAAGTCCAAGAGAAGCCCTGACATCGGGAAAGAGGCTCGCATCAGGTCCACAGAATGCGTATTTCAACCACAGGGAAGGTTATAGAAAACTTGCAATCCTATGGGCTTGAAAATCAATGACCCGGAGAACTTGAAATATTTGAAGAGTGATGACTGATAAGCTCGTTGGCATAATACATGGCCGTCATGGAGTCGAGAAAATAATAGACACAGATATAGCCCACGATGCTCATGCTAATGGTATACGGAAGTGCCATCCACACCATGCGCCCATACGAGAGTCGAACCAATGGGGCAATTCCGGAAGTCAATAAGAATAAAAAGGCCGCTTGACCATTGGGCGTCGCTACGCTGGGGATGTTGGTGCCCGTATTAATGGCCACGGCTAACAGATCAAACTGATCCCGGCTAATCACTCCACTGGTCAACGCTCGCATGACTTCATTGATATAAACGGTCGCCACGAACACATTGTCGCTGATCATCGAAAGTAATCCATTGGCGATGTAGAACATCCCAATCTGGTGTGCGCCATCGAGACTTAACCCGTACTGAATAATGCCTCCAAACAAATTTTGTTCTTGAATCACCGCGACAATCGCAAAAAAAACGACGAGCAAGGCGGTGAAAGGCAAGGCTTCGCGAAACGCTTCCCCTAAATGATGCTCTTCAATGATTCCATTGAACGCGGTGATCAAGACGATAACCGAAAGACCGATAATGCCCACCTCGGCCAAATGAAAAGCCAAGGCAATTACTAACCACACTCCAGCTATCGCCTGAACGATCAAACGGGCCGTTTCCACCGTTCGACGTTTCCTGGTTTGTTCGTCGTCAAAGCTCCATAAAATATCTCGCACAGGCTCAGGAAGTTGATAGCCATAGTCAAACCATCGAAGTTTTTCCAACATCACTGCTGTCGTCAACCCAATCAGTAACACAGGCATGGTCACAGGTGACATACGCATGAAAAACTCTGCAAAATGCCATGAAGCCTTATCACCAATCAAAAGATTTTGCGGTTCTCCCACAAGGGTGCAGACACCCCCCAGAGCCGTTCCAACCGCACCGTGCATCAAAAGATTTCGTAGAAATCCACGAAATTGCTCCAAATACTCTCGATTGGCTTCATAGACAACATCATCTGTGGTTGGATCATGGTCGTCATCATATTTTTTCCCGGAGGCAACCTTATGATAAATGCTATAGAAGCCTGTTGAGACCGCGATGATGACGGCAGTCACCGTCAAGGCATCAAGAAAGGCTGAAAGAAATGCGGCGACAAAACAGAATAAAAAGGACAGCAGGGCCTTCGACCGCACACCCAACAATATTTTTGTAAACGTAAATAACAACAACTCTTTCATGAAATAGATGCCGGCAACCATGAAAATCAACAGGAGAATGACCTGAAAATTGTTCAATGCTTCGTGGTACACAGTTTGAGGACTGGCCATACCAATCGCGACAGCTTCAATGGCGAGTAGTCCACCTGGTTGAAGCGGATAACTCTTCAGGGCCATCGCAAGCGTAAAAATAAACTCAACGATAAGTACCCAACCTGTCACAAATGAGCCCAACGTTACGTACAGCAGCGGGTTGGCGAGCAAGAACCCGATGATCACAAATTTATACCAACTCGGGGTGTGACCCAAGAAATTTTGTGCAAAGGCTTCTGATAAAGATTTGTTCATGTCCCCCTATCGCAAGGCCAAATCTACACACACCGACAAAGAATTCGGAGAAAATAAGCAAGAACTTGGTGGAAGTGGGAGTGCGTATTGGCTGTATGAATGAACGCGGTCGCGAACTATAACAAAACATAACAACATAAAGTAACTACTCCTAACAGATATCTCGAAAGACCCTAACTAAAAAATTGACAGTGGCCCTATCGACTCCTCGGCTTTTCCAGACGAGAACTTCACTTTTTTCTGAGTGGGTAGGTAAATAAAAAGGTACAGAGGAGAGAGGTATAAGGCCTGACGTGGCCCTTCGGGAGGATTTAGAATAGAGCCACTAAAGCTGGGCACCCGGATTTCTGACTTGTCTTTCTTGGATTGTATCTCGTATTTCGTGAAAGGCAAGAAAAATATTTATACGACAAGGCCGACCCAAAATCTGGTGTGAACTCGTGTCTATCACGAGTTATTAGGGCTTGGTAGTTTGATCGATACTATTCTAACGGAACTTGGATCACGAGCCCACCCATGACATCATTGAGTTTAAAGTCCCGTTTGGGGCCTTCTGGATGAGAGTTGTGACAGGACACGCATGCACGACTCACCGCGCGATCGGGATAAATCGCCTTAAAATATCGTTTACCGTCAATCATCACTTCTTTTTCGACAACTTCTCCATACTCCACAACTTGTTCAAGAGCAGTTTGCTCACTTGGAGAGGAGGGAGCATTTTGAGGATTGAGAGGCCAGAGACTTACGAGACGGTATCGGAACGGTGTACCTTGCACATGAAGACTTTTTGATGCTTCTCGAAGAAATTGCACAGGAAGGGGAAGTGTTTGGTCTTTGCGCCATTTCTCGGACGCCGTCACGATCAACATGGCTTCCATCCGTTCAACAATATGTTGGGTATAGAATGTACGATCAGCTTCGATTATTGCATGAAGGTAGCTCGCTACCGTACGAGCGGGAATATCATCCCCAGACGGCATACGTGTGCCAATAACCCACCCCACAACCAAACAGACAACAGCTACGATTGAAATTGCGACCACCATTTTGCCATTCATCGTATCACTAATTCCCTAAATTAAGTATTTAACGCTAGGCGTTTCATGCGTATGTGAAAGCGAATATCATTTTAGCTGAATCAGCACGCGCTCACCACAAAAACGTGTAATTTCTATCACTATTATTGACAGAAAAAGTATTTTGTTGAGTACATTGTGAAGCTTATCAATGATGAGATGCTTGAAGCCTTATGTGCTTAAAACAGGCAATGGATAAATTTCCTCAAATTCCCGTATGGACAATGTGCAAAATCGCACACATCTATGATAAAAAGAGAGTAGGAAAAGATTACGAATGTTCCAATTGTTCTGATGTTTACAAAGACGAAATGGCTCAGAGAAATAGGCACAAGAACTGTTCCGACTCATAGTGGCATGCCCAGAAGATTGCAGAGGATTTAGCGTGTGAAGAGGCGTTGAAGCGATACTTCAAAGTTAACTTTTTTCGACCTCTGTTTTCCGGGGAATTCACGTAGTACCAGTAAGGCTTCAGGACGAACGGTCCCAGTCTAATAGGGTCTCGCCCGAGAGAACATCATGCAGATTACAACACCAATCCTACGAGCATTCAGCAATTTTCCTATTGAGAAAAAATTATTGCTGGTCTCGATTATTCCGATTGTCACGATATTTATACTGAGTGTTATTACTTATGATCGTGTCCAAACATTTGCAGAAGATGAAGACCGGTTAAACCATATCTACCATGTGCAAACGACCGCTGCAGAATATCTCCGTCTCATTGTTGACCTTGAGACGGGCTTTAGAGGCTTCGTCCTGACCCAAGAACCGAAATTCCTGAAGCCGTATCTCGCTGCAAAAAAACGTGTTCTTCAAGTTGGACAGTCTCTTGCTCAAATGGTCGAGCTTCACAAAAACCAGTTCTCTCGTATCGAACATGCACAAGCACTCGTACAACAACTCATGCATGACAAGGATCAACTCATTGAACGAGCAAAAAATGGTCGTTCTGGCGATGCAGTGAAATACATTGAATCGGGAAAAGGTCGGACAATCATGTTAGGCATTCGAGAAGAACTCGCAAATTTTGACCGGCGAGAGTTTGAGGAACTCCAGAGTACACTCAAGCGCACGGCCAAGGACCGCTCTTTCCTTTTGGGCGTCATCATCGGTGGCGGCTCATTAGCCTTACTCCCAATGGTGCTTGTCCTGCGACTTCTTGCAAGGTCGATTGTTGGCCCGTTATCAACTCTTGCCAAAGAAGTCGAGAACCGATCAGAAGAATCCATCCCCGAGGTCATGGTCCTCGATCGAAAAGATGAGATCGGGAATCTCACACGAGTCATGAATAAAATGAGTCTGCAAATCCGTGACTATGTCGAACGCATTAAGAACTCAGAAACAGAGCTTCGTTCGCTCAACCTTGATCTTTCCACATCAGAGTCAAAGTATCGAGGCATCGTAGACTATGCACCCTTTGGAATCTTTACTGCTTCCGGAGATCGGATTATCTTCTGTAATCGGCATAATTGGGTCCTTGCTGGACACGACCCTGACGGGAATTTACCGCCTGAAGCCATGTGGGATGCGGTCCATCCCGAGGATAGAGATCACGTATTACGAAATTTCAAAGAAGCTACGTCCCAACATCGACCGTTCGAGCAGGTCTTTCGCTTCTTGCACAACAACGGTGCCTCACGAAAAATTCTGAGTCGTGCCATTCCGATCGAAGACAAAGGGAATGACAACGTGCTGTATCAAGGATTCAACATTGACATCACAGCCTTAGAACAGATGCGCGAAAAGCTTAGCCGTGCTGAAAGGCTCGCAACTCTAGGACAAGTTGCTGCGGGTATAGCACATGAAATCCGAAATCCATTAGTTGGTATTGGATCCACTACGTCTCTCTTGATGGAGGAGCTCGACGAGCATGATCCTAAGGTCACTGATTTAAAAACAATCCTTAACGAAACCAAACGGTTGGATCGCATTGTCAATCAAATCGTCGAATATGCACGGCCTCGCGACCTTATCTGGGTCTCGTTTTCGATGAAAGAACTCATGGATGAAACTCTGGCATTATTAAATGATCCTCTCCGATTTAAAAATATTCAAGTGGTCTATGATACACAAGACCTGGATGAAACCTTGTGGGCAGATCGAGATCAAATTAAACAAGTCTTGCTCAACGTCTTGCAAAATGCGATCGAAGCTATGACTGACGAAGGAACGCTCACAATTAATGGTGCGCGAGAACCTCGCGCCGGCGAACATGGAATGCGCGTAACGATTGCAGATACGGGAAAAGGTATTGCCCCTTCAGATTTGACACGTATCTTCGACCCTTTTTTTACGACCGGAAAACATCGAGGAACAGGACTAGGACTCGCCATCTGTCGAAACATCCTCGAAGCACATGGCGGGGAGATCCATGCCCAAAGCCAACTCGACTCAGGCACAATCATGTCGGTGTGGCTGCCGTTAGTTCATCAACCACAATTCTCTATGGTGTAAGATTATGCGCGCGATGATATTCGTGACCGATGACGACGAAGTTGTTCGATCATCGATTACTCGACGACTTGCCCGACGACAACATCAAATTCGTAATTTTGAATCAGGTGAAGCTTTATTGGAAGCGCTTGACCATGATGTCCCAGACATTATTTTTCTGGATCTCAAGATGTCAGGTATGACAGGACTTGAAACACTTCAAAAGGCCAAACCCAAAGCTCCGCACGCATTGTTCATTCTCTTGACGGCCTACGGAACGATCGAAGATGCCGTCGAAGCCATGAAACTCGGGGCATATGACTTTCTGATTAAGAGTGTAGACCTTGGAGGGGTTGATCCAGTTGTCCAACGTGCGCTTGAATATTTAACGTTACGCCGAAGAATGACGTTCGAAGCCAAGGACACAGAGAGTCGTTTTGCCATTAAAAATTTAATTGCCGAAAGCCCGAGCATGCAAGGTCTTATTGCCCAGATACAAGAAATGACCCAAAACCACAAAACGACCGTCCTCCTTCAAGGGGAAACTGGTACAGGAAAAGAGTTCATTGCTCGAGTTCTTCATCATAATGGGCCACGAAGAGATGGGGCTTTTGTGGGTGTTAATTGCACGGCAATCCCTGAAGAATTGTTTGAGAGTGAATTATTCGGGTATGAGCGTGGAGCCTTCACTGGCGCGAATCAACGAAAACCAGGGCTGTGTGAACAAGCTGAAGGCGGCACTCTTTTTCTTGATGAAATTGGAGATATGAACATCGGCATGCAGGCAAAGTTGCTCAGAGTGCTTCAAGAACGTTCGCTAAAACGATTGGGAGGTCGTGATGAAATCGCCGTAGATTTTCGTCTCATTGCTGCAACGAACCATGATCTACGAAAAAAAGTCGCTGATGGGCATTTTCGGGAAGATCTGTATTTCCGGTTGAATGTTGTATCACTGGATCTCCCCCCACTCCGTCAACGAATTGAAGATATTATCCCACTCAGCTTTCGCTCCCTTGGTCATCATGCAAAAGACATGGGAAAAGAAATCATCGATATCACTCCAGAAGCCAAAGCTTTATTGGAAGAATATGATTATCCAGGAAACATTCGAGAGTTGGAAAATATCATCGAACGCGCTGTCATATTTTGTAAGGATAAGGCCTTGGATGCCGGGGATCTTCCTAAAGAACTCCACGAATCATCCTTTCGAGCTACAACGACACAGACAATCGATGACAAACAAGTAGTCAGAGTAGAAATGACGCTTGGGACGCACGTGTTAGCCGATATTGAAACCGCCATTATTGACGAAGTGATGAAACTGTCTGATGCAAACAAAAGCCTTGCGGCTAAACATCTGGGTATTACACGATTCGCACTCGATCGACGTCTTAAAAAATCTCTGGAGAATTAAATCATACATAGAATAGGTGGTATATAAATGTAAGAAGCGAAGCCTGCAGCGTTGCTTGTTGCTCGTGAATCGTCGTTCGTAAAAGAAGGTTTAGAATTTTTTTCTTCCGCGAGATACGAGCGACGAAATACGAGCAACGAGATATCGAACGTCGCCTCACATGTAGAAGTCATGCGAATACTGTAAGCCCCTTTTTCAAACTTCACCAGATATCAAACCTCTCTTCACCATCTTCAGAAACGAACAACGGCCGAGAAGGCGTCTGCCCTCTCGGCCGTGTCCCTTTGCTTACACCTGACGTGTGACCTGCCTTACAGCCAGTTCACCCGCTCGGCTGGGCGAATGTAGATCGGCTCTTCGACTTGCTGCCGCACCGCTTCCTTGCCTGACTTGTTGAAGCCCAACACCGTATCGTTGTACATCTCGAACTTCTTCCCGTGAATGTTGGTCTCAAACACTTTCGGGCCCGGAATCACGTCATACCGGAACAGAATCTGCTGGCTCGCCCGCCACAACTGCAGCACCGCCAACAACTCCCGACTCGGCACCAAGTACTTCTCGATCGCGTTATCCACCCCCGGCCCAAACATCTGCCGGGTATACCCCCGCGGCGCCTGCCGTGGCGGAATGTAATACCCATTCGGCTCCGTCCCCCATTGCGGGTACAGTGGCAACGCCACTTGCTCCACCCGGATGGCATAGTACAACGGATTCCACCGGTCTTCCGCCCACAACCCATCTTCGCCCACTTTCACCAGGCTCTGCAGCCGGATCTTCCCGACACAGGCCGCCATGCAGCGCGTCTCCATGGGCTCGCCCCCCGTTAACGGGTCTTTGCCTTCCACCCGCGGGTAACACGCAATACACTTCTCCGTCACCCGCGTCGTCCCCCGATACATCGGCTTCTTATACGGGCACTGCTCCACACACTTCTTGTACCCCCGGCACCGGTTCTGGTCGATCAACACGATCCCGTCTTCCGGCCGCTTGTAGATGGCCTTGCGCGGACACGCCGCCAGACACCCCGGATACGTACAGTGGTTACAGATCCGTTGCAGATAGAAGAAGTACGTCTCATGCTCCGGCAAACTGCTCCCCGTCATCTTCCACGGCTCTTCTTTCGTGAACCCCGTCTTATCCACGCCTTCCACGATCGCCCGCATCGACGTGGCCGTATCTTCATAAATGTTCACAAACCGCCATTCTTGGTCCGTGGGGATGTACCCGATCGCCGCTTGCCCGATCTTCGCCCCCGCGTCAAAAATGGTCATCCCTTCAAACACCCCGTACGGCGCATGGTGTTTGCGGCCCACCCGCACGTTCCACACCTGCCCCCCGGGATTGACTTGTTCCACCAACTGCGTGATCTTCACGTCGTAGAACTGCGGATACCCCCCATAGGGCTTCGTCTCCACGTTGTTCCACCACATGTACTCCTGCCCCTTCGAGAACAACCAGGTCGACTTATCCGCCATCGAGCACGTTTGACAGGCCAAACACCGGTTGATGTTAAACACAAAGGCAAATTGCCATTTCGGATGCCGCTCCTCATACGGATACAGCATCTTCCGTCCTAGGTGCCAATTATAAACCTCTGGCATGGTTTCCTCCGTTCTCTATTATTAAATAGCTAAAGTTTAAATCAGGTAACATTTTTCCTTAAAGCAAAATTGCCAAGGGGAAGCCGGGGAGATGCATGCAATGCTTCTTTTCAGACGGCAAGTATGAAAAGAGTCCCGACTTCCCACAAAGCCTCTTACACTTTGATCTTAATATGGTCGCCTTTGAGCCATTTAATCATGAACTCATTCTCCTGCCCCGGGGTAAACCCGGTGCGGACCGGCTCCCATGGCCCACGGCCCCCGATGCCGCCGTCTTCCGCCTTCGTAATCCGCATCAGACATTCTTTCGGCACCGTATTGACCGCATGGTTATCCACTTGATACCCGAATTTAAACTTCCACGCCACCGCATGCTTGCCCGGCAGCGAGTCCAACTGATGCATCGGCATCAACCAATCCCGCGTAAAGGACTGTTGCGCCCCATACCGGAAGTTCGATTGATACCCCGTATCCATCGCAATCGCCCGACCATCCGGCCGCGTTTCATGCCCCTTCACCGACTTCGCCGTCGACACATACGGCGCATGCTTCGCCATCGTCACATGATACGGGAAGGCTGGATTATATTTCGCCCGAATCATCAACCGGGCCACCTTATAATACGGATCACTCGGCTTCCAGCCCCGATACGGCCGATCCACCGGGTTCCCATCGACATAGACATAGTCCCCGTCGTTGATCCCCCGATCTTTGGCCGCCTGCGGGTTGATGTGCAGCTGATGTTCCCCGACCCCCGGCGTCCGTTTATCCATCCGGTACGCATCGCCGAAGTTCGATTCATACATCTGCACCCAGTCGTTCACCGACCACTGACTGTGCACCCGGTGCCGCGTTTTGGGCGTTACACAATAGAACTGATACCCTTTCTCCCACAACGGATTCGAGTACCGTTTGATCTCCTGCCACGGCAACGCAATGTTCCGCACCGTCTTATCATCATGGTGCTGCGCCGTGATCGGAATCCCGTAGTCATCCGGCCGCACATACGGGTTCGTCGTCATAATCGCATTCGGCAGGTACGGCGTCGCTTCCGTCCCTTCCCGGTGCGAGATAAAGTTCTCCCCGTACTCAATACACTCCGGCTCGATCCGGTAGTTCTCATACCGGCCCGTCCGCGTCCATTGCGGCTTCGACTCGTTCGTCTCTTCCCAGAACGGATGGCGCGGATACGTCCGACACATCACCATCCAGCCCTTCTCGCTCTTGAGCATCGCATCTACACTGTAGCCATACCCCGTCGAGCTCGCATCCAACAACCGCTGCACGTACACATCCACCCGGTTGTCGTAGACAAACTTAAAGTAATCCCGGAACCGCCCATCGCCGGTCATCTCCGTCAACTTGGCGGCCACCCCGGCCACCGTATCCAGGTCATTCCGCGTGTCATACAAGGGGCGAATCCCCCCCTTCCACACTTGGAACCACGGATTCGACACCGTCGCCGTATGCTCCGGATACGTAAACTCCATCCACGTATTCACCCCCATCGCCACATCGTTATGATTGACGTCCGAGGTCATTTCCACATCCTGCGTGATCAACGTCTCAATGTGTGGATCCACGTTCTTCACCATGTCATAGTGGTGCTTCGCGTTGTTCAACACGTTCACGTTGGCCACCCACCGGAACTTCGAGGGCGTCGGCATGTGCGTTTTCCCCGTAAACACCCGCCGGCCATACTTGGGCGTGTTCACGATCAAGGCCGTATCCCCGTGGTTCCAATATCCGACTTCTTCGCCGTAGTAGTACCCCCGCACATGAATTTCTTTGCCATGCACGTTCGGGTCCGTCGTAATCTTAAACGGGTTTTCTCCGGTATGGGTCCCGAGTCCGCCGCCGCCCCATGGCGTGGCGTTCCAGATCCCCGCTTTGTAGTTCCCGGCCCAGGTATGTTGGCCTGTCCCAAACTTCCCGACGTTCCCCGTCACGATCAACACCATTCCTGCGCCCCGGGCAATAATCGTTTGATGGAAGTAATGGTTCGTCCCTTCCCCGTTATGAATCGCATGCGGCTTGACCGTCCCCGCATCCCGCGCCCACCGCACAATCAGGTCTTTGGGGGCCCGATTGATTTGGTGCACCGTATCCAGGTCATAATCTTGCAAATGCGCTTGATACAGCTGGAAGATGGGCATACAGTCCACTTCCCGCCCATTGATGAGCTTCACCCGGTAGGTCCCCGTCAACGCCGAATCAATGCCACTGTTGCGATAGTGCCAGCCCACCAATTCCCGATGAATCGGCACTGCTTGATTCTTATTGCTGTCCCACACCATGAAGCCCCCGAGCCGGGCGACTTTTGCGGCGTCCATCGTCTGCACTTTGCCCGAATACGAATTCGCGAAATCCGGCATCTTATAATCTTTGATCACTTCTCGCGGATCTAAGTATTGCAGCGTATCCGTCCGGACTAACAACGGCATGTCCGTGTACGCCTGACAGAAGTCATGGTCATACATGTTCTCATCGAAGATGATCTTCAAGGCTCCTAAGAACAATGCCCCGTCCGTGGCCGGCCGGACCGGAATCCAATAGTCCGCCCGATACGCCGTCGGGTTATACTCCGGCGTGATCACCACCACCCGCGCGCCCCGCTCAATACTCTCGAGCTTCCAGTGCGCTTCCGGCATCTTGTTCTCCACGAAGTTCTTTCCCCAACTCGTGTTGAGTTTCGAGAACCGCATGTCATTCATGTCCACATCCGAGGCCTGCACCCCGTTCCAGAAGGGATGCGCCGGGTTTTGGTCCCCGTGCCACGTGTAGTTCGACCAATACCGGCCCCCTTGGGCTTGGTTCGGCTTCACTTTCCGAATCCACGTATCCAACAACGCCCCACAGCCCCCGTTCATCCGGGTAATCCCCATCTTCCCGATCACCCCTAAGATGGGCATCCCCGCCCGGAACTTAAAGCAGCGGATCGCCGAGCCTTTCGTCATTTCAATCATTTCCGGCGGATACCCTTGCTCCCGCAAGCGCCGCGCCCCGGCTTCCCCACTGTACCGCTTCGCAATGATGATCATCGCTTTGGCTATGTAGGTAAACGCCGTATCCCAACTCACCCGCAGCATGTCATCTAAATACCGCGCGTTAAACTTATACTTCGTCATCACGTCCGGCGTGAACTCCGGGCTGCCCGCATCCATCCACGCTTTCCAGCCCCGCCGCATCAACGGCCCTTTGAGCCGATACGGCCCATACACCCGCCGATGCATCGTGTACCCCTTCAAACACATCCGGGGATTGTGCGCGAACGTCCCGCGGTTGCCGTACAAATCTTCATACGTTTGATGGTCGTAGTTCTGCTCCACCCGCATCACCACCCCGTTGCGGACAAACGCCCGAATCCGGCAGGCATGCGTATCATTCGGCGAACAACACCACGTAAACGAGGAGTCATACCGATATTGGTCGTGATACACCCGCTCCCACGACCGATCCGGATACTCGCCCAGCGGATTGCCCACTTCCACCACCGGTTGCAGCGCCGTTAAGGCCAACGCCTTATCGGCTAACGCCACCGCGGCCACCGTGCCCGCCGAGACTTTTAAAAATTGCCGTCTGGATAAAAACATGAAGATACCTCCCTACGTTAATAATGAGAGATTGAACAACTAACATTCCCAAAAACGAGCAGGGTGTGTACCTGCTTTGGTAAAGTGACCTCCTTTTTGAGTAAGAGTAATTGAATATTTCATTTGAAATCAGTCCACATTATGTTCCCTCAAACCAATGGTTTAGAGCCAATGTAAGTCAAGCAAGGGATATACCTTTCCCAGCGTAAACATATGGTGACAGCACGAATCTCATAAATAGTTAAAAACAAAGAAACTTTCCTTAAAATCACGAGACATCTGAATTAACAATGAAGATTAAACATTGATATTTCGCGAAAAATATCCATACCCATTGGAATGTCGATATCAGTGCGAAGGAAATTCAACTATTAACGCCTAAGTAAAAAATCTAGGTATAACCGCAACGTTACCAAAACGTTTCACGGTTTATGGAAAGGTTCTCGGCCTTAGCAGAATGAAATGAGGTAGGAGAAACAGTCGTATGAAAAAAAATTAGGAGCAAAATACAGTGACGAGAATGATTTGTTTTTTTGGCGTCGGATGCCCAGTTTTTTTAAACGAGAACGAAGGGTGCTTGGGTTTAAGCCGACAAGTTTGGCAGCACCTTTTGGCCCATCAATTCGCCAATTTGTCTGCTCAAGAGCTTCAAGTATCTTCTTCTTTTCGACATCACGAAGAGTGTAACCACTATCGGCGGAATGGGTTGGTTCTGCAGGGAACTCCAGGGAACAGAAATGACTATCTTCCACTTTGAGGTCTATTCCCTCAGAGAGAATCGCAGCTCGTTGAATCACATTTTGCAATTCTCGAACATTTCCTGGCCAAGAATACGACATCAATCGGTCAACAGACTCATCGCTCATCCTGTGACAGGAAAGTGAAAATTTTGCACACACTCGATCAAGAAAGTACTGAGCTAATAGAGGAATATCGGTTGGTCGATCGCGAAGAGGAGGAAGCGCGATGGGAAAGACATGAAGTCGATAATACAAATCAGTCCTGAATCGGCTATCGCTAATAGACTGGCGAAGATCTGAGTTTGTTGCCGCAATGATTCGCACATCAACGGGTATGGATTCTTTCCCGCCAACACGGTCTACTTGACCGTCCTGCAAGACACGCAGCAATTTTGATTGAGCAGCTTGCGGCATTTCTCCGATTTCATCAAGAAACAATGTCCCGCCATTGGCCAGCTCAAACCGTCCAAGCTTAAGCTCATCCGCACCGGTAAACGCTCCGCGTTCATGCCCGAACAACTCGCTTTCAACGAGTCCAGACGGCAAACCAGCGCAGTTGACCGCGATAAAGGCTCGGTGACGGCGTGGGCTCACGTCATGAATGTACCGAGCCAACAGCTCTTTTCCAGTCCCCGTTTCCCCAGTGATCAGAACACTGGAATCGGTATGCGCAACAGATTGCGCAAGACCTTGAACTTTTTTTAAGCCTTTACTCTGGCCAACCATTCCTCCAAGAGCATCAGCTCTTTCGTTGATGTCTTGGGAAGACTCTGAATTCAGACTCTTGATTTCTTTATCAATTCCATCAAGCTGGTCACAGACAAATTCATTATTGACCAAAAGCCCTAAAAGCGTGGCGATCTGACTTAAAAAGGCGAGTTCTTCCTCCTGAGGGTTTCCTGGTTTCACACTGCCAATGTTAAATGTCCCTAAACATTTTTCCCCGATGAGCAAAGGGAAATTGACCATGCGCGCAAGGCCTTCTTTGCTATGCGTGGAATCTTCCACAAATTCTTGCTCTTCATGAAGATTCGATCGGATATGCATCGCGTGATTCTCATAGACCCATCCATTCGCACTGCTTTTGCGATGAATCAATGAATCCGCTCGCAGGATCACCTTCGGCAATTTCGTTTCTACAGCATAAAACTGAAAAGAATCGAGCTCTGATAGAAACAAGGTAATCTCAACCTTATCCCAGGCCACAATCCCCTCTATATGCGCGACCACTGCCTTTAAACAACTTTCAAGATCTAGCCGAAGGCTGAGGAGCTTTGTGATTTTTGTTAACGCTTGGTAGTAATCAGGCAACATAGTTCTCCGTAACCCATTGTTGGGCGTTCACTAACTTCCTTTAGAAAGAACGCTTTGATTTTGATAATGATGTGACCAAGTGGAAGGTCAGACTCAAATAGTTTTACAGCATACGCAAAATAGAGGCCATCTTTCAAAAACTTACACAAAAAAAGCCGACCTAAGGCTCGGCATGATCACTGGCACTAGCGCAGACATCCATCTAATATGTAGTGACTTTAACTTTGTACTCTGGTAGTCCGTTCCTTTAATTAAACAGAAACTATCCTGTTGCGCTAAAATGACCGACTACACACACGCTCTATTAAACATTATCATCGAAAAGAACTCAACCCTGTGCACTTTCGAACGACCTGCAATGTGCGGAGTCGCACAAAACATATAGCGTTTGGTGATCATGCAGCTCAAACTCGTGTTCAGCAGTATAAGGGATCACTTCCTATATGTGCGACACAAATAGTCGTCATACCCTGCGACAATCTGCCATAATGCCAATTTGACATTCCCCATGATACACTACGTCCCCTAGAAGACGACCGGCAACTTTTCGCGTCTCATAAGACGTTCGACCGATGTCCACTTCTCCGCTTCCAGTGAATGTATATCAACTCTCGGGGCTCGATGAACGGGAGCGCGGGTTCACGCGTCAGATAGAATGTCGGTGTGATGAAAAGGGGCATCATGTTATCCTTCGATACGAACGCATCAGGGTCGAAGAACATTCGGCCACAAACGAAACATCAGCCCTTCAAAATTTGATCAATACTCTTCAAACCCAAGGGTATACGCAATTACGTTCTCAGTTAATCTTTCGGGGAGAGACGTACTTAGGCAGTCAAGAATTGTGGGTGGACTATCCAGACAGAGAAACGTTTGAAGAGAAGAAACTGTCTGTAGCTGAACGATTTCGTCAATGGCTCAACAGGAAACGACAATCGAAGTCAGGACCCAGGCCTCTCAGTCAGTGCTGAGGAACGGTAGAGTCCACGCCTTGGCGAGTCGAGTGTTGATCGCCAACATGGTTCGAGCTCATCAGATAAGAAAGGCCTGGTTACTTTTTGCACTGCGTCATCTATGAATTATTTGCGCCCATCTGACTTTCTAGCATAGCTTGTGAGTCTCCAGATTCTGAATTCGATGGATAGTAGGAAATAATACGCCGAGGATTCAGATAATCTCGTATTTCTGGAGACAATTCTCGGGGGCGGATTGCCTTGTCAATGGAAATTTCCTCTTCGCGTGCCAGATCCAAAATCATGGCTTCTTCTTTTGGAATATCTTGTGAATACACCATCACAATCGGGCGAAGCCGAGACTCCATATTGACGCTTGTCACCAAACCCATAGACCCATTCGTCAAAGCCACTAACGAACCTGGAGGGTACACGCCAAGTTGGCGAATTAATGTCACGACCGCGTCACCCCACAAAGTCGCCCGCTCCTTGGTATAGAGCATAGAAAGTGCTTCCGAGGGTGTCAGACTCCTCGCAGGGTCAGGATTATTGCATAGCTCATCATAGGCATCAGCCACCATCACAATTTTGGCATATTGAGTAATCCCTGCCTCTTTAAGCCCTGATGGGTACCCAGTTCCATTCAACCGTTCATGATGTTGCTGGACTATATCCAAACATTCGTGCGGAAACGCTGGAAATGAGGCTAATGTATCTTTTCCATACCTGGGATGTTTTTTTAGAATAGCTCTGGTCTCTGATGACATAGACTTATTCTTTTTCAGTAACATTTCACCAGAGTATTTCAACTCGCCAATATCATGCAGCATCGCGCCCATCGCAAGTTTCTCAATTTCATGTCGTTTAAGCCCAAGATCTCGAGCGATCAAAATTGAGAGTGTGCACACATTGAGTGAATGGAGTAAAAACTCTTCGCCAGTTTCATTCGAACCCATCAAGTTCATGAGTGCACGCGAGGAATTATTATCCACCAAAATATCGTTGAGTGACCCAATCATTTTTTTAGCTGTGGTCAAGCCACGGGGCGATCCAGAGCTGAGATCCTGCAGCATCACTTTACCTTCACGCAGCACTTCCTTATAGTCACCCTCAACCTTACGAAGGTGTTCTTGGTAATTTCGATAATCCTCTTGCAGTTCAATTTTTTGTTGAACGAGCTCTTCTTGTGCTGCTGCATCAGCCTCATCCTGTTCGGATTGGCCTGATCCTCCTGCTTGGTTGTTATGGCCTGCCCCAGCTTCTTCCTCACCAGTGCCTTCGGGATCCGACTTATCAGGATCAAAAAGGAGTTTCACCTTTTTGAGACCTTTTAATGTCTCAAGCTCCTTGTAATAACGAATTTTAAACGTATTCGTCGGGAACGGATGACTAAACCAAGATCCTTCTATCTTGATATAGAGACCAATCCGAAGGTCGGATTCTATGATTTCTTCAAACGCCATAGATTAATGGTTCCAGTACGAATGCAGGATATGTTTTGCTATCCACCGTTTTGACCGATTGCCTTTTCAAGTTCATAAAACCCTACGCAATCCTCAAGACTCGCCCCATCGAGAATGGCCCCCTGCACATTGATACCCGAAAGGTCCGCACGCTGAAATTGTGCTTTGGTTAAATTAGCATTCTTGAAATTGACATCTCGTAGATCAGCATCTTGAAAATTTGTCTCGCGGCAATTCGCTCCCTTCAATTGCGCCATCAAGAATACGGCATGAGACAAGTCAGCCTGTTCTAAACACGCATTATTCATAACTGCACCAATCATATGCGCGCTTTCACACTTTGCTCGACTCAGATTGGCTCGCTCCAAATTCGCACCAAAGAGATAGGCTTGTGCTAAGTTTGCGCCACGACAATCGGTCCCTTGCAAATCGGCCCCGGTCAAGTTGACATGTTGAAGATCATATCCCTGAAGGTTAGCGCCACTGAGATCTGGACGGAGGGATGGGTTCTCTTCTCTCCAGACATTCCATGAGCAGACACCCTCATCAACAAGACAACGAAGATGTTGAGCATTAGCCATAATACATCCTCCCTAGAGGTCGTAATTCCTAGGCCTCTTCATCAATTTTCTACAGAGACGACTGTCCTTGATATTCAGTCATGTTCAGCACAATCTTGCGGTAAAGCCGCTCGTGTTCTAAGAACGCAGTTAAAAACACCTACTCGTCATTTCGGTGCTTTTTGTTAAATAATTGAGCGATTCATTGGGATTTGAGACGAAAGTGTTTTATCCCTGCCATTTACTATCGAATCACGGGACTGGCTACAGGAGCTCGCGAAGCGACAGCCTCATCGACGGAAGGAAAAATTGAGATGATAGCTCCCAGATTCGCTAAGGAAAAAATTTTCTGCACATAATCTTGAAGTTCAGCAACTACCAGTCGAACCTTCGCAGTTTCTAGATTCTTATATGTCACTGTGATGAGGCCTAGTGCAGCACTGTCGATGAATGATACATCCTTCATATGTAGGACGATGAGTCGGGCATCAGAATCTTGAGCCTTTTGAACCGCTTCCTGAAAGTCATGACGAGCATGAAAGTCGAAGCGGCCAGACAATAATAAAATCCCAGCGTTACCCCGTGCTGTTTGAGTTATCACCATACTATTTCTCCTTTTTGAGGCCTCATGACCATGCTATGGCACGTTGCAAATTGACTCTCCATGAACTCGAGTTCGCATCGTCTCTATCGAGGATTTTCATTGGTGACACTGTACACCTCATGTACGATAGTGAATTCATGGAATCCAGCGTCATCAACTTGCCGGTCTGGGGACACCAGCACGCTACGGCAAGACCGGAATACTGCCACCTGTTCCTGCTGAGGTTGAGACCGCTTCTCGCACGCCACAACTTTACAGGGTCCTGAGAGAAATATTCGGTGATTGAACTGAGAATCTTAAGGGGTTTAAGAGAAAGTAGTATCCGGTAAGACCTGTCGGCGCTGCCTGAGATCACAGAGTTCTTTGAATTGCAATGTCCCTTGGTACGCTAAAACACTTGGGTGGGTTCATACAGCACTTCTCGAAGACCAAAATAGCCAGAAATAGAACGCTGAAAGGTTATAGACGTTGAACCTTCTCGCCTTTCCTTCTCTATCTGGCTCTTCTATGGATGATCACGACGCTTGTGGCCCCCACCTGCTTTGGGGCCCTATAGCCTGTCGACATCCTCAGTATTCAACGCTCCCTTGTTGAAATTCAATGTTGAGATGGAAGATAGGACGTCGCCTATCCGAAGCATTCATGATGAGGAAAGACGAAGAGCGGCGTCAAAAGCAGACTCATGAGGACTCACTCATTGTAGACGGGTACGGGTTCCCTGGCCCTGACGTCAACATACGTGCGTTGCACTTCGAGCATAAGAGGAAGCATATCTTCAAAGAGTTCGACGAGATGAGGGTCGAGATGAGTACCAGACAACTCCCGGATATGTTTGGTCGCTTCTTCCACAGCCCAGGCCTCTTTGTAGGGTCGCTCTGAGGTCAGCGCATCGAAGATATCGCAGATCGCACAAATCCGACCTGGCATAGGAATATCTTCACCAGACAATTTATTGGGATACCCGGAACCATCCCATTTTTCATGATGTGTCAAAGCAATGATTTCAGCCATCTGTAAGAGAGGAGAGTCGCTACCAGACAACAACTCGGCGCCAATTAAGGTATGCCGACGCATTGTATGCCATTCATCTGTCGACAACTTTTCGGGTTTTAATAAGATTTCATCTGGAATACCAATCTTGCCAATATCGTGCATCGGCATGGCCTGTTGAATGAGTTTGCATTCATCTTCGCTCATGCCCACTGCCTGCGCTAATATGGCTGCATAGTGACTCATACGCACGATATGGGATCCCGTGTCATTATCCCGGTACTCTGCGGCTCGACCTAACCGATGGATGACTTCTTGTTGCGTGTCTTCTAAGGCTTTGGTTCGGACGAAGACCGTTTCTTCTAGCATTTCCATCTGTTGGATATTTTCTTTATGCAGCAGACTCGTTTCCAACAAGTTACGAATCCTCATGAGGACTTCTACCTTATCAAACGGCTTGTTCAAAAAATCTTTGGCTCCTGATTCAAGCGCACGCAACCGAGTGCCGCGATCTTCT
This sequence comes from Nitrospirales bacterium, assembly GCA_965223675.1. Classification (GTDB taxonomy): domain Bacteria; phylum Nitrospirota; class Nitrospiria; order Nitrospirales; family UBA8639; genus JAGQKC01. Next base: position 3,854,885 of record OZ245013.1, on the reverse strand, counting down.
TCTGACGTCAAGACCAGGATCGGGAGATACGTTCGTTTGTTGATGATTTTCAATTGTCCCATGACTTGAAAGCCGTCTACTTCCGGCATCCGAATATCCAAACAAATCAAGTCAGGATTGATTTCTCGGTATAACCGGACGACCTCGGTGGAATCTGTCGTACTATGCACATTCGTATAACCTGCCGCTTGAAGAATATTCTCCAACAGCATGACATTCGTCATTTGGTCATCGACGATCAAGATGGTCGCTTTTTGACATTGGTGTTGAGCAATCATCGCTATTCTCGTAGGACAAATGGCATATAGTATTCGGCTTGAAAGATCTTACGCTTGGAGTTCCAGGTCATTCAAAACCACCATGAGGTTCACAATAGTAAGTATTTCGGTTGATCATCTGTAAACTTTATTCATTGGTTATAACTTCTTAGTACCCATCAATCATGTGCTTCAAGAATATCGAGGAACCCGATAAGAATGAACATTATCGACGCTCAAGTTAACCAATCTTTTCGAGCTCTGACTTAATCGTAGTCACTTCAGCTTTCGCAGCTTCTCGGTTTTGAGAGTGACAGTGATATGCGAGACGTTCAGCAGTCTCGGCTAAACCACGGGCCCCCATCTTTTCGCAAATGGCTTGCAACCCTTGCGCCACACTTGCAAATTCACGAACATCACCCCGTTCGACTGCATCTTCAACCTGAGTCACACAAACCATGGCATCTTTCACAAATTGTCCTAGCATCTGTCCTACATCGTCATTCCCACCCTGACGTTGCCATTCTGTCGTCACAGCGTTTTCAATGGAGACAAAACGCGCTGGTTGTGGCTCGTGAATCATTGAGTGGATCTCAGTACTCCTCAGATCTTCATTTGTTTTACCATCTTCACTTTGCTCTTGGCTTTTGCTCTTAGGCTCATGCGCATTCTCGGATATCCATTTATCCACCACCTCGGCAAGTTGTTGAGGCTTCACGGGCTTGCTGATGTAGTCGTCCATTCCAGCCGATAAACATTTCTCTCTGTCACCCTGCATCGCATTTGCCGTCATGGCAATGATCGGCACATGAGACGGGAAACGAGAAACGCCAGACGAAAAATTCTCGCTATTCTCTCGTCTTTCACCTTCGCCCTCACGTTTTTCGTTTTCCATTTCACGAATCTTTCTGGTAGCCTCATAACCATCCATCTCGGGCATTTGGCAGTCCATCAAAATAAGATCATAGGAGATGCGATTGTAGGCTTCCACAGCCTCAGCCCCACTCGCGACCACATCAGCTCGATATCCTAGTTTTTCGAGCATTAACACGGCTAATTCTTGATTCACACGATGATCATCTGCAACGAGAATTCGCTCTCCCTTTCTCCGTTGGTGATCCTTCAAGCTATGACGAGTGACCAAATGCGGGGGCTCAATGACAGATGACTCATCCATCTCACCCATGAGCATCGCCAATCCCTCATACAGTTGATTCTTACGAATGGGCTTGGTGAGATAGGCACCAAACCCAGCTTTTCGTGCAGTTGCTCCGTCTCCACGTTGTCCCACCGACGTGAGCAACATCAGTTTGACATCTGCCAAACTGGAGTCTGCTTTAATGGCTCGAGCAAGTGCGAAGCCATCCATTCCGGGCATGTGTCCATCTACAATACAGACGTCAAATGGCTTTCCACGCATGACATGACCTTGGAGGATCGCCAACCCTTCGGCTGGAGTTGATGCGACGACACAATCCATTCCCCAATCTTGCGCGTACCGCATCAGGAGATAACGATTGGTTGCGTTGTCATCTACACAACACAATCGTAATCCCTTCAGAGATGGTCTTGGAACAATGTCTTTCTGCTCAGACTGCTTAGCCAGTCGAAGCGTGAACCAAAACACACTGCCGCGACCAACATGACTCGTAACGCCAATCTCCCCATCCATGAGTTCGACGAGTTGCTTGCAAATCGCCAAGCCCAGACCTGTTCCTCCATACTTCCTGGTTGTTGAGCTATCGGCTTGGCTGAACGATTGAAATAATTTTTCCTGAGCATCGGGCGTAATTCCGATCCCCGTATCGGACACATGCACGCGAATCAAGACCTGTTCATCCGTCTCATCTTCACGAAGCATTTGAACACCCACTTCACCCGATTCGGTAAACTTAATGGCATTGCCTATCAAATTGAGTAAAATTTGACGAATCCGACCTGGATCACCGCGCAAGGCCGTCGGAACGTCCTCAAACACTAAACCCGTCAGTTCCAATCCCTTGCTGGCCGCGCGTTCCGCGACTAAATCGAGGGTCTCCTCAAGCGCAATCCGTAAGTCAAAATCAATCTCCTCCAGTTCCAGCTTACCGGCTTCGATTTTCGAGAAATCCAGAATATCGTTGATAATGGTCAAGAGAGCATCAGATGAATTTCTCACCGTTTCAGCATAGTATCGTTGATCACGCGTCAGATCGGTTTCCAACAACAACCCGGTCATTCCAATCACCCCATTCATGGGCGTTCGTATTTCATGACTCATCGTCGCAAGAAATTCTGCCTTCGCCTTTGCGGCCTCCAACGCCTCATCCCGAGACAACGCAAGTTGCAAATTCTTGCTCTCGAGATCGAGCGCCGTCTCTCGTAAACGAACTTCAATGCGTTTTCGCTCTCCATTTTCGACTTGTAAACGATCATTCACGCGTGACAGCTCCTCTGTACGATTTGAGACCAATTCTTCGAGATGTTCCTGATGCTGAGCCAACTGCTTGTCACGTTCTTGAATGTGGCCTAACATCGCATTGAACCCGTCGATGAGGGTTCCCACTTCATCATTCGCCTCCCTATGAACTCGTAACGAATAATCTTTCTGTTGGGATATTTGTCGAGAGACTTTTGTAAGTTCCAAGAGTGGACCCGAGATCATTCTCTGGATTCTGGTTGACAAGAGAAACGAGACTAATCCCGAAAACAGAAAGACGACTAACGTCAGGCCCATGATTTCTTGTAAGCGCGCTCTAACAGTACTGAGACTCACCTGAAGGTAGATCGAGCCGAGTCGTTCTCCATCCATCAAAATATCTCGAACGATCGACACCGACGAGAATGAAAATTCACCGCTCTGCTCTCCCGCCGTTTGAAGGGTAAAGGATGCGTCTAGTTCCCGACCATACGTCGCAAAGATATTCCCCTCTGGATCAAATATCACAGCTCGAGTAATATCAGGATGAAAGCGTAACCCTTCCAAAATTTCCTCTGCCGATTTTTCATCATTAAAGGCCAGCGCGGCGGTACTATTCGCACCGACGACATTCGCATGGATCGCGAGCTCACGCATTGATGCTTGCCGAAGGAGATACAGATCGTTGAGAATCAAAATGCCATAGGACGACAACAAGGCCGTGCCTGTGGTCGCAAGGATCACGATCAGCAGCTTTCCTTTAATCGAGGCGTTGTGAAAATACTCACGAATCTTGTGAATTGGGCTGTTCATCTCGATTTTACGATCTTGGCCAGTCGGAGTAATTTTGAACTGAGTTTTAGATTCTGCTGATCTACTGCTGTTGGGTTTATCGCAAAACGAATAGTGTTCAGACTCCAAAAAAACTGAATCATCCCTCCGTATTCTATAAAATGATCGGTCCCTCCAACCGTCAAGGTATAGCTGTTTTGCAGCGTCCGCCTCATGGTGGTGGTTCTCATCACTTTGGAAGATCCGATGTACGCAATATGGCAGTTTCTTAACTCGGAAATGCTTACATCATGCTCCACAACGAAATGGCGTTGCTTCACGACCTTCCCCGCGAAGGTCGCATCTAACGTTTGATCAAACGGATCGCGGCCATAGACACAAACTCGTACAGGATCTTCGGGGCTCAAAAATGCCTCCTTCGGCCATTCTGTAAATTGCACAAAATGATAGAGAAAAGCCGCCTTGATTTGATGTTCTCGAACGGTTTCAGCGTTGACTGAGGATGTGATTCCACTGAACCACATAATAGCCCCAATAATGATAGGGAACACGACACCTGGATAGTTCACGTTCATTGATCTGACGAAGTCATCCTTTCGATGCATTCTTGATCAAATGCGAATGTTAGAGCGCAGGTGTATGAAAATTCCAAGTGACTTTTCCATAAAAACTTCGTTGAACTTCTGTTGCCTGAGTTTGAAGAAAGCTGGAGACCATTTCGGGATGATGTTTATCCAGAAGATTCTGTCCGACAAGAGAAACTTCTACATTGTCCAAGGGCTTCCAGCCAATTCGTAGGTCAAGTTCCCAATAACTTGGAATAGAAGCGCTCGGAAGTGCATCGACGTATCGCGCCCATGAATCCAGCTCGACGTCATAGGGTAAACTGAGGAGCGATCGAATTGAGGCTTGATGGTGTGGATGACCCTGTTCATCTGTATCAGGTAGTCCTAAATCTCTTGCCTTAGTGTCGACGTCTATGTTCAGGTAGGTGTAGGCTCCACGAATCTGCCATGACTCCAGCACTTGGAGATTGGCAGCAACTTCCACTCCATGCGTGCGGGCTTCTTTATTATTCACAAATTGAAAAGTAGGAAGTGGAGTCACGGCAACACGTTTCGTCCCAAGAAGATTCTCGTATAGGTTATAAAACGCGGTAACATCAAAGGTCGCTTCTGGGATGGGGGCCAAGCGATATCCCGCCTCAAACGCAACTAAACGTTCGGGACCAAGTTGTCGATTGCCGGTAATACGTGCAGGCACCGTCAAGGCTGGCGGATTAGGTGAGAGGACGAGCGTTCCGTTATCGGCAGCTCGGGATGGCACTCTCACAGCCCGGGATGCCGCAACCCACCAGGCATGCTCAGAGACTGGCTGCCACAGAATCCGACCACTGGGCTGCGCTTCAAATCCAGTGAAGTCATTGTGCGAAAGCTTGCTCCCTAATGTTATTTTGACGGTATCCTCCCATACACTGATTTCATCTTGAATAAACCCATTGATTAAGTGAAAAGTTTCCGATTGAGGCGTCGGGGAAACCGCGAAACTCGTGCGATAATCATCCATCCAATAGCGATAGCCCAAACCCCACACGATATCTTGATCAAATGGAAGAGCAACGCGATGCTGAAAATCGAAATCGAGCGTGTCGATCGTGATGTTGATCGCCGTCTCTTCTCGTTGAAACCGGTCATAAAAAAACTTGAATGCCATATCAGAATCCTGTGAAATCTCGTGAGCCCACTCCAAAAGGATATGGCCACCAGTCATATCAACATCTTCATCAACAGTCCGAGAAAAAGATGGAGAGACGAGTGTCGGAAGTGTCACACGTTGACCTGCATTTCCATCATACATGGCCCCCTCCGCCATAAATGTCGTCTGGGCATCGATAACCCAATCAGTTCGAAAGCCCCCTCGAAGCATTCGCCAGTCATCATGCGCCCCCCCTTGATTGAAATGCGTATCCCGATTAAAGCCTTTGGCGAACAATCGATAATGAAGGTCCTGGCTAATTTTTCCTCCATACCTCACGCTTCCAATAGCTTCCTCAGTTCCTCCTAACGTTGAGACGAATCCCCCATGAGTGTTCTTGGCATTTTTTGTGATGATGTTAATCACGCCATTCACCGCGTTGACGCCCCACAAGGTCCCGCCAGGCCCACGAATGACCTCTATTCTCTCAATGTCCTCAAGTATGGTATCGGCGACCTCCCAAATCGTTCCCGCAAAAAATGGGTTATACAGATTACGTCCATCAATCAACACCAGCATTTTGTTACTGAAGCGGCTATTGAATCCTCTCGCTGAGACAGCCCATTTGTTGCTATCAAGTCGTGCGACCTGAAGCCCTGGAACCATTCGCAAGGCTTCAGGGATACTGGTGACACCGGAGCGGCGAATCTCTTCCTGGGTAATCACAAAAATGGCGGCAGCCGCTCCTGAAAGTTTCTGTTTTTTCTTCGACACCGAAGTGACTTCAACATTCATCAAATCCTCTAAGCTTAACTGCGTAAGATCTTCAATCGAGCCTACGGCCTCATCTTGTTTCTCAAGAGTGGTAGGTCGTGCTTCAACCGGCAGAATCAAGCTACACATCAGAAGAAGGATACTGACAAACACCTTGTAAGTTTTTTGGTCGCGAATTAATGGCCAATGCATCACAAGTTTTTCTACACTCAACCCCACTGTGTATTTCATGTCTTGTCTCTACACTCTCAAAATACGTCTGTCACAGTCTTATCTCGTTATTGCGCAGTCGACGACCACCCTTTCTCAGATGAAAGGAGTTCTTTCTCTTGCTATCGGTTTTACTCAAGTGTTTCTGAATAGGAAAAATTGGAATACCCTGCTTAGCTTGACAATTTGACTGAGCACAAGAAAAATTACCTCTATACATCAAGGATATCGTGACAGAAATTGAGTTGGGCTTCGCTCTGATGCCGCACTTTTGCCTCCTCCACTCTAAGATTACACATGCCCTTACAATTCAAGTTTTTCTAATTGATGCGAATGCAAGGCTTTCGATATGGACAAAGAACAATCCGGCAAAGATGAGCACGTTCGATGGATTATTCAACGAAAAGGTCACTGGAATTGAGCATGACGTCTTTACGGCCACCATCTGGCTGATAGGACTATCGTTTGTCATGTCTGTAGGTTGTCCATCATCAACGTCTCTTTCTCGCCCTGTGATTGACGAGGCAAATCGAATGGTGCGGTTAGAAGTGACGTATCGAGAACGAGATCAGGAGCAGAACCCCCTGCCAAGATCGCACTAGATATGGTGTTCAGAGTTTTACAATCCATGACATCGACACCACATTCCTTTCTCTCATCGAATAGCAAGGAAGAAGAAAGAGAAACACGACAACGCGTACACTAGAAGAATGTGATTACTGAGGAAGAATTTCAGGAAAAGAGAAAACAGATTTTAGAATACTTCTAATTCTCTTTGTAGCGCTTCTTGTACACGAGAAAACTCTGGTTGTACTTGCTCAGTGAGACTGAGCAGCGTTTCATGAAACGGAGAATTTTGACGGCCTAATTGCTCAACCTGTGCGGCAATTTCTTTTAGATGGGTGACACCCATATTGCCGCAGATGCCTTTGAGTCCGTGAGCAGCTTCAGCGAGTTGTTCAGGCTTTTTACTTCCCACGGCCTGCATGACTTCATCAACACACACCGTAGCATCTTGAATAAACTGGGCCACCATATTCGCGAACACCTCTGGCCCACATAAGTTTCGTAGCTCAGCCATCGTGGTCATGTCTACAGCCGGCACGTCTAAGGAAGGGACATTTGTCGTTGGGAATTCATCAATCTTCATATGTGTCACCTTGCCTGTTACTCGCTGTGCATCATTCGTTTCATCTCGCTCGTTACTTGTCGCTGGCTGCTCGTCGTTTATTGATCGTCGCTCGTTTTCTTCACTTTTCCCATTAGCGTCCGCCTCCTGATGGCCTTCTTCCGCCTCACACTTCACGCTTGACACTTCACGCGTGGCATCTTCCGTTTCTCTCCTTTCCTCTCTCTGGTTTTTACGTAACCAACGGTTGAGCATGTCGGCTAACGCTTCGGGCTTAATCGGCTTGGCTAGATAGTCATCCATCCCGGCCTCCAGACATTTCTCCCGATCCCCTTGCATCGCATTGGCGGTCATTGCCACGATCGGCACACGCCGTGTGCTGCGTCGTTCGTCGCTCGTCGCTCGTGCCTCGTTTTCCGCTTCACGCTTTCGAATTTCTCGCGTCGCCTCGTACCCGTCCATCTCTGGCATTTGACAGTCCATCAGTACGAGATCGTATGGCTGCCGGATAACGGCTTCGAGAGATTCTTGCCCGTTCGCCACGACATCAGCCCGATGCCCCAACCGTTCCACCATGAGCACCGCAAGCTGTTGATTCACCCGATGATCATCGGCAATCAAGATCCGGGCACTTTTTCCCCGAGCTTTCTCCTTCAGTGTATAGCTGGTCACCAAAGACGGTTCGACCCGTTCAGCGGTCTTTGAGGGATACCCCATGACGGTGGTTAAGCAAGACTCTAGTTGTCCTTTGCGAATCGGCTTGGTGAGATACGCGGCAAATCCTGCTTCGAGTGCAGCCGTCGCATCACCTCGTCGCCCCAACGACGTGAGAAGCACTAACCTGGTTTGAGCAATAGCAGGATCTTCTTTGATGGCTCTGGCTAAATTCAATCCATCCATTCCCGGCATTTCCATATCCAAGATCGCGATGTCATAGGGCTGTCCCTGCTCGGCCGCCCGCCGTAAGGTGAGTAATCCTTCCGATGGAGTAGCCACCGTCGTGCCGTCCACCTCCCAATCGACAAAATACTGATCCAAGAGTCGTCGATTGGTTGGATGATCGTCGACACTACACACCCGAAGATCCTGAAGGTTCACATCCGGCACAACTGGATTGTGAGCCAGGTGCTGTTGTTTCGCCAACCGGACTGTGAGCCAAAACGTACTCCCCGCTCCTGGGGTGCTGTTGACTCCTATTTCTCCACCCATGTGTTGGACAAGTTGTTTAGAAATGGCCAAGCCCAGACCTGTCCCACCAAACTTCCGTGTGGTCGAGCTGTCAGCTTGCGTAAAAGGAGCAAAAAGTTTGGCTTGGACGTCGGAGGGCATTCCCACCCCTGTGTCGATAATTTCTGCACGGATGAGTACTGATTCGTCAGTCTCCTCTAAACATTGAATCTGGACCGAGACTTCTCCTTGTTCGGTAAACTTAATCGCGTTGCCGACTAGGTTCATAAAGACTTGACGTAAACGTCCGGGATCCCCTCTCAGGGCTGTGGGCACATTGGCTGACACAAGACCAATGAGCTCGAGATGTTTTTCTCCGGCCCTTTCGGCCAACAGCTCAAGAGTCTCCTCGAGGGCCGTGCGCAAGTCAAAATCGATCATTTCGAATTCCAGTTTACCGGCCTCGATTTTGGAGAAATCGAGAATATCATTAATGATGGTGAGCAGTGCATCACCCGAATGGCGAACAGTTTCAGCGAACTGCCGTTGCTGTGAGTCCAACGCCGTCTCAAGCAAGAGACCGGTCATCCCGATCACGCCGTTCATCGGTGTACGAATCTCATGGCTCATCGTGGCGAGAAACTCACTTTTGACTTTGGCAGCAGCTTCCGCACGATCTTTTGCCTCCCGCAATTCTTCCTCAGCTTTCTTTCGCTCACCCATGTCCCGCACAATTCCGGTGAATCGGCGACGACCCCCTAATTGCACTTCACTGACGGCAAGTTCCATGGGAAAGACCGTGCCGTCTTTTCGTCTCCCCACAAGTTCACGCCGCTGCCCAAATATCGTTGACATGCCTGTCGTCATATAGCGTTGGAGGTATTCATCATGCTTCTCGTAATAAGGAGAAGGCATCAACATCGAAACATTTTCTCCTATGGCTTCATGAGCCGTGTAACCAAACACCTGTTCGGCAGCCGTGTTATAAGATTCAATCCAACCCCGCTCATTGATGGTAATGATCGCATCAGCTGCTGTCTCCACGATAGCCCGAATACGGGCATCAGTTTCTTCTCGTACAGCTTCTCCTTGTGTTCGTTCGATGACACGACCCAGTTGCGCACCGATCACGCTCATCACTTCTAAGAGCCGCGCTTTCGGATCCTCAACTTTATTCGAAAAAAATTCCAGTACGGCCATGACGTCGTTCCCAACTAACACAGGAAACGCAAATCCACCCTTCACTCCGATATCCTTAGCCAATCTCGCTCGAGGAAAGTTCGAATCTTTCGTGACATCAGTGACCCATATCGGCTGTCGGGATTTCAGCACACGACCGGGTAATCCAATTCCTGATCGAAAGACTATGCGTTCGGTGACCTGTCGAAATGTCTCAAATTCTGCCTCATTCTCAAGATACCAAAGTGTGGTAGGAGCGAGAGAATCCTCTTGACTATCTGAGCGTAGATAGACATGCCCCACTGGCCATTTGGTATGAGCACAGATCAGACCCAAACAGGCTTGGAAGGCTTGCTCGACGGAACTGGCCTCATTCGCAGCGATGGCTACTCGCTGCAGCAATTCTATATAAGCCGTTTCCTGACTCAGTGCCTCCTGCGCACGCGTTCGTTCAGTAATGTCTCGAATAAAGACGCTAAAAAAATACGAATCCCCTTTGGGAATCGGGACAATCGTCAGCTCGACAGGAAATTCATGTCCATGCCGGTGCAAGGCCGTAATTTCTATCCGTTTGTTGAGCAACTGCCCTTCTCCTGTCTCGAGAAAATGTTTAAGGCTTTGTTCGTGCGCCTCTCGGTGTTGAACAGGAATAATCGTTTTGTCCAGCGATCGCCCCAGGACTTCAGCTTTGGACCATCCCAATATCAAGGTCGCTTGTGCATTCCAGTCAGTGATCAGACCTTTGGCGTCCATACTCACGATGGCATCTAAGGCATGATCGATAATGAGTCGCACCTCCTCTTGACTCTCGCGCAAAGCGCTCATGACCTTCTCACGAGCCTGGGATTCGGTATTCACCGTGTCTAATACTCGGTTATATTCCATCGCGATCTGTCCAACTTCGGTATGTGGCTCAATACTCACCTTTGTGGAAAAATTTCCACTTTGTCGCTGTGTCTCCATTTCTCCGAGGAGATCGAGGATAGCCGTGCTGGCTCCGTGTTCTGCCATATTCAACCCGATTCTCTCATCTTCCTTGGATACACGGAGAGGAATCCATCGGTTCATCATCCACAACAATCCATATCCCAAACCAAATGACCAGAGGAAACAGACGCCAACCCCGATCGTTTGAATTCCTAATTGATCCCATCGTTCCAATCCGGTATTCCAACTATCGGGATCACCCAGGAGTGCAACGGCCAAAGATCCCCATGCTCCAGCACACGCATGGGCAGGGACTGCCCCAATCACATCGTCAATACCACACCGTTCTAACCATTGAGTGGCCAGAACACAGAGGATTCCTGCTACGCCTCCGATGATCAACGTCGCGCTTGGCGTCATGATGTTGGCGGAAGCTGTGATCCCAACTAATCCAGCGATCACCCCATTGATGACGATTGAAACTTCTATTCTTCCTGATAGCGACCAGCTTAATACTAGTGCGCCGAGTCCACCCGTGACGCCCCCCAGTGTGGTATTTAACAAGATCGTCGGAAGCTGGTCATTGACGTGCAACGTGCTTCCGCCGTTGAATCCATACCAACCAAACCACAAGAGAAACATTCCAAGTGTCGCTAAAGGAAGATTATGACCAGAGATTGAGATCCCTTCAGGATGAAACCGGCCCAACCGAGGGCCAATGACGATGATCGCAGCTAACGCCACCCAACCTCCGGTGGAATGAACGACCGTTGAACCAGCAAAATCAATAAATCCAAGACGATTTAGCCATCCCATGGGCTGTCCCTCGTCGGTCACAGCCCAGACCCAATGACCAATGATGGGATAAATGCACGATGCGATCAGTATGGTAACCGCGAGATACCCTGTAAACCGCATGCGCTCTGCCACTGCCCCCGAAATAATCGTCGTGGCAGTTCCACAGAACATCAACTGAAAAAGAAAAAACGTGATGGCTTGGGTAGATGCTCCTGAACCGAACAGAAAGCCGTCCGTCCCCCACAAACCTGACAGGCTTGATCCAAACATCAGAGCGAACCCAAATGCCCAAAAGAGGAAGGACGAGACACAGAAATCTACGACATTCTTGATCGCAACATTGATACTATTCTTGGCACGGACCAATCCTGTTTCCAAACAAGTGAAGCCTGCCTGCATGAGAAGGACGAGGGCCGCGCAGAGTAGGACCCAAGTGATGTCAGCAAAGTTGGTAAGATTGGTCATCGTCAGCAATCAGAGAACATAGGAAGAGGAGGGAATGGTCGCCAGCACATTTCAATTGATCATGTTTGCTCTCGAAGTGCCGTCGTCACTTGCTCAAATTCTTCTCGCAATGTTTCAGAGATTGCCTCTGTATTGACCAATGTATTCGCTTTGCCTTTCTGTTCGAGCAATTCGGCAATATAAGCCAATTTTTCAGCTCCCATATTCCGACAAATCCCTTTTAACCCATGGGCCGCCTCAACAACCCCGCTAGCGTCACCCGCTCCAACCGCAGATACCACCTGATCGACACACACTGTGGCATCTTCAACAAATTGCGCGACCATCTTGGCCACGAGTGCAGGTCCGCCCAGCTCCACTAGTTCACCCATGACCGAAGGATCAATCACGGGGAGTTCTGCCAGTGTCTCTAGGTCGGCTTGTCGTTCATCGTTGATATCTTGCCGTTCGTTATTCATGATGACTTTCTCTTTCTTATCATTAAATTGATATGAACCTGGGCTCTATTCTCCTTACCCAAATCATGTTCGTCTTCACTCCCTTGCGCTTTCTCCCTGTTTTTCAGCTCACGTCTTACCTTTTTCGTTTGCGGTCTTTTTAGTTATCACCCAACCTAAAGCGCCGCGCCTGAATGCACAAGACTCATGGCGGCGTAAACACTTCCGCATTTCGATGAGAGGCCTCGTGATTAAGACCTTGAGCGCTCATCAACGATCTTCCTGAATTCTTTCTCGTTCAAAAGCCTGACACACACGATGAAACTCTCGTTGAAGCGCCTCGAATTTCACCGCAAGCTGTGCCGCAGACGCACGCGTTCCTTCGTGTTCCAAGAAATGACAGAGTTCTCCTAAAGACTCTGCTCCCATATTGTGTGACATTCCCTTGAGCGCATGGGCCATATCGGCGATAACACTTTGATCCTGACGCTCAACAGCCTCTTCAAGTCTTGTGACACACGCTGTTGCGTCATGGACGAACTGATCGATCATCCGTACCACAAAAGACGGTCCTCCTAATGTTCGCCACTCACTCACCGTTTCAGAATTAATGGGGGAGGTGACTGAAACCTGGGAAGTTTCTCGTTGCTCGTCGCTCGTTGCTTGGCTACCGTTTTCCGTCTTCCGTTTCCCGTTTTCCATTTGCCGTCTGCCGTCTTCCATCTCCCGTTTTTTATCTTTCACTTCGCCCGCTTCGTCTTCTATTTTTCGTTGTTTTTCTGGCTCCTCTTGTTTTGGAATCCATTTCACCAGCACTTCAGCGAGTTGGGCCGGTTTGATGGGTTTAGCCAGATAATCATCCATGCCAGCCTCCAGACATTTTTCACGATCTCCCGCCATCGCATTGGCCGTCATGGCAATGATGGGTAACCGAGGAGGGCGTTCTCGAATTTCACGTATTGAGAGTTGCTTCCGATGTGAAGTTTCAAGTCGACGGATTTCATACGTCGCTTCATAGCCATCCATTTCAGGCATTTGGCAATCCATTAAGATCAGATCATAGGGGACATGTCGTACGGCCTCCACAGCCTCTTTGCCATTGCTAACCACATCAACACGATGCCCCCACCCTTCTAATCGCAACATGGCCAACTGCTGATTCACTTGTTGGTCGTCAACAACTAAAATTCGAGCACAGTTCTGAAAGACAGGCTGATTGACTCCTGCGACACTTTCTGAACCTGGTTGTTCCTTAGACAATCTCTTGGGTGTCTGATTCATGACCGTGGCCAGACATTGCTCAAGCACTCCCTTACGAACAGGCTTGCTCAAATACGCCTCAAATCCTCCTTCGTGTAACGCATTGGGATCTTCAGGTTTTCCTAAGGATGACAATAAAATGAGCTTAGTGAACGCGAGAGATGGATCCCCCTTTATCGCTTTGGCCAAGGTCACGCCATCCATACCGGGCATATGAAAGTCAAGAATGGCTAAATCAAAAGGCTTCCCTCTTGTGACTCCAGCATGAAGGACCGCCAGGGCCTCGGCCGGAGTGGAGGCCGTCACGGCATCCATCCCCCAATCCTGAGCATACTGTGCCAAGAGATACCGGTTCGTGGGATGATCGTCGACACAACAAATTCTCATGCCCTCAAAATTATTTTCTGAGCTTGATCGAGATTGCTGACCAGGATCTTGCTTCTCCAACCGCATCGTAAACCAAAAGACGCTCCCCTGCCCCATTTGACTTTCAACGCCAATCGTTCCGTTCATTAACTCCACCAAGCGTTTGCAAATGACCAGACCTAACCCAGTACCGCCATACTTCCTGGTCGTCGAACTATCCGCCTGGGTGAAAGCCTGAAACAATCGAGTTTGAACCTCTGGAGCAATGCCAATGCCAGTATCGGAAACCTGTACGCGAAGTTCGATTTCTGTTTCTGTCTCGTCAAGTCGCAACACTTGAATACTCACCTCCCCGGTATCAGTAAATTTAATCGCATTACTGATAAGATTGAGGAGCACCTGGCGTAACCGTCCTGGGTCTCCCCGAACCTCAGGAACGACATCAGGAAAGATAAAGGCCGAGATCTCCAGTCCTTTCGTCGCAGCCTTTTCCGTCAACAGGTCTAACGTTTCCTCCACGGCAATTTGAAGATTGAAATTGATGATTTCAAGTTCCAACTTTCCTGCCTCGATCTTTGAAAAATCCAGAATATCGTTAATAATGGTCATGAGGGCTTCGCCCGAATTGCGAACTGTTTCAGCATAAAACTTCTGAGATCGTGTTAACTCCGTTTCGAGCAAGAGTCCGGTCATGCCGATCACCCCATTCATCGGCGTACGAATTTCATGACTCATGGTCGCCAAGAACTCAGATTTGGATCGAGCGGCCTCGAGGGCCTGATCTCGTGCTTGCCCAAGTTCGAAATTCTTCGTTTCGAGTTCATGGGCGACACGGGCGAGCTGTTCTTCCCGCTGTCTCCGCTCGGTCATATCGCGCACGAGCGCAATCATGCATTCCTTTCCGCTCATTTCAATCACTGACGAGGAAATTTCGGCGATCAGACTCCGACCAGTTTTCGTCATGCATGTCAGTTGATCGGTCCAACCGTACCCACGTTGAGAGACGGAATGGAAAAAATCTAAAAGCCCTTGACTATCTGTTGGATGAATCGTAAAGACCGACATGGAGACAAGCTCATGCTCGTCGTATTCCAGCATACTCGCCGCACGAGAATTCGCTTCCAGAATACTATTGTCTTTGAGATCGACAACAAAGATCGCGTCATTGGAGTGACTGAAAATCTTTCGGAATCGCTCTTCGCTATCCATCAACGCCTTTTCCGCGCGTCTCCTTGTCGAAATGTCTTTAAACGTGACGACGACACCACTCATTCCACTTTCTTCATCACTGAGAGACGCACGGGTATATTCCGACGGAAACCGTGTCCCATCTTTTCGAAAAAATTGATTGGACATGACTTCGCCTGTTTCTTCCGTCGCCATTTCTCGATTCGCGATGTGGTCTTGTTGAGCTTTCGGCACGTGCTTTGTGTTTCCCAAGGGTTGAATCAAATGCTCTGGCTTTCCGATGAGTTCGTGACCTTCCCATCCGAGAAGCTGAGTCGCCATCGGATTCACAAAGGTAATGTTGCCCTCATGATCTACACCGTAAATACCCTCCCCCGCCGCTTCAAGGATCAGCTCCTGACGGCGACCTAATTGCTTCACTTCCTCTGTGGCGCGTTGGACTCGATCCTCTAATTGCTCTTGCTGCTGCTTCAGTTGCTTATCTCGTTCCTGAATTTGCTGTAACATTTCATTGAAACCATCGATCAAGGTTCCAACCTCATCATCCGTTTGTTTCTTGAGACGAAGACTATAATCTTTCCTTTTTGTGACCCGATGTACGAGTGCAGTCAGTTCAGTCACCGGGCCAGTAATCGCACCTTGCAGCCGAGAAGACAGCATAAAGGCCAAGAGTGTGGCGGCTATCAGCAAGACCCCGACATAGCTCGCGTACTCGGCGATGGTCACGTATAGAGATTTGATATCTGACTTGAGATAAAGCGTCCCAACCTTCCCCCCATTGTGGAAGATGACATGCATCAACTCTAAGGTGTTCTTGTTGAACAAATAGCCGTGATCTTTTTGCAGAGTTGGCGGCATGAATGACTCGGGATTTCGCGCATATTGCGCAAACACGTTATCTTGCACATCATAGAGCACCGCAGCATTCACGCCTATTTGAAGATGAAGTGTTTCGAGTAGGCGTGTACCCGCTGCATGATCAGAATGTACGAGCGCGGTGACACTACTCGCACTAATGATGTTCGCCTGAGCGGAGAGTTCCTGCACCATCGTTTGCCTAAGAGTCACGAGATACGTGACAATAAAAACTTCACCTGCCACCAGTAAGGCCACACACGTCGTGAGCGTGGTCAACGAATTGAGCTTCCGTTTGATTGGGGCATCAAGTATTCGACCAAAACTTCTTTTGGCGTTACCTGCCTTTTGCTTCTTAGAAGAAATGGGCTGAAGGAGAGAACGTCCGTACAATTTTTCGAATAGCTTCATGTACATTCCTGTAAAAGAGTTTCTGTCAGTTTATGCATGTTGAGTACACGATGGCTTCATCCACCCTCAGCCTTGCTTCGAACTTCGAACGCGTCACTCCACATGATATTCCGCAGACTCCAATGCCGAAGAAGTCTGTGAGCTCTTGGTCTGCTGATGATTTAGTTCATCGCACACGCGCTGAAACTCAGCTTGCAAATCTCGAAATGTGTTCACGACCCCTTCTGGGAGTTGAGTGCCCTTTGGCTGTTCTAATGCCCAACAGATATTCCCTAGCGAAGCAGCTCCTATGTTCCGACAAATGCCTTTGAGCCCATGAGCAATTTCTTGCACTTGAGCGATGTCGTGCTGTTCGATGGCATACTCCAGCGCAGTGATGCAGGTGGTCGCATCCAAGATAAACTGGCTGACCATCCGACTCATAAAGTCCATGCCCCCCAGGCTGCTCCACTCGTCCAAGACGGCTTTGTCAATAGGTCCCGGATTTGACGAACGGGCAGCACCCTGCTGCTTGCTGCTCGCATGTGGCCTCTCGTCGCTCGTCTCTCGCATCTCGCGATTCATTCTTCCTTTTTCGTCTTTCGTCTTCTGCTTCGGCAGCCATTTGACTAACACCGCGTGTAGTTGCTCGGGCTTAATCGGTTTGCAGATATAATCATCCATTCCAGACGTGAGACATTTCTCTCTATCCCCAGGCATCGCGTTGGCTGTCATGGCAATAATCGGGACATGACGAATGCGGAGTATCTCGTTGCTCTTCGTTCGTGTCTCGTTTTCCGTTTCACGTCTCACACGAGACGCTTCACGGTCACGTATTTCTCTCGTGGCTTGATATCCATCCATCTCAGGCATCTGACAATCCATTAGAATTAAGGAATAGGGCACCTGTCCCGCGGCCTCTACCGCCTCATTCCCATTCGCAACCACATCAGCTCGGTGACCTAGACGCTCGAGCATTAATACGGCTAACTGTTGATTGACTCGATGATCATCTGCAACCAAAATTCTGAAGTGAGATCGCTCTCGTCCTTCGCTCAAACTCTGCCGGGTGGGAAGACGCGAGAAAGATTGCTTTGTGTCTTCTTGGGGAATTTGATTGATCACGGCACGCAGGCATTCTTCCAGTTGCGATTTGCGTATAGGTTTCGTGAGATATCCACTAAACCCAACCTCTCGTGCTGCCGCGGCATCACCCCGTCTTCCTAATGACGTCAACAACACCAAACGTATTGATGCCAGGCGTGGGTCGGCCTTGATCACCCGCGCTAACACCAGACCGTCCATTCCAGGCATTTCCATATTGAGGATGGCTATGTCGACGGCCTGACCTTGCCCCATGCTTTCTTGAAGAAGCGACAAGGCTTGAGCGGGGGTTGACGCTGTCATGTATTCCATTCCCCATTGCTCCGCGTATTGAGACAACAATGCTAAATTCGTCTGATGATCATCGACACAACACAGACGAAGGCCCTCGAAGCTTTCTCCCGAAACTTCTTCAGTTTGAACATGCGGCGATGGTTGCTTGGCAAGAGGTAGGGTAAACCAGAACGTACTCCCCTGATTGGGGACACTTTCGACGCCAATGTCTCCATGCATGAGTTCAACAAGCTGCCGGCAAATAGCCAAGCCGAGACCCGTGCCGCCAAACCGGCGAGTGGTCGAACTATCAGCTTGACTAAATGGTTGAAAGAGACGTTCTTGCACTTCACGAGAAATTCCAATCCCGCTATCCGAAACTTCTATACGAAGATGTACCCCATTGGCAGTCTCCTCCAGTACATGAACCCGAACGCTCACTTCACCTTCACTGGTAAATTTAATCGCATTCGAAGCAAGATTGAGGATGACCTGACGTAATCGCCCGGGATCTCCGCATAACGCTGTGGGAACGTTTCCCGACACCAACCCCACGAGTTCAAGACCCTTTTCTCCAGCCTTTTCAGCCAACAGATCCAAGGCTTCCTCTAAGGCGACACGGAGATCAAAGTCGATGATTTCAAACTCGAGTTTTCCAGCCTCGATTTTTGAAAAATCCAGTATGTCATTGATGATGGTCAAGAGAGCTTCTCCAGAACTTTTGACAGTTTGAGCAAATTGAGATTGCTGAGAAGTTAAATCTGTTTCCAAGAGAAGACCTGTCATGCCAATGATCCCATTCATTGGAGTTCGAATTTCATGGCTCATGGTCGCGAGAAACTCACTCTTCATGCGTACCGCCACCTCGGCTTCTTCTTTCGCCTTCTGCAGAGACGCCATAGCCTGCTTGAGCTCTGTGATGTCACGAATGAATGCATAGAACTGATAGACCCCATCTTTGTAAACGGGGATGATGGCGATCTCAATCGGAAAGACATGTCCATCACGATGAAGGGCTAATATTTCTGTGCGTTGATTCATCATGGAAACATTTTGCCCCTTCAGGAACCGTTTGACCCCTTCATCGTGAGCCTCCCGGTAGTCTTCCGAGATCATGGTGTCAGAAAATCGTTGACCGAGGACTTCCTGCTCCGACCAACCAAAGGTCAGCATAGATTGCGGATTCCAGGAATTGATTCGTTCGTTGTCGTCCATGCCAACAATGGCATCAAGGGCATAGTCGATGATCGTGCGTGTCTGCGCTTGCTCATCCTGTAATCGCGCTTCGCTCTGACGTCTGACATCATCGAGCAACTCTTTCATTTCTTTTGATGAAATATCGAGGGCACGCTCCAGCTCTTGTCGTGCCTGATCAAAATGCGTATACGTCTGACTCACTTTGATAAGAAATTCTTGCCAGGCTTCTTGACTCGGAGGATGGCCCTGATTGGCCAGACACAGCCGCTTTAATTGTCGTTGAAGGAGTCCATGCATCATCACGTTATGTTTCTGAAATCGTCGTGAGCGTCATGGTTTGATTGTGGAGCTCGCATCGTCCATCGGCATATGGAGAAAGCTCTCCATAGGAATAAAACCCAATCTGCGTCGTCCCCTGTGGAAGAATATCTAGCGTGGCTTCGATTTCTTCCTCGGTCCGTTCGCCCAATACCAGGCGTCGTCCCACGCAACTTATCGCAATGGCCAAGAGAGGACAGGACTCCTGTCCTTCCGTATGCGTTAATGAGGCGGCTTGAGACGCCCCCTCCACAAGACGATCGAAATTGGCCCGCATCAATTGCGCCATAGCATTTTGAGGAATATCTCCGGCAAACGTCATCGATTGCTGTTCTTCATCAATCGCCAGTATCGTACGAACGAGCGTATGATCTGGTGACTCCTCAGTTCGGATCGCCAGCGGAAAGAACAGACATGAGGCCGGCAATTCGGCGGTACGATCCCCTAGATATTGCTTGTACAGTTCCAGCGCAGGCTTGCCATCAAGCTCAAACAGAACATTCCGCTCTGATCGTGTCACCCGTCGCTCCAATCCCAACATATCCCATCCGCCTTTTGAGCCATGCCCAATCCGTACAGCCTCACCGTAAAATCCCACAGCTGTCACATACCCACTTTGCGGCTGCCCATCCTGGATCACCCACGTTCGCTGAAAGCGACTCCCGTCACCTGCTAGCCCTCCGGTCACGACAACATGGTCGGGAAGCACAGCATTCAAGCCTTGGGCCAGTTCACTGCCATTGACGGTAAGGCCATCTGACAAAACAAAAATTCCTCGCAAATCAGGAGTCAGCAGTTTGCGACTTAACGTTTCTCCCGCTGAGTATGAATCAATTGAACTCTGGATATGAGTCGAAGCCAATTGGATCGTTGTTTTGGCAAACTCCACGACCGTCACTGTGACAGTCTCATCATGGATCTCTTGGCCCACGATTTCTCCGTACGTCGAGCATCCAATCACCATCGCACCCGGATGATTGTGACACACCCATTGAGTGATCGCTGGCATAGAATCCAAATTCGAGTCACCAAACATGATAATAAGAGTTTTGGACGGCTCCTGCATTGGATAAGGAGTCATCTCACTCAGTTGACCGTTTTTCACCGTAAAGGTATGAACATTCATATCTTTTACTCTCCCGTTTTCTCTATCTAATTCTCGAGTGTGGTATAGACATAAAAAAAGAGGCTAGAAAGACTTTTGCCTCAAGAGTGACTCATGCTTAACACGCGTTCTAATACTTTTCTTCGAACGTCATGATAAGTCGGCTTTCCTTCGGTCAAAGACAAAAATTCTCGATAATGACGACGCGCGAGTTTGGGATTACCGTGGTGTTCGAAGTTATAGGCAAGGTTTAGCTGCACCTCTGGGAGGTCTGGATCTAAGAGCTCTGCCTGACGAAGCGCGTCCATCGCTTTTCTGTATTGTCCTCGTTGTTGTGCAATCACCGCTCGCTGCACCCAGAGGTGGGGAACTGTGTCGTCGCGAACGAGTCCTTCCATCAGCGCATCTTCGGCTTTATCCAATTCGCCATTTCCAAAATATGCTGTTCCCATCCAAAACCAGGGCTCCCACGAAGTCGGAGGCGTTGCAAAAAGTGGTTTCAAGACATTAATCGCTTTGGCATGAGACTGTCGTTCGATGAGCAGTCGCGCCTTGACAAGTCGTTGTTTAGGAGAAAGCCTGCTATGCACTTTAGAGACTGAAGTGGTCATATTTTTTGAAGGAAGAACTTTTTTAACGACAGCGACAGGCAAAGATTGTGGCGAATTCGAGTGACCTTTTTTGTCATCCCCTTTTAAACCATTTCTACTCTTTTCTTTTTTCCCCATTGCAGGTAACGTGGACTCTTCTTTAACAGACAAACTGGCGACGTGCTGAACACGCCTCTTCTTCTTCTTTTTAGAATCCTTGGTCACTTCAAGAAGCCGTTTCGCGCTCTGTAAATCCTCTGAATCCTCATCACCGGGAATGCCGAGAGAAAAGTCCGATCGGGAAAGTTCCTTGGACTGATCTAAAATAGACAGGGTTTTCTGACTTGCGATAGATTTCTGAGAAGAGCCCATTGAAATCCTGGACACGACTTTTTTCTTGGTCGCATCACGTTCATTCAACGAAATAGCTGAGGCCAAGTCTTTGACAACTTGTTTTTCTTTAGCCCTGTTGGGCACTAAAGATTGATCGACAGGTGAGCTCGAAACTTTCTTAACCTGAGCCGGTTGTTCCATTGCCGGTTTTGTCGTGGATCGACGAGGAGTACGTATTGACGGTTCATCTTTGTTCACTTCCAAAGTCTCAGACGGTGTGCTGCCTTCTTGACTTTCTACTCCAGGAAGAACATTCAATTGGCCTTCAGGTCGTGAGTTGTTGTCCAGTGTGACTTCATCTCTCTTCTGATT
Organism: Nitrospirales bacterium; assembly: GCA_965223675.1. Classification (GTDB taxonomy): domain Bacteria; phylum Nitrospirota; class Nitrospiria; order Nitrospirales; family UBA8639; genus JAGQKC01. The sequence continues at coordinate 3,833,306 of OZ245013.1, read as the reverse complement.
AGGAGACGCAATCTCCATGTTTTTGGGAACCACGGGTTCAGGAGAAACATCGGCACGGGCTGAAGAATGTCCGACAACAATTGGCATATCCGAAACAAACGACTCGCCCCACCAATAGGCACCCATCGCAAAGGCTAAAACAACTAAAAACCCTCCAATTGATACACTCAAGAATCGTGTGTCGTACGAAGCCTTTTTTTCATCTTCTGATGTCTCCGACTCATTTTGAATTTCGAAGTCCTCCGCCTGTGATTGAGGCGGGTTCGGATCGTGGGCCGCAGTCGGACGCACAACATCCGCACGCGATGACTGCAGACGGTTTAAGGCATCAGTAACAATACTCATCGATATCCCCCGTTAAACGTAAAACGTGAACGGATTGGTGAAATTTGTGGCTTATCGCGCGTATCTTCAACTTGCCTTTTGCCTTCATCTCCCATCTTCCGTTTTTCGTCTCTCGTCTTACCCACTAATTTCTCGTGCAGCTTTTTGTACCATCCAAGGAGTAATGACCCGTTCTCCTTTCGCATACGCCGCCAGGAGTGACCGATCACAGAGTTGATTAATCCGTCTGGGCACGCCCCCGCTAATCCAATGAATCAACGTCAGAATGCCAGTGTTCAAATGAATTCGATCTTCTTTCGTCGCCACTCTGAGCCGATGCTTGACATAGTTCATGGTTTCTTTCAATGAAAACGGCTCTAGACGATATCTCACGCTAATTCGTTGAGCTAAAGGACGAAAGACTCGTTTCATGAGCTTTTGCTCCAGTTCGGGTTGACCTACAAGTAAGAGACACATGAGTTTTTCTTTTTCCGTGTCCAGATTCGAGAGTAAGCGCAACCCTTCCAACACCTTACCACTCAAACGATGGGCTTCATCGACGATCACCGCCACTTGTTCCCCTCCTTCAGCGAGTCGGAGAAGCAATTTTGGCAGTTCACGTTGCAAGGATCCTAGCGAGGCATCTTGGGGTACTTTGCCTGTAAGATCTTCATAGATAGAGGCCAAGAGCCCTCCGTACGACTGATCAGGGTTCAGTAAATATGCGAATCGAGTTTTCTCTGGAGGATGTCGAAGTAAGTGTCGACATAACAGCGTCTTACCCAAGCCCACCTCGCCAGTCAGCATAGTGAGACTTCCACTGGCCACACCAAAACGAAGATGTGAAAGTGCATCAAGATGTCGACTTCCGGGAAAGAAAAAGTCGGTATCTGGAGTGATACGAAATGGAGGCTCGATAAACCCCAGCTCTTGGTAACACATCGCTAAATTACCTGTTATCATAAATTGCCCTCCACGATACGGGGTTGGAGAAAAATGACCAGTTCGCTTTTCGTCGTCACTTTATACGTACCTTTAAAGAGTCGCCCTAACCAAGGAATGTCTCCTAACAACGGAACTTTTCGTTCCGTCTCCGAGACCTCATCTTGAATCAAGCCTCCGATGATGACCATTTCACCATCCTTTAACCGTACGAGTCCGGAAGATTGCTTCACATCAAGAACCGGGGCTGTGGCTGTTTGTTGTGGAGACTGACGAATCTCTCGAAGCCGCGAAATAATCGGAGTGACGTCCAACATGATCCACCCATCCTCAGAGATCTGAGGTGTGACTGATAACACAAGTCCCACGGTCACCGATTGGGCTTGCTCGGTCACAATATTTCCTGTCCCGCCTGTTCCTTGCACGACAGTTTGCGTAAAGAATGCTTCGTCGGTCGCGACCTTAATTAATGCGGGTTGATTATTGAGCGTGAGAAGGCGAGGCTGTGAAATGACCCGTAATTCTCCTTGCTCTTGCAGCGCTTCTACGACACCATCAAAACTGTTCTTTGCGTAGGTACCTTTTGCTGTCGCCGCCCGTGCGACAAACCCACCAAATGGAGCAGTGATAATATTTGACAGGACAAGATTCCCGGCCATTCCATCGAAATTAATTTTATTCCAGTTGATCCCGAGGCTATGGTTGTCATTAAGATTCACCTCATAAATACGAGCTTGAATTTCTACTTGCCGATGAAGCGAACCTCGAACTTTTGCAAGAAATCGAGAAATCTCAACAACTCGCTGATGTCGATCCGTGACTTGAATCGTGCCGGAGAGCCGATTGAAAACTAATCGGCCTTCAAGGGACATCAACGCTTTCACCTGAGCTTCTAACTCTTCCCAAAATTTGATCTCGTCTTGCTGATTGACTGTAATCTCGCCAGTGCCTTGACCGGCCCCTCCACCGCCACTTGATGAAATATTCGCCTTGTTTTCTCCCGTGCCACCTCGCACAAGGCGAATGTAGTCCAAATCAAATATGCGCGTTTCAAACTTACGAACACGAATAAGGTCGCCCTCTTTTTCCCAGAAATATCCATGAGCATCCAGCAGTGCGGACATCGCTTCTTTCAGCGGCAATGTATGGAAATTCACGGTAATGTTTCCCGTAATATCTGGCCCGGCCACGATATTGAGTTGGTTCGTATGCGCAAAGAGTGTTAATGCGTCCACGAGTGGCATATCTTGAGCACGAAAGCTAAACAACGGTCCTAGGTCTTTCTGAGCTTCAATGCCCGTTCGCATGTGGCTCAACGACATGCGATCGACAACAGATAGCGTATGTGGGCTGACGTTATCTTCCTGAATGACAGGCAGCGGCAACTCAGGCATCTGCTGCACGTGTTCACGACTGTTCTGTTGGTTGGCATCCTCGACTGCTGCGGAATGAGTCACTGGGCTACAACTCCAGAGACTCAACGGCAGAAGCAGAACAGCAAGAACATGGACGAACCACACTGAACTGTGTTCGCTTGCAAGAACCCTTTTAAGATTCTGCACCATGTGCACGTCGTCTATTAAGAACATCTTGAACTCCTGGAACAATCTCGGCCATTCATCAAGACCGTCTCCCTCTTTGGTCTTATGTCTTCATCACCTGTGCGTGGAGTCCGGGGTAAAATCTTAGTTTGTTTTGGAACAGGCGAATCTTCATTCGGACTGCCAGCAAACAGAAGATGATGAGGACCCGATGGTCCCTTAAGCCACACGCCATCTGATTCAATACGGGCGACTCTCAAACCTTCAATACGATCACCTTCCGCCACAAGTTTTCGATTAATCATGGCGACTTTGGGTTTAGGTTCAAGAGCCACTGCGGTTAATTGAAGAGGAGGAAGCGCATCAGGAAAAATCTCAAGATCGTCCGCCTCTTCTCCGTTTAGACTTCGTATTTCCTGAGCGCGACCGGCAGGATGAGACGCCGGCGCAAAGGGATCACGTTTAAGATCTGTTGGCCAATCCAGCTTGGTGAAATCGATCATCCTACTGTCCTTCTCCGGCAAACCTAGTCCAGAAGTCTTGGGAAGCCCCAAAGAGCGCACTCCATTGGGGATTGAACGTTGAACAACATTTTCATCGCTGTTGAGATAGAAAATCACTACCGCTCCGACACAGAGCCCCAAAACTACCCAGGGATTGTTCAAATGTTGTCTCATGTTGTGATCTTGACCCAGACGTGAATCAGGACATTCATATGCTCAGCTCCTCTTCCCCCCTGTACTTGAATTTCTTGAAGATCCACTCGAATCTGATCCTCTGATAGCCCATGCAGGAACTTGAGATACTGCTCATAGGCTCCTGTAAGAACCGAAGATTTTTCTGGAAAAACTTTCAAAGATACTGGAGTAATTTCGACATCATTGAGCTCAGGAACTCTTGTCCGAGTAGGAAGGACGCGATACTTGGAGCGCAGCCCCAATGAGGATGCATGTGACTCCAACTGTTGCAACCAGACGGTTAAATGGTCAAAATCTCTGAGTAACATCTGCTCAGCATCCTTGATCCGTTTCTGTACCTTACTGGGCTCAGCTTGAGACCATTGTGTTCGTAAGTTTGTCAGGTCATGTGAGAGATGGTAGCTCGTCAGCCGGCTCGAATGAGCTTCTTCGATCAATGACATTTGAGTCATGAGTACCAAAGCCACCAACCCAAGTGTCATGCCGATCGCCAGCAACATCATAAACCGAGAGTATTCTCGAACCCATGCCGGCATATCATCGATGGTAAACATGATCGCTATCCTTTAATTCGTCCAACCATGGAAAATTCACGAGGCTGAGAGCTGAATTCTTGTTGTCGCTGTTCAGACACTCTTTGAAGCCATGCACCTCGCCAATCCCCGATGAGTTCGACCTGATAGGGGCCTTCCTGTAATCGCTTTTCAAACGTCGCTAATGTTTGAGATCCAAGGACCAAATCATTTGGAGCCAGTCCCGTCAACTCCATCTTCCACTCATTGTCTTCCCGAGAAATCTTGGCTTTCCTCAACGTCAATTTCGAGGGCAGGACGTTTCCGAAGTACCCCAACATCCAGCCGGGTAGAGGATGCGGTCTGCGATCGATAATAGTCTGAGCTCGAGCTTCTAGGGCAGCGAGTTCTTCCAAACGCTTTTTCCATACTTCCTTTTCTTTGAGCAATTCGCTTGATTCTGAAGCTAAGGCAGCAGTTAAAATTTGTTCTTTGTGCAGTCGACCTTGAAAGAAACTGGTTAGCCCAATGCCAAAGAATAAAAACCCTAGTACTGCAGCTACAGAAATTTTCATCATCACCTTCCGCACAGACCCGAGGCGGATCTGGTAGGAGGAAAAGTTACTCGGACTCCGCACAGGCAGCGATAGACTGACCCAAATCCAATAAGATGGATCAGGACTCATGAGATTCTCCCTGATCGGCAATCCTACAAACGGCTGAACATTCTCGACTGTTACACTCGAGGACTCTCCTGCCATCCACACCTGTGTGATATTGAAGCCAAATTGTTGTGCACAAAAAAGAATAGATCGTGTCACTTCACGACCAATCCGTTCTGAGGAGTCGACCCCTTCGCATGTCGGACTTAAAAACCGTTCAAATAATGGAGTCCCATCACCTTTCGCAACCAGTAAGGCAATCTTGTCAGACATCAGTGTGACAAACAGAACAACATCATCATTTTCCAAAGGTAACGAACGGACCTGTTCGACAAATGTTGCGGAGAACGGAGCAATCTGAACCGGGGTGAGTTCTAATTCTTGGCAAATCATCACCAACTCATCAAGAAATGATTGCGGCCAAATATCCAGTAAGACACCCATCTTTCCACGGGCTTCCTGCGTTGTTCGAAAACGCCAGACCGTGGGGCCTTTCCACGTCTTCATTTCCTCTACTGCAGTCGTCAGGTAAAGACGGAGATCTGCTATCTTCATAGCTGGAACCTGAAGGTATTGATGGACGAAGCGACTATCGTCGATGAGAAAACTGACTTTCTGGCCTAGAAACTTTGTCTCTTTGACGGCTTCTCTTAGGGCAGTCTGTAATTGTTCTGAATTTTCAACGAATTGGGGACATTCCCAATTCTCGACAACCTGGTCCTTTACCACGGACAGAGCACGCAGACGTCCATGAATCAGACTGACTCCAAGAATCGTCTTCTTCAACGGTTTGATGAATGTCGGCAGATGTACAGTAAAATCCTGCATTTTTTTCGATAATCGCGGCTCTTCGCCAGGAACATACAGAGTCCTACATAAAGACTCATGTAGAATTTCGGTGTTTTATGAGTGATTCTTGATAGTTAGGGGAAATTTCTTCAAGAGATGAAAGAGAGATTTTGATATTTAAGTGAATTTATCTATTTTCATATGTCGGGATTCGACTCGAATGTCTGGCAACTCCTAATTTTCCATACGAAAAGAGACGTATTTCGACCCCGTCGTGCGTGTCTCGATGGGAAAAATGGAAAAAGACGTTGCTCGTTATATGTGAAGCATCATGCGTGAAGAGTGAAGCGTGATGCGCAGAAAGCACTTCTTACCGTTTTTATACGAAATACGAGCAACGAGATACGGTTGTTGGAAGCGACGATTCGCGAGCTAAAAGTGACATTTTTTTCGCCTATCGCTTCACGCTTCACGAATAGCGCGATTACACTCGTTGGCGGATGGCGTCCAGGATATGGCGGGATCGCACTTCATCACCTAGAAGACCAACACGAATCACAATCTTTGATCGTGTCTTGCCCAGAGAATGAATGCTGATCCAAATTTTCTTTTGATCGGCCGTTTCCGACTCAATTTCAGCACCAAGTTTATCGCTTCTGTCTTTGTCTACCGGCAGATCCAGACTTTTGAGTCCGGCTACCGCCGCGCGATGTACTTGTGTCACCGGCTTATCCACTTCATCTTCCAGCTTGCCCATCACATAGGTCGTTCCGGCCACCCCGGCTCCAGCGCCCGCGCCGAGCAGGACGGCTGCGCACCCCGAGGCGTTCACCGACCAACAGAACAGTATGCAAAGTATCATGTGCTTTGAAGGCTGAAACCTTCGATTGAATTCTCGCATAAGTGATTTTCTCTTCCTGATTTGTTGAATTCTCTCTAACCGTTGATGTGAATTGAGGGCATTAAGTTTCATACATGCTCATGAGTCATGCGCTACGATCTACAGACTGCGAATCCTTGGGCTACGGGATTGTAATTTGTACATCGTCTAGTAGTAGTGACGACACCACGTCATAATCGCCGGATTCGACGACTCCGATATGCACAGAATAGGTACCGGCTGACGGGAAATTGTATACCGTTGTCTGATAACCAGTATGGTTTCCGGGCCCGCCTGACGTAAATGAGGATCCTTGAACAGATGCCAACTCGACAAACTGGACCTCGTTTCCGTCCTGATCTGTCACATAAAGAAACGCCGAATCATTAAACCCGCTTCCTGGTGTTTCCGTCGTACCAAAATCCCATTGAAATGATAGTTGACTTCCTGTACTCACGATAAAGGTTTGCTTAATGGCGGCAATCTCGTAAATTGTGCTGCTACTTCGGGTATTAAATTGCGCGTTGGTTAAGCCAAGGAAGGCTTGGAGATTGCCGTTATCGGATCCACCAGTCACTGTGTCCATCGCTGTGGAATATGTGCGCAACTTGGCCTGCAAGCTGCCTTCCGGCGGACTGATGCCGTAGGCCGTTCCCAGATTCACCACACTGATCGTTGAACCGCCGTCAGCCCCAATGACACCGGTATAGGTCCAGCCACTCATCGCAGAAAGATTTTCGAAGCCACCATTGTGGACGTCATTCGTTAGACTGACACTGCTCGCTACGCGACCAGCGAGACTATCCACACCGGCATTGATATAGTCTCCAGAGTTCTTTACACCATACGCCTCGATCTCCACACTCCGAGTTCCCGAAGGGATAGCCACCTTGGAAATGGACATAGGAATCCAATGCGAATCTGTTGCGCGGCCGCTCACTCGTTGACTACCTAACTGATTGCCTCCACTTGTACTATCATAGAAACGGAGGCGTAGTTGACTGTAATCATAAAATGGATCTTCCACCTGACCATGCCCCATTCCCATAAAGTCGATCACGAGTTCTCCAGTGTCGATTGAGGTTGCACAGGCACTGATATCGATGCGTTGAGACAAACCATTGTCGGCAGCTGTGCTGATAGCCGTATCGCCATTCGCAAAATAGGTTCCACTTGATGAAGCCGCCATGAGAGCGGAAGACGTGACGCTCCCCCATTGATTTGAGCTCCCAAATGTTGTCCATCCAGTTAGGTCGCCAGTCTCAAAGCCCGGGTTGATAATCGGCAAGAGCCAATTGGAACAGGTTCCGCTCAGTGTAATACCGACCACTGAATCAGACGACGCACTCTGAGTGAGTCCTGCATCACTGCCGTCAAACAACAGCGTGGCATCACCCGCCGACGATAGGCCCGTTCCTGTGAGATCCAACACAAACACGTCTTCGCTATTCACGAGAAGATTATTATCTCCGACAAGCACGCCATCGCCCACCGTCGTCGCGAGAATCTGACCTGCCTGAAGCGTGACATCCCCTAACATCCGAGGAGTTTCGAGCAATTCAAACGCATAGAGAGAATCTTGTGTATAGAAGTCTGAAAGTGACCCGGATGTGGTTGTGCCGGCCGCAGTCGGCACGAACAATTTAATCCCGTTGGCGATCACGGTTCGCATGAGGAATGATCCTGCCTGGAGCATCGTGCCTCCGACTTCTGTTGCCGTTTCCACTAAGGTCAACCCACTGACACGACTCCAGCCCACATCCGAGCCATCAAACAACATCAAGAAAGTTCCAGAAGAATAATCGCCGGGTTTATTCGGGCGAAACACATAGACATCTTTTTCTTCGACGAACAGCGAGTTATCGCTGGTCATGGTCCGATCATGGATATCGGACGCGAGAATATCCCCGGCCTTGAGATCGACCGTATTGGCACCGGAACCGATTGTAATATCTTTCGTCACGAAATGAAGGGCTTCCACGACAGAGGCTCCGAACACTGTGAGATCGACAAGAGGTCCTCGAAAGGTTCCAGACGTTGTTCCTGCTTGACCCGAGTCGAAAGTCAGACTTGGCTCGCCAAACGCAACCATCATGTCGTTATTCCATGTTCCCACGCCAGATTTTCCAGTAGGAGCGCCCCAGGTCGTGACCCAGAACTGTGCAGGCTCTCCTCCACACTCGACTCCGGGCACATGCCACTTTTTCCCGTCTTCACATGCCGGATCAAATTCAAACGTCAGATTCGCTGTCAATGTCAACTGGAGTTCAGGACTGCCGTACGTATTGGCTTCATCGAAACTCACAGTCGTTCCAGGGAGATGGTATCGTTCATACGTCGCTAAGGTGGCACCCGATGAGTTCGTCGTCGTTCCGCCTACTTGAAAGCTCCCGCCATTCCCGGCAGATGATAGCGACACTTTTAAAAAGGCACTTGCCAGATTGCCTCGATAGATGTGCAAATCCGGTGTCGCACTTTCATCCATGTCCCACCAGGTCTCAAAATCATTTCCCGTCGAAATACTCGGAGCCGCATCGGCTGCACGGTTCGAGATCAGCAAAATTCGTGCATCGGCCAGTGCGGTCTCGGCAAGTCCAGCGCCATTCGAAAAACTACTCATATTGGGATGCAGGGCATAGTACCGGGGAAACAGGCGATCGTTCTGTAAGAGTTGCGTAGAATCCAACGGCGAATATCCAGCATGTGTGGCAAGGCTCGGCGCCCATGTGTGCGTGCTTCGAAGATAGGTCGCTGAGCTCGATCCAATACTTTGAAGAGTACTATCTTCTTGCTCATTAGCTTTGTTGTTGTAGCTTGTGACCATGTTTGGCATCATGACCGTCGCCATGATCACAACAATCGCCAAGACTCCCATCATCGCGATGAGAGCAAAACCTCCTGCATTTTGCAGATTGGGTATCGTGCGGGTTTTATTCATCATCGTTGATCGATTGGTCGTTCGTTGCTCGTCGTTCGTTATTGGTTGCTCGTATTTCGACTCTCGATTCGTATCTTACGTTTCATGAACAATGCCTTTCTCTTCTGCGAGATACGATTCACGAGCAACAAGCGACGGTTCAAAGTTTTTTGATAAGATTTTGTAGCATTCGGGATTCATGATCCAACTTCTCTAATATAGACTGCCCGTCTTTAGTGAACAGGTACTTTAATTCACGGCACACTTCTAATTGGGTTTCTAGTTCCGCACAAGACCCCAGTGCAATGTAAAGAACCTGCCGGTATTCTTTGTTGTGTCTCCGATTAAAACCCTCGGCAACATTGGATGGTACCGAGACAGCCGCTCGGCGTATCTGTGCAGACAACCCGTAGAGTTCTTCTCTCGGAAAAGATTTCGTTGCCTTATAAATATCTAAGACAATCTCTTTTCCAAGCTTCCATACATCTAAATCTCTAAAACTCTTAATTTTTCTCATATGATCAATGTACAAACGACGATGGTTCCCTCACGAGATACGAAATACGAGCGACGAACGACGTCTTTGTCTCTTACGAGATACGCTTCCCGTCTCCCGCATTCATCCATGCATAAGATAAATCAGCATTTCATTCGTGCTCGTGTCATACTTCACGCGACCCCGGAGCTGTCGCTCCGCCGCAGAACTGCCAAAACCTTTGTCCAGAATGGTATCGACCCGTTCAAAGTCTTGAAGGCTGATGTCGGAAAACACCACGTAGACCACGTTGGCCGCGGTCGGGATGTCACTATTTCCATCATCCGTAAAATCCCATGCACGATTTCCTGCTGTCGTCGCCGTGCCATAGGCTTGAGGTGTCCTGGCCGGCATACGAACAGTCGTTCCCAGTCCAGGAGGAGTCGTTGAAGAGAATTTCGCGAGATATGGCCCCTTGAATTTCACCCAACTATTGCTTCCCAGATTCAACGGATCAGACTGATCGAGGGTCAAGCGCGCAGGAAGAGATCGGTTGTTATTACTATTGCCACTGTTTTCCATAGTCGGTATGCCTGCCACATCTAATGGAAGAAGAGAGCCGATGTCGGAATAATAGTCGACGATCGCCGTTTGATAGGTCTTGACCGCTGCCACCAAGGCATTCGCTTTGGATTCCGCCATGATTTCGAAGACTCTCGGGAGCAAAAGGGCAACAAGAACGGCAATGACCGCCAGCACGCCGATCATTTCGATCAAGGTAAAGCCGCTGTTCGTCGCTCGTTGCTCGTCGCTCGCGTTTTTCACTTTGATCATTTACTTTTCGTTTTTCCTCTTTCACTTCACGAGATACGAGCAACATTTGTTTCTCTTACGAGATACGATTCACGAACAACGAGCCACGTTTTTTGCTTCTCACAAGGTGGGCGCTAACGATAGCCCGTGAATCGCTTCGTCATTGGAATCCAGATTTATGTCTGCTCCTTCGAGAAGTAACGTCGCGGTCGCTGCTGTTGATCCGGATCCGATTTCCGTACTCGTGACTGTTAAATAAAAAATATCTTCTTGCAGCGTAGAAAGATTATTCGTTCCGACTCCCGAGTTATCATCTTTGAGGGTGACTACTATCGTTCCCGTCTCTAGAGTTACACCCCCAATCGTAAGGCTGGTCTCCACCAAGTCCACTCCCTGTATTTCTTCGCTGATTCCAATGTCGCTCCCATCGATGAGAGTTGCAGTCGTTCCGATGGTGACGAGGCCCACACTTGTCGGGGTGAAGACCTGAATGTCTTCCTTACCGGTTCCAGATGTTGCAAACAAAAACGATCCAGCCGGTAAGGTCGTATCCCCGACTACCGTGTTGGTTTCAACTAAGGAGATCGCATGAGCATGTCCTGCAAAATCATTGAGAAGCATGTAGACGGTCCCCAAACGATAATCACCAGCGGTATTGGGTCGAAAAACAAACACGTCGCCATTTCCAGCCCACACCAGCCCCACCAGTTCCAGACTGCCATGATGCGACAACAGCAAGTCTCCCGCCAAAAGGTCAAATGTGGTCGTACTTCCAACTGTAATATCTCGTGTGACATAGTGAATGGAATGGAGTGAGGCCAAGCCAAACAAGGACTGATTTTCCATGTTGGCAGGGGATGAGAGGGTGCCGGATGTTGTGCCTGGCTCTAACGCAAAGTTGGCATGTCCCACTTGCACAATCTCGGCATCGCCCCAGGAATCCAAACACGGATCCCCACTCGCTGTGACATCATTCTCCGTCGTAATCCAGAGCGACCAGCATTCAGGATTCGAGCTCGGAACCGTCCGCCATCGCGAACCTGCGACATGACAGGGATCGAATCGATAGCCGATGTCTTTTGCCAACGAAAATTGCACTTCTGGACTTCCGTATGGAGAGATTTCATCTAAAGCAACCGAAGTCCCGGTCAGATGATATTTATTGTGATCCAACTCTGGCTTCGTATAACAATCCCAATTCGTGGTCGTGCCATCTATCTGGTAATCGCCACGCGAACCGGTGGCTTCTAAGGTCAGCAGGCTGTATAAATCACTGACTTGTCCTCGATGGATTTTCAGGTCGGGGGTCGTGGTTTCATCCGTATCCCACCAGGCATCAAATTCTGTCGCATTGGTAATCGTGGGGGCGGCATCAGCACGAAGATTAGAGATGAGGAGAAACTGCGCATCATCGAGCTCACTCACTGACAAGCCTGTGGAATTCGTGATGCCGCTGATATCGGGATGCACGAAGAAATAACGAGGGAACCCCCCATCGTTAACCGTGAGTTGCCGTGTATCCAGCGGGATGTAGTCCGGAGTTAACGTCGTAAGGCCTGGCGGCCACGCGTGATTGTCTCTGAGATAGATTTCAATGGCATGGGCAACTTCTTCAAGCGTTTCGACTTCGGCATCTCTCTCGGCGGCCTTGAGATGATTGATGACGGTAGGAGAGATCACGGCGCCCAGAATGGCGACGATCGCGATCACGCCGATGAGTTCGAGCAGTGAAAACCCGTCGCTCGTCGCTCGTCGCTCGCAATAACCGTAGCTGGTTGATCGTCGCTCGTCGCTCGCCAAAAAACTGAAAGACATTTCCTTAACGAGATACGATTCACGAGATACGAGATACGAGCTACAGTTTTTTAGTGAGGTTTTAGAGCATTCGTGATTCATGATCTAACTTTTCTAATACGATCTGACTTTTTTCAGGTGGCAGATATTTCAATTCACAACTCATTTCTATTTGGGTTTCTAATTCTGCACAAGATCCCAATGCGATATAGAGAAACTGTCGATACTCTTTGTTGTGCCTCCGATTAAAACCCTCAGCCACATTGGAAGGTATCGATATGGCAGTACGACGCATTTGTGCGACTAAGCCATAGAGTTCTTCTTTTGGAAAGGATCTCGTTATCTTGTAAATGTCTAAGACTATTTCTTTTCCGAGTTTCCATATCTCTAGATCTCGAAAGCTTTTGATTTTTTCCATCTATCAAACGCATTTAGTTAAGAAACTAAGAGACTTCTCCCACAAGATACGAGCACCGTTCTTTTAATACAGAGTTCTGTCGTTATTTTCGGTGTTATGCAGGCCGTTCTTGATGAAATAGGGCCCACAGATGAGGGAGCCGTCAACGTAAGTATTTCGTGGACATGTGATCTTTTGGCGGGAATCAATCCTTTTTGGACAAATCTCTCAGATGTTGTTATAATTGTAGTTACATTTAGAAATGATGTTTGAATGGGATGAAGAGAAGCGCGGGAGTAATCTCCACAAACATGGGGTAGATTTTATCGACGCGGTGAAAATCTTTGCCCAACCCATCTTGAAAAAACAGGATGAACGGGAAGAGTATGGAGAAGAAAGGTTTATTGCCGTTGGCACATTTGAAAACGACTATTTTGTTGTCGTGTATACATGGCGTGGAGAAAAGCGCCGGATAATATCAGCATGGAAGGCAGGAAGAGATGAAAAAGAAGCGTATCACTACCATTACCCTTGATGAAGCCATGAAAATGAAGGGGAAAACTCGGAAGGATGCTCCAGAAGGTCCGTCCCTTGGCAAAGACTTTTGGAAGAATGCCAAAGTGGTCTATCCCGAAGCCTCCAAAGAACAGGTGACCGTGCGATTGGATGCTGATATGCTTGAATGGTTTAAGGAGCGGGGTCGAGGATATCAAACGCGCATGAATGCAGTCCTGCGTTCCTACTACGAAGCCCACAAAAACGAGACTGCCCCAAAGCGGTAAAGTGTGTTTTGTGTTTCGTTCTCCGTCTTACCTTCAAAATTTAAGCCCATTCTCACGTCGTACATGTTGACCCCAGTGCGTTCCACTGCGAGCCTGTTGTGCAATCGGGGTCAAATTGAAACCCTGTATCAGTCGTCAGTGTAAAGTTCACTTCAGCATTTCCTGCAGAAAACGTGTCGGCTTCGTCCAGCTCCAGTGGTGTACCTACGAGATGATAGTTCCCATGTGATGTTAATCGACCCCCACCTGAACTGGTTGCTGTTCCATCGATTCGGTAACTGCCTCCATCCCCCACGGCGCTCAGGCTCAAGAGCTGAAACATCTTCCCCATGTGCCCACGATAGATCTTTAAGTCTGGAGTGGTCGTGGTATCGGTATTCCACCAAACATCAAATTGTGTCCCGTTTGTAATCGTCGGATTCGCATTGACACCAATATTAGAGATCAAGAGAAATCTTGCATCCGGCAGAGCACTTCCTGCAATTCCCGTTGCATTGCTAAAACTTCCCATATCAGGATGGACGAAAAAGTATCGTGTAAATCCTCGTTCGTTTGTTCCGATTTGCGACGAACTAATTGGTACATAATCCGGGCTCAGGGTTGCCAGATTAGCCGGCCATGACCGGTTCTCTCGCAAATACACTTCTACCCCTTGCGCAATGTCTTCCAGATACATGGCCTCCTTATCCCGCGCGACGATGTCTATATGTTTCACCATTTGTGGCGCAAGGAGCCCTCCCAGGATCGCCAACACAGCCAACACGCCGAGCATTTCAATCAGGGTAAAGCCACTGTTCATCGCTCGTCGCTCGTCGCTCGTCGCTCGAGAAGAAAACTGAAAAACTTTTCTTACGAGACACGAGATACGAGATGCGAGCAACGGATTTGAGTTTTTTAATAAGGTTTCTGAGTATTCGGGTGTCATGTTTTAATTTTTCTAAGACGAACTTCCCTTTTTCAAGTGACCGATACTTTATTGCCTCCCCTTTGTAAGGGGAAGTCTCGGCCTCAAAGAGAACAAGTGGTGGGGTAGAGTTATGGAAATACTAAGGAATTGTCTAAGACCAAAATCCCAAGCACACTCGACGTTTCTACCTCCCCTGTTTCCCCTAGGAATACAGACACTCGTGTCTTGTTTCGGCCTATTTCAGCGTTTTCTTAACTGTCGCTGGACAATATGGCGTGCCACCCCTTGAAGGTACGGCTTGTATATATGTACATTTTGTATTAACATTAATTGTGGATTTTGAATGGGATGAAGAAAAGAACCGTCTCAATATTGAGAAACATGGGATCAGTTTCGAAGAGGCGGTGCATGTGTTCGATGATGTTCACCTGTCCCGCCCTGATACCCGTGAGGATTACGGTGAAGTGCGGACAATCACCATTGGAATGATTGCAGGAACAGTTGTGGCAGTCGTGGTCCATACGGATCGCGACGAGGCAATCAGAATCATTTCAGCCCGAAAAGCCAACAAAAGAGAAAGGAGTGACTATCATGCCTACTGTACGAAAAAGTCGGAAGGATCTGCCGCCAATTTCGAAAAAGCGGATTAAGGAACTCAAGGCTATTCAAGACGAGAAGATTGACTACAGCGATATCCCCGAACTCGATGATGAGTTTTGGAAAAACGCTGAATGGATCGAACCGGATAAAACGCTACCGTTGACCATTCGGGTAAAAGAATCCGTGCTGGATTATTTTAAGGCCGGAGGAAAGGGATATCAGACCCGCATCAATGCGGTGCTGGAATCCTATGTTCGGGCGAAATCCGGGAAAACCCTATCTCATCCGCCCCGTTAGTTGGAAGAAGCATGTTGACAGTTATGATTACGACCAACACCGCCTTCCCCCGAGCATTTCAATCAACGTAAAGCCGTTACTCGTGAAGTGTGAAGCGGAAAACGTGAAGCGCAGAAAATGCTACTGAACGTTCTCTTACGAGATACGCTTCACGAACAAGGTTTCACGTTCGTTTCCTCTAGGAACACACATCTTCGTGTCTTATTTCTGGCTATTTCATCATTTTCTTAACCGTCTTTAGTAGATCGTGCTCCCCTATTTGAAAACGATGAAGCTGTTTTTTTTCTAGCCCTTCCGAATACGTCATATTCTTTAACGTTTTCTTTTTATCAAAATCTATTATGAACAGAGCTCTTTGCCGTTGGTTGTACACCGTTCCCTTTTCGTGATGAAGATTCTTTCGGATGCCTATGTGGTTTAGCAATGAACAACTGTTCTATTTCTTTACACTGACTCCGTCGCCTCGTGACTTTTTCCTTTTGGCTTGACTCGGTCGAACAAGGCATTCCTGCCTTTTCTTTCAAATCTTTATCAATTATCACCTGTTCTAACAAGGTCCTAGCGACTCGAATTGTGGCACTGCGCTTGCTCTCGTAACGGTTACGAGAATTATTTATCCAAATTACATTTCATTTTCATGAAGGAGGTAGAGCCCTATGAAACGGTTACATATTGTTACCCTTGGCCTGACTGCCATGATGACTTTTGGGATGCTCACGGCCGAGCGTGCTCATGCAGTGTCCTTGTCGGGTTGTGTTGACATGGCCGGTCTTCCTTGTACGGCCAATTCTGGAGATGTACTGGCCGGTGGAGTAATTGTCCCGATGAACGGGAACGATAAGGAGAATATCGTCGAAGCCGCACTTCAATCGGCAACCGGGATGATGGTGGATCTCACACTGCTCGGTAAAAGTGACGGAGGGTATGGGACTTACAATATGGGTATGCCAGCAGACCCCTCAACAACCCAAAGTGGGACTTGGATGACACCCGATACGGTTGCGTACTACACGGTCAAAGCGGCCAATTCTTTTAATCTCTTTTCGACCGGCGGCGGAGCGACCAGTGGAAGCTATAGTACGATGAGTATTTTGAATAATGGTGGCAACCAACCAATGGTGTCACATATCAGCTTTTGGAGCGTGAAAAGTACACCTCCGGGAACGACGCCAACTCCTGAACCTTCAACGATGATGCTACTGGGGTCGGGGTTAGCTGGACTTGCTTACTGGCGTCGGAAGAAAGGAACGCAAAGCTAAAAAGAACAAGACAAATGATTGGTCGGAAAAAGGCTTCTGCATGAAAGCAGAGGCCTTTTTTGTTTTAATGCGCGTTTCGATTAAGGTAAAACCACAATTCGTTGCTCGTTGCTTGAAAAAGACCGGGAAGACTTTTTATGCGAGATACGAAATACGTGCGAAGAGATACGTTTTTTGTTATCGCATGCCCCCCATCAGGCTCATCATCGGAAGGAAAATGGAGACAGCAACAATTCCCACGGTACCGATCAACCCAACGGTAATCATCGGTTCCATGATGCCAAAGATCTTCTTAACCCGCCTGGGGATTTCTTCATTGTAGTAGTGCGCCACATGCATGAGCGTTTGATCGAGTCGACCCGCCGCTTCTCCCACGGATACCATTTGAATCAAGATAGATGGAAACACGGGATGTTGACGAAGCGCGTTACTAATGGTGGCTCCTTCTGACACGTCTTGCTCCACTTTCTTCAAAGCTCGTGCGATAATCTGATTTCCTACCAAGCGTTGACATAAGCTCAATCCTTGCAACACCGGAACACCAGCTTTGTACAATACACCAAAGTTATGCGTAAACCGTGAGAGAGCGATCATGCTTTTCAGAGGACCGAAAATCGGGATTTTCAGTATCCAGGCGTCCCATAAAAAAGCAAAACCAGGGATTCGGGTTTTACTTAGCCACACCCCGATAGGCACTCCGATTATTAGAATGCCCCAGATCCACCAGGTACTCTCCATAAACTTACTCAACGCCAGAACAGCCACGGTGATGAACGGCAGCGGCACATTCAAACTTTCTAAGATGGGTGTAAATCTCGGAATGACAAAGGTAAACATCAGGATAAAGAGCCCAAGCACGGCCGTCAGGATCGTCGTCGGATAGATCACGGCTTGTCGCACTTCACCCTTCATGCGTTCCATCCATTCCAGGTATCGCTGCAGTTCAACAAACGTTTCAGGCAATGTTCCGCTCTCTTCTCCAGCTTGCACCAGATTGATGACGAGCTGAGGGAACACTCTTGGAAATTGACTCATCGCTGTATGCAGTGGAACCCCGGTTTCTACGACACGCCACACTCTATCTAATACCCGGCCAAATTGAGGTGTTGAGGCCTCCTGGGCCAAATTGATCAGTGACGTGAGAATAGGAACTCCAGCCTGAGAAAGGCTCGACATATGCGTGACAAATTCGAGAATGACTTGTGGTTTGACTTTGACATCACCCTGAAAACCCGTGGCAACTTCTCTCGTCTCTTTTGCCTCAATCAATAACTTTCCAGCTTCTTTGAGCCGAGCGCGAAGGTCATCAATATTCTCTGCGCCAAGCACACCTTTTTGAGTGACACCCTGCTGATCCACTGCTCGGTACTTATAGTTATTCATCTACCACCCGTAAGACTTCCTCGACAGTCGTAACCCCTTGAAAGGCTTTAGCTAAACCATCCTCCTTCATGGTCAACATACCTTCCTTACGCGCGATGCCTCGAATCGCTGGAAGGTCGGGACCTTGGACGATTGGAAGATGAATCTGCTCATTCATCAGCAGCACTTCAAATATACCTTGACGCCCACGAAACCCTGTATTTCCACACGCTCGACAACCCTTACCGTGCCAAAGACGAGGCGTCATCCCTTTTGGCGGCTGAATCTTGAGCGCTTTCAACACTTGGTCGACATCATCTCGCTCTTCCTTACAACCCTGACAAATAAGACGAACCAATCTCTGAGCGACGACCCCCGAGAGCGCTGAGGCCAAAAGATACGGTTCCACACCCATATCAATCAGGCGAGGAATCGCGCCAACTGCATCGTTGGTATGTAGTGTTGAAAAAACGAGATGTCCAGTCATCGCGGCTCGCATGGCCAAATCTGCAGTCTCTAAATCACGAATTTCCCCAACCATGATCACATCGGGATCCTGCCGTAACAAAGCCCGAAGACCAGCGGCAAAGGTCATTCCAATTCCTGGATTTACCTGAGTTTGACGTACCATAGGCATCTGATATTCCACCGGATCTTCTAACGTAAAGACTCCCTTCTCTTGGGCGTTGACACCGCGTAGACTCGTGTAGAGTGTGGTCGTCTTCCCACTTCCGGTTGGTCCAGTCACGAGCAGAATTCCATACGGTCGCTGCACCACGGTTTCTACTCGTTTCTGATTATGCGCCGAGAACCCCAAGGAACCAAATTCCAAATTCACCGCGGATTTATCCAATATTCGCATCACCAAACTTTCCCCAAAATTCGTTGGCAAGGTCGACATTCGAAGATCCACCCGACGAGTCCCTGAGGTAAATGGAATTCGTCCGTCTTGGGGTAATCGTTTTTCCGTCACGTTGAGTGTGGCCATGAGCTTCAGACGGGCAATAATTGACGCTTGAAGAGTTTTCGGGATCAAAATTTCCCTCCCTAACAATCCATCAACGCGAATTCGAATTCGCAAGTATTGCTCGTCAGGCTCTATGTGAATGTCCGTGGCCCGAATTTGAATGGCAAACGTGATGATCTGATTACAGAGCCGGATCATCGGCGCTTCCGTTCCTGACTGTTCCCCTAATGCTCCTAACCCTTGTTTGGCCAATTGATCGACAAGGTTCGTAATCGTCTCGCTTTGTGCGTAATAGCGTTCAATGGCATCGGCAATCGTTTGTGTTGGAGCCGTCACGACTTCCACGTTCAGCCCTGTTATCCGCTCAATGGTATCTACCGCCATGACGTTATAGGTATCGGCTAGCGCGATTGTGAGAAGATTCCCCTTTCTTCCGATTGGAAGTAGCTGATACTTGGCAGACAGTTCGTGCGGCACAAGCTCGAGGACGTCAGGAGGGATAAAGGAGTCAGAAAGATCAAGGACTGAAGATTGAGACTCTGACGCGAGGTAGGACGTCAGGATTTCATCAGTGATGAATCCAAGGCTAACGAGTGTTTCGCCAAGAAATTTCCCTAAACGTTTTGATTCTTTGAGTGCGAGATTGAGTTGGTCTGCGACCAATAATCCATCGGCGACTAAGCGGTCGCCAAGACGTTTAGGTTTGGGCGTTGATTCTTCAATGAGAGAGGCGCTCATTCGTCATTAACCTTGAAGAACCATTGAATAAAAAGGAGGGTGGAGAAAGTGAGTAGGAATCAGAAAGGTTCGTTCACATGAAGATTGATTATGCCTGGTATTGTCGAACACCTCCTTTTCCCATATACACTCTAGATCTGAATGGTTTTATCCATGGTTCAGGTAAATCATCATTTCATCTGTCGTGGCATCATATTTTACCCGGCCTCGCAAGACACGTTGAGCTGTCGTAGTACCCATGCCTGGATCGATGATCGCATCCACTTTGTCAAAATCTGTATCGCTGATTCCTTCAAAATACACATAGACAACATTAGCTCCGCTTGGAATATCGCTGTTGCCGTCATTATTCAAGTCCCATCCGATATTCGTAGCGGTCGTGGCTGTGCCGTATGCAACTGGTGTGGTTGCAGGCATATAGACGGCTGTTCCGAGCCCAGGCGGGGTCGTCGTGACAAATTTCGCCAGGTATGGACCTCTAAACCTTGACCAACTATTGGCTCCGGTATTTAACGCATCAGAAGAATCCAGGGTGAGACGTGCCGGAAGGGATATGGCCGTGGCACTATCTCCAGTGGTTTCCGCAGTCGGTGTTCCAGTCACATTTAAGGGTAACAATGAGCTAATATCCGAATAGTAGTCCACGACGGCCGTCTCATAGGTCCTGATGGCTGCGACCAACGCATT
The DNA here is from genome assembly GCA_965223675.1 of Nitrospirales bacterium. Classification (GTDB taxonomy): domain Bacteria; phylum Nitrospirota; class Nitrospiria; order Nitrospirales; family UBA8639; genus JAGQKC01. Next base: position 3,812,963 of record OZ245013.1, on the reverse strand, counting down.
GGCCTTTGATTCCGCCATGATTTCAAACACTTTTGGCAGTAAGAGTGCAACCAAAATGGCTATGACGGCCAAGACGCCGATCATTTCGATTAAGGTAAAACCGTGTTCTTTTCTTGCCCTATTCATAACATTTCCCTTCCTTAGCACTTCTGTGTAATACCTTATGAACTGTTTCATTCGTGTATGAGTAATAGTGTTATAGTTTTCGGTTTTCATTTCCATTTTTTCTCTTCGGACGTTCCCCCCTCAGCCTTTAGGGGTCTCTGACTATAAAGAAAAAAATGTCTCTCGTTATTCGTCGCTCGTCGTTCGTTGCTCGTGAATCGTAATTCTTGGTCCGGCGCTTGTTGTCAGTTACTGTTCGTTTGTGAAGCGTGGGAGAAAACGTGAAGTGTCACGTGTGAAGCGTGAAGCGAAGGAGAATAACCAGGAGATTCTTTTTAACGAAATACGAGAGACGATTCACGAGATACGCCCTATTGGTGGGCTAAGTAAAGATGAAGCGTCCGTTCTCTTGCATCGAATTTCGCTCGCCCCCTGACTTGCTTTTCTTCCGGCGTACTTCCGATACCAGGTTCGATAATCTTGTCAATTCGACGAAATTGGTCCTGAGTGAGTCCCGTCACGCTGAGGACGGCGACATTCGCCATGGTTGGAACATCACTTCTCGCATTGTCGCCTCGCAGATCCCATGCACGATTACTCTCCGTCACAACGGCACCTAAAGGCAGTGCTCGTACGGTAGGCATAAACATTTTTTCGCCCAATTCCGGTGGGTAGTGCGTATCAAATTTCTCTAGATACGGCCCCTGAAATTTTGCCCAGAGGTTGGATGAGCCGATATGTGGATCGCTTTCCACAAGCGTGAGCTGGGCTGGAAGCGAATTGGGGTTGGCACTATCTCCAGTGGTTTCCAGATAAGGTAAGCCCCGACGATCTAAGGGCAGGAGGGTCCCCATATCCGCGTAGTATCGACTGATGGCTTGTTGATAGACTTTAGTTGAGGCAACCAGAGATTCAGCTTTTGAGTCCGCGATCAGATCATAAACGTGGGGAAGCGTTATCGCCGCCAAAACGGCACCAATTGAAACAACACCGATCGTCTCTAATAAACTCAGACCGCTTTGCCTATGAGGATGAGGTTTGTTCTTGATTTTCCACATCATTGGTCATTCAAAATGGTACTTCTCATATCGTGTTTTTCGGTTGGTTCTGTTTTGATCTAGAGAGAGAGTAATCTTTTTTTAAACCGAATCCAGTGGGGGGAAAGCGCATCTCTTCTTTTGTATCTCGCAAAAGAAGTACCTGAACCGTTTTCTTGCGAGTAACGCTTCACGAACGACGAGTAACGGATGATGCTTCACGCATCACTGGCGAGTATTGAGGTCTCGTAATGCCATGGTGGCAAAAGGGTCGCCCTGTTGGGAAGCTCGAGAATAGAGCTGCTTAGCCTTCTCGACATTTCGATGTTCAGGTGCTCCATCAGCATAGATAGCGCCGAGATGGACCAGTGCGGCAGGATTATCGGGCTGCAAATGAAGGGCTTGTTCATAGGCTTCTATGGCTGCTGACGCTTCGTTTTGCATTTTGAGCGCGCTCCCCAGCCCTACATACGCTTCCGCAGAATCTTGATTTTGACGAAGGGCTTCTCGATAGGCAGCCACAGCTCCCTCATAGTTTCCATCAACTAGCAATGACCATCCCAATTCTGAATGCCATTTCTCATCAAGTCCAGTTTTTGGTCCCCGGTCTGGAGTCAGGTGCACGAGTAAAGGTGACGGCGGCCCTACGTGTTTTCCTGATTCATGCCCTGTTTCAGCTTGTCCCTCACCAGGCAATGTCATCCCATCATTTTGACTCATGGCAACGTCACGTTCTGGGGTGCCGAGATTGAAAGATGTGGAGTCATGCAAGCTTTGAAGAATCACCGCTTTGGTGAACTGACCTTGTTGTTCAAGGGCTACCATATGCTGTGCATGATCAGTCGCTCTCGTTTCCTGACCCATTGTACAGCCCGAACTCATCATTAGAGTTAGAGTTCCGAGGATAATCATGAATTGGATTGAGAGGGGTCTTTTCAGTTTGCAACTCACGATTCACTCCTTTGCGATCGATTTCGTCAAACGTACTTCGTTCAAGAAATGGTTTTTAGTGTCTTGGCGAGCGACGATTCACGCTTGCGCGTCAGGCCTACTCCGCCGAAGTAGCGACGAAGGCTGAAAGCGCGACAGCGCGCAGGCACGAGCAACGCGACACTTCATATCCGTTTCCCGTCGTATCGGGATATCTACTGATCCGCTTGACGCGAAGGAAGAGGAAAAATTTGAACGACTAACATGACGAACTAGAAGAAGTGTCAATACGGGGGATTTTCGAAAATGGTAGGACAAAATCTCAGAACAGACGGGAATCTATAGAAAGATCTATTGATTACGTTTTCTCTCTTTAAATGAACAGAAACCAGATATCGGGTAGAAGCGACAAAGCCCGCTCCTGTCGGAGCGGGCTCGTGTTGTTTTACTGCGAGAAATAGAGAAAACCGTAGGACGAATGAACGGGGCTATTCTTTTTTGAAGGCTTCTTCTAAGAGTGGTTGAAGTTCCCCTTTTTGTTCCATCGGTCCTAAGACATCCGTATCACCATAAAATGTTCCATTAATAAAGACTTTTGGTAAAGTCGGCCAGTTGGTCATTTTGTTGAGAAATTCCCGCTTCTCTGGATTGGTCAGCACATTGATGAGCTCATACGGATGTCCAAATTTATTAAAAAACTCCATTGTCTCTACCGTAAATCCGCACTGAGGCGCGGTTTTCGTTCCCTTTCCGTAGATCAGAATTTTATTCTCTTTAATCTCACGTTGAATTTCTTCTTCGATGGGATTGGACATATTGTTCTCCTTATGTTTCGTCGTTGGTTTTTGCTTGAAGTTCGACAGCATGAATTCGACCATCTTTCATGGGTTCATCCAGAGCCTGATAAATCATTCGGTGTCGATCTAATACGTTTTTGCCCTTGAACATATCCGACACAACTTGCACATTAAAGTGATCACTTGTTCCTGTACGATCCTGGACTGAAACTTTGGCATCGCTCATCGACTGTTGTATATACGTCGTGAGGTCTTCTTTACTAATCATCACTTCTCCCTTGCTTCATCATTCATTAACCGACGGTCATAATATAGCCAACCATGTATGACTTGCGCAATTGCCGACAGGGTTGCCTCTGCCCATTGTTAATAATCATCGGCGTATTTGTACAACACCCCCTTGATAAAGCCGCCAAGTTTCTCAAGAACAGTCATAGGAATCTCATGTCCACCACGAAATTCATGCCATTCCACGGAGATGCCTTCTTTCGTCAGCATATCTCGCAGTTCTTGAGCCACGGCTGACGAGAGAATGGGATCATCTGTCCCATGACTCTGAAATACTGGCAGCCCTTTTCGGCTAGCGATCAACGGAGCCCATTCGTCTCGGGCGATGAGCGAGCCGGAGAGTAAGACCAACCCTGCAAACTGTTCCTTGGTTCTCAAGACGATGTCGCATGCCAGCATCGCGCCTTGCGAGAACCCCCCTAACAACAGATCTTTGGATGCGACATGGAATTCATTCTTCACCGTACTCAATAACTCCAAGACTTTCTCTCGTGCGGTCGACAAGCCTTTGGGCACCTCCCTCACCAACTCTGCCCAGTTTCCTTCCGCACGTTTTTGGGCGAGTCGTTCCATATCCAACATCCACCAAGCCCGGGAATCTCCAAAGCCCATGTTGAGCGACAACGGTGCGGCAGGAAAGACAAATCTGGTTTCTGCGGGAACATCCAAGACCCGCCAAAGAGGGACGAGATCGTCTCCTGGGGCCCCAAACCCGTGCAGCAAGACGACAACCGGACCCGTGCCTCCTCCTTCGCGATCTGGCCCACCAGTTATGCGCACATCAAGACCCGCAATGGTCACGTGTTTCATAGATTAAGCTTTCTCTGTGTATTGGTAAACGGAAGACGTAAAGCGTCGCTCGTAGAGGCGAAAAACGTATTTCGTGAAGCGTATCTCGTATTTTGTCAAAGAGAATTCTTTCCTCACTTCACGCTTCACTCCCATTAGTGTCCCATCTTAGGGGCGCCGGCATTGGCGCCTTGCGTAATGAGTGGAATTCTGAGAGTTTGATTGCAGTGCGTACAACTCACTTTCATCGTGTTGGGATCAGGATATTCGATGTCTTGTTCCTTAATCCAAAAGAGCAAACTACATTTGGGGCACTTCCTTACGAGCATTGGCATAAGACAATCTCCAAAAATCACTAGTTTTTTAGTGGCTGTTTAGTGTAATACAGAGCAACCATTAATCTCCAGCCATGATTACATTTTCTGATTCTAAAGATTTAGCGCCTAAACTCCTGATTCCCTTGCTTGAGCAAGCCCAGTGGTCCCAAGGCCGAACGCTTGACGATACGGCTTTCATGCTGGTCCATAGCGATCTTGTTATTTCAGCCTGGGAGGACAAGAACTTGATAGGCTTTGGACGAGTACTCACCGACTATGTGTATCGGGCCTCTATATGGGACGTGATTATCGATCAACAGTATCAAGGACAGGATATTGGCACCCAAGTCATGCGTCATATTCTTGATCACCCTTCACTCAAAAGTGTGGAACTGTTTTGGCTTTGCACTCGAGACAAACAAGCCTTTTACTCAACTCTAGGGTTTTCCGATCAAGAGCAAACCGGTATGGTCTGGGACCGAAAAAAACACAGATCTAAATAATGACCGTCACCACTCTTATGGATTTACAACAATTCAGGTCTAACGGCATCAATTCGTCGCTCGTCGCTTGTTGCTCATCGTTCGTAAGAAGAATCATAAAATATCTTCATCCACGAGACACGAGATACAAGATACGAGCAACGTTCTTTTACAATGGTGCTCAAACATGATTGTCGTCGGGCTCATGTCTGGAACTTCAGCGGACGGCGTAGATGTTGCTATTGTGGACATTCGCGGAACACAACATCGCCTTAGAGTCAAATTAAAATCCTTTGACTCGATTCCGTATTCTTCTACCCTCCGTCGAAGAATCTTGGCTGCTGCTGAGAGCGGGCGGGTTGCTGAAATCTGTCACTTAAACGTGTTGATCGGTGAGGTTTTTGCCAAAGCTACTTCTACAGTCATTCAACGAGCAGGGCTTAAACCTCAACAGATCAAACTTATTGGGACACATGGCCAGACTCTTCATCATCTTCCCCAACCCAAGCACGAACCAGGTATCGGTCCGATTCGCTCCACCTTCCAGATCGGTGACCCGTCTGTGATCGCGGAACGAACTGGTATTACGACCATAGCTGATTTTCGCTCGCGGGACCTAGCTGCTGGAGGAGAAGGTGCACCACTCGCCCCGTATGCCCATTACTTACTATTTGGGCATCGCTCCAAAACGCGTTTAGTGGTTAATCTGGGCGGAATTGCCAATGTTACGCTGTTACCTGCCGGTTCTGACCTCACACGTGTTCAGGCATTTGATACAGGTCCCTGCAACATGTTGCTAGACGGGATCACGATCCAACTGTCAAAAGGCAAACACACAATGGACCGTGGCGGCAAACTCGCAAAACGTGGTCAGGTCGACTCGACCATTCTCCGGTTTCTTCTGTCACATCCGTTTTTACGTCAGCCTCCCCCCAAATCGACTGGACGAGAAGAATTTGGTGAAGGTTATGTGCAGAAATTGCTAGAACGAACTCGAAAACGCCGTCTCTCACTTTCTGATGTCTTGGCGACCTGTTGCCGATTCCTGGCGCGCTCTATTCACCAAAGTCAATGTTGGCTAGAAGATGACATTCAAGAGGTAATCATCGGTGGCGGCGGAATTTTTAATGCTTCCCTTGTCAAAGAATTGAGTGAAGCCTTTGCTTCAATGCCGGTTCGAACTATGGACGAATGTGGATCTCACGGCAAGGCCTTTGAAGCAATAGCATTTGCGATTCTCGCCTATCAAAGTTTCCACGGTGTATGTGCCAACGTTCCCTCCGTTACCGGAGCCCGGCATCCCGTTGTGTTAGGAACAATTGTCCTGGGCAGAGAGAATCAACGTTGCTCGTGAATCGTCGATCGTAGAAGAAAAGTCAAAACACTGTTCTCCCACGAGATACGAAATACTATGGCGAATCTAAATGCATTCCAGTTTACCTTGTCAAACTAACTCAGCGTGGTTTCCCACTGCAGATATCGAATGTTTTTGAAACGGCCATAGCGACGAACGACGATTTTACGGAAGGATAATAGGAAGAATAGCGCGAAAGGCCTCACGTCCTGCATCTGTTAATAGGCCTGATTTGATGATCGGGTCTTTCATGGGAATGAACCGAGCGACCTTTAGAAATGATCGGTTGGCTAGTACCGCAGCCGTTTGTGATTTTCGGTCATGAGTCAGCTCCATCGTAAACCCAGAACCGTCTTTCCACTCCCATAATGAAGAACTCAGGCATAGACATATGTGCTTGTCTGCGATATCGGAAAATCGATTGATGATATTTTCTTTGTACCGTCGTATATTGGGCCCCTCTAGAATCAACGCAAAGACCATATGATGTCCCCACCAAAAGAGGGATCGAAATGCGAACTTCTCTTCTCGCGTGTAATAACGTGGAAAATCGAGATATTGATAGGGGAAATCTTCCAGATGTTCTCCTTTTACAAATTGGACAGCATCTGGCTTAAAGTTCTGAGGGGCTAAGAGATCGCGCCCTTTCAGTTCTGACTTAAGATGACCATGGAGCTCATCTAGTATCTTCCGAACCTGAAGAGTGATTTTCGCTTTGGCACGAAAGAACTCAGTATCCGCAATACAGGCTACTTCTTTTGGTGAGAATGAGAACGGTTGATTCATAAAAGCTTTATAAAAAAACGTTGCTCGTCGCTAGTATCTCGTATCTCGTGGAAGACAAAGAATCCGCTCGCTCTTTGACGAGCGACGATTCACGAGCAACGAGCGACGCTTCCTAGATTGTAATGAAAATCGCAACATTTAACGTCAATTCTATCCGCAAGCGTCTTCCTATCGTGTTGAAATGGCTTGCGAAGAAAAAGCCTGATGTCTTATGCCTCCAAGAAACTAAAGCTCAAGATCTCGACTTCCCCTTGGAAGCGTTCGCTGGAACAGGCTATCACATCACCTTTCGAGGAATGAAATCTTATAATGGCATAGCCATCCTCAGCCGAACGCCTCCAGAATTAGTTTCCTGCGGATTCGGTGACGAAGAAGAACACCCAGACGATCCCATGCGCTTGATGCGAGTGGCTATCAAAGGCACTTCTATTCTCAACACCTACGTGCCTCAAGGGTTTGCTCTCGACTCACCAAAGTATCAATATAAGTTAAACTGGTTCCGAAGACTGACACACTACTTTCAACAGCATTTGTCGTTGAAGAAACCAGCTATTTGGTGTGGCGACATGAACGTGGCCCCAGAACCCATTGATGTTCATAGTCCCGAAAAACATCTGAAGCATGTCTGCTTTCATGAAGACGTTCGAAAAGCTTACCAGCAAACAGTCGCATGGGGATTTGTGGATGTGTTTCGAGCCCATTATCCCAAACGGCAGCAGTTTACGTTTTGGGATTATCGACAACCCAGTGCGTTAGAGGCCAATCGCGGCTGGAGAATCGATCATATCCTGGCGACACCCGTCTTAGCTCAGACTTGCACCAAAGTTGCCGTTGATCTTGGTCCCCGGCGAGCAGACAACCCCTCGGATCATACCGTATTATGGGCGGAATTCTCTCAGTAAGAGAACTACGAGGCTTGGATGAATTGAGGAAAAAATTGGAAAGTTTCTCTTACAACGACTATTTCTTTCGTGAGGATTTCTTGGGACTACCAGTTGGTATGTTTTCTTTGGGAATAAAGACGCCGCAAGCCACTACAGTAGTCCAGAGATTTGGCTTCCCGATCGCCGACTGTGTGATGTTTTGGGTTCGTACGATTTTTCCACCCATCTTAAACACTTGTTCTCGTTCTTTCCATGCTACATCTGGGTCGAAGTCGACACCGAGTGTCGTGGCAAGCATCTGTGCCGCTAAATCTTCGGTATACTCTCCTGCTTCTTCGTCAGTTTCCCCATACGCATGGTGCTCAGACAGATATCCATAATGTGATTGGCGCCCCGTAGGAATGGCTAGACCAATCGAGGCCGAGATGAGGCGATTGCGTTCATTGGTTTCAGAGCGAGCCATCACACAAAATGTAATTTCGCCTGGGTTCAGAAGTTTTTCTCCACGCTTCCGAGGAATAATTTTACAATCCGGCGGAAAAATTGAAGACACGCTCACTAAATTGCAGGCCGCAATCCCCGCACTGCGTAACGCTTCTTCAAAAGAGGCCAGTTTTTCTCGATGCACTCCCACGCCCCGAGTCAAAAACATATGTGTTGGTACCATAGCGCCTCCTTTTCACTCACAAAAATCTAGAATGCCAACTTCAGTTTATCTGCTTTCCTCTTTCCAACACACACCCGCATCCCCATGTACAATTCGACATTCATCTGTTGTTGGTTCAGGAAACGGTGATGATATGAAGGACAGTGTGATAAATCCTCAACCCGAGGTTTTTATATTTACCAAGAGTCGTGGGTAAGGTGCAAGAAAGAATTGATTGGAAAATGTGACATCTTTGGAAAGACGCCTTAAGACAACTTACCGTTATGATGACCCCTCAGGGCTTAGTGGGCACGTTCCAGACTAATAATTTTGGCTCTGTCATTTCCTGTATCGCGTACTTCACGCCCTCACGGCCTAGTCCGGAATCCTTCACTCCACCATAGGGCATATGATCTGCCCGAAATGTGGGTATTTCATTAGCGAGAACCGCCCCAACCTCTAGCTGCTGAAAGGCTCGAAAAATGTTAGTCATATTCTGCGTAAACACTCCAGCTTGCAAACCGTAGTCCGAGTCGTTTAGCTGCTCTAGCGCATCTTCAAACTGTCGATACGGAGTGAGTGTGATGACTGGCCCAAATACTTCCTGGCAAGAGACCTTCATCTGAGGCTCAACGTCTGTCAGAACAGTCGGTGTCACAATGGACCCTTGGCGTGTTCCGCCAGTACGAACTTTCGCGCCTTGCGCCACCGCTTCATTTACCCATTCCTCTACTCGCTGAGCTGTCCGTTCATCAATAAGGGGACCTACGGTTGTGTCTTCGTGTGCTGGATCTCCGACCACCACTTTCTGAACTTGATCTAAAAATTTCTCCACGACTTTTTCATATACACTCTCGTGCACATAGACGCGCTGAACGGAAATGCATGTTTGTCCAGAATAACTAAATCCCCCAATTGTGCACCGCTGAACAGCCATATCCATATCAGCATCAGGTTCGATTATCACCCCGGCATTGCCTCCCAGTTCTAACGCCACCCGTTTTTTGCCAGCTTTGGCTTTTAACATCCATCCGACTGGGGCGCTGCCCGTAAAACTCAACGCACTAAAACAGTCATCACGAACGAGCTTTTCTGCAAGCTCATTCGAACATGGAATGACATTCATCGAACCAGCAGGAAGATCCGTCTCAAGAATCACCTCGCCTAAAAGAAGCGCTGTGAGTGGCGTTTGAGGCGCCGGTTTAATCACGATTGGATTTCCCGCAGCCAAACATGGGGCTACCTTATGAGCAACAAGGTTAAGGGGAAAGTTAAATGGGGTAATACCCAACACAGGCCCGATGGGAAACCGCTGAAGCATGCCAGTATAGTTTTCCATCCCCGGCATACTATCCATGGGTATCACTTCACCAGGAATTCGTTTAGATTCTTCACTGGCGATCGCGAACGTTTGAATCGCACGATCGACTTCTCGTCGAGAGTCGGTAATGGGCTTACCAGCTTCTTCGCTAATGGTCTTGGCAAATTCTTCCCGTCGACGTTGGAGTGCTGTCGCGACCTGTTGCAAGGCCTTAGCCTTGACATGAGCCGAAAGATTTTTTAGTAAAGAAAACGCAGCTGTTGTGGATTGGAAAACCCTAGAGACTTCAGACTCGCCAGCTTGACATACCTGCGCAAGGACACGTTGATCGTAAGGATTATGAATAGGCTCAGCTTGAGAAGTGTGAACCCATTCTGACCCTACCAAAAAAGGACGTAGCGTCTCAGTTGACATCGCCGTTACAGAGATTAGGTCGCAAGTGAACCGTCGGTTGGTGTAGCTAAATCAGTCGCTACCGTAGACGATTGAGATTGAGCCCCAGTAGCTTGAGCCTTCTTAATAAGTTCGTCTGTACCCCACTCTTGTAAGGAATCTAAAGTAAATGCCTCAAAGGTTGACACGGCACCACAACCCGGGCACCCTTGAATCGGAATCTTCGCTTTAAAGACTTCCTCTAGACAATCCATACACACAAACAAATCCGGTCCACCGGGTGGACATTCCACAGACCAATATGCAGAAGAGTCGGACATAGTACCTGCGCTTCTCCTTTTTTGTAAGAGTATTTACCATAATCTGCATCGGGCTAATCATATGCCCTTTTAGGAGCACACCATATCAAAAGATGAGATCGGCGAGTCAAACAATATACGAGGGTAACTACATGCCTTGAACCGATGGCAAAGGTTGCATATTCGATTGTTGCTGTGCGTCTTGAGCAGGCAAAGATTTCATCACTTTTTCAATTTCCTCTTGAAAGACATCATAAGGAAATGCTCCAGGAATCATCACTATCTCACCATCTTTTGGTAACGACGTGAGAAAAATTACAAATCCTGGCGTTCCTCGTATACCAAGAGTCCCCCCTTCAATTCGATCTTGATAAATCTCTTTGACATACGTCTCTCCATCTAAACATTGCGAAAACTTTGATCCGTCAAGCCCTAAGTCTTTCGCGTGCCCTCGAAGTTGATCAACAGAAAATCGTTGTCCACTATTGAATAACCGATCATGCATGGGCCAGTAGGCATCTTGCTCACCGGCACAGCGTGCAGCTTTAGACGCATGGAGCCCAGGGCCACCCGGAGCACGCGGAAAATCCCGATAGACAAACCGGACTTTCCCCGTATCGATGTATTCTGACAGAAGTCGAGGAAACGTTTCATGAAAGAACTTTTCACAATATCCACAGGTAAAATCAGAATACTCGAGTACGGTCACAGGAGCATTCGGATCACCCCTTACAAAATCAGTATCTCGAACCAAAAAATCCGTTGCGGGCTCAGCGGCGATAGTTGTAGACGCCGCCAAGAGCAAGCAACTTAGTAGGAATATCTGGAAGGAGAAATTTTTTCGTTTTTTGAAGTCCTTCGCACAAAAATGGAGCATATTTACCCGTTTCTTTTTCAATTTTACCTTTTGGGTTCTCTCTATGACTTGAGATGTGAACGTCGACAATACTGTATTGTGTCATCCCTAACGACTGATTGTCGAGTCCGAGGAATCTGCACAAGAAGCCTCTGCTCTCTAGGCATTAGTCTCTTTTGTTGCTTTTCGTTCAAGAAGCCCCATCATCAGAAGAGGCCACACCACCGTCGCATCACTCAAGACTTCTGAAAATTGTCCTCCTTCTTGTTGGGGAACAAACTTCCCCCAGGATACGCCCTCTTGGTACGTGCAGCCACTCAGGCCTCCCCAGTAGTCTGGTTCCGGACAAATCCTCACACCATAGTGAAAACGAGGCGATTTCAAATGCGTGCCCAATCGAAGATTGAGTATTTCAATATAGGGAGGAGTTTGCTGCGCCCAATTTCTTGGGACGCCTCCTCCAATGGTAAAAATTCCCAATTTCTTTGCAGAAACCAGTTGCTCGGTATAACTATTCAAATCTAGGAAAGGATTGAACGTCGGTCTATGCTGCTGCAATTTCTTCCAAATATCTCGACCACCATCTTGATCTGAAGGAAGTTCATGGCCTTTTTTATAGTATTCAGACATGGCCCAAATTGAGACATCAAGACCTAACTCCGAATCCGTGAACGCTGGGATATACACAGGGACACCCTTTTTATAAGCGCTTTTTAAGATTGCCGGGCCTTCAAATTTTTCAGAGAGCGTTTTTCCAAGTTCCCGATTGAGTTGCTCGGAAGACAAGGGTTGTTCTGGCGAAAGCCGTTTCAACGTTTCACCAACCACTTCCTCCACATGATTCAAATTCAGTTCCATTTCTAACGTATCATAAACACGATTATACCCCTTCTCGTATAACTCGGGATCACTCATCGTCGGCTGGTATTTATAATGCGTCGCTCCGACGGCCTCGCTCATTCCGTGGGCCATGAGCGCCCCCGTAGAAACCACCGCCTGCACCATTCCATGATCAATCATGGCACTGATAATTTTTCCCATCTTCGCAATTGTCATGGCTCCGGACAGCGTCATGATCACCTTGCAGTCAGGATCCTCTATCATATGACTTAGAATATCGAAGGCTTCTCCTAAACGACGCCCACCAAAAGCCGTTTTCTTCATTGCCCCCAACAAGTCGGAAAAGGAATGAACAGCGTGAGGGTCAAGTGATTCAAGAGCTTCTAGTCCATCTTGTTTTCCATCATGAAAATGTCGAGCGCTCATAAATATTCCGTCTTCTTAAATCGTGAATAATGAGTAATGCCGGTGGAGTCTAGCACAGAACGCGAATGATTAAGGAGGGGTAGGGTATGACTTTTCAATTTGACAGGCAGGGAAGGATAGCGCAACCGACAGTTCTACACTTTTCTGGACTTACCAGTCAAAATTCTAGCCGCTTGAGTGCGAAGGCTGGTGGTCCCAACGGGATTTGAACCCGTGTCTACACCTTGAGAGGGTGCCGTCCTAGACCAAACTAGACGATGGGACCAGCCGTATCATTTTCCAATTTGACTGTTATTTCCCCCTCAAACTGGAACAATATTTTCAGCGCTACTCCACGAGGGGAAAACTGTACCATAGGGTCACACCTCGTGCAATTGCTTGTGCACCTCTAATCGCACTCAAAAACAGGGGGGTTGACTCCAACTAAGGATAGGCATCATTACTCAAGGCTCACTGGACTAGCGTGCACAAGGGCACCTGTTATCGCGCTCGGAAAAGGATTTTTATTCGCAACAAAAGCCTGTACATCATTTGCTAAGGCCCCTTAGATCATCGTGCTCAAGGGCACATGTTATCAAACATGGAGCAGGATGGTCAGTCCCACCAAAAAACATGCATCATCAGTCCATGCCCTCGCGGGTATCGTGTACAAGAGTACCTGTTATCGCACTTAGCGCAGGAACTTGGCTTCCAACTCAGGATGGATTCTATCCCCTAAAAGCCCGCTGAACTATCGTGCTCACTTGGGCACCTCTTATCCCGTGCCGCGTAGCAAGACGAATTTCAACAATGGATACACCCCACATGCCTCGGCCTAGTCGGCTATCGTGCCCAAGCACCTCTTAAAACATGCGGAAGATCAGCACCATCCCAACAAAGAACGTTCATCTTAAATATCTGTTGATGGTACCCATGGTTCTCCTGGACTCGTACCTTTTACGATGAGAAATCCGCGCATGAATGGATGGATGCCGCAATGATAGGCATACTCGCCTGGAGGAAGATTGGGAACGATGAAATTTCCTCCAGGTTCAATCATTCGTGATTCAAAAGAACATCTTCCTCTTCGCAAACAATCATCGGCAAGAATTGTGTGCCTTTCCCTCGTTCTATTCTCCCATTGCACCACCGTGCCGGCCACCGTCGATACGGTACGTGGAGAAAAAAATGGAGGCTGCTGGTCAATTTGAATAGAGACCGTTGATGAGAGAGCCAGCCCATGTATGGATAGTCCGAGCATCCAGACCAGAAATAACGTGACCATACCCATATATGAGACGAGAGCAGAATTCTTTTGTCTTTTCATTCTTGTCCCGTGTCACTCAACCATACAGAGGCTAGGGTTTAATCGAAAGAAAAATGGTCCCTTTTCCACGCTTCACCAAGACGAGCGCCGATGATGTTTCATCGAGTTGACTCGCAAGATTGTCAAAATCTTCGATGGTTCGTATGACTTCTCGATTCACTTCAAGAATAATGTCGCCCTTTCTGAGACCAGCTCTATCAGCGGAAGAGTCAGGCTGTACGCGCGCGATCTTTACACCGCGACCATCACTCGTTTCTTCGGAAGATGGGACGGCCTCAACAGTCAGACCAGACAGGACATGCTTTCCTGTCGACTGTCCCTGTGACTGACTGGAGAGTGACGCGACATCCTTAGGCATCTCGGCGATGTTTACACTCAATGTACGTTCCTCCCCATCTCTCCAAACCATCATGGAAACTTCAGAATTTGGTGGTGTTTCAGCAACAAGAGCGCGTAAATGCGTGGGGTCTTTTACTGACTTGTCGTTAAAGGTGCGAATAACATCACCTCGTTGAACACCGGCCTGTCCTGCAGGACTCCCGTCAAACACGTCACCAACTAATGCTCCTGCCGTATCAGGAACATTGAATTGCCCTGCTAAATCATGCGTCAACTCTTGAATAGAAACACCCAGCCAACCGCGGATGACTTTTCCATGCCCAATCAAGCTTTCCATCACGCTTTTTACCATTCGACTTGGAATGGCAAACCCAATCCCCATGTATCCTCCGGTTCGTGAAAAAATCGCCGTATTGATGCCAATCAGTTGACCAGAGAGATTCACGAGAGCTCCACCAGAGTTTCCGGGATTGATGGCGGCATCGGTCTGAATAAAGTTTTCATAGTCGACAATACCCACATTCGCTCGACCGACAGCACTGATGATACCCATCGTCACTGTTTGATTGAGTCCAAAAGGATTGCCAACTGCAAGAACCATTTCTCCCACTTGCAATGAGTTCGAATCCCCCCATGGCAAAGTCGGCAAACCCGTTGCCTCTACCTTAATCACGGCCAGGTCGGTCTTGGGGTCAGTCCCTATCAGTTTGGCGGGATACTTTTTCTTATCGCTAAATAGGACGGTAAGCTCATCCGCTTGTTCCACAACATGATTATTCGTGACAATGTATCCATCAGCCCTCACCACCACGCCTGAGCCCAGACCCTGCTCTTTTCTCTTCCGTGGCTGTTCAAACCGTCGTTCAAATTCCTCGCCAAAAAACCTGCGAAAAAACGGATCATTAAAGAACGGAGAACGCTGCGACTGTTTAGATTGTTCTATCTTTCTGCTTGACGCGATATTGACGACTGATGCCATCGCTTCCTTCGATACTTTAATAAACGTATCATTGGAAGGAAGAGAAACGGTTTTCGCCAAAAACCCCTGAGGGTTGGGATCGGAAGCCGATGGTGAGACCGTTGCCTCGGCTACTGGATCGGAGCTTCCAGGAACTTCAGTGCATTGAACGAACGCGAAGATGATACACAGAGTCCCAAGGATCTCAAAGCGACGAGGGCGTTGATTTATGAAAGGACCAGTATAATGCCTAGAAAACAACCACATGAATCACTCCTTATCAAGTGCACAACATTGAAAACCCTTCTCTCCTTTGTCCACGCAGCGTATTTCATTGAACCCTTTGTTTATCATACCATTTCATATTTGTTAAGCGTAATCAGTCATAATTTCATTAAGAACAACTGATTATAAACACCACGCTGTTTCTAATTTGATGTAACCATTTTGGATTGAGTCGTTGGACAGAAGTGCTGGAAAGTATTTTACTCTGCGGAAGGATGCGGTTTCACAATGGCTCCCTTGGCTGAGCCCACGACAAGGATAGAGGTCATATCGACAAACAGTCCATTTTCAACAACTCCCGGGATGCCGTTTAGCTGTTGCGTCAGTTCGGCAGGATTCGATATTTCCTTCCCTCGTAAGTCAAGCACATAGTTCTGGTTGTCAGTCACAAACACGTTCCCATCTCGTTTTCGCAATGTCGCCTGAAACCCTAGCCGCTCAATTTTTCTTACCGTACTTGGCCATCCAAAGGGGATAACCTCCACCGGAAGAGGAAAGGATAACCCCAATGAAGACACTCTCTTCCCTTCATCAACAATCACAACAAACTTCTTGGCGTTATCCGCAATAATTTTCTCACGAAGTAAGGCGCCTCCTCCACCTTTAATAAGGTTAAAGTATGGATCCACCTCGTCGGCCCCATCAATGGCCACATCTATTTCCCACCCATCCTCATCATGCAAAATGGGAATCTGAAGTTTTTTGGCCATCGCAGCCGTTTCTCGAGACGTAGGCACGCCTCGTATCTTCAATCCTTCTTTGACTAGAGGGGCTAACGCTTCAAGCAGATACCGGACGGTGGACCCTGTTCCTAATCCCACCGTATGGCCGTCTTGAATAAATTCAAGAGACTTTTCGGCCGCTATTTTTTTCAGGGAACTTGGGGAAAGGGATGAACTCGATTCAGTGGACATTAGTTCGTGGAATTGAGTGAAAGCTTTGCTGCCGTGGACGCAGCTCCAAGAAGCGCAGTCTTTGGATTGAGAATCACGTGGACAGGAATCGTCGCCAACAGCCGTTTATATCTCCCTTTGGCTAAAAAGGCTTTCATAAATGTTCCATCACGAAGCACAGGGAGAATTTTGGGCGCAATGCCTCCACCCAGGTATACACCACCATACGATAGAGTCTTCAATGCCATGTTTGCCGATTCTGCACCATAGATAGAAACAAAAAGACCTAGAGCCTCTACACAAATTTCTGGTTTGCCCTCTATCGCGGCTTCCGCGATTAATGCGGAAGGATCTCCAGTCGGCAATTTTTCTGCAAACCACGTCGGTTCATTTTTCTGAGTATCTCTGAGAAATTGATAAATGGCATGCAATCCAGGTCCGGATAACACTCGCTCATAACTTACATGGAGATAACTTGTCCGAAGGTAACGAAGTAACTCGATTTCACGATCACTGTTCGGGGCAAAATCCGTGTGTCCCCCCTCAGACGGACAAATATGATGCCGAGTTCCGTCCCAAAACAACGTCGCCTCCCCTAATCCGCTACCAGCAGCAAGTAACGAACGAGTACCAGTTTTTTTTGACTTCACTGAAGGAGTGAGTGATTCCAACTCATCAGGACGCAACACGAGTAATCCATATGCCGTGGATTCTAAGTCGTTAATGAGACGAACCTCCTTGACTCCAAGAAATTCGGCTAACTTGTCTCCCTTGAGGACCCAGGGAAGGTTCGTGGTCTTACAGGTATTGTCTTTCACCGGACCTGGAACCCCAAAACATGCTGCGGTGAGAGAGCCGCGTATCTCTGCTACAGAAAGCTCTGAAGAACTAGAAGTCTCGTCAGAGTCATCAATTTCTTCTTCTGATTTGAAAGACGAGGCATCATCTTCAAGAAATTCCGTAATGATGTCATCTAACGACTTATAATCTTGACTCCAAAACGAGTCTTCGCGAATCGGTTCGACTCGTTCTTCTTTCCAGTCGAATAAGGCTAACAAAGTTTTTGTCGCCCCAATGTCTCCAGCCAGAATCATAAAAAGCTACTCACAATCATCATCAGTGGTAAAAAGTTACGACTATCAGTCCCGTCAAACAAGAATCAGGAGAACGCTTCTCACCATAGCGGATATACATGCAGGGTGCAAGAACCTTTCGTTGTTCGTCGCTCGTATCTCGTCGGTCGTATCTTGGGGAACGTATCTCGTTCCAGAGAAACTAGAACATTCTTCCCACGCTTCACAAGCGACGATTTATGAACAACGAGATACGTCAAATATAGGACCACTTTGAAAAGGTTGCGGCTTGCCCCAGTTTAACCCCCTGAGCATCCAAGACAGTCCAGACAATCGCATCTTCTACTAAAAACCGTTTCCCCGTTCTTGAGATTCGGACTCCTCGATAATCATCAATATACCCATGGGATTCGGCTCTTCGTAGCATTTCAGCTCGTTCGGCCTGATTGATTGGCTCGGCTGTCATACGAGATGGGGTTTGAACGAGTTGCTCCCAGTCCATTTCCCAGAGTGTCAGGGCTACACGATTGCCGTAATTTAAAATCGGGTCTTCTTGGAGTCCATGCGACACCACAACAAACGAACTCTCGAACAGTCTCCCTGCTTGATCTAGGGTCGTCCCATCACGTTCAATCAGTTCCTTTGTTAACCAATGCCGATAGCTGTCTAAGAGAAACTGCGTCCATTTCACCACGTGCGGCTGATGCCAACCTAGTTTTCTAGAAAGGTTATGATCAGTCATAGGAAAATCCATTGGATCTCCGAAAGTTGTTGGAAATTTGAGAAATGCAACGTTCTCATTTCAATAAATTTAACTGGCAAAATTTGCCAATTTTTGCCATAATAAAATAGAGAAGAAAGGAGCTGCTCTATGGCAACAATGAATGTATCACTTCCCGATCCAATGAAAGAATGGGTTGAGGCCCAAGTTGAGGGCGGACAATATGGTAATGCCAGTGACTATGTGCGTGATCTTATTCGTCGGGATCAGCAAGCTCAAGAACAAATTAAAACTTTACAAGAAGCCATTACGAAGGGGCTTGCCAGCGGTATCAGTGACCGCACCATGCAGGAGATTTTAAAAGAAGCCCGCTCCAAAGCCAAAGCGGCAAAACATGCCTTATAAACTCACGCTGGAGGCGGAAATTGACCTGATCGAAATTTATCGCTATGGTTTTCGGCATTTTGGTGAAACGCAAGCCGAAGAATATTTTTCGGAATTGGAAAGCTGCTTTCAGGTTCTCTGTGAGACTCCCTTGATAGGTCGGGAACGTACTGAATTCTCCCCACCCGTTCGTATCCATCACCACGGCCGCCATCTTATCATCTACTTGATTCAAGAGAATCAAATTTTAATTGTTCGGGTCCTTCACGACAGCATGGATGTTCCAGAACATCTGAGGGACAGGTAACAAAATGGGAAATTCGATTAAATCTGCCCCTAAGGATGTTGGTGTTTTATTTCCTTGAGAAAATCGTTAACCTGTGACCATTTGAATACCCTTGCTGCGTCAGGTGGGAGGGCGATCTTGTTGCATCGATTTGCCCATTTCCTGTCGAGTATTACATACTCACAATAGGCTAAAGAAACGACACTGTGTGCAAAATCGAAGGCATCACTTTCCTTGAATTGTTCGTGAGTAATAACACATTCGTGACGCAATCGGTGGTAAATATATTTGGTCGGGGGAGTTCTTGGTTGGTGCGAATGAACTGTAGTGTCCATCTGGCCTCGAAATGCATGGTCATTTTGGTATTTATCTCGAGCAATATCAAATTCCTTTTTGACACTGTTTTTGAATTGCTGAGTCCGAAACCGTAACCTGTCAATTGCTGAAGGATCATTGAACACGTCATCAAGAAGAATGGATAGTGTAAGTTCAGACAGTCCATTCCATTTCTGAACCAATTTTGGCCAAAGGTCTTCGAAAAAAGCAGGGTTCTGCTTGCCGGGCGACCATTCTTCTTCCCGTTTAATGACATCCTTCGGATTGAAGTCTATCAATAAGAAATTTTGTCCGAAAGAAGCGAGATACGATCGGATCGCAGAATAAGTGGGTCCCCCTGGGATTCCAGAGAGTTCTGCGAAATGTGCCAAAGAAAGATAAAGCGTACCTCCGCTGTCCAGGATACAATCACGAACTTCTTGTCCGAGAGGAAGATCATCCTTTGCAAGTTTTTTGATGATGCCATAATCCAAGTACACTAGTGGTGAGGTCGGCTTCGGAACTAAGATCAATGGATGAGAAGCACTGCTGGTTATTTCCAACATCGGTAAGGTTGCCCGTTATTTATTATGAAGGTGCCTTTGACCGGCCGCGTAGGAGGACAATGATCACGAGTAATGTAACAAAATTGACTATTCAGTCACATTTTGGGACTTTGGGTTATAAGCAAATTAAAGATCCTAGAGAACAAAGTAAATAAGATAGTCATAAGCACAACTTGGTGTTTTGACCTTCACTCAGCCCCTCACCCTAGCCCTCTCCCCCATCCAATGGGAGCGAAAGAATATTGAAGAGTCGATAAAGGACTGTAACCAACCATTCGAATAATGAAATTTAGGTAAGCAGTAATTGGAAGCAGGGGAGAACCAAAAAATCAGATCAACTGCAGGAGTCTGGGAGAAGGGAAAAGATAGAGTCCATCACTTGTTCCGGTGAATAATGATCGGTGGGAATGACATGATCCGCTGCAGTCTGATATTTCGGTGTCCGTTCTTTTAGTATTTCTTCAATTTCTTCTACAAATGTTTTTTTTCCTGACAAGGATGGTCGCTGGGTGTCGTCACCAATGCGAGATGCGATGGTTGGGACTTCGGCCGTTAGCCAAAAACTCGTCCCATTGGCCTTCAGCGCTCTCACGTTTTCCTCTTTCAAGATCGCCCCACCACCAGTGTCAATGACGAGGCCATCTTGGTTTCCCAATGACTGACACACCTCTGTTTCTACTCGTCGAAAATGGTCCCAGCCAAACTTTTCAACGATTTCTGGAATGGATAATTTCTCTTTCTCGATCACTTGCATATCGGTGGAGACAACGCTTCTGCTCAGTTTCTGTCCTAACAGTTTCGCCACAGTGCTTTTCCCAGTGCCGCGGTATCCAATCAACACGATGTTCACCGGAAATGCTCCTCAAGGATTGCTCGCATGACGTCTATGGGAGCTGTCCGTCCAGTCCATCGTTCAAATTGACCCACAGCCTGATTGACAAACATTTCTACTCCACGAATCGTTCGACAGCCTACCTCACGGGCTTCGCGAAGAAGCTGTGTTTCAAGAGGATTATAGACAATATCCATGACTGCTAGTTCAGGCTTGAGCAGAGATTTTTCCACACACGTTTCATGTATATTCGGATGCATGCCAATGGGCGTACAATGAATCAGAACTTGGGAATCAGCGATCCCGTTTGCGAGTGTTTCCTGAGTCAGAGGAGCTTCACTTACTGATATCGAAGTTCGTTCAAGAAGATCCTTCGCTAATGCGGTCCTTTCGGCATCGTCAATTCCTAAGACCGTAAGTCCCTCGATTTCGCCTTCGACAGCTAACCCAAATGCAATGGCTCGAGCCGCCCCACCCGATCCAAGTAACAAGACTCGTTGTCCTTTGAGTTGAGTTTCTGCCTGCCGAAGCGCTCGAAGAGCACCAGTGGCGTCAGTATTGAATCCTATGAGCTTATCCTGATCTTTGATGATGGTGTTGACAGATCCAATATGACGCGCCGTTGCTTCTATCTCGTCTAAATATGGCATCACTGCGACTTTATGCGGAATGGTGACGCTGAATCCTCGCATATTACCTAACGCCCGAATCCCACCTACTGCTCCTTCAACATCTTCTTTGACTGGAAACGCCAAATAGACGAAATTGAGGCCAAGATGACGAAAGGCCGCATTGTGAATAGCTGGAGATAGGGAATGATGAACGGGATTACCAAGAACCCCACACAATTGCGTCTCTGTGGTAATATCCATCGCGCTATTTCAATCAGGATTTTATGTTCAGAATCCAGGGCGTGTAAGCCAAGGGGAGTTATCACATACTCATGAGGGAAAACTCAACTCATGCAGACACACAATCACTTACGTTGATTGTAATATATGCACAAACATGTGAGAAAGAGACTCGTTGCTGAGGCAGGACGCGAAAACAAGAAAACCGGGGAGGGTCAAGACCGCTCCCCGGTAGGTTATAAAGAAGTGACGCCTCGAATTATCGAGAGGTCTTTTTGCGGCTCGAAGACTTCTTCGAACGCACGGCGGCTTTCTTCACTGGCTTTTTCTTGACGACTTTGGCCATGAGCTCACCCCCCTTCCTTTTAAATCTTATCGGGGTTTATCGGCTCATCTTTCTTTTTACTAAAGGCTTTTTTCTAGGAAGAAGAACGCCCTCATAATCCGGTGAGTGGCTAGAGCATTTGGATATTCTGGATATCACAAGGAGGAGCTAAAAGTTCAGGCGCAACGTGAAAGAGCCAACATGAAGAATACTATCCCACTTACCATTGATCAACGTTCCATTCACGTTATTGTTGATCTCACGCTCCTGGTGCAATAAGACTTGGTAAGCTATATCTACACCAATCGATTTCATGCCAAAACTCTCGCAAGGGAGGAGACCAAGAAAGTGTCCACCTTTCCTACACATGAAGCCAAATCCCACCGATGGTGCGCTGTATGGGGAGTCTGGGACACCAGGCTCAAAGGTGGAACTGGGGATCGGCGTCTCCGAATACACATACCCAAGCCGCGAGGCCACTTGCCAATCTGGAAGCCAAGTTGGCTGAAGCCACTTGTACTCGGTCCCAACCATTATCACAAATGCGTCACCATACTTCCGCGAAAATGGCACGGTTGTCCCATTGGAAAGATTTAGATTGAGGTCTTGGAAATCCTTCCAATCCTCGTAGTCGACGTCAATTTCTATCTTCCATTCACGGTCGCGGTCACGCATGGGCCAAAATGCCACTCCCCAGGTGAAAATATTGGGAAGTTCGATCGTGGTTTTCAGATCTGCAACCAGTGCTCCATTCGCACGAAACTGACCTTCAATATCAAGATCTGCTCCACTATGGAAGACAAAAGCTAGATTCAACAAAGGTTTCCCATCAGCGTTTCGCAGGGGCGTCCACAAGACGCTCGCATTGAACCCGAGTGCCGTATCTGTTCCATTGGCTTCGAGGGAGGTCCCTGCTGGAAAGCCAAAGGCATTTCCAGGAGCAGCCGTCTGCTGAATTTGGCCATGTCCTTCCCCCAGGAAACTGGCAAACGTGTAGATGTCCAGGCCCCCGCCCAGAGCAATATACTCATTAAACTTCCACCCGAGAGTGGGTTTAATATCAATGAGGGGCAATTCAACATTCGCGGCAACCAGCGCCACTTGACTATCCTTTGGGTAATCAACGCTAATCCCAAAGGGATTCGTTAACCCGAGGCCAACAGTCCAATCTTTGAATGTCTCACTGCCAAGATCTCCAAGATTTCCCGTTAAATAAAGATGCGTCGGGGGGGGCCAGGCAATGGTTCCACCAAAATCCCCATTCACTCTCGCCCCATTGGCGCCCTTAAATTTGACTTTGGCACCGACAAGCAGGAGTCCACCTGAAAACTGGACTCCACGCAACTGGGTCAATCCCGCAGGGTTAAAATGTATGGCCGATGGATCATCGGCTTGAGCAGCAAAGGCCGTACCCTGCCCAGTGGCAGAAGAACTTTGGTCTAAAATTCGAAATCCCGCACCATGACTCGTTGCAGTCAAGACAGATGCAGACAGAAGCGTCGAAATTACGGCAATAACGTAGTAATGTACACGAGGTCGGTAATTGCGCATCGATCCATCCTTGGAGTAGTTCGCATTTGTGTTATTTTGATTGATAGTGAAGATGAGGCGAAGTGTACGGGAAAAACCCTACTGATGGCAACACATAACCTGAACTTAACGTGCAAATATGGGCTTGTCTCCACGGCCATAATTCTCAATGCCGAGTCATTCTTCACGTTGATTTCTTGTTGGAACTCCTATTCAAGAGTACAATAGCGCTATCATTATGATCTAGGAGGTCTCATGTGAAGGTCACGAAGCTGCTTCACACCCGCATGCGCGTCAGTGATATGGAACAAACCATCACATTTTATCAAAACATCTTAGGGTTGAGAGTCATTGAGCGAAAAGTTTCGCCCCGAGGATCACAGCTTGCGTTTTTGGCTACTCCTCATAGTGAAGAACTGATTGAATTGTGTAGTTTCCCATCGAGCGGCCCCGTGACGGTCCAGGAAGATTTAGTCCATTTGGCGTTTCAGGTTGCCAATCTGGACGAAACCATCGAAGAATTAAACAAAAAAAATGTTCCAATCACAGACGGACCGACCACCTCATCATCCGGTAGCCGTTTCATTTTTATTGATGCCCCAGATGGATATGAGATTGAACTTATAGAACGTCCGCCCAACGTAGCCGTGGTATAGCCTTCGTTCCTTTTACATTACATGAAATATACCGGCCAGCACGGTTCGAAGCAATCAGAAAAAATGTCTCTCGACCTCAATGTCAAACTCCATAACTTGCCAAACAAGCCAGGAGTGTACATTTTCAAGAATTCTCAAGGTGAGATTCTCTACATCGGGAAAGCCGCTGTCTTATCTGAGCGCGTTGGATCCTACTTCCAGCAAGGAACTGATCTCACACCTAAAAACTTTGCGCTGGTTTCGCTTATACATAATCTAGAAACGATCGTCACACAATCTGAATTAGAGGCTCTGCTGCTTGAAAGCAACTTGATTAAACGACACCGTCCTCGATTTAATGTGGTCTTGCGAGACGACAAACAATATCCCTATCTACGACTTCCCATCAAAGAAGATTTTCCAAGGCTCTCTATCGTCCGAAGAGTCAAGAAAGACAAGGCATTATACTTCGGCCCCTACGTTCCAACTGGAGCCATGCGTGAAACGATCAAAATCATTCGCAAGGTCTTTCCCTTAGCCACCTGCACGATTGACATCGATGGCACTTTAGACCGGGCATGTCTAGAATTTGAGATTAAACGGTGCATGGCACCATGCACTGGGAATCAGAGTCAAGAAGAGTATCACCGCATCGTCAAGCAAGTCCGAATGTTTCTGGAGGGGAAAGATCGCGAACTCGTGGCATCGCTTCGCGAAGAAATGCACAGAGCCGCCGATCGTGAAGAATTCGAAGAAGCGGCTCGCTTACGGGATCGTATTGCAAAAATTGAAAAGACGTTGGAGAGGCAGCGCATCACCCAAATCGATACGATTGATCAAGATATACTCGGCATTGCACGGTCGGAGTCATCTGCCGACCTCCAATTACTCTTTGTTCGAGGAGGCCTTCTCATTGGCCGAAAGGACTTTTATTGGAATGATGCAAAGGAGATCTCCGATCCTGAGCTTATTCGAGCGACGATCGAACAGTTTTATAACAAAGACCTCCTTCCTCCCAAGGAGCTGTTGGTTTCGACAGATTTTCCGGATAGAGACTTAGTCAAGACCTGGCTCAGCGAGAAAAAAGGTGAAGTGGTTCGGATTCTCATTCCAGAACGAGGAGGGAAACATCATCTTCTCGAGTTAGCTCAAGAAAATGCTTCTGTGGCCCTAGACAATCATCTGCAAAGGCAAAACAGAGAGCTGAAAGCTAGGAGCGAACTCCAACACCTGCTTCACCTACCTCAGCTACCTTATCGTATTGAAGGTTTTGACATCTCCAATACCATGGGCACGAACTCTGTGGCGTCGATGGTCGTATGGGAAGACGGGAAAATGAAAAAATCAGACTACCGGCGATTTAAAATTCAGACCGTTGAAGGAGCGGATGACTTTGCCAGCATGGAAGAAGTGATTTCTCGACGATACGGCGGGACGTTGGCGACAGATGAAAACAAAACCCTGCCCTTCCCAGATGCAATACTTATCGATGGCGGACAAGGTCAACTAAGCGCAGCGGTCACAGCTCTACAAAAACTTCAGATTCTTCCAATTGCTGTATTTGGTTTGGCCAAAGCCAAGGGGAATAAAGAGGAACGAATCTTTCTGCCAGGAGAACATTTCCCCATCGTCCTTTCACCTCAATCACACATCAGCCAACTCGTACAACTCATACGAGACGAAGCTCATCGTTTTGCTCTCCGCTACCATCGTCGGCTCCGCACAAAAAGCGTGATTCCTATTCAACCGCAGCGACGACCGAAGAGAAAACATTTAACGAGTCAGTAACGAGTTTTCAAAAGAGCCTATTTACCTGGGAACATCACATCAAATATCTTCGCACGACTTGATGAAAGCAAAAAGAACCATTTTGATCTGGGTCATTAGCCTATTGATGATCATGCTTGCCTTATCCTTTGTCGTTCAACTCGTCGATGAAGTGGGACCACCTATTCTCTTAGACCCCGAACACAGACTTGAAATCCCTCCCCCGCCGGAATCCATGTACCGAATGGGCCAAGAGTCTGAGGCTCGGCCTGTACTACCGAATGACTCCCAAGCTCCTAATCGGGAGGCCAGGACATTGTCAAATAGAGAATCTTCCACTGAATGATTTTTAGCTTGCCAGCAAGTCTATTGGCCGAAAAATCAGTAGCCACTCACGTAAAAATTAACAAACCCGTCCTCAATTAGACCCTACCTCTCAGGTTGTTCAACAGGCCAGAGAAACCTTCCTTTTTCACAGCGATCCCCAATAACAATCAACCTAAAATTTTCGGACAACGTTTCACTTCGATGTTCATCAAAGACTCTCTACAAAGTGAGCTGAAATCCTCAAGAGTTTCGATTTGATACCCGACAAAAAGAGGGAACCACTAGAAGATTAAGAGGGTTCGATACACCTAACTATAGCGTATCCAAATAAGTTCCAAACATACAAATACCACAATCCCAGCGCGGTACGGCGGGGAACAATGCGGAAGTTATTTGAAACGGCTATAGCATAGGCTTCATGCAGCTAACACCCGGGCAGAAAGATGCGCTTCAAGAAGGGTTTCAGCGCGTCTACAAAGCCTTTGAACATGAGAAGATTCGATAAATTACAGTCATGAGCACTCAAGAACTAATTATAGGGACCCATAATATAAATTTGGTGGGTCTTTCATTGGTTATTGCTATTGTTGCTTCATACACCGCCCTCGATCTGGCGGGACGAGTTTCTATGACAAAGGGGGTAGCCAGGTTGTGGTGGCTCGTGGGTGGAGCTCTGGGCATGGGTACTGGAATTTGGTCCATGCATTTTGTCGGGATGTTGGCTTACGAACTGCCTTTCGCGGTTTCCTACCATGTTCCAACAGCCATTCTTTCACACTTTGCTGCAGTTTTAGCATCAGGAATTGCGTTGTTTATTGTAGGGCGTGGAGTGATGGAAGGAAGAGATTGGTTGATGGGAAGTGTGTTGATGGGAAGTGGGATCGGAGCAATGCACTATATAGGCATGTTCGCCATACGAAGCAATGCAGTCCTTTTTCACGACATGACATTTGTCATTCTGTCAGTCGTCATTGCTGTGAGCGTTGCGCTGATCGCGTTACGTTTGGCATTTAAATTTCGAGGTGAACAAAAGACATGCTCGGAATGGGGAAAACTTGGCAGTGCGACTCTTATGGGATTCGCCATAACGGGTCTTCATTACACGGCAATAGCTGGTGCGCGATTTCGAGAGACAATGAACCAGGTTGTTCACGAAGATTTCATTATGGATCTTTCAATCATTGGTGGAACAGCGATCACAATTGGGGCATTCATGGTTCTCGGCATTACGCTGCTCACATCGCTGGTCGATCGAAAATATGGGGCTCAAGCAAAGGAACTAGTACGAAAAAATGAAGAACTCGCGATGACGCGAGATCAAGCGTTAGAGGCATCAAGATTAAAGGCTGAATTTCTTGCAACCATGAGTCACGAAATCCGCACACCGATGAACGGCGTGATTGGGATGACCGGGTTACTTTTGGATACCGCCCTAACCGCTGAACAACGTGACCTCGCTGAAACCGTTAAGCATTCGGGGGAGTTACTACTTGAACTGATTAACGACATTCTAGACTTTTCCAAAAACGAAGCAGGAAAACTCGAACTCGAAATCATTGACTTTGATCTTCGAACTGCGGTTGAAGAAGTGCTCGAGTTGTTGGCTGAACGAGCATCAAAAAAAGGACTTGAACTGGTCGCACTCGTCTACGCAACGACTCCAATCGCTCTCAAGGGCGATCCCGCCCGTATTCGACAAGTGCTCATCAATCTTGTGGGCAATGCTATTAAATTCACAGAAATTGGAGAGATTGTCGTTCAAGTCTCTGTCATAAAGGAGGAAGACGAGAAGGTGGTCATCCGCTTCGCCATCACCGATACCGGAATTGGGCTATCTGAAGAAGGGCAAGGACGACTCTTTCAATCCTTCACGCAAGCAGATAGTTCAACAACACGAAAGTTTGGAGGCACGGGGCTGGGGTTGGCCATATGCAAACAGATTGTCACGCACATGGGGGGAGACATCGGCGTCAAGAGCACAGTTGGTGAAGGTAGCGAATTTTGGTTTACCGTCCCTCTCGAACGACAGAAAGATTACATTCACCTACCTCAAGCGCGTACTAATTTGCAAGAAGTCCATGCATGTTTAGTGGAAAGTAATGATACGGTTCGGTTTCTGATCCACCACTATGCACAAAGTTGGGGAATGACTTGCACGGTTGCCGCCAGTGGGGAAGAAGCTCTTGGATTATTACGAACTGCCATGACAAATGGCACGCCATGTGATCTCACGATTGTCGACCAGCAACTATCAGATATGAGCGGAGCCGATTTTGCACGAGCGATCAAGGCCGATCCGTCAATCGCCAACAGTCGGTTGATCATGCTGTCCTCACTAGCCCAACGAGGAGAAGCCCGTAAGGCCAAGAAGGCTGGGTTCATGGCCTATCTCACCAAACCCGTACGACAGGAGCAATTGTACCGATGCTTGACTACAGCCATGGGCGCTTCACCTCAAGCTGTTATAGATGATCAAGGCAGTTCGTCAATGTTGATTACACGTCATACTCTTGAAGAAGCAGAAAAACGATCTCGTACTCGCATTTTGCTCGCAGAAGATAATATCGTCAATCAGAAAGTCGCCACCAAAATACTCGATAAACTGGGATATCGAGTGGAAGTGGTGGCTAATGGGCGGGAAGCCACGGAAGCATCGAATAGATTCGCTTATGACATCATCCTTATGGACTGTCAGATGCCAGAAATGGATGGGCACCAAGCGACAAAGGAAATACGTCGCCGCGAAGCAGAAAGTGCGAAGGGTGAAGGAGCCGAGGTACGAGATACGCTTCACGATCGACGAGATACGAGTCGACGCGTGCCGATCATTGCCTTAACGGCTAATGCCATGAAGGGCGACCGTGAACGGTGCATAGAATCCGGCATGGATGATTTTCTTTCCAAACCGATCAACATGGAACAATTAGAGGAAAGATTACGACGGTGGCTCCCACAGAAAACGCATCACTCTCAGGTCAGCAATGTCGTTACCCCTTCCACAGAAGAGTCAGCAAAGATCTATTTAATTGATGCTGATAATACCGCGCCCCCTTTGGACACACAAGTACTCGATGAACTCCGAGCCTTAGGTGGGGATGATGACCCTGACTTTCTGACCTCAGTTATTGAACAATTTCTACAAGATATTCCACGGCACCTGAATGGCATTCGTCGAGCCATTCAGGAAGATGACCCTGATAGTTTGATGAAAGCCGCACACAGCTTCAAAGGAAGCTGTCGAAATATTGGCGCAAGGCTTTTAGCCGATGCATGTTATAACTTGGAGCAATTAGGGCAAAACGGTACGACTGAAGGGACCCTGCCGCTACTCACTCAACTGGAGGCCGAAAAATCACGCGTCCACAGGGCATTGCAACTCGAAATGCAAGGAGAAACCTGTTCTTAAGCCTTCTTGAACGATCCTCACCTTGCAACATAATCCCATTTTCTGGCCTCCAAGGGCATTCCTTTTTGGTACCAAAGATAAGTCCAATCGAAACAGACCGCTTAGAAAGCTCACTTTTTCAATAATATGTTATCAATCAATCGCACTCTTCCAAGGTGAACCGCACCAAGCAGGACAATCTTTCCCTGCACTTCCCTCAGCGGTTCGAGCATGTCTGCATCACAGGCCGTGAGGTAATCAATCTTTATTTTTGGATCCTTCTGCACATGCTTCCGCATCACGTTTTCGATTACTGCAACAGAGTTCTTTCCTTCATGAATAGCGATACGTCCTTTCTGCAATGCTTGGTACAATATTGGGGCTCTTCTACGAGCCGATGAAGATAAATATCCATTACGTGAACTTAACGCTACCCCATCTGCTTCTCGTATCGTAGGACACATGACTATTTTCACATTCTGCTGAAGATCTCTTACCATTCGCTTAATAATACAGAATTGTTGGTAATCCTTCTGACCAAAGTAGGCTCGATGCGGGCTAACGAGATTGAACAGTTTGGCTACGACCGTCGTGACGCCTCGAAAATGTGTGCGTCGATGCGCCCCTTCCCAGTGCTTAGATAATCGACTCACTGTAACCGATGTTTGAAAGTTGGATGGATAGATTTCTTTTTGAGTAGGAAGAAACACAACATCTACGTTTTCATTTTTACAGATTGCCATATCCGCTTTTCGTGGACGTGGGTACCTATTTAAGTCCTCTGTCGGAGCGAATTGAAGTGGATTGACAAAAATACTCACAATCACACTCTGACAAGAGCGTCGAGCACGTTGCATAAGGGATTGATGGCCGGCATGAAACGCTCCCATCGTCGGAACGAACCCGATTAACGAACCTTCTGACGCACGTTGATTCCGCCATCGACGAAGTGCGTTGACTGTTCGAATGATTTTCATGCTATGAGTTGGGTGGGGGAGTAGAACATGCGGACCAACCCCCATAGCGTGAGCCCGGGATGAGGTCTAAACGCTGAACCTGGGCTGGATCATCAATTGACTCAAGCAGTTCCAGAATACCCTGGTTGAGAATGGGGTGATTCCATTCTGGGTCGAGT
This sequence comes from Nitrospirales bacterium, assembly GCA_965223675.1. Classification (GTDB taxonomy): domain Bacteria; phylum Nitrospirota; class Nitrospiria; order Nitrospirales; family UBA8639; genus JAGQKC01. Next base: position 3,782,500 of record OZ245013.1, on the reverse strand, counting down.
TCGACCAACGGCTCTAAAACGAATCGGCGAAGATGGAGGCGCGGGTGCGGAATCGTAAGATTTGACTCATCGATGATCTGTTGCCCGTAGAAGAGTATATCGAAATCCATTGTTCGCGGTCCGCTGCGATTCTCTTCGTCTCGCCCTAATGCCTTTTCAGTTTCTTGGCAAATCTCAAACAACTTTTGAGGTTGAAGGGTTGTCTCGAGTTTCACGACTCCATTATAGAACCACGTCGAGCCCAGAATGTTATCCGGATCTATTGGCTGAGTTTCGTAGTACGAAGACACTCCAACTCGCTGAGTTTGTGGGAGCAAACCCATCAGTGCAACAGCCCGATCGCAAAACTCTTGCCGATCGCCAACATTGGACCCAAACCCGATAAACACTGTTTCAGGGCTCACGCTTTACACCTCACTTCCTACTCTTCACTTCTCACCTCTTACTGGATCTACCATCCAACTTTTTTCATCCGATCAACCGCTTCTGCAAGCCGTTCTTTTGAAGTCGTCACGGTCATTCGAATATAGCCCTCGCCAGGATCGCCGAACCCATTTCCTGGAGTCGTGACAATACCAGCCTTTTCGATCAAGTGTGCCGTAAATGAGGCTGAGGTAAATCCTTTCGGCACTTCAATCCAGACATAAAATGCCGCGGACGGATTGTCTAGAGATAGCCCAAGACTTTGCAGCCCTGGCACGAGGACATCACGTCGTTCTTGGTAAATTTTACGCAGCCCGTCAGTCAGTTGATCATCAGACTCTAGCGCAGTGATGCCCGCCTCTTGAATGGCCTGAAAGACACCTGAATCAATATTGGTCTTCACTTTTCCTAAACCGCCAATCACATCTTTATTTCCCACAGCAAAGCCAATACGCCAACCTGTCATGTTGAATGTTTTGGAAAGAGAGTGAAATTCAATGCCCACATCTTTGGCCCCATCCACCTCAAGGAAACTGGCAGGGCGTTTGCCGTCATAATAGATCTCCGTATAGGCCGCGTCATGACACACGATGATTTGATGCTCTTGCGCAAAATCCACGACACGCTGAAAGAAAGCTTTATCGGCAACGACTGAAGTAGGGTTGTTCGGAGAATTCAAAAACATAAGTTTCGCCTGTTTGGCGATATCCTTTGGAATCGCTTCAAGGTCTGGTAAAAATCCATTTTCTTTAACCAGAGGCATGACATACGACGTGCCACCCGCAAAGCTTGCCGCAACTGGATACACCGGATAACCAGGACTTGGGACTAAGACCACATCACCGGGATTAATAAAAGCGAGCGGGACATGCCCAATGCCTTCTTTTGATCCAATCAATGTCACGACTTCAGTTTTCGGATCAGCCTTTACTCCAAATCGCCGCTTATACCAACCAGCTACGGCTGTTCGAAACGACAACATACCGTCATAGGAAGGATATTGATGATGTCGAGGATCAGCCACCGTTTGTTTAAGTCGTTCAATAATTGGGGCGGGGGTCGGCAAATCTGGATCTCCCACACCCAGATTGATGATATCCATTCCCTTATCGATCGCCTGTCGTTTCATCGCATCAATAGCGGCAAACAGATATGGCGGTAACGTTCGAATACGGTCCGCATACGTGATAGGAAAGCCACCCATGAATTGTCACTCCTTTCTTATGAAAACTGTTGCTCGTTACTCGTTATTCGTATCTCCAGTAATAGAGAAGAAAGTCCAAACATTTAACTCTTCGCGCCTCCCCTCTCGGGAAGACTCACGTTACTTCAGGCCAAGGCATGTAATCAAGGATATGATGTCAAGAGAACAGATAACTTGGAAAAATTGCACAGAGTTTTTTAGCGAGTCTCTGAGGTAAGATGAGCAATGAGTCGATTGGCGCAGGCATGAAGTGTTGGAAACGCGGCACTTGCGTCGGAAAGCATTTTCTCTGGCGAGATACCACCACGAATGACATCCTCAGGACATTCTTGACACAACGCCTGTACACCTTGCGTCTCTAATTCCAAGTGAAATAAGAGTGCATACACGTTCGTCCCGTAGCGGTAGGCCTGCACTGGATACTGTTTCGAATGAGCAAGCTGTATTGTATTCTGTGGCAATTCAAACCCTTCCCCATGCCACTGGAACACATCAAACACAGGAGGCATGGATTGAAAAACAGGATCATGCCGTCCTTCTTCACTCAACGTAATCGGAACCATCCCGATTTCAAAGTTTCCACGTGGAGTCACTTCGGTTCCTAGTGCTTGTGTGATCAATTGCGATCCCAAACATACGCCAACCACAGGTATATTTTTTGATAGCGCAGCCTGAATGAATACGAGTTCTTCAGCAATCCAGTGAGCAGAGTCATTGACGGACATTGGACCACCCATGACCAATAAAAAATCTCCAAGCTGAGACGGCAATCCTTCTTCAGGAACCAGATGTTGGACGACTTCATAGCCGCGCGGCTGAAGAAAATGGCTAAACACTCCTGGCCCTTCGAATGGCACATGTTGAAGACAATGAGCAATTCTCATAAGACCTCTCCTCAACGGACCATATGCAAGGCCTGAAATGACCCACAAGCAACCCTAGTGAATCCGTTGCTCATTGAATCGTCGCCCGTAAAAGAAAGATTGGAACGATTCTCATAAACGAGATACGAAAAACTAGCGACGAAATACGTTTGTTTTTCTATGAACGAGGGTTCACCAATTGTGGCTAACGAGAACTCACGTGGATCCTTCTTAATAACCTAAAGGAGAGAATCTGTGGGGAAAGAAGGCACACATCGTGGGCGACTAACTGGCAGAAGTAACCGATACGGCATGGCCATTTTTTTGGTTGACACATTCGACCAGATGCCAAAAACGAAGAGGATTAACTTTTTCTTTCCGTTCGACGACGAGGGTCGTTCCTTCCAACACTGTGTTGAGTGACAAATCCGTTCGAAAACCCATGTGCTTACAGAGAGGAGAGATCATTTTTTCTACAGCGGCAATGACTTTATTGCCATTGCTAAAATGATTCAGCATGACAATGCGACCGCCCGGTTTGCAGACACGGATCATTTCACTAATCACTCTACGATAATCAGGGACGGCTGTCACCACGTAAGCAGCCATCACAATGTCAAAAGAATCACTGTCTAATGTCATGTGTGCGGCATCCATTCGTTCCAGCGTGACATTGTCAAGTTGATAGTTACGAATTCTTTTCCGGGCCTGTTTCAACATCCCCTCGGAAAAGTCAATTCCTAAAATTTCACAGTGGCTCGGATACAGAGGGAGTGCTTCGCCCGTTCCAACCCCAACCTCTAACACACGATCTCCCGGCTGAATGGGTAGTCCTCGAACGGCAGATTCACGCGATTGTTGGAACACACGACCAAACGTTTGGTCATACATTCCAGCATAATTGGTATACACCTTTTCGACTTTCTCAAGTTCCATATACCCTCCCAGAGACGCTTTCACGGACTCGTTCACACGCATTGAATGAATTTATTATGAGTTAAAAAAAGATGAGACATGAACAAGAGAATGTTGATGGGATCGTTGGGTTAGGCGGGATACCCAGATGTTGGCGCCGTAGTCGGGACGGCCCACCTCCACATCACGTTGGCATAATCTACCCAACTTTCTCAATAGAGTCAACCATTCTTCTTGCTTCATGAAATCACCAGCGTGCTACCAGTGTTTGATGAAGTTTCTCCTGGTCCATGCATCAACCACTTAGCATTCGGGTTATGGGGATTGCAATGACTGACCCGGTTTTCTACAATTCATGCTTTCATTTGGCTCTTTTCCTACGACTTTCTCATGAAGAGGGCTTGGCATAAGGAGGAATCACATGCAGCCCGACAATTTAGTTTCCTTAAAGCTCGCTTGCCTTATTACACTGTTTTGGGGACTCCTCACATGGGGTACAACTTCTAATCTAGCCTTCGCGATCGACATTCACCTCAGCATGGAGCATGCTAAACAAGCTTTGTCTGACGGGCGAGAATCTATGGAAAAAGCTGAAAAAGTAGAAGATGTGGCAGAGATCATGAAAGCTGCTGAACAGGCGATTCGGGTAGGCGCCGATCCTGAGAAAGACCCCTGTGGACCACATGCTATTTTGCGAACTCGTTATTATTGGCTGGAATACTTTGGTCGCCGAGAAGCTGCTGAGTCAAAGCGACAGAAGAACTCTGTTCGCATGCCTGAGAGTAAAATCCAAGAAATACTGCAAATGCCCTACTTAGAAGTAGAAGTTCGAATGTGCGGCGATGAGGAGTTTTTTGCCGAAGGCGTCGATGTCGCTTTGCAACAAGGCTCAACCATGGCACGACCGGTTGATGTCGGCGCAGCTGAACGGGGCAAGAAAAATCCTGGAGATGTTCCGGGCTATCGTTCTCGTTTCACTGCACGGTTTGCTTATGCTGATTTTGATCCTGAAGCGATGAGCACTTTGGCAGTGTTTTTTCCAGATGGCAAGCTCATCAACATCGAAGCCGATCTTTCCAAAATACGCTGAACTCTTGGCGCGTATCTCGTGAATCGTCGTTCGCAGCACGTATTTAAGGGTCTTCTAACATCTCCTCTACGCTTCACGAAATACGATTCACGCTTCACTTCTCCCATTTCCTGTCTTGTTCAAACAATTTTGCCTTAGGGGTTCCTTCTACGTTTCTCATTTCACGTCTTCCACTCTCCTGTCCCATTCCGCCATTCTGAGCGTGTACAGGTGATGATAGAGCCCCTGTTGTTCAAGCAATGCCGCATGCGGTCCCTCCTCAACGATGCGGCCTTGGTTTAAGACAAGAATCCGATCCGCTGATTGTATCGTCGTCAAGCGATGAGCAATGATCACGGTTGTCCGACCAACCATCAGGTTATTAAGAGCTGATTGCACGAGTGTTTCTGATTGACTGTCTAATGCTGAAGTGGCCTCATCCATGATCAGGATTCGCGGATTTTTTAAAAACGCGCGGGCAATCGCAATTCGTTGTCGCTGCCCACCCGAGAGATTCACTCCCTTTTCTCCTACCACCGTCTGATAGCCATCAGGGAGAGACCCAATGAATTCATGGGCATTGGCACCTTGACTCGCGGCATAGACTTCTTCCTCACTCGCCTCAGAACGGCCATATCGAATATTCTCTAGAATTGTGTCCCCAAATAAAACAGTTTCTTGTGGAACCAGCGAAATCTGACGATAGAAACTATCGAGCTGAACGGTGCGAAGATCATAGTCGTCCACAAAAATTGTTCCTGAAGTCGGATCATAGAACCGGTGTAGTAAATTGATAATCGTCGTTTTTCCAGCACCGGTAGGACCGACCAGCGCTACCCTTTCACCAGCTCCAATCTCAAAGGAAACGGAGGCTAGCACCTCTTGCCGTGAATCATAGGCAAACTGCACTCGATCAAAACGTATGTGGCCTTGAATCTCTGGCAAAGTAATGGGATCAGGTTGATCACAAACTTCTGGGGTGGCATCGAGAATTTCGAAGACACGAGCCATGGCACCTTGCATTTCCTTTACTTGAGCGAACACTCGCGCGACAGACCCAAAGGGACCGATGAGAATCCCAGCGAACAACACAAATGCAAAGAGATCTCCAGGAGACATGGTTCCCTCGATAACCTGTTTCCCACCATACCAGAGAACAGCAATCGCCATGGCAAACGTGAGCAATGTGATCACGGGAATAAATACAGCAAGGATCGCTGCGCGTCGTAACGTTGTGGAAACTAAACTATCGGTTGCTGAACGAAAACGGCCTTCTTCTCGAGACGTTTGCACGAAAGACTTGACAATACGAATTCCGGAGACGACTTCTTCAATCAACGTTGTGAGTTCTGCGGTCCGATCTTGAATCCGGGTTGAGAGTGACTTAAGACGACGTCCGAAAAGACGCGCGACAATGGCTAATAGTGGTAAAAATAGGAGAATGAGGCCACACAAACGCCAATTCATCACCAACAAAAATCCAACCCCTCCAACCACGGTGACGAAATGTTTCGCAGAGTCAATTGGTGTTTCTGTCAAAGTGGACTGAATGACCCCCACATCATTCATCAGACGCGAGACAATTTCTCCAGTTCTTCTCTTGGAAAAGAAATTGAGTGACAAGCGTTGAAAATGACTAAAGAGATGTACGCGAAAGTCTGCGACTATTCGTTGCGAGACACGTGAAGTCAAAAAGCTATGCACCATGGACATGACACTTTGGCCGACCATCAGTCCAAGAAAAATCCATACGGACGCTGTCAGCTGAGAAAGATCACGTTGAACGGTGATGAGATCCCATAAATTTCCAGCATGACGAATCAAAATCAGATTCAGGGCTGCTACCCCCATAACCAGTAAAGCCGAGAGAATCATCTGACTCAGGTAAGGACGGAGAAATGGAAAGAATCGAGAAAAATTTGCCATGGATCAATACCGGATGTGAACGAAACTCAGAATGTAAGCGATGGGGTTGGAAATGTCGAGGTTGCCGATTTGTAGATGAGAGATGAGGGATACGATTGAGAGGAGAGGCTAGAGCACGGTTGTTCGGAACTCTCTTGCTCTTAGCAAGTACTGAGACCGATCAATAGGTTTTCTCGTACACGATCGTTTGACCAACGTGAACCTATTGACCGCTACCCTTTTAGCTCCTGTTCATGAATGTCTACGTTAGATAATATTACAGGTGCTCTAGTCAAGTTGTGTGACTGACTCAATCATATTTTTATTCAATGCTACAAAATCCGCATGATCCGTATCATTCACCACAACTTCCGTCAAATTAATAAACAACACAGATTCATCATTAAACACGTCAGAGATTCTATTGCGCATGGGAGGAATCAACAAACTCCCAACGTAGGTATTGAGAGAAGAACGGATTCGAATACGCGTTTTTTTTCCCTGAGTCATACGGTCCTATGGCTCAGAACATTGAGCCGTTAATTCCGACGACGCGCAAATTTCATTCGACGGCGGAGCTTCTTATGCTTATGCTTTCGCATTTTCTTTCTCCGCTTTTTGACGACACTTGCCATAAACTCTTTCCTTCAGGCCCGTAATCTGTGAAACAATCATTCAATTCTAACAGAGAAACCCCTAACATCAACAACAAGACATTCTAGTTGAATTGTAGGAATGTAGGTGGGGTAAGTATCATAGGCCCCTAAAAGGTGTCAAGAAATAGAAGGATTCGCTGAATTTCCTAGAGTCTTTTGTTTATAGAATCCCAATTGCTTTACCCTTGACCTCTTCTCTTGTGCGCTCGCTATAATGGGGAGTGGCTATTCGATCTACAACTCTGCCATGGGCTTGTATCCTCATGATCCTCAGTTCGGCCGGATTTCTTGTGAGCTGTTCGTCCGATCCTCCTCGCTATCCAGAAAGCCATGCGCGCTTCGAAAGAATCGTCGAAGCCGTTAACAAACTGAAAAAAGCGTACATTGATCACGACCAAGACACGACTAAAGATCTTCTTCTCCCGCTTGAAACTTTACGTACGTGGGAACAAAGAGTTCAGCGAGACTTTCGAACATATACGAATATCGAGTTAGACCTTTCGATTGATCGAATGGTCATTAACGGAGACCATATATCTGTCCTCGTCTCCTGGCAGGGAGAATGGAAAGAGTCACCTGAGAAGCAAAGCGTGAAAGCTCGCGGCCATGGGACGTTGCATTGGAGCGGAACGCACGTCATTCTTCTTACTGGTGTAGAAGGCGACTTACCCTTTGGAATGGCTGACCGCCAAGCCATGTCTTAATTTTTCCTCCACTCCGCACTTTTTATCCGCGAAAAAAATACGACAATATGCCGTCCTCCACCCCACGAAAAGTTACTCAATTAGTTGAGACTGACTTTCTGGTCATTGGTAGCGGAGTCGCCGGAATTCGAGCAGCATTGGAACTGTGTCATCACGGACGTGTACTCATGGTGGCGAAAGGCGGTCCTCAAGAAAACAGCACGCTCTTCGCACAGGGCGGGGTAGCAGTCGCGCTCAGCGAAGAAGACCATGTGGACCTACATTTTACGGACACGATGAAGGCTGGACATCAGCTTTGTCGTAAACCAGCAACCAAGGCACTCGTCCAAGAAGGACCAGCTCGCATCGAAGAACTGCTTAAGTGGGGCGCCAAATTCGATAAAGTGAAAGGGAAGCTGGCCTTTGCCCACGAGGGAGCTCATAGCCGTCGCCGAATATTACGTGCCGGAGGTGATGCCATAGGAAGCGAAATGGTCAGGGTATTGACAGCCCATGCCCGTCACCAACCGACAATTCAGTGGATTGGCAACCAATTTAGTATAGACCTCCTCGTGCTTGATGGTACATGTTGTGGAGCGATCGTCTTGGAGGAACAAACGGGAGAACTCAAAGCCATTCTAGCTTCCGCGACGGTACTCACAACCGGAGGGGCTGGACAGGTCTATGCACGTACGACCAACCCGGGAAGTGCCACTGGTGATGGCATGGCCATGGCTTTACGAGCGGGAGCCGTACTTGAGGACATGGAATTTGTGCAATTCCACCCCACGGCCCTGTATTTACCATCGAGCCCCCCGTTTTTACTCTCTGAGGCAATAAGAGGAGAAGGGGGTCGATTACGCAATAATAAGAGAGAGTTTTTTATGAAGCGATATCACAGGGACAAAGAACTCGCCCCACGTGATATTGTCGCTCGAGCGATATGGTCTGAAATGCAGGCAACAAAAGCTCGTCATGTGTACCTTGATATCACCCATCTGAGTGCCTCATTTATCAAAAAACGATTCCCTACTATTTATGCGACGTGTCTTCGTTTTGACATTGATATTACTGAAGAATGGATACCAGTCTCTCCAAGTGCTCATTATTGTATGGGTGGTGTGTATACAGACCTGCATGGAGCAACAACCTTACCGGGTCTTTTTGCTGCAGGAGAAGTCGCATGCAGTGGGGTTCATGGCGCTAATCGTTTAGCAAGCAATTCTCTTTTAGAAGGTTTGGTGTTCGGGTTGCGTTCAGCAGAGTCAGCAGTCTCCTTTGCCTCACACTCCCCCCCCCCTCGTCTTTCTCTTCAAGAGATTCGAAAGTGGCCGAAGTCTTCCGCAAAGTCCTCGCAGGATACCGAAAAACTTCGAAATTCTTTTCGTCGTCTCATGTGGACCAAGGTGGGACTCGTTCGTCGTGGTGACGTTCTCGCACAGGCGGTCAACCAACTCATTCGCTGGGAAAATGCATTAGGACATTCTTCACTGACCCGCACGAACATGGAAACACGAAATTTAATAGCCGTCGGTCGATGTACGGCTGAGGCTGCACTGTGGAGAGAGAATAGTATCGGTGCACATTTCCGAGAAGATTTTCCATGCTATAAAGGTCTCAATTGGAAAACGCATAGCCGTTCTCATCGTCCTCTCAAAACAGATCACTTTCCATTAACATTAGGGAAAGCCGGATAATCGATCTTTCGGTTGATGACAGAAGAATAGAGAACATCCGAAGTTAGGATTTGTTTCGTAGTTCGATATGTGCAGGTCGGATTTATGAAATTGATGAGGAGTGACCTTAGCCATCTAAAAATCGGCTAACATTCTCACGAAACAGTTGGCTTAGGCGTTTCGTGACTCTTCCCGGGCAAAGGTGGCCAATGACCCGGCTCCCTACCTGACGAACAGGCATCACTTCCATACTCGTATTGGTAATGAAGCATTCTTCCACCCCCAATAACTGCTCCAGAGTATAAGAACCTTCCACAACTGACAAACCTTCTTCCTCTGCAAGCGTGATAACAACATCTCGCGTCACTCCACGAAGAATACCGCACTCCACTGCTGGCGTATAGAGTTGACCGTTACCAACAAAGAAGACATTGCTCGTGGTACATTCTGTCAGAAACCCATCCACATTTAACATAAGAGCATCAAAACACTGCGCACGAGTGGCTTCATGCTTGGCAAGAATATTATTGAGAAAACTCAGTGACTTGATTTCCGGAGATTGAGCTGAAATTGGATTCCGCAGAACGTTCACGAGTGCCAGAGACACCCCATTCTCTCGAATTTCTGAAGAATACGGCTTGTATGATCTAGCCAAAATCACAATCGTTGGGCGAGGACACAATGCGGGATCTAAACCAATCTCTCCTTCTCCTCTGGAAATCGTAATACGAAGCGACGCATCTGATAACTGATTGCGACGCAAAGTTTCTGCAAGGAGTTTTGGCCATTGGGCTTCTGACATCGGCAATGTCAGTCCAATACGCTCACATGAGCCACGCAAACGTTTGATGTGTTTCGTGACCTGAAACAATCTCCCTTCGTAAGCACGAAGGGTCTCGAATACACCATCCCCATAGAGAAACCCGTGATCAAACACCGAGATCCTCGCGTGCTCACGAGTAACAAACCGATCATTCAGGTAGATCCACTCCGTTTTTTCAACATTTTGTCCGTTATCGTTCTTACTGTGTATGGACATTCTATCCCTTAAGCAAGGCTTGGAAAAAACCTTGGGCTTTATAAACGGTCTCTTCATACTCTTGACCAGGGTTGGAATCTGCCACAATCCCTGCACCAACTTGCAGATAGCCTCGTTCCGGGGTAAGAAGAAGCGTTCGAATGAGGATGTTCATATCCATGTCACCGGTCCAACTGAGATATCCAAGAGAGCCGGTATACACTCCACGGCGAACGGGTTCTAGCTGTTCAATAATCTCCATACAATGAACCTTGGGTACCCCGGTGATTGTCCCTCCAGGAAATGATGCTCGAAGCACATCAAAAGCCGTTATCCCCTCCCGTATGAGGCCAGATATATTTGAAACGAGATGAGAGACATGTGAATACCGTTCCACGATCATCAACTGCTCAGCAGAAATCGTTCCATACCGACAGACCCGCCCCAGATCATTGCGCGCAAGATCGACGAGCATCAAATGTTCAGCCCGTTCCTTAGGACTTGTCAGTAATTCTTCGATCAGCTGTCGATCTTCACTGACGGTCGCACCACGTGGACGCGTTCCGGCAATAGGTCGAATTTCAGCACGGCTTCCTTCCAACTGAACCAGCCGCTCTGGCGAGTTAGAAACTATGGCATAGTCATCTAATTGTAACAATGCAGAAAACGGCGATGGATTGACTTGACGAATTTGCCGATACCAAAATGCACTTTGGACATAATGCTCTAAAGCAAAATTTTTAGGCATTTCTATGCTAAATCGGTGGGAAAGATTCGCCTGGTAGATATCCCCTGCAGCAATCAAGGCCTGACAGGCTTTCACGCGGTTGACATAATCATGTCGAGATTGCTGGCTCAGAATGTGAGGCACAGAATCAGGTGGCATTTTGATGTCCAGATCAGCGTCCTTACAAGATGTCATGAGTCTTGCCTGCCATTCAAGAAGCCGCGCTTTCCCTTCACGGACAAGTTGCTCTCTGGACTCATTCATCCATCGGTTAGGATCGGGGGAAAATATAAGATGAAGAGTTTGGTCGACATGATCTATAGCTGCAAAAAGTTCGACAAACATGAAAAACATGTCAGGTAATTGTAGATCGTCCACCGCCTGTTCGGGCAGTTGTTCAAATTGACGAACCAAGTCATAACTCATAAATCCCACAGCGCCACCCACAAACGGAGGAAGATTGGGCACTCGTTCATACGTGGACGATACAAATAACTTTTCAATGATCGAAAAGGGGTCGCCATTCCCTCGAATATGTTCCGGGCCACTCAAGAGCTCATAGGAACGACCTTTCGCAGAGAACGTTTGATATGGGGCACAGCCAATGTAGGAATAGCGGGCTAATGAAGGAGTGGTTCCACCGCTTTCCAACAGAAAGGACGGACGTGAATTTCCGGTCAGCCGAACGTATACCTCAAAAAGATTCTCAGTTGTGAAGGGAAATGACAGGCTTAAGGGTTCGGGAAATGTGGCATGAAGGAATCGATGGGTGGACCAGGTACTAGAGGACACTTGTCGCCCATGGCTCATTGTTCGGAAGCAGAGGAAGCCTCGGAACTTTTGGAAGCCTCGCGCGCTCGAGTCGCCTCATCAGGAGTCAGTATTCCCTTGTTCACTAACGTATCGAGAATCCCTTGCACAGACTCGGAAGATTCTCGACGCAATCCTCGAACTTGTAATTTGGGAGGGAAAAATCGCAGATAGTTAGGATTATCAAGCATTAAGGTCACCGACTCGCTTTCCGCGAAGGGACCGAGGTCTTTCTTGTTATTAACTGGTATTTGGAAATACGGTTTTCCATCTGAGGTATGACCATCTTCCCCTGTGACGACCACACGATCGGAAATATCCTCTCCGCTTATTTCAATGATTTTATCGACGACCAGCACAAGAGAGTCTCCAACGACTGAGTCTCCAGTTTGATTTTTTACTCGAATGACATACTCCACATGACTAATCGAAGAGAGTTTATCGCTCGCAAATGGGTCATGTTCTTTGAAGGAAATGATCGGGACGACTCCTCCTGTGAGAATGGGAAGATCATCGACGTTTTCTGCCGCCATCGCAGGCAAGCACAAAGCCAAAAGACCACTCATGCAAAAGGCCAGTCTACGCAGTTTCGTGAATATAGACATAGTGCTTATTCGTATCATAGCTTCTTGTTAAATACCAGTCGATGAACTCAATGAGAGCTTAATCCTCTCTGGCTTGACAAGTCTACAGATTTTTTGTTTGAATTCGGGCCCTTCCACCGGCTTCTGCAAGCCGGTGCAATTGAATGGCACCTTCTCAGAACCCAATGTTTGCTGGGCTGGGGCAGGCGATCAGAGTAAGTACTGATCTGCTGGCCTCTCTCATTGTCGGTGGGGCGCTTGGTTGGCTCATTGACACATATGTGTTAACGTCAACACCATGGGCTCTGGTGATCGGTATGATACTAGGCCTTGTGGCTGGTATACGAAACGCGTATCGGACTGCGCAGCGTTGGAATTCGAATTCGTAATTTTTAAACTATAGGATAGTCCTTGCAAGACCCTTTACACGCGTTCGAATTACACCCCATACTTCCGCTTTCCCTTTTTGGACTCGACATTTCCCTCAACAAGGCCACCCTTGTGATGTGGGTCGTTGTCGGCCTCATTATTGTATTTTTAGTGCGTGCCGGTTCCAGTCGGTCCTTGATTCCAGGAAAACTTCAAAGTCTGGCCGAGATGTTAGTAGACTTCATAAGGGGAATCATTCATGACACAATGGGCCAGGATGGAATGCGATACTTCCCGCTCATCAGTACCCTGTTCCTGTTTATTCTCTTTTGCAATCTACTTGGGTTAATACCTGGTTCCTATACCGTCACCAGTCAATTAGTCGTGACAGCCGTTTTTGCTGTCGGCGTGTACCTGTTAAGCCTAGCCATTGGATTTTCAATTCATGGAGGAAAATTCCTTGGGATACTTGTCCCTCCCGGGACTCCAGGGTGGCTGTTACCCCTAATGATTCCTATTGAAATTATCAGTCAATTAGCCAGACCTATTTCACTTGCGGTTCGCCTGTTTGCCAATATGACGGCTGGGCATGTTATCTTGGGTGTGCTGTTTGGCTTAACCATCGCTGGAGGCTTCCTGATCGGATGGCTTCCTTTTTCCTTTACGATCGCTTTGTATGGTCTAGAATTTGGGATTGCCTTTATCCAGGCATATATTTTTACGGTATTGACGTGTGTCTACATTGGGGATGCGATGCATCTTCATTAACTGGGAAACGCGTCGAGTTCACATTAACCCCCTACTACACGGGAGGATATCACTACAATGGATGTTGCAGGAGCAGCTTTATTAGGAATGGGGCTTGCGGCCGCTGGGTTTGCTGGGGCTGGCGTCGGTATTGGGTATATTTTTGGAAAGATGATTGAAGCCGTCGCACGTCAACCTGAGGCTGAAGGCCGAGTCGGAAAGTACATGTGGATCGGGTTCGCCTTGGTCGAAGCGATCGCGTTGTACGGCTTAGTCATTGCGTTTATTATTATGGGCAAGGGATAACAAAGGTCTCGACTATGCCACAATTTGACAGCCACTTTTTCTCGTCGCTCATTTTCTGGGAGGTGATCTCCTTTGGGATTCTCCTCTGGGTTTTGTACAAGTTTGCCTTCCCGCCAATTTTAGAAACACTGGAAACACGCGAAAGAAAAATTCGTGAGAGTATTGAGCAGGCTGAAAAAAACCGAACCGAGTCTGAGCAACGCCTGAAGACCTACGAGGCAAAGCTCCAGGATGCCGCCAAAGAAGCTGAAGGCATCATGAATGAAGCACGAGATAAAGCTCAACGTCTTCTCGACGACAACCAGCAACGAATCCGTGCTGAAACAGATCGTCTCAAGACAGAAGCGTCGCAAGAAATCGATCGAGAACGACGGAAAGCCTTGCAAGACATTCGAAATGAGACGGCAGACCTCGCTCTTCTCGTCGCAGAAAAAGTATTAACTAGAAGCCTTTCTGATGATGATCATCGTCGGTTTGCACAAGAAGCGCTAGAAGCCGTAGCCCAGCAACAAACGAATGGCCATGCTCAGAAAACATGAAAACGTCAAAATGCAAAAAGTACGTTGAAAACCGAGTGGCGGGAAAGGGATAGACTGGAAAAGACTAGATTTTTACTTTTTCACTTTGCCTTTTGCACGCTGTTCGTACTCCCCGATCGATATCCCTCCAAATCTAAGGTCACAAATCGAAAGCCTAAACGTTTGAATTCCTCGACAATTCGGGAACGACGTTCTCCATCTTGAAACAATTCAATTTCCAGCTCTGAAGTTTCGATCCGAGCAAATTCTTCGTGATCTCTCACTCGCACATGTTTAAACCCTTCTTGAAACAACATGGCCTCAGCTTGCTCAATACGCGATAACCCTTCTCGGGTAATGGGAACGCCTCGTGGAATTCGAGAGGAGAGACACGCCGCTGCAGGTTTGTCCCAATTAGAAAGGCCTAACGCTTTTGCCAAGATTCGAATCTCAGTTTTCCCTAATCCAATTTCCACGAGCGGACTCCTCACACCAAGCACCCGAGCGGCTTTGATTCCGGGCCGATCATCCTGCAAATCATCGACATTGGTTCCATCTACGATCACATTCACTCCAGCAGTGCTTTTGATTTTCCCGAGCAGTTGATACAAATCAGTCTTACAATGATAACAACGCATCTGGTCATTCTGAACAAAAGCATCGATCTGCAACTGATCGGTTTCAACAACTTGAAGTGGAATGCCAATTTCTGAACTCAGCTGACGCACACCCTCTAGTTCAATGGCTGGAAACGTGGGTGAAACCGCCGTGATGGCTTTAGCGTGATTTCCCAACGTATCGTAGGCAACTTTGAGAACAAGGGTACTATCAATACCCCCGGAAAAGGCGACCATGGCCGATCCCATGTCCTTGAACAACTGTTGTAGCGCGACATGCTTGTCATGCAACTCCGACTCGAAACTGGACATTCTGTATACTCCTCTATCCCATGTTATGTACGCATGAAACTTTAGAATTGAAGATTGCCAAGTTGACCACACGCTCCCAAGACATCAGGCCCTCGACTCTTTCGAATAAAGACATCCATGCCTGCTCGACGCAGGACCATCTGAAAATTTTCAATCGCTTGCTGGCTCGGTCGCTGATACTTGCTCCCAGGAAATTCATTAAAGGGGATCAGATTGATCTTGCATCGTATTCCATTCAAGAGTTTTGGCAAACGTTTGGCGTCTTCCGTCGAATCATTCACTCCGGCCAGAAGTACATATTCAAATGTTAAGCGCCGCCCAACTTTTAGTGGGTACTCTCGACAGGCTATTAACAATTCTAAAAGAGGATGGAGCTTATTAATACTGGGCATGAGCTCATCACGTTGAACATTAGTCGTAGCATTCAAGGAAATCGCGAGATTCACCCCTAATGGCGCCACTTCTTTCAGTCGAGGAGCCAGACCGGCAGTCGACAACGTGATACGGCGAGGAGAAAACCCTAAGCCCCAATCATTATCAGTTAAACGTAAGATGGCTTCAGACACTTCATCCATATTCGCTAGCGGCTCCCCCATCCCCATAAACACTAATGAAGTTAGACGATGATCTGCCGGCACGTGATCTTGGGCGGTCAACACCTGTTCCACAATTTCGTAAGCCTTCAAATTTCTCTTGAGCCCCATTGTTCCAGTCAAACAAAAGGAACAATCCAACGTACAACCGACTTGGGTTGATACACATAAGGTTAGACGATCGGCCTCAGGTATCAAGACACTTTCAACTTGAAGACCATCTTCGAGTTCCAAGAGAATTTTTCTTGTCCCATCTTCAGCTCGACGAGTCGTCACCTTCGATGCTCTCTGGATTGAGGACATTGCCTGGAGCAAAGACCGATCGGACAGAGAAAGATTGGTCATCTGGTCAATATCGGAGATCCGACTTCGATATAGCCATCGAAGTATTTGCTTGGCCCGATAGGAAGGCCACCCGAGCGTTGAAACCAAAGCACTCATGCCTAAGCTGTCCAACGCCAGCAAATTTATCGGGGGTCGAGAAACCGAAATCTCTAAAGGTTCTGATATCATCATAGGTAAAGACCCTAACACAGTAGTAAAGGCTCTACAAGACAGCTCTTACTCTAAACAAGAGACGACGGTCGTATACCTGACAAATTGGCAGCGCAATTCCAGCTCCCTACCCTTTAAAATCATAAAATATCATGTAGAAATTGGTATTCTTCCTGTACGCAATCCTAACCTTAATGCCAGAAATTGCTTGTGTATAAGCTCTCGTATTCACTCACACCTCATAAAAATATACAGAATGAAGTACCCATAGATGATTATTCCTACAACCACTAGGCTTTCATGCATTTTCTTTATCTATTAGATAGATTTTAGAATTACTACAAAAAACATTTTTTAGTTTACAAAAAATTCATGTTAATAAAATCACATATTATGCTTTGAAATAATTCTTGTTGACATTGCTTTAAATGAATGATAAAAGTCAGCCATAAAGCATGGAGAAAATAGCAAGATGGAGGGCAATAAGGAAAAGAACGAACTCAAAGATATTATTGTCGGCTTAGAACAACGTATTAGTGTTTACGAAGCAAAGCTTAAGGATTTACGAAAAAAACGGGAGCAGCTCAATGAAGAAATCGCGACGATTGAGAAATACATCGAGTTGGCAAAAACTCTCTATCGTGTCGAGGCGGACAAAGCGAAGTTGGCGAGTCTCTCGAGTCAGATCATTACGGATGAAACGGGAGCATTGCCCTCGCAGGACACGGATGTCACGGACCAATCGCGCGAGATTCTTTTAGGGCGTAGTAAATATGTGGGGATGAGCGTTCCAGACGCTGTTCACATGATTCTGAAGGAGGCCCGTCGCTCTATGCATGCCAAAGAGCTCTGTCAACGCCTTATCGAAGGCGGCATGCATATTCGAGGAAAAACTCCAGTAACTTCTGTCGCGACATCTTTAAAGCGAGATCGGCGTTTTCGCAAGGTGGCACCCAACACCTTTGAAATTATTCGTCATGATGGCGATAACAAACCTCTCACACAAGTAGTGTGAGGTTCGGCGCGCAGTCCTGCGTAGCCAAAGAATGTGAAAGGAGGTGAGTACCTTGGCCACAAAAAAGAAAGCCGCTCCGAAAAAGAAGGCTGCGACTGCGAAGCCAAAGGCGAAAGCCAAAACTAAGAAGAAGTAATCTCGACTCCCTCCGCAGTGCCGCCGGGGGTGGGGCCCCCTGCTCCCGGCGTGTTTTTCTGCCTTCCACACACGAATTTCATCAATTCACATACGACGACTCCTTTAGATTCATTCCCTCTTACTGTATCCTCATAAATCATCCATTGCTACTCTCGATGCTTTTCATAAACCGAAATACGAATGTCTAAATTCCAAACGCATTCGAAATCCTAAATTCGAAATTTTTAATGTAGTTATTGCTTATTTGTTTCGGATTTCGTGCTTCGAGCTTCGGATAAATTTTCTTGTGCTTCTTTCAGAAGCCGTAAGAACAAAAGTTAATTGAAAGGGCCAAATCTATAAAGGACAACCATGTCAATTCTTCAAGCAGAGTTAGATCGCCTTACCAGGACTGCGATTGAAGCCGCGCAACTGGGTGGAATAATCCTGACAGACTATTCGCGAAAAGGGTTTGAGATTCAGAAGAAATCTCAGATTAACCTACTCACGGAAGCTGACCTGGCCTCAGAAAAAGCCATCGTGGAGAAAATTTCTCTCGCGTTCCCATCTCACCAAATTCTGGCAGAAGAGAAGGGTCTCCAAACCAAAAGTGAGAATCCTTATAAATGGATCATAGACCCGCTAGATGGAACCACCAATTTTGCTCATGGGTTTCCCATGTATAACATCTCGATCGGAGTTGAATATAAGGGAACGATCATCGTGGGCGTCGTACTTGACCCGACTAGAAATGAGCTATTCGTCGCAAAAAAAGGAAACGGCGCAACGCTCAACAATTCGCCGATCCACGTTTCCACAACACCAAGCCTTAGCGAAGCCTTATTAGTTACAGGCTTTGCCTATGATATCCATACCGTCGCCGACAATAATTTGAAAGAGTTTTGTGCTTTCTCTTTACACGCTCGTGGCATGAGACGAACCGGCACAGCCGCCATCGATCTTTGCTATATCGCCTGTGGCCGCTTCGATGGATTCTGGGAGCTTAAACTCAATCCCTGGGATACTGCAGCTGGAACACTCATCGTTGAAGAAGCCGGTGGGAAAGTCACGAACTACAAAGGCGAACCCTTTTCCATCTACGGACAAGATCTCGTCGCGAGCAATGGACTCATTCATGACGAGATGGTGGGCACACTGCAAGAGATCCGATCTTCTAGCAACCATCCGAAATAGCGTTGAATGTGGTCAAGCGAGAACCTTTGTCGTCTTCTATGATACTTACCTTCAGGCAAGAGTATGCAAAGCTGCCCTCATATAAATAGTCGGGACGGCCGACTAATCTTTACTTTTCAATGACCAAGCTTGCAGACCTGGAGACCTCAGTCCCTAGTGCTCTTTTTCCTGTTTTCTGGGTATAGACTCCACCTTGAGACGAGCAGGAGACTTCTTGTCCAACTTTCGGAAACGATAAAGAAAGAGAAGACGCTTGAGAGGATCTCGTGGATAATCCTGAACATCAACCTTAAAAGAACAGAACGGTCGATTGTTCTTCAGAATCTTCACGGGAATAATAGGTCGTGCTTGAACCGAGTTTTTCATGTAACGTTGGATTGTCGCTCTATCCTCATCTCTAAAAGCACAAACTTCCCACAACACTCGACCGACTGGGTCGTCATTCATAAACCCCAGCATACGTTTCGCAGGGGGATTTATAAAGACAATCCGTTCCTCTCGGTCAAGCACCGACGCTCCAATACGTAATTTGTCCAGCATCACAGAAATATCGTCTTCTATCATTGCCGTTTGACTAGCCAAGCCTTCTGGATGAACAGCATTATCAGAGTCTTGATTACGCAACTGCTCTGCCCTTAATGCGTTCTCTCGTTTTTTCTGTAGCCATGCTTCACGCGCAGCAACTTCTTGTCCCACTTTCTTGATCATCAAATACTTTTTCTGCCCAATAGCCAGAGCCGTAGCTTCTAAACGAATTCCCCCATGAGTTAGGTGTTCTTCCGACCATGGTCCCGACGTCAATTCTCCACTTTGATGATCTTTCCAAAACGGAACAGCTTCACTTTCCAAAAAGTCTTTCAGAAAGTCTGAACGTTGAACGAGGTGTGTTACTTGTGCAACTGAGGACGAAACACTTTTATCAAACTTAAACCAGTCGGGAATCTTTTGCCCCAATACTTCAAATCCCGCATTCTGAGACAACCGCTCGAGAACAACCATGTCTAATTTAGAAAAAATTTCTCCGAGGAAACCGTTTCCCATTCTATTCTCTTAGACAGCAAGGCAAACAAACGACCTTATCCAAGTTCATTCTTTCCTTTTCTGCACTCTGCGCCTTTACCCAGGAAAGAATACCAACGAGATTAGGGCTCCATGTCGAACCCCTTCTGAGGGTCATAACGCTCATAATTTTCTAGGATTTGGCTTGCCAAAGCTAGAAATGCATCTTGAACATTAATTCCAGATTTAGCACTCGTTTTAAATATTCTTTGTTCTGCCATGTCTTTCACCCCCTCTTGGTCCAAGAAGGTACTCTGACGTTCGTTGATCTCCTCGTCTGAAAATTTCCATTGGTCCATTAAATCACACTTATTAACAACAAGAAAAAATGGGATAGTATGGAAACCATCTTGAATTTGCTCATGTTGCGATGTTTTTTGTTGAAGATCTTTGTTAAGTTCCAAAGCCTGATCAAGGGTTTTTCCCCTTGTACCATCGCTGACCACAAGGAAACCATGTGCGCCCTTGATGTAAGATTTTTTTGGAATGGGATTGTCTTCATCAATTCCTTCTGTATCCCACAATGTGAGTTTGACCTTTTTGCCCTCCACTGAAATCTTCTTTTCTTTAATACTGATTCCGATCGTGGTCTTGTAATTTTCAGAAAACACTCCATCCACAAAACGCCTGACCAATGAAGTCTTACCCACACCCGAAGACCCAAGTATAACGATCTTAAATTTATAATCGGTAAGGTCATCTGTTGGCGTCATGGAATGCCTTATTTAGGAGAGCTATTCATTCAGAATGACACGCAACGAAATTTTCCGTCTTTCGGATAAATCCTCGTCCGAGAGTTGTGAGCTCAATTCATCTTGGCCGGTTCGAGAGATAGGAACAACGTGAATGGCTTCAAGATCTGAGATATTGAGTGCACGAATGACGTTGTTCGCACGAGCGGAAGCAATTCTTTGGTTTTGTCTTACTGACCCCTCTGGACTTGTATGCCCGTAGACTTCAATCCTCCCCTGTTTGCCAAGTCGCCCAAGGACATCGTCCAGTTTTTGGATATTGACAGAAAAATCTTTCAACTCTTTCCTCGCCCCCGAAGAGAGACTGGCACGTCCCTGCTCGAATCTCACTTCATGGGCTTCAATCTTGTCCTTTAAATCTTCGAACAATCTGAGATCTTCATCGACTAATTGATTTCGGTTGATTTCGCTGATGCCAGGAATAAGTGATCGAGCATTCTCAAGACGGGCAATCCAATCGTGTGAGGCAGATCCTTTTGCGACCAACACATTGTCTTCGATAGTAAGAGTCGCTGTTGCGGGGGGAGCTAACGATAAGACAGCAAATTTTTGAATATCCATCGAATCTATCGCAACATATTGTTTTATTGGAATGTCTATCTCTTCCTTTTGGATAATCGTCGTAACATCATTGCTCACGTTCGTCATCTTGGCGTCACGTAGGAGATGTAACACTTGCCCGTCCTCACTACCTTGAGAAATTGAAGCCGTAATCACTCCTTGTTGACTTTTTACGAGATCAAGTATTCTGTTACGCCGCTCACTCTCTGACTCTTGAGGCCAAAGCAACAAAACCGCTAATAATATCAAAGCCGCTCCCATTAAGGCCCATATCCAGGTTTTTTTCTTTTTCTTTGGAAGAATATCCTCATTGAGCTTTTCAGCTATACAGCTCTCTAACTCGGCAGATGCCGGATCAAAAATGCTTGCATCCCCCTTAAAAGCGAGAAACTCTTCCTTATATTTAATATGGATCTCGTCCAATGTACTCTTGAACAATGTCGATAAATCTGGTGGCAGCGATACCGCTTTTACTACACCAGCCAATATGGCTTCTGGGCCATACTCAACCAGAAGTTTATAGTTGCGAAAATCAATTACATTCGCCCCTTCTACTTTTTTCTGAAATGAGTCATTGAAAAACTCTAATACTGCGGTGAGCATTGCCGAAACAGCATCACGACTGAGAACGGCCTCGTCTTCTCTTGCTACATCGCACAAAAGAATACCGGAATCTTTCTGGATCAGAAATACTTGTTCGACCCGATAGCGAAAGGTACGTGACAAGAACAAATCCACATAAGACACACCATTCCAATATGCCTCGATCCGCCATTTGATAGCTTGGGGAGTGAGACTACGTTCAACCAAACGATCAAGCTTTACTGTCCACTTCTTCATCTCTGAAGATACGAAAAAATTAATAAGTTTATTCATGTGGGGGCCAAGGATCTGAGTAATTTTGTCAGGAGACTTTTTAATGGATGTTTCAAGTCCACCTTCGATAAGAGGTGCCAACGCAAAGGAGAGTTTGGCATCTTGTTTATTCCTCAAATACACAGCTTGCGGCAGGACATCACTCACATCGGAGGCCGTCACAAGGTTGTTCGAAAACTTTTCCTCAAGTAAAGCTAGCTGTTCCGTTTCGGCGGCTAAACGTTGTTCAATCGCACGTATCTCTTCTTGTTGTTCTCGAACATTTCCTTCGATTCCGGAAAGTCTGTCTTTCTCTTGAGTAAGCCGTTGTTCGAGACGAATCAACTGATCATGTTTGACGTTGAGCATGTGTTCGATCGTCACAAGATCAGATCTCGGCACCTTGCTCTCAAGTCTTTGTTCAATCTGATCTAATTGATTTTGTTCTGGCGCCAATAAGAGATGACGGAGTTCAGCTAGAGCATCATTTTCTTGACGGGCACCGGTGAGTGATGAACCTGAGACTTTGTTATCTCGTAAATTTTCCATTTCTTTAACTTTGGTGCAGAGGCTTACTCTTCAGAAGTTCCAATTCCAAGAGACTGCTTACTTCTCTTGTCGAATTCCACCCAGACCTTTGACTTCATTATTCAAGCTCATCGCGCTATTTAACAAAATTTCTGAAAGGATCGATTTTTCAACCTTATTTTCAGCAAGTTCTTGCACCGCATTTTTCAACGTCAGTTTCAGCGCGGCACTTTTTTCCTGAATTTCTCCGGAAAGTGCTTTTTGCTGCTCGAGAATCTTTTGGTGTAATTCACTCTGGCCTTTGCCAAGCTGGTCATCTAATCGGCTCACTTTCTTTTCAATGGTCTTCGTAAGATCCTTGATCTCCTTACTGAGATCTCGAATAAGATCCGCACGCACTCCGCGCTCAGCCTTGATCCGACTGGTCAACAACTCAAGCTCTTTTTTTACGAATTGCTCTAAAGACTCGAATCGCAAGGTAAAGTCTTTTCTCATCTCGGTCGTCTCATGCTGGAGGCTTTCCTCGACACGCATAATCTGCTTCTCTTGGTCACGAGCTTGAGCTCCAAAAAGGATGTCTCTGACTTGATCCAAACTTTGCGCCGTGCTTGTATTGGATGCGTTCTCTGACAAAGAAGACTTCGTCGGGGCTTCCGCTTCTGTTCGTTCAACAATTTCGAC
Source organism: Nitrospirales bacterium (assembly GCA_965223675.1). Lineage (GTDB taxonomy): Bacteria > Nitrospirota > Nitrospiria > Nitrospirales > UBA8639 > JAGQKC01. The sequence continues at coordinate 3,759,248 of OZ245013.1, read as the reverse complement.
ATTTAATTTCTTATTCCCACTTTGGATACCCTTCATGGCTTGGCTCCTTTACATGTGGCAAGGACGAGGCATTTCTTCAAAAGATCTTCGTTTTTGAAAAAATAAGATGTTCTTCTAGATTTGATATGAATTTGATCAAGAGCACAACCCTTTGCATACAGTTTTCTTTAATCCTTCACCATTCACAAAAGCTTACGCAAAAATCTCTATGTTAGCAAGTTGTCACAGTCCTCAGAGACGAAACAGGTAAGAGAGGGGGCTAGCTCGCCGTCATTCTGCTCCTGTTCATTGTGAATATTGACGTGGGCATTTTTTCAATTTTTTAAGAACGCTCTTCATACGAGAAGGATTTTTACGTTCGCAAACAACTCAATACAGACACCGAAACTCATTATCAAGACACACAAATTTCGCTCTCAGCTTTCAGAAAAGCAATTTGGCTCTTGTTATCTGATTGGATACACAACGTATCTCTTTCGATACGATCTCATGTTGATCAAAATCTCTCTTAATCCGACAGCTTCTCTTCCACTCATCAAACAACTGAGCAATTTCAAAGAGTTGCATAAAATTCCTAGGCCTTCCTCATTTATGACGATCTGGTTTATATCTTGCTGATCTCTAGCTTTATATATTCTTTACGTAAAACGACATAAAAATATTTTTCAACCTTTATGTATATTTCAAAGTGGCATTCTTCATGACTTAATCTAAGGCTAAGATTTATGTACTGACAAGGAGGTCATCCATGAGAACTCATGTTCAAATTGCTCGGTACGGTTACGTATTTGCGTTGCTTTTACTAGGCAGCATGGTTGGTTGTGAGAAGATGAACATGCCCAAGAGCCTTAACGACCTTAGCTCTACGTTTGGAGGAGCGTCTTCCGTCCCCGACCCTGCTATTGATGCAATCGCAACATCTTTTTATACATCATGGAAGAAGATTGCCGAAAACGAAGGGAAGCTCAATACCGATCCAGAACTTGTTGAAGTAGTAAATAAAGTCTTTAATAACCTTGTGGAGACAGCCAAACGTTCAAAAAAGTATGGCAAAACAGCAAACGAGTTCGAGTGGGAAATTAATGTCATTACCGATCACGAAAATAATACGGCAACGGCGTGGCCTGGAGGTAAAGTCTTTTATTATACGGGTGCTCGCGCACAAGGCTTAACTGTAGATGAAGCTCAATTAGCGGCGTTATTGGGACATGAAATGATCCATGCTTTAGAACGACATGCTGGTCAAAGAATAAAAAGGAACGTCGTTGCGGCTTTACCAATGGCCGGTATCGCTACCGGAGCCGCATTGGACCCAAAATCACTCAGCCCTGAAGTTGTTGCTCCTATCTTAGGTGCTCTCGGCGTTGGGTACGCAGGCGGGGTAGATTTGCCGTTTGCGCGAAAGAACGAGTCAGAAGCTGACAAGGAAGGATTTTTGCTTTCGACAGAGGCTGGCTATGACCCAGATGACGCAGTCAAATTATATGAAAACCTTCATACTTCTTCAAAAGATACTGAAGGGAACGAATACTTAAGTTCTCACCCCATGTCAAAAGACCGTCTTACGGAAGTAAAAATAGTGGTCTTAAAGGATGCAAAGAGCAATTGGGGAAATGTTACGAAGAAATACGAGTCTCGAGAACTCCCAGAAGCGATATAGAGAATGTAAAGAGAAAGCGACTATGTTCTTAGTACAACTTGAGTGAATAAAGAACCTATCTTTTATCACCTAGGAAGTGAGCAAGCAAATGAACGCTCGTCTAATCATTATTTTTTTGTCCTGCTTGTTATTGTGGCTTTCTGGATGTGGAACAGGATTTCAAGGGGGAGGCCGAAAAACATTTCATTCAACGTTTACACCAGGGCATGAAGCGTTAATCAAGAACGAAAAGGAAAAGTCCGGGTATGGTCTGTACAGCTATGTACTTTTCCCTCTTGCTCCAAACGACGATACCAAGAGTTTATATCTTCAGACGATCAAAGCTTGCCTCAAAACAAAGAGCGTCGATACCTTAGAAGGCACTGGACTCTCTCCACATCAGTTAAATGTCGTCTACCTTCCTGTTCTCAAAGACCCTCGAAGATTACCACAGAGTACAATGGAGCAAATGGACCTTCAGCAATGGAGCGAATGGATCCTTGAGCAGTATGATTTTGATCGCGCAAAAGATATTCTCAAACAAATACCTGAAGGGCAAGGCCGTGGGCCTTTTATCCTGTCCACTACTTACCCAACAAGTATCCCGCAATGGCATGCTCGCGCCCATTTACTACAAAATCTCTCTTCAATCCCTACCTCAAATCCAAATCTCGCATACTTTTGGGTTAAGGACTTTATTGGGCTGGCCAGCGACCCTCAGGATTGGAACAGAAATCTTCTGCACTTTACCCGAAATGTGCAAGGTCAAATTTCTTCTACTATTCAGAAAAGGAACTTTCAAACTCAAGTCCCCATCACTCAGCTCATAATGATTAGCGAGCCACAGCTCTAGGGAAACAACGAGTCATCACTGTTCTCTGCTTTATTCGTCTTCGCTCCACTAGAGGAAAGGTAAAGGCCCCTTTCATTACCCCACAAGTGATAAAATCGTGCACACAAGAAAGCGCCCAACGTGACACTCACCGGCCTAAGAAACTACGGATTCAGTTTGTAGCATGAATATCAACAGGTATAGCGACTCGGTTCCAAAGAAAAAATTTGCCTGTTCGACTTTGGAATATTCGAACCAGAAATTTTCGTTTTCTTCGTATCTCAACCCGCGAAAGAAATTCAGTGACGAAAATCCTTTACGTAAACACGGCGCCGGCCAGATCTTTAACGCTAACAAGTTTGTTTTCTTGGTCAGATTTTTCAAGCCCCTCCACTAACCACCGAACTTTATTAAGCGTTCCAACAGCTTTCGTTGCCTGAGAAGCCTCATTAAATGCTTGGACCGATAAAGGAACGTATTCCTCGGCGGCTTCCTCGCATACGACCAACCCAGCCAACGCTAAGCCTTTAAAATATAAAATCCGGTAATCTTGAGGATTAAGTTCGAGTAGTTGCTGGGCAGATGTTTTGGCTTCTTGAAAAGCATATTTCGCAGAACCTCGTTCACCCTGTCGTAGCGCTATGACTCCGAGAACACCACAAATTTCGTAGGCTGTACTCGGTAATTCATACTGGTTAGCTTCGTCAATATCAGCACGCGCGTCAGAGAATTTCCCCAAACTTAGCTTTGCGGAAGCTCTCAGCACGCGGCTCATCTGCTGAATTTGTGAGCTTTGCACCTTATCCGCAAGAGAAACGGCTTGATCCAAGAACTCAACGGCCTGTAGAAAATTTCTAGTACATAAATGCGCCTCACCAAGTGCCGTCAAAGCCCATGATTCAGCAAAATCATACGACTCCCTAGAGGCCAGGGAATACCCTTCCTTAATACGGGCTAATGCTGCTTGATTCTCTCCTAACTCTACATACTGCCGACCAAGGTTTACTAACGAAAGCGCTTCGAGGTTCTTATTTCTACACTCACGGGAAATTTCTCTAGACAATTGACAGTACCCAATAGCTTCGCGAATCAGCCCAACACTTACAGCACAATCACTCAGCGTATTCAGAACATGCGCCTTTTGGGAGTGATCTTCCAACCCCTCAGAAATTCGTAAAGATAATTCCGAATGAATCATAGCAAGTGCAACTTTTCCCTGCTCTTCTAAACAAATGGCGATATTATTGAGAAAAATAGCTTGCTGGTTCTGATTGTTGGTCTCCTCACAAACCTTTAATCCATCTTGATAACATGAAAGAGCCTCCTTCAACTTTCCTTGCTTTTGGTAAATCCAACCCAATACTCGTAATGCTTGATCTTTCAATTGTGCATTTACCAACTTCTCACATATTCGTTCATACCGCTTAGCCATTTCTTCATAATGTCCCCAGGTTAGCATCGGCTTCCTAATATCTTCGAGGATAGTCATAGCTGCATCATATTCTTGAGCTTCCTCACGAAGCTCAAATTCCGCAAGCTGAGAATCCATATCTTCTATAGAATGGCATTCATCAATAGGCTTTCGAATACTCCGATAAAATTCAGATGCTTGATGCTTTAACGCCAACATCGTACATTGGAGAGAATGAATGTTTGGCTCATCAGACATCCGAGAAAGTGCGTACAATTGGTCATTTTTTTGCAAAAAATACCCCCCATGGTTTTTCTGTACAAGCTTCATATCTACCAAATGTCGTAATTCCGCATCGCTATCTCCAGTCGATTCATATTTCTCAATAACATAATTCACTCCTTCCGAAATAACCGGGCGGTCAAAAGCAGCGAGAACCTGCACTATCTTTCGTTCCTTAGGCTTTAATTGGTCAAACAGCTTCTCACTCAAGATTTTAGAAATTTCGGCGCCAGCTTGACGACCTTCTTTTCCCATAACTTCTTCAACGGTAAGACTGGGATTTTTCCGCAGGATAGTGACGAATTTCACAAGCGCTTCGGGATTGCCTTGCGTCAGTTCATGAATCTGGGCAAATACTTCATTTGATCTCCCCTTTAGTCGCAAGGAACCATCATGATCCATATCACATAACATATTTTCTGCGTCAGATACCGTTAGACCATCTTTCAAGTCAATAGGGCACTGACTTTGAGCTTGAATATCTAAAAGTTTTTTGGGAGACACTTGAGAAGTCAAGATTATTTTTAAAGTAGGCAATGGGTACTCCAAAAAAGCATAAAATGTCTGCTCTAGCTCATCATCTTTAAACGCTCCAGTAGCAGGATCAAGGAGCTCTTCAATACCATCAAATAACACGACAACCCTTCGCACAGGGAGAAATTCGAGCAGCTTTTTAGTTTTTTCTAAAACTTTGATCCCTGGATCTTTATATAACTCTTTTAAAGATTCTTTTTCCTTTTTATCTAAAATTTGGGAAAGTACTAGAAAAATTTTACTTAAACTCAACTCTTTAACATCGTTTGAATTAAAATAGACAACTTGAGCGAATGACTGAGCGCTGGAATGATCACCAAACGTTTCTTTTTTAATATCTTCGAGTAACCGATATGCGAGTGAGGTTTTTCCAACTCCCGGGCGACCAAGGATTAACAACAACCGCTTTGTTTTATCCTTCAGAGCTTCGGTCCCCAACGTTAGCTTCTCATCATAACCATGCAACGGCCGAGGAGGCTGAAAAGTAGGAGCATTAATATCTGGGAGCCCATGCTTTGAAACATCATGTAAATGTGTAAGGATAGTTTCTAATTCATTGATTTCCGAACTCAGTGAGGTGATAAGAACCTTTGGTTTTATCGAATCGGTTGAAGGAACATTATTGATAAAACGCTTGAGTGCATCAATCTGCCCTTTCATTCGGTGGACCTTTCCCTTCCAAGTTTTCCACCAAAAGAGCAGTTCTTTTAACCGTGGGAACCCCACATGGAATCCCTCAGAAATATCGACCATAAGTACATCTGGGGGAAATCCAAATGGAAGCTCGACATTAGCAATGACCTTAATAGGAACAATTAGCTTATAGTGTGACTCAGCCCATTGCCACTCCTTGGTACAATAGCTAGATCTCAACACACTATCAGGGGTCATGAGAAATAATAAGCAGTCACAAGCTTCAATGGCGCGCTTAATATCTTCTGTAAGATCTGATCCACCTCTTAATTCATCCTCGTCAAACCACACACTGTCAAACTCTTGCTCTAATTTCAGATTATCACGGAGCATTGATGCACACTCTTTCCCATCATGTTTCGAATAACTTAAAAAATATCGCTTTTGAATATCCGTCATAATCGTTTTAGTATGTCTAACAAATTGTGAGAAGGCTGCCTTCCAAAAATGGTATTCGAAAGATTCTTATATATTTGTCTTAAGATTGCAATACGGTATCTTCTCTGTCATGTATCTAAATGTTAGCTCCGAAACCATTGACAGTCCTACCAACTGCTTTCAATAAACCCATTTTGTAATGCGAGCTATCAAAAGATAAGGAGAGAGTGGTAATAGGGGCCATCTCCATTACACAAAAAGTTCAAGTTTTGATTCTTCGTTAACTTTTGGAACAACTCAAGCACTTTCCAGGGTAAAAGTCACTGATAATCATTAGCCGTAACCCCACATGAGGATTTCGTCCCAAATAAAAATTGAAACAAGAGTCTTTGCTACAGAATCTGAACCCTACAGTTGTTTTTTACAGTGAATTGAATGACAGGTCTTCCGAAGAGACTACATTTCACACAAAAAGCTGTAGTAACCTCTTGCGAGATCAGGGGTAAAAGAGTATTGTGAATGCCTCACAACGAGAGTGATGTTCATTTCATGATAGACGCTGATGGTCCAGGCTCGTGTGCCAACGTTGCTCGTTGGCCAGTGGAACATGAAGCGTAATTTCTGACCGTAGTGGGAGAACATTCACGTGAATCTTTTTTATCAAACTCCTGCATTTATCATAATCGTCATCTTCTGGAAATTTCATACCTCAAAAGACTGTATCTGCATTCGTGCTTCATCCTTCGTGCTCAAGAATACTCACATAAAATCGTCTTGTAGTTAGCAACAAGTAGGTCCGAGAACATTCTACGGTCATTACAGTGGCACCGAGTAACTAGGCATTTTAAAAATACATATCTACCAAAAGTCCTCATGCAATCTGGAGTGAAAAAGATGAACATTCTTCTTGTTGATGACAAGAAAGAACCCATCTACCTTTTGGAGCAATTACTGGTCACGAGTGGCTATGGAGTCATGACAGCCGCCAACGGGGCTGAGGCGCTTAAACAACTTTCAGATCAAGAATGTAGCTTGATCATATCCGACATCTTGATGCCAGTTATGGATGGGTTTCAGTTATGCAAAAAAGTCAAAGAGAACACCAAGCTGAAATCTATTCCGTTCATCTTTTACACCGCTACCTATACCGATGAGAAAGACGAGGAGTTAGCCCTCTCACTAGGAGCCGACCGGTTTATCAGAAAACCATCAGAACCAGATGAATTCCTTCGAAACGTCAAAGTGATCACCGCGGATATGAGGTCTGGCCAATTGAAGAAAGTGCCCGTTCAGTCGCCTCCAATGGAAGAGAAAGAGGTGCTACAACTCTATAGTGAACGACTCGTCAACCGTCTTGAAAAGAAACTTGAAGAACTAGAACGAGAAACTACGGAACGCAAACGAGGGGAAAAGAGACAGTCGGAATTGATGAAAATGCTTGAAGCTTCTCTCAATGAACTCTATGTCTTTGACTTCGAAACGTTACGATTTATAGAGGTCAACCGTGGGGCACGAGAAAACCTCGGGTATTCGATGGAAGAACTATTAGGTCTGACTCCACTCGATCTCATGGTTGAGTTTACGTTGGATTCATTCGAAAAACTTCTTAATCCTATCCGAACTGGTAAAGAAAATCGCATTCAGTTCACCACAATCCACCGAAGAAAAAACGGAACGTTGTATCCGATTGAAGTCTATCTCGAACGTTCAACCTCAGAGTCGTTGCCAACCTTCATGGCAATCGTTCTCGATATCACTGATCGTAAACATGCAGAAGAAGCGTTTCGTCAAACAGAGAAAAAACTTCATCAGTTACAAAAAATGGAGGCTCTTGGTACCCTGTCGGCTGGTATCGCTCATGATTTCAATAACATTCTTGGAGCCATTATCGGATATACCGAACTGGCCCTGATCAAGACCTTTCCAAATGGAGAGGTCTACCAAAACTTGCAACAAGTCTTACAAGCTGGAAATCGAGCCAAAGAACTTGTTGCACATATCCTCACCTTCAGCCGTCAAGTTGAACAGCAACGCATTCCAACTGAGCTACATTTAGTCGTCAAAGAAGCTCTTGACCTCTTGCGAGCGACTCTTCCTTCGACGATTAAAATTCAGCAGCACATTTCTACGACGAACGGAGTCGTTCTCGCAGATCCCACACAGATTCATCAGGTATTAATGAATCTCTGCACCAATGCAGAACATGCGATGCGAGAAAAAGGAGGAATATTAGAGATCTGCTTGGATTGCGTGGAAATCTCAACAAACCAGAATCCTAAAACTCCTGAGCTCAAACCCGGTTTTTACCTTCGACTTTCAGTCAGCGATACAGGGAATGGCATTCCGCCAGAGATGCAAAATCGAATTTTTGAGCCATTCTTTACGACAAAGCGTCTGGGAGAAGGAACTGGCATGGGCCTTTCGGTCGTTCACGGCATTATCGCCAATCATGAAGGTGCCATTACCGTACAGAGCACACCTGGATGCGGGGCAAAGTTTGAAATATTTCTACCTCAAACCGATGCTGTAGTCGAATCGGAGATTCAAAAAAGTCTACCAGCACAGAAAGGTCATGCTCGTATTTTGTTCGTGGACGACGAAGAATCGCTCACTCAAGTCGGCCAAAAAATTTTGCAGCAACTGGGGTATGAACCCGTCGCCTGCACGAATAGTCTGGAAGCTTTGCGTATTTTTCGTGATGACCCCTTTTATTATGACGTCGTGATTACAGATCAAACCATGCCCAATCTCACAGGAGATGCTCTGGCTCGCGAGCTCCTCAGCATCCGCCCAGAACTTCCCATCATTTTGTGTACTGGATTCAGTTATACCATGACACCTGAGAAAGCGACGGCTCTTGGCATACGGGCATATTTAATGAAACCCATCTTAAGTCTGGAGCTCGCTCAGACGATTCAGCGTGTTTTGGAGTAAACTTGGGGGCCACTAATGAACGCGAGTTGTAGGCTGATCCAGAGGAAGACGAATCTGAAACGTGGTGCCCCGACCAATCTGACTATCTACGCTGATATCACCTCCGTGGGCATCCACGACATCTTTCACAATTTTCGTTCCAAGACCGGTACCTCCCGCCTTCCGACTAATTGTCCGATTGGTGAAGAGACTTTCTCGCACCTCAGATGACATACCTTGGCCTGTGTCGACAACAAATACACTGAGTGCTTGATTCTCCGACTCGAACGAGCCTTTGATGGTAATCGATCCACCCCTCGGCACCTCATCAATCGCGTTGTTCATTAAATTGTATAACGCATTGAAGAGGCGACGTTCGTCAGCCTGAATTGAGGGCAACATGCCAAGACTCTCTGTCCGAAGGGAAATTCCTCTTTCATCGGCCAACGGGTGTAAGGTCTCGAGAACCGTACTGACAACCTCTTCGATGCTACACGGGCTAAATTTCAGCGGACTGCTTAACCCCTTTATGGCATCGGCGATTTCTTTAACACGCTCCTGAATAAGGCGCGCATTATTTCTAATCATCGAAAGAATTTTTTCGCCAGATTCTTGGCTGGCTTTCATCTTCTCTACGTCGCTCGATGGTACTATGCCAAAAAGTTCGTGTAACTTTTTTTCAAGAATCCATGCGCCATAGGTGATCGGCACCATCATGTTTTTAATATCATGACTGATGTCTCCCAGCAAATGCGCCACTTCACTTAACTTCACCTGTTCAAATAAACGTGCTTCTTCGATCGAAATAGCCGTAAAGGCAGAAATGATCGTCAAGATTGCCACATCATCTTGATCCAGCCGTCCGGACTTTTTGTTCATCACCTCGAGAACACCAATGGGATTACCTTCCCAACGCTTAAGAGGCAATGCGATCAAGTCCTGTGTCACTTGGCCGGATGTCTGATCGATACCCATGAAATGACGTCTATCTTGCTGCACATCGTCCACGACAATAGCTTTTCCACTTTGGAAAGCCGCTCCTGCAATGCCTTCGTCCCAAGAAAATGTTGTCCCAATAGGCGGAGACTTTTCTCCAATGGCATGAGAAAACTCTAACTCTTTGGATTGTGAATTAGCGAAAAGGATACATCCGGCTTCTGCCTCAACAACATCCAATGCGATCTGCAAAGCCTGCTCTAACACTTCTTCCAGACGCAAACGTTGAAAGAGCGCCTCGCTGATCCGGCGAGCAGCATCTAACTCACGTTCTAAACGGTCAAGCCGTTCCTGAACGTGTTCGTGGGTGTCAGATAGAGAATCCAAACTTTGACGCTGACGACTCATTCTGATGCCTTATAGAAACATGCCTGGCCTATCAACTCGATCCTAGCACCCCTACTGAGTTATTGCTATATAGAAGACAGGTGGAACTGACAAGCTTTTACGCCAGGATTACACGATGAATCTTGCATGAACAAGGAGTTTATGAAGCTCAATGAGCTGGAATGAAGCAAAATCAGCACACCTCTCATGGACCGCACGATTGATACTTGTCACAGGATGTGAAAAAGTCAATAATGCAGGACAGATCGACTGATAATGTTCTTTTCACATTCAACGCATCTAGAATGTCAATCATGTGCTCCTGACCGGACAACTGCAAACGACGAACGTGCGATTAAGACCCCCTCATGTTCCGTGTTCACAGTAGTTGAACGTACGACATCATCCATCACGTTCCTTTTTTACTTATCTATGGCTCAGCGATTATGTGGGCATCATAGGGACGAGGGTCTGGGACCATGAGACCAGTCGTTGCTTTCTTAATGCAGCCCCGTTCAATGGGATTCATAATCCTTGCAGTTTTGCTCGTGATACGAGTCTGGGATCCCTTTCCAGTCAAGGCTCTTCGACTTCAAGTTTTTGATTATTTTCAAAAAATTGAGCCCCGAATCACGCCAGACAACCAAGTGGTGGTTGTCGACTTGGATGAAAGGAGTCTTGCCCATTTCGGTCAATGGCCTTGGCCACGCACAATGATTGCCGAGTTAATCGAGCGACTCTTTGATTCCGGAGTAAAGACGGTAGGTTTTGACATCATCTTTGCTGAGCCAGATCGCATGTCTCCGTCCTGGATAGCTAAAGCACTTCATGGCCTCGACCAACAGTCTAGAGAACGTCTATTGAATTTACCCGATAATGATGTCGCGCTCGCCAATGTCGTAAAACAAGCGCAAGTCGTCGTTTCACAAAGTGCGTTGGCTCACAAGAATCAAGTCAATCATGACCTACCACCAAGGGCACCACCCCTCATTGAAGTCGGCATGGATCCACGACCTCACCTCTTTTCCTATCCAGGGCTACTCCGCAACATTCCCATTCTGGAAACTGCAGCAGTAGGGCATGGAATTATTACCCTCAATCCAGAACCGGATGGTGTGGTACGAAGAGTTCCAGCTCTCCTACGTGTAGAGGAAAATATCTTGCCTACCTTGAGCCTCGAGTTGCTCCGAGTCGCAACACAAGAAACGACCCTTGCTGTCAACACAGATTTCGCTGGCATCCAAAGCGTCACGATTGCAGGCACGCAAATTCCAACAGACAACACCGGACGAATGTGGATACATTTTTCTAAACGCAATACAAAACGTTACATCTCAGCGATGGATGTCCTGACCGGCACAATTTCGCCTGAAAAGTTAGCTGATAAATTAATATTGATTGGTTCTTCCGCTGCTGGACTCAGTGATAACAAGGTGACTCCGATCGAAGGGATGTTACCTGGAGTGGAGATTCATGCCCAAATTCTCGACATGCTACTTGAGCAATCATTTTTAACCCGTTCTAATTTTTCGCTAGCGCAAGAACTGATCATCATTCTTCTTCTGGGACTCTTTATCATCTTCTTGGTGCCCTTCTTCGGAGCCATCCATACTTTGCTCTTAGGTGCAGGACTTGCCGTTGGCATGGTTGCGATTTCATGGTACTCCTACATCGCGCTGGGAGTCCTCATTGATGTGACATACGGAGCAGTAGGAATATTAGGGCTGTATAGTCTCCTTGGTTACTTCAACTATATTCGTGAAGAATATTCCCGTCGACAAATTCGAAACACATTCAGTCGATATGTCTCGCCAACACTCGTCGAACAATTGTCTCACAACTCCACGCAAGTACAACTTGGAGGCGAAACAAAAACCATGACCATTCTGTTCTGTGACGTTCGTGACTTCACGAGCATATCGGAACAGTATCAGTCAGACCCGCAAGGATTAACTCAATTGATTAACAGACTCCTCACGCCAATCAGCGAGTCCATCCTTTCGCACAATGGCACCATTGACAAGTATATTGGAGATGGCGTAATGGCTTTTTGGAACGCCCCAATTGACGATCCTGACCATGCTGAACATGCTTGTCAGGCCGCATTAGATATTCTGCGAAAACTTAAAATGTTTAATGACACTCTCAAAAATCAAACGGCACAAACGGGCCACCCGTTCCCAACAATTAACCTAGGGATTGGAATTAACACCGGCACATGTGTCGTTGGCAACCTAGGCTCCGAACAACGATTCGACTATTCTGTGCTAGGTGATACGGTCAACATTGCCTCTCGTATGGAAGGACTGTCTAAATTTTCTAATCTTGGCATTGTCATCGGCCCACAAACAGCTCAACATGTCCATGATCGTATGGCGATTCTCGAAATCGACTTAATAAGGTTACGCGGGAAAAAGGAGGCGGCCAGAACATACACCGTCATCGGGGACCATCAACTTCTTTCGGACCCAAACTTTCTGTCTTTACAAAACTCTCATTCAGAAATGTTGACGGCCTTTCGAAATCAAGAATGGGATCAGGCAAAAAAGACCTTAGAGAATCTACACAACAATCCATATGCGCCCTTTTCTCTGTACAGATTATATGAAGAACACCTTAATTATTATCAGCAAAATCCACCACCAAGAGACTGGACTCATAATTTTGTTTCGTCCCTTAAATAGGATAATTTCGCCATTCACCGAAAAAGCCGTCAAGATACAGAGAATTTCCCAAAGTTCATAGGGCGTGTTGTTTTAGAGAAAATGTTGTATGATGTTCTCTCATATTCACTGACAGATGAAGAAGAATTTTGAGGTTCTCTTTACAAGAGTGATAGTGTCGCGTGGAACAAACCTTTATTCGTTTCGTGGTCTATTGAAGGCACGGCATCGATGATCGACTCCACATTAGTCAACCGAATGCGAGTAGTGATTGGCGCATTGCTGGTCGGAGTATTGGTTCATTCATCGATCGCCTCAGCGCAAGAGGACGCGATTGGAATCGTAAAAACCGTCAAAGACCAGGCGTATATCATTAGAGGTGATGAACGGGTTAGATGCCAAATTGGTGATGCAGTTTTTCAGCAAGATGCTCTTGAAACCGACGAGACTGGTTCTTTGGGAGTCACCCTCAAAGATAATACGAGATTGTCTCTTGGCCCACAAAGTTATCTGATGTTAAACGAATTCGTCTTTAACCCCAAACAAGAAGAATATTCGTTTATGACAAAACTCCTTCGAGGCACGCTTGTCTATCTTTCAGGTATTATCGCTAAACTTTCTCCTGAATCGGTCTCGATCGAGACGCCGACAGCTACAGTAGGTATTAGAGGGACTCGACTCGTCATTCGAGTTGAGGACGAAGAACGCCTCGCGAATCAAGAAGGATAACGCGGGTAAAATCCGATCAATTATACTTCGGTTTGTTGTAACGATATGGATGTCTGTTCAACACTGAATTCACGATTACTCTGCTGGTTTTCTGTCAGGATACTGCCCATCTTTCTACTCCTCGCTAGCTGTGCGACTGCTCCTCAACCTGTTCCACCTCCCTTGGTCAACCCAATTTTGTGGGAACACGGAACAACCATACCTGGGACAGGTATTCCTCAGGCAAAAGTCCACATTTGGGACAAAAGACTGCCAATTGCTAACGATACCATTTCAGCTGAAGGAACTTTTGAAGTCACTGTACCCGCATTAGTCGAAGGACAAGTACTGACAGCGACTCAGACCATCAATGGACAGATGAGCAACAGATCGGTTCCTGTCAGCGTAAAGAAAGTAAGGCTTTCAGAAATCAACATCGCCTCTGCCGTATCAACGACGATTGAACAGGGGCAACCTTTCACATATACCGCGAGAGGGCTTTTCTCTAATGGTAAGACAGAAGAGCCACTATCCGAGGTCACCTGGTCTACCAGCCAACCAACGGTTGCCACCATTAATCCTAATGGCGTCGTCACGGGATTAGAGGCCGGGGTCACATCGATTCAGGCCATGCGAGAGGGTATCCATTCTGCCTCAGCTCAATTGACGGTGAAACCCCAAGCCCCTATTGTGACGTCCACCCTCACAGCCGGCGACACTCGCGTGACCGGCATGGCAGCGCCCTCAGCCAGCATCAAACTCATGATCAATGGGATTCCGTTGGACAGGCGAGTTCTTGCTGACGATGAAGGCCAGTGGCAAGTTGACAATCTCATTCCCCTCAACGAACAGGATCACATCACGAGCTCCCAGCTTGTCAAGCACATCGAGAGTGCCGACTCAGATCCAGTCGTGGTCGCGCCTGCTGTTCTGACACAGATCACGCTTGCTCCTGCCCCTACGTCTGTCCTACCACTGGAGCTCGGCCAAACACAACGTTTTACGGCCTTCGGCCTTTTCTCCAATGGTCGGCAGGAGCCTCTTATATCGAAAATCACCTGGTCTACCAGCCAACCAACGGTCGCCACCATTGATCCTAATGGCGTCGTCACGGGATTAGAGGCCGGGGTCACATCGATTCAGGCCATGCGAGAGGGTATCCATTCTGCCTCAGCTCAATTGACGGTGAAACCCCAAGCCCCTATCGTGACGTCCACCCTCACAGCCGGCGACACTCGCGTGACCGGCATGGCAGCGCCCTCAGCCAGCATCAAACTCATGGTCAATGGGATTCCGTTGGACAGGCGAGTTCTTGCTGACGATGAAGGCCAGTGGCAAGTTGACAATCTCATTCCCCTCAACGAACAGGATCACATCACGAGCTCCCAGCTTGTCAAGCACATCGAGAGTGCCGACTCAGATCCAGTCGTGGTCGCGCCTGCCGTTCTGACACAGATCACACTCACTCCCGACTCTACGACTGTCAGACCTCTGGAACTCGGTCAATCACGACACTTCACGGCCACAGGCCTCTTCTCGAATGGCAGAGCAGAAACTCCCCTGCCAAAAGTGACCTGGGCTATCGACCAACCAGCGGTGGCCACAGTAGATGCGAATGGAGTCGTCACCGGTCGAGAAGCAGGGACCACCACCGTTCACGCCATAATGAAAGGTGTCCAATCAGATCCCGTACACTTGACCGTCAAACCTCGCCCCCCTGTCGTAATCTCTCCACTGAAGGCTGGCGATACGATTGTCTCTGGCTCAGCTGATTCTTTAGCACACATTCAAGTTTTCAAAAACGGGATTCCTCTTGACACCCAAATTCTTGCCGATGAGGAAGGCCAATGGCAGGCCAGCAACCTTTCCCCTCTTCGAGAACACGATCAGATCTCCAGTACACAAACCGTCAATAGTGCACAAAGTGAGACGGCAACAGCCATCGACGTCTTGCCAAACGACTCTCCAACACTTGAACCCATTGGTGACCATCATGTTGTCGTGGGTGAGACATTGACGATTGTCCTTCACGCGACCGATCCGGAAGGTGAGGCATTATCGTTTCAAGTCATTGAACGACCGCTGCCGAACAACAGCCGTTTAGATGAAAAAACTGGGACCTTTACCTTTACCCCCACAGCAGAGCAAATAGGAAAAGCAACGCTAACCTTGTTAGTCAGTGATGGAAATTCTTCTCAGCAAGAAACGTTTACGATCAAGATCACCCTTCCAAAAAGTCTGGTCGTTCTTTTGGAAAATCCTGATGGAACCGTTGGAAGCATTGAAGTCGCCAATCCAACCAGCAGTCAAGTTTTGGATAAAGCGGGACAGGCGATAAGTCTGGGAAGTGCCGATACACCACTCTCCCAACCATTCATGCTGAAAGAAGAAGATGTCCTTGAAACGTTCAAGGATGCCTTAGAGGCCAATCCTGAAAAGCCCATGGAATTTCTCTTGTATTTTGAGGAAAAAACAAAGCTGACACCTGAATCAGAACAACAGTTGCAGGAAATTCTCTCGTTCATTGAAGGTCGAGTAAATCCTGATGTGAGCATCATCGGCCACTCAGACCGAGCAGGCTCTGATGAGTTGAATTATCAAGTATCTCTAAATCGTGCGAACGCTATTCGAGATGCCTTGGTCGCAGGCGGCATTGACCCTCAGCATATGGAAGTCACGAGTCACGGGGAAAATAACCCAGTGGTAAAAACTCCTGATGGGGTAAAAGAACCCTTAAACCGGAGAGTCGAGGTGATAATTCGATAACAAAAGTACTAGCCCATTTCGAGCAGATGATGTTCCGGATTACGTTCACGGGCAAAGTTTTTTGACCACGGCGAGCGGAAAAGAACCACAGGACGTTCACGTTGATCCGTGACGACCAAGGCATCGGAAGGGGCTTTAAACGTTTTGACATTGCCTTCAAGCCAAGCGCTGGACTCATAAGCCAAAATATCGAGTTGCGTTTCTACTCGATATTCATTCCGCAAGCGAAATACTAAGACATCAAACTGCAGCTTTCCGACAGCCCCGACGAAAAACTCTAGGCCATCAAGACTTTTGAATATCTGAATCGCTCCCTCAAGAGCCAACTGTTCAATGCCTTTATCGAAGGCTTTCCGTTTTGTAGTATCAGTCGGTCGAACACGGGCAAAGACTTCAGACTGAAATTGTGGGAGAGGCTTATAGTTAAATCCATCGGTAAGGGAAATCGTATCCCCTATCTGAAAAACACCAGGATTGATAATTCCAATGACATCACCAGGATAGGCAACATCAAGGGTATTTCGATCTTTCGCGACCATACTATGCGGGCGAGAGAGTCTAACTTCGCTCTTCTCTCGATGATGCTTGACCACCATATCGCGCTCGAACCGTCCTGAACAGACACGAAGGAAAGCCGTGCTATCTCGATGTCGAGGGTTCATGTTTGCTTGAAGCTTAAACACATAGGCGCTAAAGGGAGTTTCGACTGGATCGACCGTAATCTCGGTTCCATCATGAGCATCTGCCGATCGACCTTCAGCAGAAGGCGCAAAATTCACAAAGGCATCAAAAAACGTCTCCACACCAAAGTTCGTCAATGCCGACCCAAAGAACGCGGGCGTTACTTCACCAATTTGAAACGCATCTCGCGAAAACGGATTACCGGCGACATCTAATAGCTCAAGGTCTTGCTCTAGTTGCTCCCGAAGATGCTGAGGCACATGCTCGGCAAACCCCATCTCATCCAACCCCAGCTCGGTTACGATGGGTTTGGCCGCGCCTGCTGATGCCGTTTTGGTATACTGCAAGAGTCGCCTTTTTTCACGTTCCACAACCCCCAGAAATTCACTGCCCGACCCAACCGGCCAATTGATCGCACTCGCGTGTATCCCCAAGACTTCTTCGACTTCCGATAACAGGTCCAGTGGAGGACGACCAGGCAAGTCCATTTTATTGATAAACGTCAGGACAGGAATTTTTCGCAGTCGGCACACCTCGAATAACTTTCTCGTCTGCGTTTCTACACCTTTGGCAGCATCGATGACCATGATGGCACTATCTGCCGCAGTCAGCGTTCGATAGGTATCTTCACAAAAGTCTTGATGGCCCGGTGTATCAAGCACATTAATGATCGTATCCTTATACGGAAACTGCATGGCAGAGGCCGTGATGGAAATCCCACGCTCTTGCTCCATCTCCATCCAGTCCGAGGCCGCCAATTTCCCACTTTTTCGCGCCCCAACCATTCCGGCCGTTCTCAGCATTCCAGAATACAATAGAAGTTTTTCAGTGAGAGTCGTCTTCCCGGCATCAGGGTGACTGATAATGGCAAACGTCCGACGCTTACTCGCGTTAATACGAATGTCTTGTTTTATCTGAGGTGTCAACATCACGACGTCCTTTGTCTCTTTGCCCAATTAGGACTTTCAAGTTTCATGGTTAATGCTTGAGACATCTGCGTTCTTTTCTTGTTGCATTTTGCAACGTTCATTTTCCCCTCTCTTCGATCTCACATTTTACTTTTCACGATTCACGTCTCACGACGATCGCATTGTGATTCCGGCTAGGCCAGGTAAGTTCATGAAAGTGAGGGAAAACTATAACTCGTGTAGACGCCCTTGGGCTCGAGCCAGATTGACGCGAGCCGCGTTGAAAGTAAACAGAGCCTCAATGAGATTATCTCGAGCTTGAGCCACGGAGGTTTGAGCATTGGTGACTTCAATATTCGTCGCGACACCTACCGCAAAACGTTCGCGCGCAAGATCGAGTTCCTTGAGGGACAATTTCAATCCAAGCTGAGCGACTTCCACTTGCTGTTCTGCGGATTCAATAGTGAGCAATGCATCTCGAACTTCGAGAGTGACCTGATATTCCAAGTCTTGCGTGCGAATAGACTCTTGAAGAACAAGACTGCGATTTTCAGAAATTCGACCTTCTCGCTGTCCTCCATCAAAAATAGGGACCGTCAGTAAGACTTGAACGCTGTCCGTGGTCAGTGCATCGGGTATTTGATTGCCGATGAGACCCACATCTCCAGAAGCCTCAAGATTTGGAATTCGTTCACTGACGACAGAACTCAGCGTCAGTGCAGCAAGTCGTTCACGACGCTTTTGCGCCTGCAGTTCAACACGGTTTTCTCGCGCCACAACTAACGCGTCATCCGCACTCTGTTCGGGGACCTCAACCAATTGCAACTCATCAGTCAATACAATTTGCACATCGAACGAAAGTCCAATCGCACGAATGAGATTGAGTTGCGCTCGATTATAATCATTACGAGCCACAAGGAGTCGTTGACGTTCATTCTCCATCTGGACACGCGCTCTCGTGACATCCAAACTTGTCGCCATCCCCGCAGATTTTCTTTCAGTGGCCAGTCGAAGCAACTCTTTGTTTAATTTCACATCAGCCTGCCGTGCTTGAACCGCTTTTTGTGCTCGCAATGCCTCTAAATATACAAGCCCAGCCGTGGCCATGGCATCTCGCTCGCTGACCTTTGAGTCTAAATCTGCTACTTCAATACCCGTACGAGCTGCCCGCCATTGTTGAATAAGGCTCAGACTAAAGATATTTTGCGTGAGAGATGCTCTGGCTTCATAGAAGTCGATAGGCCTTGAAACAGAAGGACTTCCACCGAAGGATCCAAAGAAAAATCGTCGACGTGCCCCACTCACACGACCAGAAAGGTTTGGGAGAAGCGCGCCTAACCGTGTATCAGCCACATGTTCAGCTTGTGTAATCTGCTCTTTGAATAATTGGACAGTAGGATTTTGATCGACCGCCGCTTTCATGGCTTCTCGAAGACTCAATCGAAGTTCTGGACGATTGTTATTTTTTCCACTATCGAAATTCTTCGCTGAGTCAGCATACGCAACATTGGGAACTCCTGATGTGAAACCCATGATTGTCAGCAGGATCCAGAGTATTTTTCTTGTGTTTTTATTTCTGCCAATTGGATTCGCTATACTTTTCATGACCGTCATATCTTTCTTGACTCATCAATAGAAGATGCGTTCATCAGGCTTTAGCTTCTGCGACAACACTGCTAGCTACGCGGTGTTGTCGTCCTAATTTGAACTCCATCACGATCGTGAACAATGCCGGAACGACGAACAGAGTAAACATGGTCGACATCACCAAGCCACCTAATACGACGCCGCCAATACCACGATACAGCTCTGAACCTGCACCAGATGATAACACCAAGGGAAGTAATCCAAAGGTTGTCGTGAGTACGCTCATCATGATTGGCCTGACCCGAGAACGTACGGATTCGCGTACGGCTTCCTGCACCGAAAGACCGGGCGCTAGATCGTGTTCGGCTGAGCGGGCATCCTGTTTGTTATGAGTTTTCAGAAAGTTCAGCGCCTGGTGCACCACAAGGATCGCGTTATTGACGACCACGCCAATGAGAATGATAAATCCCAGCATAGTCAGCACATCCAGAGGTTGATACACAACAAAGAGGTTAACCAAGAACAAGCCCACAAACCCGCCCGCCGCCGCGAGGGGAACACTAAAAATAATCACGAAGGGATACACAAAGCTTTCAAACAGCGCGGCCATGAGCAAGTACGTAATGATTAACGCCAACAACAAGTTCCATTTCAAGGCATTATACGTTTTTGTCAAGTCATCGGCTGTCCCTGACAAATGAATATTATAGAGTCGGCCTACTTGGCCACCTTGTTGCAAAGGCACGATCACCTGTTCTTGTATTAAACTCATCGCTGTTTCCAACGGCATTTCTGAGTCAGGAATCACTTGAACCACGATTGAGCGTTCCCGTTCAATATGATTAATTTGTTCGGGGCCTGAAACAAGTTTCACATCGGCTATGGCGCCGAGTGTCGTAAGTTTCCCTCGTCGGGTATAAATGGGGACAGACTCAAGATCTTGCGTGCGATTGGCATATTGATCCTCTCCCCTCACTGTCAAATCGATCTCATCGCCTTCGAATTGATAGTCACTGGCCTTGGCTCCATCCACCAATGCATTCACGGTAAATCCTACTTCGCGATTCGTCATCTGCACATCAGCCGCACGATCACGTTTGAGGGTGACATGGACTTCTGGACTTCCAAGATCAAGGCTAGGCTTTGGGCGAATCTGAGCAGTAGGAAGAAGCTTGCTGGTCATGCCAAAGATCTGTCCACCTAAGGCAATCAGCGTCTCAAGTTCAGGACCGGTAATCTCAATATCGATGTTACGGCCTTCACCGAGCCCACGCTCGAATAAACTTCGTTGCGTGACGATGCTGAATACTCCGGGCAAGTCCGTCGTTGCCCGACGAAAGAGCGGTATCAGTTCTTGCACCCGCTCATCTTGATTGGTCCGTGCCCCCATAAACACCGATCGCCCTCGTGCCACATAGAAGAAATTCCGAATACTCGGCCCATCCAGCGCGGCTTCTTCCGGCGTGCCTGGCTTGGCATCCCAGTGCGGGCTCAAGACAGCTTCAATGGTATGGCCCATCTTCAAAAACTCTTCGGTGTTATAGCCAGCAGGAGGAAGAAGAATACCGATCACTAAATTTCGGTTGCCATTGGGAAGATATTCCGCTTTCGGGAGGAGAATTAACGTTAAGCCGACCGCGAAGAGAGTGAAACCGAAAACGGTCAACACCCTCCTCACCGGATGAGCGCAGATCCAATGAATAAAGTCAGCAAATCGTTCAGAACTTATTCCCATTCGTTGAAAAACGCTATCAATCGTTCCAAGTACACGATTGAGCCCGTGTCGAACAGATGATGGATTATTGCGTTCCTTTGTGGTTCGCTTGGCCGTAGTGAGAATCCTGGCAGAGAGACTCGGAATGACTGTGATCGACACCAACAAACTCAGCCCCACACCGGCACTGATCGCGATCGCAATATCCTGAAATAACTCACCAGCCTGTTCCTTGAGAAACACGATAGGGACAAACACGGCAATCGTCGTCAATGTACTCGCTAACACAGCGCCCCAGACCTCAACAGTCCCGTCATAGGCTGCCTCAAAAAGACTCTTGCCCATTTCTCGGTGTCGGTAGACATTTTCCAAGACAACAATTGAGTTATCGACCAGCATCCCTGCGGCAAAGGTCATTCCCGCAAGACTAATCACGTTGAGATTACGGCCCAAGAACCATAGGGCGATAAATGTCCCCATAATACTGATGGGTATCGCTAATCCAATCACGAGTGTCGTGCTGCCAGTGCGAAGAAATAAATAGAGGATAGTAATAGCCAGCAGGCTTCCAACGATAAGATTTTGCTGAACAAGCGAGAGCGAACTGTAGATATAATCTGTTTCGTCGTAGACTTGATAGAGCTTGAAGCCTCGAGGCT
This sequence comes from Nitrospirales bacterium, assembly GCA_965223675.1. GTDB lineage: Bacteria > Nitrospirota > Nitrospiria > Nitrospirales > UBA8639 > JAGQKC01. The sequence continues at coordinate 3,737,557 of OZ245013.1, read as the reverse complement.
TCAATATTTCTTCATTCAATGTTTCAACCACCTTGCGAAGGCCGTCCATCGTATCTAAGACATTGGCCCCTGTTTCCGCTAACGCGTTGACCGCAATGCACGGACGTCCTGATTGTCTGACAACCGTGTCTGGGTCCTTATACCCCACTTTGACTGAGGCCACATCTCGAACATAGACAGACATGCCGCCACGACGGGCGATGATGACATTTTCAATATGCTCAGGACTTTGATATTCGCCGACAGTACGGACCACATAGGTTCTCTTCCCTTCATCAAAATCACCAGCACTGAAATCTCGATTTTCTTCATCCAACGCTTGAGCCAATTGCAACATCGTCAAAGATCGCGCTGCCAACTTATTCGGATCGACCACAACTTGAACTTCCCGCTCTCTTCCGCCATACACATTCGACGCCGCAACTCCCTGTACCCTTTCAAACCGAGCCTTAATCACATCTTCTGCAAAATCTCGCATCGTATCGATATTGACGGGGTTACCTTCTAAGGGTTGAAAAATAAACCAACCAATCGCAGATCCAGCGGTATCCGTACTACTAATGACCGGTTCGTCAACCTCGATCGGATATTCTTTGACCTGATTCAATCGATTGGAGACACGCAGGAGAGAGCTATCAATGTTAGTCCCGGAAGGAAAGCGAAGAATAACTTTTCCGCTTCCATTCGAACTCTCGGAAAACATCTTCTCAAGTCCTTCAACACCTTTGAGTTGTTCTTCTTGTTCATCAACAATTTCTCGTTCCACTTCATTCGGACTTGCCCCTTCCCATCGCGTATCAACCGTGATTTCAGTCTTTGTCACGTCCGGCGTGAGCTGCACCGGCAATCGGCTCAGCGCCACGAAGCCAAACAAAACGACAAAAAGCACACCCACCGTTGTGGTCACCGGATTCTGTATCGCAAATCGAACAAGGGGCATCGATTATCCCTCAGACTCCAAAATTCGAACAGGTTGCCCTGGACGAAGCCGTTCATTGCCCTCAACAACCACCATCATTCCTTGCTCAAGTTCACCAGATACTTGAACCACTTCATCTAAATGCAGCAGAGGGTTAACCGGAATTTGTGACACCTGTCCCTCATTGACTAAGTAGACAAACTCTCTCCCTCCTCGCAACACTAGCGCATCTTTGGGAATGACTAACGCCTCAAAAGGGGAACCCACCTGCAACGTCACGCGAGAAACCATGCCACTTTTAATCACATAGCCGGGATTCGGCAGTTCGACATTAATCGGAAACGTTCGAGCTTCTCGATCAGCCTGCGCGACCACAGAAAACACCTGCCCCTGCGCCTGATAATCCGGCAACCCATCAAACACCGCGGTCACAGGATCCTGAACCCGCACATCTTTGACGTATCGTTCAGGCAGTGGCACCTCGACTTGCACACGGGAGAGATCGACCATCTCGACCACTTGCCCTCCGGCAGAAACCCACTGTCCCACTTCGGTAAACTCTTGCGTAATCCAACCGTCAAACGGAGCAACAACTTTTGATTTGTTCAATTGATCACGAACTTGCTGAATCTCTGATTGCAATTGAATCATTCGCTGTTGCAACGCCAATTCTTCTGTAAGCGCATCATCATATTCCTTCTGCGTTACCAGTTCTTTGTTAAATAAGACTTTTATCCTTTGAAGATCTTTTCGTGCTTGTTTATGGCGGGTCCGTGCTTCTCGATGAGAGGCGACCGCGGAGTCGAGCCTGATATCCAAGGTATCGGTTCTGAGGCGGGCGAGCAGTTGACCTCGTTTCACGGCCATACCTTCTTCCACAGGAAAGACTTGAACAAGCCCGGCGATTTCACTTGCTACCACGCTACGACGCCAAGGCTCAACAGTCCCAACGAGTGAGACAGATCGCTGTACCTCCTGCGTCATAACCTGCGCTACGCGAACCGGTGAAGGGGGACGTCCCTGAGGTGGTGGCGCCGCTTGCTGTTCACTGCAAGCGGCAAGGGCCACGGTGGCCAACCATAAAATGATGAATGGTCGAATCGATGTGAGCAATGACATAGATTTATTTTTTCTTCGTGGGTTTCTCAATACCATTAAGGAATAAATTTCCCAGGAGCTCTCCCTTGCTCTCGAGCGATTCCTTTGGGCTTGCCTGTAAGATCCATACATACATGGTTGAATTCAGCATTCCGTGAAACGCCAAGGAAGTCGCTTCCGGATCAACTCGCTGAAACTCTCCCTTACGAATTCCTTCACGTACCAAATCGGCCACCAACGTAATTTGCGCCAAATAGCGTTTCCAAATGCGATCACCAAAAGCACTCTTGACTGTCCATTCAAACCCGCTCCACTCGGAGACATAGATACGGAAAAAATCCCGATTATGATCCGCAAATGCGAGTTTGACTTGAATCACAGCCCGAATTTTTTCGATAGCCGTGTTGGCTTTAGCGATCTGCTCCTCAAGCAATCGCATGAGTTCCTCAACCTTCGATTCCATGAGCGAAATATAAATTTCTTCTTTGCTCTCAAAAATCTTATAAACCGTCCCCATGGCAAACTGTGCAGCACTCGCAATCTCAGCCATACTGGTCTTGAAAAACCCATGCTTGGAGAAAAGACGTTCAGCCGCAGACAAGATATCATCCCTGCGAGCCTCAACTTCTCGCTGTTTTCGTTGTGATCGCTGGTCCATATCAATATACCTGAATACTTATTCTAATAGATGATTCTTCATTCTACAATATAGAATAGTCATTCACATACTCTCTTGTCGGTATAGCGACCCACTTCACTTGAGAGGATTACGAGAACAGCTCATTTTGGCAGATGACCAGGGTCCGCTAACCAACCATAAGTTATGTCAGCACCTGTAGCCACTTTTTACTAATTTCCTAAGGGTATAGTAGGGAGGAAAAACTCAAACGGATTTAGACACAAAAATTAACGATGAAGGATGAAGAAGGTAAGGAAGGGGCACGTAAGAGAGTTAGGAAGCATGCAAAATACGGATCTAACTTCACTAGAGGGATAGCTAATCCTACAAAAAGGAAATAATTACCCAAAAATTTCAAATCATTATTTGAACAATACCGATACCTCACATGATCAAACTACCGGAACCCCCTCCATCTGCGGTCCGCCTGAGACCCCGCCGGAGACGATAAAAGCCATCACATCCGAGCTATCAGCATCCAGGGGCCGAACTTGATCTTTGGGAAAGACTAAGAGATTTCCGGCAAAGTTATACGATTGCGGAAAATATACGGCTACATGATCAAGCAGGCCTAAAAATTCCATATTCGTACGTGTGACAAAGCCCACAGCTTCTGCATGTCCATTTGGCGTCAAGGTCACGATCACGGGCTGATCAAACCGTTTTTTTTCACCCATAAACGCTGCGATCAAATCCTTGATTGACGTGTATAGTAATTTCACAAAAGGAGCTTTCGTGAGCATGCGATCGACAAAATCAAAGACCTTGTGCACAAAAACATTCGACGCAAAACGCCCGGTCAAGACAATAAGCCCCACTGTCACTAAAAATCCTACTCCGGGAATTGGAATATTCAACAACCCATCGATCGTCTCAAAGACAAAGAAAGCGACGGAGATGGTCACGACCAACGGGACTAAGATGAGGAGTCCTTCAAAAAAGTTCCTGGCTAGATCATTCATCGTGATGTTTTTCCAAAACGTTGGTCTATCCCATTTCATGAGTGTTCACCCTCCACAAGTAAATGATAAGTTCTGAAATTCTGAAATACAGATCACAGCCAAAAAGCTTGGATGTAGCATGGGGGAATTAATTAGATTCGCTAAAGTATGTAGACTCTAACCAACAGAACCTGGCGAAACAAGCCGCAAGGGCTTTCCCTCGATGTACGGAGGTTACAGGGAGGGAAGTGATGCGATACAATGAGCATCAGCGATCATTCTGCAATCATGGACAATGAAAGAAGGGAACGTATCATGGCAACGAGCGGAGCAAGTTCAGGGTCATCGTCACCTCAATCGAGCGATTCATCTGCAGAAACAGAAATTCTCAATGTTGTCGTCCAACGAGAGGGACAAAAGGTCAGTACAAAGTGGGGTCTCCATCCTAACCTCAAAGAAGAGCTACAACCTGAAGAATGGAAAGAGCTCACGGAAATCATGGGCAAGGTGACGACCATTGTCGGCAATCGATTTTCACAAGTTCTGGGTGAGGCTGAGGAAGGAAAGGCAGGAACCGCGTAATCTTCATGTTTGCCCTCTCATCGTCGCACACATCCACGATGATACAATCCAGTATCGGAGACGGACTTCATTCATTGAGTCGTGTGAAATTCAGTAAACGAGGTTATTCAGAAGATCGAATTAACGAGATGCCCATCGTCACGCCTGACGAGAAATCCTGATACGAACCTGCCATAGTCTTCCCATCCTCAGACACCACGGCCTGCGAGCGACCATTCGTTCCCAGGGCTGTGGCATAGAATACCGTCACCCTATGACCCTCAAGCTGCCCTTCTCCCTGGGCCGTTACGGATGCCCCAAAAAGATTTGTGGTCACTTCCCGCATCGTGATGCGCGACCCTCTTTGCTCGAAGATATACGAGACTGTTGGGTCTTCAGGGTTCATCCACGTCCCAGTAATGTCCACTCCACGACCCTCTTGAAGCGTGGCTGTCATGGAACGAGACTCTCCAGCAGACACATCGACGCTCTGACTCCATGGGGCGAATCCTTTTTTACGAACAGTAATGTCATATTCATCCGGCTCCAAGTTCTTGAGAGTCAATGAACCATCGACGGTGGTCCCCATGATTTCATCATCCACAAACACCTGTGCACCAGAAGGTTTACTGCGAATCGTGAGTGAGCCTACGCCAGATTCAGTAGAGGGTACAGGCAAGATCACTTCGGGATCTTTCTCTTGCACAGGCGGCCATCTTGGAAGAATGCCCCAATTCTTGGCCAATCGACCAACGCGTGCCGCAGGCACGGCATAACTAAAGCGACGTTGATTTTCCATGACGACGCCAACGACTTCGTTGTTCAAAAAAATGGGTCCACCAGAATTGCCTTCATCAATCGTTCCCGACAACGTCAAGTATTCACCTTTCCATCCCGAAATTCGCCCACTCGTAATGGCCCATGGGGTCTCGGCAATCCGGGGAAATCCGATAAGATCAATGGATTCTCCGCCATCTAGCTCATCACTGGCTCCCCACTTCAAACTCACTATCCCCATGGGCAGATCGCCTACCACCCTTAATACGGCTATTCCACGCGGATTCTTATCCATCGACTGGATGTTGTTGATTTCGGCGGGCATGGCTCGTAGTTTGTCTTGATAGAAGGTGACATGGATTTGAGGACGCGGGGACTCCACGTCATCCACAACATGCGAAGCCGTCACGACATAAGCCTCTTTTTGACTATGTCGGATCACGAACCCTGTGCCTCTCGTGCTCTTTCCATTTTCGAAATTTGCCGTGACTTTGACGACCCCAGCTTTAAGCGCTTCATAGTTCCCGGCAAAACTTATACTCGGCAGTCCCAAGATCAACAAAATAAGAGCACATCGAAAAGTATTCACCAACATTCCCGCTTCAATAACTTACGGATTCTCGCATGTCGTGCATGCAGTCATCGTTATTCTTCCACATCTCGAGCACAGCGAAACCCCGTTTGGTCATCGGAATCTTCCGGAGGTTGATGTGCTCGAACCTTTAACGCCTGATAGGCATACCAGGAACCTCCACGCTTTACTTTGTCGCTGCCGGTTTCGGGCCCTGATGGATTTTTTGAAAGACTCTCCGAATAATACTTGGGATCGTACCAATCCTTCGTCCATTCCCAGACGTTCCCCGCCATGTCATACAGGCCCCATGGGTTTGGACTACCCGTTCCTACAAGCGACAAACGAGCCACACCATCATCAAAGCGTTCAAAATCTGTCTCTTTATCAAACACGACCTTGAAAGTTCTGTCGGGAAGATTCCCCACTTTGCTGCTGGGCGTCTGATTGCCCCACCAATGTTTCGTGGTGGTCCCTGCCCTAGCTGCGTACTCCCATTCAGCTTCTGTTGGCAGCCGCTTCCCCAACCATTCACAGTACCGTTGTGCGTCAAACCAAGAGATTTGAATAACAGGATGGTTGGGCAATGTTTCGATGGCGCCCTGTGCGTTCCCCAGAGGACGCAGCCAGTCAGCATTCTCTACGGTATCCGACTCACGAGACTTTCCAAAAATAAATTTTGATTTTTCCACAACAGCCATTTGACGGCCTTTTTGTTCAACCGTGCTCGTATATCCTGTTTCCTTTATAAACTTGTTGAATTGTTCCATGGTCACTTCATGTACATCTAAATAAAACTGATCGATCATGATTTCATGTTGAGGGGTATAGTCGGCATTTCGCTCAGGCAGGCAAATATCAAACTTCACGACTGAATCCCATTCACACACTTCATCAGGTTCTGAGCCCATCAAAAATTTTCCACTCGGTATGAGGACCATTGAGGAGTCATCTTTCTGATGACTCGTTTCTGGGGAAGCCGTTTCTTCCTCAGTAATTGGAGAAGAACCAACACCTGTCTCTTCAATGGTCGATGTATCAGAAGGCGGTTCGGCAGCAATGCGTGGTTGAGGAATTTGAGCGATTGATTCGCTCAGTTTTTCTTCTAAGGAGATGCCCCACCCATTCAATGCCACTCGCGCAATAATGACCGGCACAGCATAGACAAAGTCTTCTGTGACTTCAGTTACCACCCCGATAATCTCATCGTCCACAATGACTGGTCCACCAGAATTCCCTTCACTCGCCTTGCCGGAAATGATCAGGTCCGATCCCACTTGCCCAGTCACGTTGCCGCGCGTCACAGCCCATGGAACCGGCGGAATACGAGGAAACCCAATTAACATCACACTCTCCCCTGAGTGAGCCTCTGAGCGCTGTTCAAACTTTAAAGGTTGAATGCGCTCGGGAAGATCAACTTGGACCATGAGCGACGCTAAGCCTTTTGGATTTCGCGCGTCAATCCCGATGACCTGTGCCGCATGCTTCCGGTTTGGCTGACTATGAAACGTGATCTTTGGCGCTGGATCGCCCTCAATGACATGCGAGACGGTCATGATGTAGACGATGTTCCCGTCCGTTTTCACGACCACCCCGGTCCCCACACGATTTCGTCCATCAACGGTAGAGGTAATCTTCACAACCCCATTTTTCACACCATCGAGGTCATCGGCTAAGGCAACCGCGGAATAGAACACGAAAAACACTAAAGCGGGAATAGAAAGAACTCTGCTCATCGACGCGTGAAAACAGGTGTCCCTCTCTTTCTTGCCAGAAAGGGCCAATGGTTTTCCTTTAGAGTCTGTGTATGAAGAAAAACGTGCCATTCGGAAAGCAGTCACTCATTCGACGAATGTAGTTTCCCAGTATGCTTTAGAGAACCGAAAAAGTCTAGCGTGTTCTAGGTTCACCGATAGGTATTCAATGAATCACACGATCATGTTTTACTTTACGCAACCACAGAGCCAGATCATTTCTTCACATCCTTCAGTAAGCGGAAGACACTTATTGTTGTAGGAAAGACCCAAAGCACAATGCCTAGCAGCGCCGTTAGATATGGATGATGTTTCGCCTGATCAAAGAGCGTGAGCCGATGATCGACGGCACGCGTGGCTGTGCCAGTTTTTACTTTCTTCGCCTCTCCTTCAAACACCATATGTAAGGTATTCTGAGCTGTGTCCAATTCAAGCAACTTGATTTCAAAAACATCCTCATTATCAAAAGACAAGTAATCCGGCGCCCGAAACTCGATAGGCTTGATGTCATCGCCTTGAACATCATACGTAATCGTCCCTTGCAAGCTTTCAGGGCTCACAGGATTCCCGTCTTTTCCTTGCTCCAAAAATTCCAACCCACGTACCAGAAGTGTTCCAGCTGAAAAGAGTTTGACCTTGCGTTCAGGGGAAAATCCCAATATGAGCAGCAACCCAGTATCGTTACTCCGTATATTAATCGACCGGACATCATCTCGTAGTCCGGTTCGTACTGTTAGTGATTCTTCTGACTCTGTAAACGCAGGAAGCTGTGCGCCTTCAATAATTACCTGATCCAAAATGAGTTGTGTCTCGCCTTGAGGCGTAAATGCGAGCTGTGTATTGAAACCTTTGACTTTCACAGCCAATGACGCATCTTGCCCAACACCGACCGCCATATTCACCTTAGAATCAGAAATTGCTCGAATGGCATCTACCGTTCCGATGATCGGCCTTGTCCCTTTTACTACACTCTCGAACGTGACTGTACTGTCTTCTGGCTGAGTGCTCGTTAGAGTCACTGATGAACCAAGACCCTGTACCTCTCGCCAGGCGCTTTCCTTGAATTGATCAGTTTTAAATTCATATTCTGAGGGGTCTGCCACCTTCAGCGTTTTCGCCCCAAGACTGATATGAGAAAATCGCTGCAACGTCAACCATTTTGGCTTGAGATCATCAGTGAGGTACTGGCCGCCCTCCACATTGTTTGTCATGAAGTCTAATCGATTTGTTGTCAGGTCAACATGAATAAACGTTGATATAGGAATATTCATGCTCGCGATAGCAGCAATCACTACGAGAAAAGTCGGTAAGACCAACCATACGATTGTCGTGTTGCGCTTTTTGGTCGACGCAAGCTTCGTCGCGGCCCAGGCTTTCTCCGGTTGTCCCAACATTCGCGCAATGCCTTGAACCAATCGCGCAAAACCATCATGAGGAACGGTTCCCTCCCAATCGGTGAGACTCAGTGTTTGCACACGGCGAAAGGCCAACGGGATTTCCACGGGCTCAAACAGAACGGGAATTAAATTTTGTCGTTTTCGCCCTTCGCCAGCCTCATTGCGTACCCAGTCCGACTCCACAGAGGCTTTTGTCCATACCACCACGACACATTTCGCCTCCTCTAAGGCAGCTTCGATGACTTTATCCCATGTCGTCCCAGGAGGAATGTCATGATCCCACCAGACAGAGAATCCCTGCGCCTCAAGCGCATGGGCAAGTGTCTCCACTCGCGAACGGTCTTGGCTTGAGTAACTGAGGAAAATGTCACTCATCGGAATATTAAAAAATTCGCCAATCGTTCATTTTTTGATGGTTCATACACAATGCGAACAACCGCATGGCCTATTCAAAATAGCTCGTCTTATAAACGTCCTCGTCTAGCTGGATGATTATTTGACTATGCTCCCGATAGAACAGCATCACGATTGGTAGGCTAAAATTCGGTCCGAGTCAGTAAGGCCGCAAGCAGCGAGACTTGGACACCAATAATCGACATATCAGGGGCCGCGAGAATTCAAGGTTAGGTATCTCAAAGTTGCTAGTGGTCATGAGAACTATCGTGTCCAAGGACACTTTTTAGTACGTTGAGGCCTTTGAGCAATGAGAACGAAGCTGGCGGCTGTTTTCAATAGGCCCATGTTCATGTGGGTTTACTGTATTGGTGGGCTAGATTGATGATAAAAGCGAATGGTTTGCGCTTTGATCCCGGCATTATTGTTTAAGAAGAATCCAGTGATGACTAACTTATAGTTTCCTGGCTCTGCCTGTGAGGCGTCCCAAGTAATCGTAAACGGGCGACCTCCTCGTTTTCGACGAAAGACCTGCGTATCGATCGGTTCGTCATCGCCCTCTTTGAAGATCTTGCAAAACAACCGTGCATCCCCACCGGTTTTGAACGTGAAACGATAGCCCTGAATCACTTTGGGAAGTTGCGAATGAAAGAGAATAGCCGGGAGGACCTGTTCTGTAGCGGAAGGCCTCTCTTTGCCCAAACGTGCCACAACCCCCAGATCATACAAACCAAAGGAGTCGCTGAGTTGCCGAAGAACTGTCCCCGTCTCCCACTCAAAGCTATTGTATGTTTCAGCCTTCCAAGGCACATCACGCTTCACACGATCCAACCAGTAGTAATATTCATAGTCCAGTTCACGCACCGTGAGGAACACATCGGCATCTTGCTCCAGATAAAACCGGAGCTTCAGCTTTTTGGGCAATGTTTGGCTTTCCTCTTGATAGTCCGCCAACACGGAAATTAATTCGATATCGTACCCAGAGACGGGCTTCGGCTTCACACCTTCATACCATTGGCCACGATTTTGATATTGCAGACTGATATCGGCAAACAAAAGACTAGGAGTTAGGAAAACGCAAACGAGGCCTATGATGAGAATGTGTAGATTTTTCAACAGATGGCTTTGCATGATCCACTCCTCAGCCTTCATTATTGATGTGCTCTTACATTCGCGTGGAATGTGCCAGCAGTCTACCGTGGACAGGGAAAGGAGTCTAGAGGAAAATACAATGCGGAATGCTAAGTGATAGGTGCGAATTTTGGAAGGCGTTAATTGAATTGTTGGTACATCATTTTCTGGTCTTTGCTGTTTTAGCGGAGGCTATGAACATGGCCAACAGTTCGTCTGCCTCGGATCGAACGTCTGCAAGTTTCGATGATGGTAGAATCTTTGCTTCTTCGAGAAGTTCCAATCAGTAGTGACTCTCTTCTAATTCCTGTGACGCACCTTCGATCTTGCTGACAAACTCTGCCCTCGAACGCGCACGAGATGCTTCGCGATATTATAGCGAATCCAAATACGTTCCAGTTGAACCATATAGACTTACTACGCGGCATCAACGCTCCAAGTATACGGAAGTTAATTGAATCGGCTATAAGCTCCAATCGATGTCCCACTGCGAAGGAGTTGCCTCCCCAACACCTGCGCCTCTGTTCTCTTTGGCAAAGAAGAAAATAGCCGAATGATTTGCAATGCAAAATCTTTCGTTCTGACCTTCAAATCCGATTGAATAGTTTGCCTCTTTCTCAATTCTTATTTATTAATCATTTAGCACTTAGCATTTAGCCTTCCGCGTTGTTTCTTTATCATTCCGCACTCAGCATTTCGCGTTTATCATCGTTGTACCGCGTCTTGGGCACAACGAAACCCGAAAACCGCATTCCGAAATGAGGGACTGATTCTAATCCGACCCGCTGACCGAAGAGTCGACGGATTATCGTCCCAGGAGCCACCACGAAGGACTTTGCTTGTTCCACTTGAGGGACCTGTAGGGTTTTTCTTCGGACTCTTTTTATAATAATCCTTCGCATACCAATCGGCGACCCATTCCCAAACGTTTCCGGCCATGTCATACATGCCGTAGGGACTTTTCCCTTGCTCGTAGGAGCCTGTTGGTTTTAGCTTTTCCGCATATATGACACTATCATCCCAATCTTGGCCAAAGTTTCCCCTATTCGAGGTAGGGTCGCTATCGCCCCAGGGATAGGTTCGCTTCTCCGTCCCTCTTGCCGCTTTTTCCCACTCCGCTTCGGTTGGGAGACGCCTACCCGTCCATTGACAATAGGCAGCCGCATCATGCCACGACACGCCGACGACAGGTTTCTTGGCATGTTCTGATAGACTCACCTGATTCCAATACCGAGGCTTTCTTCGGCTAGTTGCCGTAAGGAATTTCTTATATTGTCCGACAGTGACTTCGTATTGATCGATGAAGTACGCGTCGAGATAGACTCCATGTCGCGGGTGCTCATCATCGTCTCCTTCATCTTTTTTCGAACCCATTGAGAATTCCCCGACTGGCACCAACACCATCGGTGCATTGTCTTTGCCCGTTTTTGTAGTCGGAAACTCGCTCACCACTTGTTTCTCTGCTGAACGTGGTGGCTGATCACTTGCCGTGCTTGACGAAACTGAAGGAACAGCGTGAACGATCTTCGATCCTTGAGGTTGCACGCCGAATCCTTCAACATAATTAAGTACGCTCTTATGAGTAATGCCCAGGCCAAACTCCCCACGATTTGACATGACAATCCCCATGACTTTGCCATTGATCACCATGGGACCACCCGAAAACCTCGAAGCGACACCAGGGTCTAAGGTGATATCTCGTCCGAATCGATTTGAAATATCGCGTTTCAGTACTGCCCAGTCTCCACCTCCACCCGGATGCCCAATGATCCGGGTTTCTTCTCCACCAGACACCATATCTGTTGAGGTTCCAAACGAGAGACTTTGTAGACCCTTGGGGATTTGATCCTTTCCTTGCACCACAACCAACGCAAGCCCCCGGACATCATCATTCACTTCTGCCCCGGGCAGAACGGCTCCTTTGACTGACACATTGCGGTTTGTAAAAAATTCCACCCGCGGTTGGGCATCGCCTGACACCACATGCGCGGCCGTGATGATATAGGCCACCTCAGGCTCTACTCGAATAATGAAACCGGTTCCTACCTTTCGACTGCCTTCTTGTGGATTGCTGGTAATCTTCACGACTCCAGCTTTCAGATCGTTGAGATCTGCGGCTGCACTGATAGATATGTTCCCAAGTAACAGATATACACAAAGTACAATATAAAGGTTCCAACTCATCATCAACGAAATCTTCCCATTCAGTTACGCCTACAACAAGCCCCAAATGGCTCTTTCAACAATAATACTTGAGGTCGAAGTGACCGAGAAGTCTACCGCGTATGGATAAATGAAGCTAGAGGGGAAGTGGCGGAAATGCGGGATGAGAAACGCGAAGTGCAGAATTTAAACTGAGTGCATAGGCGATATTAGCCCTGTCAATTCAGAGGAAGAGGCTTATCAAAATCGTCAGCTATATATTTCACAATCCCTTTGGCGCCACCAAGATGCCGTTCTTTCTGGGTTTCCGTAATCGGTACGATTTTTACAACGGGCTCACTTTTCCTGGCGACTATGATTTCCTCTCCAGCCTGTGCTCGTTGCAAAAGCTGAGGGAATTGTCTCCTGGCTTGGTTGATCGTCACAATTGCCATGATGTTGCAACTCTATGTCAACAAGTCATTTTCGTCAATTTCAAACAATATTGCTTAGCACAAAGCATTCTTGACAAAATCTCAAATATTGATCCACCTCGACCAGGAGAACAGTATATGAGAAAAGTCATAAGCGTCAGTGAACTCAGCAAACGACTGGGATCTTATATTGAAGAGGTCCGTAACGGCACAACCTTTGTTGTCACCGAGCGAGGAGAGCCTATGGCGGAGTTGCGTCCATTACCTTATAAAGGGACTCAAGAAGAAGTACAATTACATGTTTTAGTTGCCACCGGGAAGATCTCTCGATCATCTTTAGTAGGTCTCCAGCCCTTTAAACCCATTCGTATCAAAGGGAAACCGTTGTCTCAGACGATTCTTGAGGATCGTCAGGAACAGTTGTGCCACGTTGGAACTCGTGGTCTTTGATCAGCAATTCATTACAATCGCTCATCTTGAAGGACTTAATGTTTGGAACGGAAAACGATAAATCTCATAACAAAATTTTCACTGCTATTCCCTTCTTGTCTGCTCTTATTCTCAAACCTATTGTTCAGCGCTCATCATTTTGCATTCATCACTGCTGTTCTACATCTTTCGCACAGCGAACTCCATGTGCAGCATTTCGAGAAGTCGGTAAATTAAAGATTCGTACGCCAGTACCGAGAAACTCCGGAGACGTCGCCCAAGAACCGCCACGCAGGACTTTGAAGTGGCCCGTGGATGGCCCTTGAGGATTCTTTTTAGGACTTTGGGAATAGTAATTTTCAGAATACCAATCGCCTACCCATTCCCATGCGTTCCCTATCATGTCATAAAGGCCCCAGTTATTTGGCTTAAATGTTCCCACAGGGGCCGTTCGAAAATACTGATCGTCGTAGCTTTCCAGAGTCGGCCACGGTCTTTTCGGAAACTCGCGCTTGTGCGTCTGATCGGCTACATTCCCAGCCTCTTTTGATTTTGAAGAACTGCGCCCCCACCATGTATTGGTCGGAGAACCCGCACGCGCCGCATATTCCCATTCCGCTTCAGTAGGCAGACGTTTGCCGACACTCTCGCAATAGGCTTTGGCGTCTTCCCATGAGAGTATGACCGCTGGATGACTTCCGCGGCGTGACGCAAATACGCTTTCTTTCCCTTCTGGTTTTCGCCACCACGCTCCAGGAAGTTCTGTCCACTGCTCATCCTCTACATAGACCCAAGCTTTCCCATTTTTCTCTGCTGTGGTCTTATAATGATGGGCTTTCACAAATTTTCGAAATTCCCGATTCGTAACTTCAAACGTATCTAAATAAAACGCATTCAAGGAAACCGTGTGTTGAGGATGTTCATCTGCCCCCGCTTGCTGATCCGTGCTTCCCATCTCAAACACTCCCGCAGGAATCAGCACCATATTTCTTGGACCATCATTTTGAATGCGTTTCACTCCTTCTGACTCATCTGCTAACACTTCAGAGGTTGCTAGAGAAATGCTTAGAGCGAAGAAAGAAAGAGTTACCAACATAGCTACTTCACAACAGGAAGTGATTTGAGGAAATTCTTATTCAACATTATTGTAGCCCGTACTTCTTTTTCTTATTTCACACTGATCATTTCTAATTTTTCTTCAACTTCCCAGCCACCACCAACAGCTTTAAATAGGGCGATCATTTCTGTGAGACGGGATCTCTCTGTTGCAACCAAAGTTTGTTCGGCACTCAATACACTCCGTTGTGCATCTAAGACATCAAGATAGGCAACGAGGCCTTTTCGGTAGCGAATTTCTGCAAGTTCTCGAGCCTCGTTTGCTGCCGCCACTTGTCGGTGTTGATGCTGAAGTTGTGCAGCTCGTGTTTGTAACGCGACTAACAGGTCAGACACTTCACGAAACGCGTTGAGTATCGTTTGATGATACTGCTGTAACATTTGCTCATATCGCACTTCAGCAACTTCTAAGCGGGCAACATTCGTTTTCCCAAGAAAGATAGGGAGCGTGACCGACGGACCGATGCTCATCGAGCGACTGGCCCAGTTAAACCATTGGTCAAACTCGCTGGTTTGAAACCCACCGTTACCCGTAATACTGATGGATGGAAAGAAATAGGCACGGGCTTCGCCAATTCGTGCATTCGCAGCCATCAACGACTGTTCTACCTGTACGATATCTGGTCGACGCTCTAACAGTTCAGCGGGAAGCCCAACAGGAATCTGAGGTTGTGTCACTACATGCCTGAGCGGTTTTTTTGAAAGCGCTAATGTATTGGGTCGTGACCCTGTCAACACTTCAAGGTGATGGGCTTCAACGGCTCGCTGTCGACGAAGTTCGGGGATTTGTGCGGCGTTTTCAGCCACAAGAATCTCCGCGCGTTTGACATCAAGATCTGAAATCAACCCCGCATCGGCTCGAGTCTTGAGCAAGTTCAACGAATCCTGTCTAAGTGCAAGATTCTTTTCTGCGATCTCAATTTGTTCATCAAGCTCTCGCAGTCGAAAGTATGATTCCCCGACATCACTAATCAGTGAAAGGACAACTCCGCGATGCTCCATCTCTAACGCTCCTGCATCAGCCTCAACGGCCTCAACGCCTCGACGGATCCGTCCCCATAAGTCCAATTCCCATCGTAAATCGAGCAGCGCATTCCAGACATCAAAATTCGCGCCAGGTGGAGCAAAACCTTCTGGTGCGCTGCCTGTGGGATTCACCAAGATCGTTTCAGAGCGTCGATTTCGGCTATAGGACCCGTTGACATTGACTTGGGGATAGAGTCCGGCTCCAGCAGCAGTCGTCAGCGCACGCCCTTCTAAGACACGGAGGCTTGCTTCGCGCACATCGTGATTTCTCTCTAGCGCCAGATTAATAAGCCAAGAGAGTTCGTCGTTTTCAAACGCCTCCCACCATTTGGCTTCAGGTGAGTCATGAGACGTAATCGGAATAGCCGTACTGTGACCCTCAAGCGTCATTGAACTCCAGTCACTCGGCACATCAATTTTCGGTTGTTGATAGTCCGGACCTACCAGGCATCCCGCGATACTAAGCAATATGAAGATAAGACATACTCGCCAGACATGAGACATGAAACGGGAACAGAGAATCGTGAAGGGTGAAACGTGAAGGATGAAACGTGAAGGATGAAACGTACAGTGAAAAAAGCTAAAAGAGGGAATCATTCTGACTTGTCCTTGAGTACCATCTTCGACGCTTGAGAGCGTTCGATGAATACGTCTACCTGTTGCCCCACATACACGGGAAACGCTGGTTTTTTAAATTGATAAATCACTTGTAACACGCGCGTATCCACACGCTCTCGATTATCGCCAGTGAGCGAACGTTTTGGGACGATGTACGGTTCAATACGAGTAAATTCAAGAGGAATAGATCGTTTCGTTGAACCTTTCAGATACGCCACAGCTGGGCTCTGAGGTTTGACTAATGGGGCATTCACTTCATCGATATCGGCCCGGACCTGTAGGCTTTCAGTATCGCCCAACAAAATATATGGATCCTGAGCGCCAACCATTGCATATTCCCCCGCTCGCACATCCACCTGAAGAATTGTCCCGGCACGAGGAGCTCGTACTGTTAATCGCTCCAAAAGAATCTTCGCTTCGTTTCGTTGTGTGTTGGCCAAACGGAGGTCGGCTTTTGCTCGAATAAGCGCACGTTTGGCTCCTTCGACTTCGTGCCATTTTCGCTGAATGTCGTCTTGACTCACAGCTCGCCGATCTTCTACAGCCTTCAACCGTCCCAATTGATCCATAAGATCTTTTAGTCGAATCTTCTGTTCGTCAATGCGAGCCATAGCCGATGGAATTGCGTCTTGTCGGGTCTGAAGTCGTGCGCGTAATTCACGATCATCGAGCTGAAATAAGGGTTGACCCTGTTTCACCGAGTCACCCACTTCGACATAGACTTTGGTCACAAGCCCTGATACAGGAGGCGCAATACGGACATTCTCATTCACGGCTTCGATAATCCCCGATGCGGCCACTGTTTCTGAGTACGGATTTCGTGGAGGGGCTTCTAACGGAGGAGGGGCTGGAGGTGTATCACGTGCCCCCCACAAGGTGGTGACTGTCAAGATGATACCTCCTACAGCAATCCAAAAACTTAGTCGCCTTAAGATCATTGGATATCCCCGCCGTTTACGCGTTCCACTTGATGAATTTGTCCATCTTCCATATGCACGATGCGATCGCCAAACTCAAAAATTCGTGAATCGTGTGTCACGATCACGACGGCACGGTCCGGTCGCTTGCCAATACGCTGTAGTTGTTCAACAACTTTATGGCCTGTCTCTCCATCTAAACTGGCAGTCGGTTCGTCACAAAGTAAGAGACGCGGCTCTCCAACTAAAGCTCGAGCAATAGCTACACGCTGTTGCTCACCACCTGACAATTTTGATGGTAACGACTGCGTTCGTTCGCTCATTCCAAGTTCCGTTAAAATTTCTACAGCATTATCTAACGCTTCCTTTTTCGAGACACCACGAATGAATAACGGCACTGCCGCATTCTCCGCTGCTGTTAACGTCGGCAACAAGTTGTACTGCTGAAACACAAAACTCAAGTAGTCACGACGAAACAGTGTTTTCGCACCCGCCGAAAGGTCAGCGATCGATTGATCGAGGATATGAAGTTCACCTTCATCAGCATCTAAGATGCCGGCAATCACTGATAACAATGTCGTTTTACCACTTCCGGATGGTCCAACCAGCAACAAGATCTCTCCCATGTCGACATCTAAATCTATTCCCTTCAAAACCGAGATCCGTGCGTCACCTTCTCCAAAGCTCTTATAGATACCTCTCGCTTTCACCAGATTTGTCTGTACACTATCAGGCATTGTTGTCATCGTCGGTGACATGGTTACCCTCTAAACACAATAGCCGGCTCGAGTTTGGCCAATTTACGAATGCTGATCGCGCTCGATATTCCGCAGATCCCCAGCAAGGCAATGAACACACCACCTAACAAGGGCCACGTCTGCACAAACGGCAGCTGTTCATTACTTGCCGCGGTGAGACCAAAGATGGTGGCTAGCCCCACACCTATCCCGTAGCCGATAAACCCGACTAAGAAACTTTGCAGGAGAATCATCCTAGCGAGCATACTGGTGCTTGCTCCAATGGCTTTGAGCGCTCCAAATTGTTTTAAATTTTCGACGGTAAAGAGATAAAAAGTTTGTCCCGATATTGCCATACCAACAATAAATCCAAGAAAAACCGTTGTGCCAAAATTCACCCCAATACCAGTGTTTTTCAAGATCCATTGAATGGTCTTCCACGCGAACTCTTCTTGCGTAAAGGCTCCTAACTCTGTATCGGCTTCAATCCGTCGTGCCAACGCTTCCGGCGTGACATCTGAAACAGGCTTTACCAATACATAGGATAATTTCCGCCGTTCGGGTGGTGAGTAACTCAGGGCACGCTCATAGGTGGTATAGACAAAAGGAATGTTCTGAAAACTTTTTTGGGTATCTGCAATACCAACGACTCGTGCCTTGCGGTCGTTAATTTCAAATACGGTGCCCAACTTGATCACCTCTGGACCACCCAGTCGCTCTACAGCCCATTGATCCAACACCACCGTATCGGGTGCTCGAAGTTCCTCGATGGACCCTTCAAAAATCGTATTGGGACGCCCTAGAAGCGTCGCGGCATCTAAACCGACTAAAGAAATTTGTTGATAATTTCCATCTGCTAGTCGCGCACGTTGCAATCCTTTATAAAGCGGCACGGCCCATTCGACTCCGGGAACGCTTCTCACGATCGTCACTGCCGTATCTGCCAGTGGCTTCACTTCATCTACTTGATTAATGTTTGGGTCAGTCACCCAAATCGGAGCATTAATATTGCTGATGCCAGATTGCGAGTACATCATCAGTCCCCAAAAGATCGAACCCTGTTGCACAATGAGCATGGTCGAGAAGGTTAAGCCCGCGAGCAACATCATATATTTGGCCCGATCTCCAAAGAGCATTTTGAGTGCGACGAAATTCATACGCGTTTCTTCCTGCGTGAGACCCGAAGCTTCTTACGGCGTGTTTCACTCTGTGAGACCTTTGGAATCCTTCCAGCTCGAAGTCCATCCAAGAAGACAGAGACAAACGTCTCGACAATTTCTTTCGGTCTTTTCCGCACGGGCATTTGAAACAGTTGGCTCAAAAGGCGGTGATAGATCAACATACCCATAAATGCTCGTGCAGCAAGCAGTGGATCAACGGCGCGAAAGGCCCCTTCGCCAATACGACGTTTAATATAGCCAGCTAAGAAATCGTAGAACACACGTACATGATTTTGAAAAAACATGTCTGACAATTCATGCTCTTCAAGAGCACTAAACAATAAAAGTCGCATAAGCTGAATATCTGGCGCATGTTGCACGAACGTACTAGCGATAGACGTAAACACTTTCGTATCGTTCTGCTGATCGGCCAGAGTTTTCAATTCAGCCAAAATTCCAGGAATCGGCGATTGTTTTGCAAGGATAGCCGCATACAAGTCATCTTTCGAAGGGAAATGCTTAAAGAGGAGGGCTTCACTGACTCCGGCTTTCTCAGCGATCGCCTTTGTCTTTGTCCCAGTGAATCCTTTTTCTGCAAACAGCGTCGCGGCTGAAGCGATAATACTCGCCCGTCGTTCCACGCCAGAAATTCGAGGTGACTTGCCGTTGTTCGATGCAGATTTCATGACCAAATTATAAGTGAGTAGTCACTAACTTTATAATGCTATGCCTCTTCACTGAAGGTTGTCAACGAGGACACCTGTAATACCCACTTTAAATAGCGGAAGCCTTTCCAATCGAGACCATTACATCTAATGACGGAAGGGACTTGGCCGTACCGTGTCATCGGAAGCCTGTAATCGAAACCCAATAATACAACACGTCGTTCAACGATAGCCTCATATCAAAGACGACCCACCTATTCACCTATCGCGCCCTAAGAGACCTGTAATACAGGGTTACCTAATAGTACAAATGTCCAACGAAAAAATATATTTCACAAGTGCGGCACACCTTCAACTATCGTGTACTCGGATACCAGAGATACAAACTCCCAACTAGCCACTTATGCTCAACAAACAACCCATCTCAAAAGCCCACCACTCATACAGCTATCGTATCCTCGGACACCTGTCCTAGAGGCTTTCATATGATAGCTACTCACCTTTTGCCCTAGTCTCAGAACTACGACAATCCAAATGCTCCAACTAACGTAATGGTCTGGCCAAATCTTTCATTTCCTGCCTTTGTCAAAGCAAACAAGCCAAAACAGCTAGTCAATGCTACAATAAAGATACCTCTCCATCACAGGGTTCGTTTGCCACGTTCTCTATGGTGAGAGCTGTTCATGATATAGAGGGTTAGCAAGCCATTCTAGCTTTCCTTTCATTTCTAAAGAGGAGCGATCATGTCAAACCTATCTGAGGTGATGATCAAAAACCTGAAAACAATTCCCTGCGAATCCTCGGTTTTTGAAGCGGCAAAACGTATGAGAGCTGAAGGCATTGGTGCTCTTATGGTCGAACGGAAGGGGAAATTGCTAAAAGATGCGGAATCCAAGATCATTGGCTTAGTCTCTGAAACAGACATTATTCGAAAAGCTGTGGCGGAAGATAAGAATTTACACAACACTCCAGTCGAATCAATCATCACCTCACCAATGATTACGGTCGAAACCACATGGCCGGTAGAGGAAGCCTACGACATGATGAAACAACAAGGAGTTCGCTACCTTTTGGTTACGGAAGCGAAAAACGTCGTCGGGCTCATTTCATTACGAGACATCCTCGTATATTTAAAAGAAAAGTAAGGTTTTACCTTATCTCGTAAAGACATATGTATGCTTTCCCTCGCTGAAGTTTCGAAAAAAGCAATGGTTTGAATAGGAGATATGGGTTGACTCCTTGCTAATCATGGCTATCTAGTCTATTCGAGGTGATATTTCCATGAAATCCTGTTACCTGAATCATATTGAACTATTAGGGAATGCACGATGAGTGATGAAGGCATCATCACGAGTTTGCCTGTTGTTCCAGTAAAACGAACGGTTTTATTTCCGGAAACGCTGGTTCCTTTTACTATAGGCCGAGTTCGCTCCATTGCTGCCGTTGAAGCAGCTATGAACAGCGAAGACAAAGCCCTATTGTTTTCCGCTCAACGTGATTTCGAACAGGAAAATCCAAAGTTCGAAGATCTCTACCAAATCGGCACCAAAGCCCTTATTAAGCAAATGGTCAAAACGTCGGAGGGCCATCTCAACATCTTGGTCCAAGGGGTTGACCGAATGGTGCTCTTAAAAATGGAGGAAAGCGACCCCTATCTCATCGCACGTGCCCGACAGTTAGATCTTCCGACAGACTCCAGCCATGAGATTGAAGCCCTTCATCGTGCTCTCCTCGATCTTGTTAGTCAGCTTACCGACCTGATGACCAATGAAGGAGTGTCGGAGATTGTCAATGTATTGCGAGCAGAAAAAAAACCTCTTTCTGTCGCGTATCGATTGGTGCCTCTTCTCAACATGGATGTTGAACAGTTGCAGGCGTTATTAGAGGAATCTCAACTGACTGAAGTCCTTCGAAAAGTCTATGCGGCATTGTCTCACGAACTCCAAATTTTGAAACTTCGTCATCAGATTGCCAGTCAGGCTCAAGCTGAAATCGGGAAATCTCAACGTGAGTACTTCCTTCGCCAACAGCTCAAAGAAATCCAACAAGAGTTGGGAGAGCTTGAAGGCAGCGAACACGAAGAAGGTGACGTGGCCCATCTGAAAAAACGTATTGAAGAAACGGAGCTACCAGAAGCCGTCAAGACAGAAGCGACACGAGAAGTGAAACGGTTGGCCAAGCTTCCACCAACCGCTCCGGACCATCAAGTCATTCGCAGCTATTTAGAACTTGTGCTTGAACTACCCTGGACCACGACCACTGAGGATAGCCTTGAGTTATCTCATGTTCGAACCGTGCTTGATGAAGATCACTATGGCATTCCAGATGTCAAAGAACGCATCCTTGAACATTTAGCTGTCCTGAAGCTCAACCCTTCCGCCAAAGCGCCAATTGTGTGTTTAGTTGGGCCACCGGGAGTGGGAAAAACCAGTTTAGGTCAATCAATCGCACGTGCGCTCAATCGAAACTTTGAACGCATCAGCCTTGGCGGCCTTCATGATGAAGCCGAGTTACGCGGACATCGACGAACCTATGTCGGAGCCATGCCTGGACGCATCATTCAAGCATTACGACGAGCGGGCTCGAATAACCCAGTAGTCATGCTTGATGAAGTTGATAAGGTCGGACGAGATTTTCGTGGAGATCCCGCGTCTGCATTATTAGAAATTCTCGATCCATCTCAAAACCATACTTTCCGCGATAATTATTTGGATCTGCCGTTCGATCTTTCCAAAGTCCTGTTTATCACCACGGCCAACACACTCGACTCGATTTCACGTCCTCTATTAGATCGTATGGAGGTCATTCGTTTGCCGGGGTACAGTCAGCAAGAAAAACTGGAAATTGCCCTTCGATACTTGTGGCCTCGCCAGGAAAAAGAGGCAGGGCTGACTGACAAAGAAGTCACGCTCAATGATGAAGTCATCCCTCATATCATTAATCGATACACACGGGAAGCCGGCGTGCGGCAACTTGAACAACAGTTGGCTCGGCTCACGAGAAAAATCGCCTTGCAACTCGCAGAACGTTCTCCTGACGATCCTCAAGAAGCTATTTCTATCCTTAAGCCCGACCTAGCAGAGATGCTTGGTGTTGAACGCTTTATGCCAGAGGAGGGACGTAAGGAACTCCCGATTGGTGTGGCTACTGGATTAGCTTGGACTGAAGCCGGCGGTGATGTGTTGTATGTCGAAACCACACTTCTCCCTGGCGGAAGCGATCTCACCATTACTGGCCAAATCGGTGATGTCATGCAAGAGTCCGCTCGAGCAGCTCGGAGTTATTTGTGGTCTCGTGCCGAAACGATGGGACTCGCGATTTCTTTGTTCAAACGCAATGGCCTTCATATCCACGTTCCCGAAGGCGCGATTCCTAAAGACGGTCCTTCGGCGGGAGTTACAATGGCTACAGCCTTGGCCTCGCAATTCCTGCGAATTCCAGTCAGGCAGGATACCGCGATGACAGGAGAGATCAATCTTAGTGGACTGGTTTCACCAGTAGGCGGGATAAAAGAAAAAATTCTCGCAGCTCACCGCGTCGGCCTTCGTCGAGTTTTGCTGCCAAAGGCCAACGAAAAAGACCTCAAAGACGTACCAGATCAAGTCAAGAATGAGATGAATGTGGTGTTTGTAGAAACCATTGACGAAGTTCTTCGTCAGGTATTGCTAACGGATCCATCATTACAGCCGACCTCAACGCTCAAGACGACAGCCAAGGCCGCAACGATTCAACATTAGATGAGTAAAAGAATGGCCTTCTAAAGATCTTGCGTGGCGGTAAGTTCCTTGGATTCAACTCTTTGTGCCTTCCAGTATTTTTTCGACCAATACCAATCATCTAAACTCGAAAGCATCACGCCATTGCTTTTGGACGCATGAATAAATCGTCGTCCTTCTACTAGAATCCCAACATGTCGGGCCTTACGTCCGGTTCTAAAGAATACTAAGTCACCCGCTCGCAAATTTCGTTGAGGAATAGACCGACCAACATGAGACAGTTGGGCCGTGGTCCTCGGTAACTCGATACCAAATTGCGACAGGTACGTGAGATACACAAACCCTGAACAATCGACACCCTGCTTACTCAGTCCGCCATAGTCATATCGAACGGATCTCCATTCATTCAATTGTGCATACAATGACTCCTTGACCGCTTCCTCATTCGAGAGAGTCACGTTTGTAGCCGTATGAATGCTTGCTACGGGAATGGCCGCATGCCGCGCGGCACTTTGACAGCCAACCATGAACAAGCATGTGACTCCTATGAGGAATTTAATCATGGCGATCTTGCTTCGTGTTCTTTTTTCCATTGTCATTCACATCAATAGACAGCCTTATCAGGGTAAACGTTCCCCCTGGAGCTAACGGATCATGATCTTGTCCGATGCGAGTATACGACCAGCTGCCAGACGCGGTTCGGAGATCTTGAGTCAAACGTATCTCAAATTTTCCTTCTCGGTCGTTTTCTTGCTGATGCCAAGTACCTCTCCAAATTCCCTCTTCTACGCTGTCTGTTATAAAACGGCCATCTTTCCACTCATAAGTCCCGTTTCCGTGTTTGTCTAAAGATAGTACATACGCAATATTCTTCTCTTGATATTCCCATACCCCTGCAAGATCGCGAACCTGAATATGTGAAAGATTCGTATGCTCTTGCGAGAGATTCCTTACTTTCGTCTCCTGTGGCAAAGGAGGCGATGTCGCACATCCCCATATGTTTGCACTAAAAAAGACTAATAGTGTTAGACACCTATTCCATTGACAGGAAACCATTTCATTCTCACCTTATTTGACTACTCAACCTTTCAGTTCTCAACTAACAACCAGCCCCCTCACCAATATATTGTACTACGCTAATCTCTTCGTCGAAAAAGTCAAGTACTCAACTGTCCGTTTATTCAGGTTTTTACTTGTTTTTACCGATACGTTCTTAGATCTCATCATTCAGCATAGACGATCAGTATTTTACCTTACGCCACTCGGGCGTTAATGCAAGGAGATCTGAAAATGGATGCCTCGACAGAACTGACCTGCCCTGAGTGTGGCAAGCCGCAACCCCATGCAGACGAATGTCTCTCTTGCGGAGCCAACTTGTTCATTCTAGAGGAAGATATTCCGACCATTCAGGGGGATAAGACCGTATCAATTCCTTGGCCCACTCAGTCTTCAACTACACCTACCTCGCCTGAATCTTCCGGAGACTTTTCTCAGAAAAAATCCCCCGGGGAAGTGCCATTTGAAAAATCAGCAGATGCCAACTCCAGGACCATGAACGATTCACTTGACACAGATCAAGCTACTACGACTCTCAATTGGTCATCAGCAGAATTAGCTAACGATCAAAAACCAGGTGCTGCCGCTTTGAAGACACAGGAATCTGCTACAGATGTGTTACCAGAACTGGATCTTTCAGACTCACAAGAGGCCCCCACGACAGATAAGGGATCGCCTGTCGAACAAACTGAGGCCACCATTCCAGCCCAACAGCCAGACGACCACCCACCTGTTCCGGTCGACCAACTTGGAGAGACTTCAACTGCATCAAATCGAGTCAGACATCCACTCTTCTGGGGAACGGGGCAGTCCCTCTTCGGCATTTTTATCGTCAATACTTTTCTCACACTCATCACCTTAGGCATCTATTCCTTCTGGGGCCGAGCGCGGGTTCGAGAATTTCTCAATAGTCAAACCAGTTTTGCGAATGCCCGATTCGCATATCATGGCACAGGAAAAGAGCTGTTTACTGGATGGCTGAAAGCCATGTTGGTCTTTGGGATACCCTATCTGTCCTTAAGTGCAATTCCGTTTTTTGTGCATGGCATTCCTCAATATATCTCACAAGGCATTGCTGGATTGCTCTTACTCTATTTTATTCCCGTGGCCGTCGTCGGTGCTCATAGGTATCGCATGAGTCGGACTTCATTACGCAATATTCGGTTTTCATTTCGAGGGACTGTCAAAGATTACACCAATTTATGGCTGAAAGGGTCGGTTCTCACAGTGTTGACACTCGGATTTTATTATCCCTTCTTCGAGAATGCCCGTCGCCACTACCTCGTCTCGCACTCCCAATTCGGAAGCCGAGCATTCGAGTATGACGGCACTGGGAAAGGACTTCTGGCCGTCTATAGTAAGGCAGCCGGCCTTTATGTTGTGTCCATCATACTATTAAGCAGCGTAACCTTTGCCGCAATAACAGCCTACCTCTCCGTGCCCATTACCGATACAAAAACGATACTTTTCGCGTCAAGTTCTTTGCCTATCATCACAATCATCGGACTTATCGTGTCTTGGTTTTATCTACAAGCCGCTCGGCAACGTTTTTTCTGGAATCATACTCAGTTCGGAGAATCTCGCTTCACATCTACAGTCACGGCCTGGAAAATTTTTGAACTTCGCCTTGGCCATCTCTTTCTCCTCATGAGCACCTTAGGGCTGGCGTGGCCATGGGTCCAAGTTCGCAATCTCCAGTTTTTCTATTACTACACGGCTCTTAGTGGCCCCAGCAATCTTCATCAAATCGAACAAGAAGCATTGGATGCTTCTCCAACCGGAGAAGAGCTGGCAGGGTTTTTTGATACCGGGTTTGATCTCGGCTAGGAACATAAAAGACGTATCTCGTTGTTCGTGAAGCGTATCTCGCTCAAGCTAGGACAAGAAGAATAGGCTAGCTCTATAAATCGGTTGCAGCCTCTCAAAAACTCGTGACCACTACTTCACCTCAATCTGAATGGCCTGGCGTCTATTATGATGGCGTGTCGGCCACCCCTCACCGCGTTATCGTTCACATGCGACCAACAGGGATACTGATCATCGCTCGATCGGGGAGTCAATTATCGTGGCAATATCAAGATATGCGACAAACTCAAGGCAAGTATTCGGGAGAAGAAGTACGATTTGAACGAGGAAATGGAATTTGTGAGACCCTTGCTCTCTCAGATGTCGAAATCTTAAATAGTCTTCACCAGATTGCTCCAGACCAGGTCACACATTTTCATAACCCAGCTCGTCGTCGACAAAGAATACTGATGACAATACTCGCAGGCTTCGCCTGTATTCCTCTCATATGGGTGGCCTTTAATTGGGGAATCCCTTGGGTCTCAGGTCCAGTCACACAACTTATCCCGATTTCTTGGGAGGAAGAATTAGGCCAGTACATCACAACGAAGCTTGCTCCGCCTGACAAACAATGTAACGATCCTCAAGTCGTCGAGACGCTTGAAAGCATCGTAGCTACACTCAGTCGTTCTGTGGAATCCAATCCCTATTCTTTTCAGATTCATGTCGTGGATAGCCCTACTGTCAATGCGCTCGCGGCACCAGGAGGACACATCCTCGTGTTTCAAGGTCTTCTCAAAAATACACAGTCCGCTGAGGAAATGGCAGGCGTTCTTGCACATGAAATACAACACATTCTCCAACGTCATGGCATGCGGCTCTTAGTGCAAAACTTTTCTATGGGGTTTTTAATTGGAGCGCTCAGTGGAGACGTTAGCGGGATTATGACGTTTGGGCTTCAGGCTGCTCATGTGTTGCAAACTCTTTCATACACAAGGGATTTAGAAGACCAAGCCGACGAGCAAGGCGTGCAACTCCTCCTTCGTGCAGGAGTCGACCCACAAGGCATGTTGAACTTTTTTCAATCCATCAACACAAATTTGAACGAGAAAACTAGCGCTCAACCCTTTGCTAAATACTTTTCAACTCATCCTGCCACAGATGAACGCATTCAACATTTACACACCCTCATTCCACCTTCATTCAATCCAACACACCCTTTGCAGCAAAAGGCAGACTGGACAAAGATTCAGTAACGTTGCGGGTCTATTAAAGAGGAAAACGTTAACTCTAATACGTGATAAGTCTTGACCACTCTTACAAACCCTCTCATATAAGATTATTAATCCTTTACTTTTTTACAAAGCTAATGTGGGCTTTATACTCCTGAATCGCTGCGGCAAGAGCTTGGCCTCCAAGTGGAATGTTGGCGTCGAGCGTATCTTCAATTTCCTCATCATCAATGATCACTTCGTAGCGTTCATGCTGATTGGTCAGAATGGCGCCTTGACCAGGGGTGACTTGTCGCGGCATGTAGATTTCTTTCCAGACTTCCTTCTCAACCAGACAAACGTCTTTGAAACGCTCATACAACAGCGTGAGCTGCTCAGGGTCGGTTACTTTTTGCTTTTCCTCACCCATCAATCGCTCTCCTTCTCCAGCTAAATCTCTATTTACATTTTTTATTTTGCATTTTTACTTTTACCTTTAATCCCATATCCTCCCCCACCAGGGGTTTCAATGGTGAGAATATCACCCACGTGAACGTCAACGCGACATTTGCCGGGCAACTCTCGAGACTTCGAATCACTTTGCAATTGATTTCTTCCTGGCTGACCTGACTGACCTCCCGCAAGCCCATAAGGTCCTTCCTTACGTCTATCGGAGAGAATCGTGACGTCGGCTGCCTTTAAAAACTCATACTCTCGGCGAATGCCATCACCTCCCTGAAATTTACCTAACCCGCCGGATTTTCTCCGCACTTCATAGCGCGTGACCCGAAATGGATAGACATATTCCAGCGCTTCGATCGGCGTATTCATGGTATTCGTCATGTGTGAATGTTTCGCGCTGATCCCGTCTCCTGTTGGCCGAGCCCCCAGACCGCCACCGATGGTTTCATAATAGGCAAACGGCTGCTGTCGATCAGAATCCCATCCTCCAATCGCGATGTTATTCATCGTGCCTTGGCTAGCAGCCGGGATCCGTTCGGGGCAGGCTTGCGCTAAGGCTCCTAATAGCACATCAACGATTCGTTGCGAAGTTTCAACATTTCCACCGGCCACGGCCGCAGGAGACCGGGCATTGACGACTGTACCCTTCGGAGCCACGACATGAATGGGCCTCATGCACCCACTGTTCGCTGGAATATCCAGCCCAAGGAGGCAACGAAATACATACACGGTAGCTGATAATGTAATTGGGTAGACTGCGTTGATACTTCCTTTGCGCTGAAGGTCCGTCCCCATAAAATCAACCGTCAGCTCATCTCCAGCAATCGTGACTGTGGCCTTGATAGTCACAGGATCAGAGGTGATTGCATCATCATCCAGTCGATCCTCAAAACAATACTGTCCGTCAGGCAATTCCACGATAAGCTGACGAGTCATGCGTTCCCCGTATTGGATTAACGCGTTCATGTCTTGACTGACTTGATCCGAGCCGTATCGCTGCATGAAGCCTTGCATGCGTTCTACCCCGATTCGATTGGCAGCCAATTGCGCATAAAGATCCCCTGCTCGCTCTATAGGCGTACGAACATTAGCCAAAAATAAATCCCAGACAGCTTGATTGATCCTTCCATCCTGGACTAGTTTGATAGGAGGGATAATGACTCCTTCTTGATACAGCTCCTCTGACATCGGCATCGATCCAGCGGACATACCACCCACATCTGCATGATGCGCACGGTTGGCGACAAACCCCATAAGCTTTTTCTCGGCATTCTTTGACACATAGATGGGCGAAACCATCGTAATATCAGGAAGGTGTGTACCTCCCCGATAGGGATCATTCACCATAGCGACATCCCCATGTGAGAAGTCGAGAGTCT
This sequence comes from Nitrospirales bacterium, assembly GCA_965223675.1. Lineage (GTDB taxonomy): Bacteria > Nitrospirota > Nitrospiria > Nitrospirales > UBA8639 > JAGQKC01. The sequence goes on along the minus strand of OZ245013.1, from coordinate 3,708,483 downwards.
GTATACACGCCTGAACCGAAAGCGGCATAGCTCCGAGATGCACGGGAATATGGGCTGCCTGTGCAACGAGTAAACCATTGGCATCGAATACGGCACAAGAAAAATCACATCGCTCCTTGATGTTTGGAGAATAGGCCGCTCGTTGTAATCGCACACCCATTTCCTCGGCTATCGACACAAAAAGATGTTTCATGACTTCAATCCGAATAGGATCATCCACTCTTATACTCCAATAGCGACCAGAAGATTTCGAAAGTGATCAACGACAGCCGAATCAGTCGGTCCCAGATAAATAGTCGTATCCTCTTGCAGAACAATGGATGGGCCATCAATTCGATGCCCTGCATGCAAAGATGCTCCACGATAATGAGGGACATCTTCCACCTCCTCTTGAAGTACCATGGGTCGACGGCACCAGAGAGCCTCACTGGCGTCAGAAGATTTTTCTTCACAATACGGAAACGAAGGAGGCATCACTGTACCTACAGCCTGAATTCGTACATTCACGATTTCGACTTGCGCCTCTTTGTGGCAAAAACCATAACGTTGCTCATGAAGCAAGTCGAACTGTGCTCGAAAGTCAGAGGTGAATGGAACACACAACTCATAGGACTGGCCTACATATCTCATATCCAACTCACGAATCACCTCAATGTCATCGGCTTCTATGCCCTGACGCCTGATATCCTCTACCCCTTGTTCGACAAGAGGTTGCGCTCGACTTTCAAGCTCTTCATAAGGCACCTTGGCCGATATCATTAAGGTCTGAACGTAATCCATCTTTACATCTGACGTGAGCATCCCCAGCGCGGAGAGAGTCGAAGCCTTGGGAGAAATCAAGACTCTGGGAATAGCGAGTTGCCTCGCCAAGTCACATGCGTGCAGTCCACCCGCTCCACCAAAGGAAACTAAGGTGCAATCCCTCGGGTCGTGCCCACGTTCCACAGAAATCACTCGCATAGCATGCTCCATATGGGCGTTGACGACCTGCACAATCCCAAGAGCCATGGCCTGTCTCTGGTCGAGTCCAGACGGTTGAGGAAGTGAAAGCTTTTTTGTTAATCCATTCAAACATTCTGCGGTTTTGGCATGATCCAATGTCATCGTGCCATCCCAAAAACCGTCTTGAGGAAGCCGACCGAGCATGAGGTTGGCATCAGTTACCGTTGGCTGATTCCCTCCACGCCCATAGCAGACAGGACCTGGATCTGCGCCTGCACTCTGTGGCCCAACTCGAAGTCCCCCACCCACATCACGGTACGCAATAGATCCGCCGCCCGAGCCAACTGTATGAATATCGATGACGGGTATTCGAATCGGCAATCCTCCAACTTTCGCCTCATTCGTGACGTTGAGGTGATCTGTCACTAAAGAAACATCTGTCGATGTCCCACCCATATCAAATGTAATAAGATTTTCATAACCTGCGAGTTTGGCCATGTATCTGGCTCCAACGACCCCTCCTGCCGGACCTGATAGAATAGAACGTATGCCTTGCCCTCGAGCTTGCTGCACTGAAAGTCTTCCACCATTGGATTGCAAAATATGGAAATCAGTAACTCCGATCTGATGCTGTACTCGTGCAAGATAGCGGTCAAGAACCGGAGAGACATACGAATTGATAACCGTTGTGCTTGTGCGCTCGTATTCACGGAACTCCGGAATTAACTCATGGGAGGCGGTCACAAAAAACCCAGCATCTCGAAGACGGTCGGCAACCATGCGTTCGTGATCAGGAAAAACGAAAGAAAACAAGAAACTTACAGCCACGGATTTTATAAGTTGTTGCCGAAGAGTTTGAATAATCTTTTCAACTTCGGTCAGATCAAGAGGAGTCACGACTCTTCCTCGATAATCTACGCGTTCAGTCACTTCAAAGCATCTGTTGGATGGGATGAGCGGAACGGGTATGTCAGGCAATAAGTCATATAAGTGATCACGAGTTTGTCGCCCAATCAACAACATGTCTCGAAACCCATTGCTGGTCACTAAGGCAGTCAATGATCCCTTGCGCTCAAGGAGCGCATTCGTTGCCACGGTTGATCCGTGGACGATGACTCGTGATCCTGGATCAGGAATCATTTTCAACCCCTCAAGAACAGCAACTTCCGGGGTAGATGGAGTCGAAAGACACTTAAAACTTCGCACTGATCCATCAATGTCGTCATAGACGACAAAGTCCGTAAACGTTCCCCCAATGTCTATGCCAATTCGTTGCACACGGACACCTGTAATTGCGACATCAGAATGTCATGGCTCTCAACAAAAATCTAAAATTCATGGCAAGTCTAGCATCGAACTATCGTGTCCGTGGACACCTGTAATTCCCACATCATGTGGTTACAATCCGCGACAAAGAACGAGCACCAATGACACTACTCGCACAGAACTATCGTGGCCTCTAGGGTACCTATAATCAAGACCTTCAACATGGGTTGTTGCTCATCAACGAAAGACAAGTAATCTATCCGAATGTGACAACCCTGTACCGTACCCTAGCACCGGTAATACAATCATTCTACTGGCAATACCTTTCTCGAACTGAGAAGTTACATCATCTGCCGATGAACTTTGCTGTATCGTGTTCTAGGATACCTGCAAAAACAATGTAAAAGGTTTATGCCTCTCATCATAGAACCAATATCAGAGGTCCCACTCGCACCCAACTATCGTGGCCGAAGCCATGTCCGCTAGACAAGTCTAAAGTGTCGTGTCCCAAGTTTAATGCAAACAGTTGCGAATTTAAAATGTAGCTGGGGAAAAAGCGAGAAAAGGCCTACGAGGAAGGATTGTCTATCACATGTCTTTTTTGGAAATTGCCTATCCTTTATACGTACCTTTCAGCACCACGACTCTTGGGCTTCCGCTACTATTGTCTAAAACTCGTATCATCGCGGTATGACGACCTTGAGACACAGCTGTGAAGACAATTTGCATTGTACATGACGTACCTGTCGTGAGTGTAGCTTTCTCGCATTGGTTCTTCGTAAGCGAAAAGGCTTCAGGATTTCGTCCAACTAATTCGACATTCATGACCTCAAGTGGTCCAAGTCCTATATTGGAGAGTCGTACGGTATGTTCTCGAGCAACAGTAAGCTCCCTGTCGGCTTTAAACTCGACGGAGTCCGTGCTCAGTCGTGCGAGCGGAATGGCCCCATCGCCACTGAGAAGCACCGAGATCGCATCTGAACTGCTATCTGCAGTCACAAGGTCTGGTAACTCGTCCAAATCAAAATCCTCCACGACCAATGCTGATGGCGCTGCTCCGACCGAGAAATGTCCAGCTTTGTGAAATGTTGCCACTCCTCTTCCGAGAAAAACTGACACGCTATCAGAATCTCGATTGGTCACAACCAGATCTAATTCATCATCCCCATTTAAATCACGCACAGTCACTGAAACCGGACTAAAGCCCACCTTGATTGATCCTCGATTGACAAAGTGGCCCATATCATCCTGCAACAGAACAATCACACTATCACTAAACACGCTCGTCACGACCAAATCACCTCGCCCATCGCGATTCAAATCTGCTCCTGTGACTGCGCTTAACGTCATTCCCGCTCTGATTTCATCTTTCAACGCCAACTTTCCCCGGCCTTGGTTCTCCAACAAGGAAATCATTCCGTTGGGTGTGCGCCAACTTGGCTGACTCCACGTAACCGCCACATCCGCTTGACCATCCCCAGTCAGATCATGGACATAGACTCCCGTGGGAAACATGCCATTACGCCCATCTGTTTCATAGAACGTCGGCTCTCCAAATTTCCCAGATCCGTCGTTAAACAATACCGACACACTGAACGGTGGGTAGTATCCAAACCGTCCACTATTTGCCGTCACAATATCGACGCTACCGTTGCCATCGATATCCTGCAACGCCACAAACGTGGTTCCCTTTCCCGATGGATAACTCACAGTCTTTTCAAAGAGTCCATTACCAAACCCTTTGAACACCACAATCTGGTCCGACCCACTCGTGGCAACGACGAGATCTAAAGCATCATCTTGATTCAGGTCTTTGGTTGCTACAGCCATAGGAATTTTCCCCACACCGAAAGACACAGCTGATCGAAATGTGCCATTTCCATTACTTAATAAAATGGACACGTCATCTGATGTACTATTCACCGTCGCTAAATCGAGAAATCCATCTTGATTAAAATCTCCAGTGGTCATTGATTGCGGAGTTCGACCAACAGGCATACTGGCGGTAGGCGTGTAGACAAGATTCTGGGAAAAGGCTGGCACAGCAATTACTAAGATCAACACTCCCCACAATAGGCATCGTGTAAATAAAAAAATCCGAAAACTCATGAGCATACTCAGTTCTGATCGCGATTGGTATAGTCTTTGGTTAATGCAATTTCAAGAGCTTCTGTTGGCGCAATTCCCCGATTGCGCACGTGAGCAGACCAAGAAGGATATTTTCTCAGGGAGGTAAAGATTGTTTTGACAACATCCGGCATCACTCGCGTCTCCCAATCATGAAGCCATGCCTGCTCATCATCGTCGCCTTCATAATCATCAGGAAAATGTGCTTCTAAGCAAAAGGACACCGTAAACGTTTTCTCTTCATGATACATAATCTGATTCCTTTTATCTTATGCGAATTCTCTTCAAATCTTTTGTCGTTTCAGATATTGTCAGGCACGAAAATTCTCACCTATAATGTCTTACCATGTAGAAAAAAGGAGGTCTAGATCTCATGCCAATTTTTTCGTATATCTGTCAAGAATGTTCTCACCATTTCGATTCCATTGTCCAGGGATCTATGGTACCTGAATGCCCTAAGTGCCAAGCGACTAACTTAGAAAAACAACTGTCAGCCTTTGCCGTCGGTGGAAGTGAGGGTGGGTATGCTCTGGAGGGTGGACCGGGGGCTTGCGGTTCTTGCGGTGATCCACGAGGTCCTGGGGCCTGTTCGCTCAATTAATAACGTCGTTCGTCGCTAGTGAATCAAAGCACGATTTCCATTTCCTGAATCGTTCGAGAAATGTTCTTCCCACCTTCTTGTGAGAAGGAGGATTCGCATCAAATCAGCATCTCTATTCGGCCAGAAACTCGTTGCGCTTTATATACAAGGGGAAACAAATGGTGAGTAGTCAATTATGCAGGTTACGGAAGTGACGTGAGTCATTCTTCCCCTAACGGAGTCCGCATTGTCGCGTTGTGTATATTTGATGTCATCACAAAGCCCATGGGGCAACGCATGACGATGGAGGAAAGCGACCTCTATTCCGTAGCCAGCACAAAATCGTCACAGAAGATTTTTTTACCTGACCGGAGACTGGTCGTTAACGCTCGATCTAGATTTCGTTACCCAGCCATGTAAGCAAGATGCTCATTCCCATTGAGTCCGTCTTCTTTTGGATCAATCCATGATTTTTTAGGAAACCCCAAAGCATCTTTCCCTTCTCCATAGTAAAGCGCATGGGCTTTTAGAAGGTATGTCATAGGGCCGATCGTTCCATCAGTTTCCATGACCTTCACCTGAGGATCACGTAATTCAGGCAATGATGGATGCCGGCCAGGTAATACTCTGAGGACACGATGGATTGTGACATGCGTGCGATGCTCTCCTCTTAAATCACTGTAGACGACCACCATCATGCCATTCGGCAAAAGCTGACTCTCCGCAGGTAGATCAATTTCGAATTCTTCGGGATTGGGAACATCGAGGCAGGCAAAGGATGCAAGTGGTGAGACAGCAAGCAGGGAAATCATTCCCACTAATACAACAGACCTTGTAGAAAAAGGAAAGGAGCCTTTCATGGGGCACCTCCTCTGTATAGGTTGGTCTAACTTCTGCGCCTATAGTTTTTTTCGGTCAGTTAGTGGAGAAACTGTAGCGATATGCGTGGTTAGTACTGAGAAGGAAGTGAAGACTCCGCGAGCTGGAATTGAAAAATTTTATGGTTTTCAATTCTTTATCAACGCAATGCTGTTGATTGAACACAATTCAAAAAACCAGATTTAGGCCGACGCAAAAAAGATATTTTTGAAGGTAATGAAGAGGAGAGACTATTCTGAACTACCAAGCATATCATCAACGAGAGGCCGGTTAATGTCTTCGCATCCTGGGCAAATCACATCAAACAACGCTTCATGATCTTCCACATAGTTTTTCTCATCAACAAGCTTCTCTTCATGAACAGAGTCAAAACAAACTGGGCACAACATCATCAACCCTCGCATGACTCTTACCGTCTTTCGCCCTACACTTCCAGGCATCTTATCTCCTTCACACTCAATTGGTTCGTATCTCGTCGTTCGTTGCTCGTATTTCGTCAAAGACTAAGAGAATGTTTCACGAGATACGAGCGATCAGATACGAGCAACGAATTCAAGACCATCCACGCCGTTGGGCGAGCAAAAAGTCTTCCTGTTCGAGATCAATGCCACAATCTGGACATTCATACGGTTGGTCCGGTGGCGGAACGAGTAATTCCTTTTCCTGGACCCGCCCATGGCAGACATGGTAAAAATGGCCACCAGACTTTTCTTCATCTAAAATGTCATTTTCGTATTTGAGGATCATGATTGTCCTGTCGAAGGTTTAAAGATTTTTCTATCTGCCTTTTTATAACAAGCGAATCTTTCGGTACGCAATCCTGAAACGAGATTCACGATGAGCCAAGTTTTCCGAAATCAACGACTCTTCTGCGGACTAGCCTTTCTCCTTATTTTTTATGTAGCGGATACACCAATAACCATAGCCCTCTCTGCGACCCCTTCTGCATCTCATTCCGCATTTTCCCTATCTCCAATCTCATCAGGGGATCTAACCAAACCCCTCTTTCTCACCCATGCAGGAGATGGAAGCGGTCGTCTGTTTGTCGTAGAAAAATTCGGAAAAATCTTCATTATAGACAAAGGGCAGCTTCTTCCCAAACCATTTCTTGATATTTCCACTCTGCTCGCCACGCGTGGAGAACGAGGATTACTCGGCTTAGCTTTCCACCAAGACTATTCGAAAAACGGACGGTATTTCATCAATTACACGCGAAAACAGGATGGTGCAACCGTCATTGCTGAATTGCACCGGTCTCCAAACCCTCAAAGGTCAGAAACGAATCAGAAAATCCTTTTGGTCATGCCGCAACCCTATGGGAATCACAATGGTGGCATGGTCGCCTTCGGCCCTGACGGATTTCTCTATATAGGCATGGGGGACGGTGGGGCAGGCGGCGATCCCGAAGATCGCGGACAAAACTCCCAAGAATTGCTCGGCAAAATTCTGCGAATTGACATTGACCAAGGTGATCCCTATGGGATCCCTCCCGATAACCCATTCGCGAAAAGCGGAGGACGACCGGAGATTTACGCCACCGGTTTTCGAAACCCCTGGCGTTTTTCGTTTGATCGTCAAACCCACACGTTATGGGTCGGTGATGTGGGACAAAATTCCTGGGAAGAAGTCTCGATTGTCAAGAATGGCGAAAATCACGGTTGGCGATTCATGGAAGGAAAACATTGTTTTCATCCAAAGCAAGACTGTCAGGGCTCAAAACCTCTCACGTTGCCCGTCATCGAATATCAGAACGGCAAGGGCCGCTGTTCCGTCACGGGGGGATATGTGTATCGAGGGAACAAGATCCCAGATCTACAAGGCACTTACGTATTTGCAGACTTTTGTAGTGGAGAAATCTTTGGATATGTCAACGGATCGTATCAAGTCCTTCTTGATACGGATTTACAGATTCCGTCATTTGGCGAAGATGAAGATGGGGAATTGTATGTGCTCGGCTTTGGCGGAACTGTTTACAGAGTCACCCCAAGTTCAGAATCAAGTGGGTTTAAGAAGTGACACCTTATTAAAGAGATCTCCTTCGTCCAGCACTTTACCAACCCCAAGAACAACGGATGTCAGAGGATCTTCGACGGTGATAATCGGAAGATTGGTTTCTTCCTGAAATCGCGTGGCTAACCCTGGCAGCATCGACCCACCGCCTGTGATCACTACACCTCGGTCTATAATATCTCCTGCCAACTCTGGAGGAGTGTTCTCTAATGACGTTCTGAGTGCATTGACAATCGCATGGATGGGCTCTTCCAGGGCCTCTCGAATCTCAGCGTCATTCACGACAACCGTGCGTGGAATCCCCGAAATCATATCCCGGCCTTTCACCATCATCGTTTTTTGCTGTTCCAATGGATAAGCTGACCCTACTTCCATCTTAATTTTTTCGGCCATGTGTTCGCCGATGAGCAAGTTGTAACGACGCTTGATATAGCTCATGATGGCGTCATCCATCTGATCGCCAGCGACTTTGACAGATTCACTGCAAACGATTCCACCCAACGAAATCACAGCGATATCGGTCGTCCCACCTCCAATATCCACGACCATATTGCCTGATGGCTCAGTAATCGGAAGACCAGCTCCTATGGCAGCCGCCACAGGCTCTTCAATCAAATAGACTTCTCGCGCCCCAGCATGTGTGGCTGATTCGCGAACGGCCCGTTGTTCAACTTCTGTAATTCGCGATGGAACTCCAATAATACATCGTGGCCGCACAAAAGAATTACGATTATGGGCCTTGGTGATAAAGTAATGAAGCATGCGCTCAGTCATCGCAAAATCCGCGATGACGCCTTCTTTAATCGGACGTATCGCGATGATATTTCCGGGAGTTCGACCTACCATTTTTTTTGCTTCGGCACCGACAGCGAGCACGGAACTGCTTTGCTTTTCAAGGGCAACCACTGAAGGCTCACTCAGCATGATCCCCTTTCCACGCACATAGACCAATGAGGTGGCCGTGCCTAAATCAATGGCCAAATCGCTTGAAAACCAACCGAGAAAGTCTCCTGCTATGCCCACGGCAACTCCTTCCTAAGAATGTCAACCCGCATCATTAACATCATTTAGTCACCTGCCTTTGAATGACTCATATCCACCTGACGCACTTGTACCCTATATATAATATTCGGCTGGAAATAAAAAAAATGAAGAAGAAAACGGAAAAAAGTTCGAATTAGAGAGGTCAAGGCACGGGTCAGCTCATCCATGAGGCCCAATTTCGTTAGCGGTCAATGTCAAATGGTTATGATAAGGCGATGTCTTATACTGTTTCTTACTATACGCATTATTCTATGTCGGTCTCTTGTATGAGTCCATACGTATCCATCTAAGCGCGCACAGGCTAGGACATCATCACACCAGTGTCAAGAGGGTGAAGTTGAAAACCCAAAGAGCCTTCACACTCTAGACGAGCTAAACTAGAAATTCTCCCCCTCAACTTGCTCTCTCCCCTTCTTATGGTATAAGTATGAAGAGAAGACTATACCGAAACTAATGAATTTTTTATGAAGTGCCTTGGCCACAATTGCTCAACAGTCAAATGAGTTGAAATTGCCGATCCCTTACGTGAATCACTAAACAACCTGAACGGTGAGTTTAGATATGGTTTAGGTGGAATGATCGTTCTGTATAACTCGGAACCACACCTAAACCGACGACATTACAGGCACACCGCTGCGTAGCTGTCGATTGAATGGAGCCAAGTTTAGCTAACCCAACACGATATCACTGAGTAAACACTGCTAAATCATTGGAACGGCTATAGCCTTCGTACTTCCCCCCCAACATTAGTATAACAACACAGGGGCTGCTGCATCCGCGTGTCAAAAAAATTTCTTGTTATTCTGGCGTTTCTGGTATTGATTTCTAGCTACATCGTTGTGGTCGGTCTAACACGGTGGGGAGACGTCACTCCACCCGAGATTCTTCTTAGAGAACCGTTTGATCAGGTAGGCCCCGGAACCCCCCTTTCCATTCGTATTTCTGATCCCGGCACCGGGTTGCGCATGGTTTCAGTTCGGATCATTCATAATCTCAAAACCTACGTCATCGCAGAGGAATCTTTTGCTTCCAACGGACTACTATCTGCTGACGGTGGCAAAAAACGTGAATTTGAACTCACTGTCACTCCGTACGAAGACGATACCATTCCCAGAAAGCCGGGCGATGCCAAGCTTCTTATTACGGCACGTGATTTCTCATGGCGAAATCTCTTTGAAGGTAATCGACAACGAATCTCAATAGATTTTACCCCTAAATTCAATCCACCTCGCCTGGAATTGCTTTCTCCGCCAGGATCGATCACCCGGGGCGGCTCCGGCATCATCTTGTATCGCGCTTCACCGGATGCGGTCACGCATGGGGTCAAAATACATTCCGCTTTTTTCCCTGGCTATCTGATGCCAGAAGATGACGGCATGTTTGCTCTGGTTGCAGTTCCCTACAACGCTCGAACGAATACTCCCATTCATCTCACAGCCAGTGACGCAGTGGGGAATACCGCCCTCCTCGACGTTGATGTTCGGATCAAGAAGAAATCCTGGAGAACTCGACGCATCGGCATTTCCGATCGTTTTATAGAAAAAGCGGTGCTTCCGATCATCACACAAACCCCTGAACTGACGAAGAAGGAGACCAACCTAGAGAATTTTGTTATGGTCAATAACCAACTCCGACAGTCGAACAATCAAACTATTAGAGAATTCTCACAACAGACTCAAGAGAAATTTCTCTGGGATAAGGCATTTCGTCAACTGCCTGGCTCAAAGGTTGAAGCCTCCTTTGCCGATCATCGTAATTACGTTTACAAAAATAAAATCGTGGATACCCAAGATCATTTGGGCTTTGATTTAGCGGTCACGAAGCATTACCCCATTGAAGCGTCCAACGATGGGATCGTGCTCTTTGCCGATTATCTAGGCATTTACGGAAACACGATCATCATCGATCATGGTTATGGCCTGCAGTCGCTGTATGCCCACCTCTCGTCCTTCGCGGTCCAAACGGGCGATTCGGTCGAGATTGGACAAGTCATCGCTCGTTCGGGAACGACCGGTCTGGCAGCCGGCGATCATTTACATTTCAGCTTAGTCCTCCATGGGGAACAGGTAAATCCGACGGAATGGTGGGACGCGAATTGGGTGCAAACTCGCATACGAGATAAACTCAGCCTCCCCAAAATACAAACAGCCGATCAAGGACCGGATACACCCACGCTCGATGAAACCCAGGGACCTGGACCTCCTCCTGCAACCCCTTAGGCTACGTATTCACTCTGTCAGGATTTTCTATATGATTTTTCTCTAAACTCAGTTACAAATACGTCATGCCCAGACCCAAACCTCGAAAAACCAAGCAGACCGCTCACGCATCAGAAACCATCACATCGGTTCCGTTGGATGAAACCACACGCCAGCGTTACCTCAACTATGCCCTGTCGGTCATTACCGCACGAGCCCTGCCAGACGTTCGTGATGGCTTGAAACCTGTTCAGCGGCGAATTCTCTTCTCGATGTATCACAACCATCGATTAACGCCTGACCGCCCTCCGATCAAAAGCGCAAAAGTGGTGGGATCGGTGATCGGCGAATGGCATCCACATGGAGATTCAGCCGTCTATGACGCCATGGCGCGTATGGCTCAGCCCTGGTCCTTACGCCTTCCATTGGTTGATGGACATGGAAATTTTGGGAGCCTCGATGGGGACCCTCCAGCCGCTTATCGTTACACAGAAGCCCGACTCGCCCCTGCAGCTTTAGATCTTCTGTCAGAACTCAACAAAGAAACTGTTGACCTACAACCAAACTATGACGGAAAGGGCGAAGAACCACTCGTTCTCCCGTCGCGATTCCCAAATCTGTTGGTGAACGGATCAACCGGTATTGCTGTCGGTATGGCAACCAATATCCCACCACACAATCTCGGGGAAGTCATCGAGGCCGCGACAGCACTTATTAATAATCGTAAGTGTTCCATGACCGATTTGCTCAAACATGTCAAAGGCCCGGACTTTCCCACAGGCGGAGAAATCCTCAATAGCCGTTCCGAAATTCGCGATATTTACGAAAAGGGGCAAGGTTCCATCAGGTTACGTGGCGAATACAAGGTCGAGCAAAGGGCGCAGGGACGCTCCGAGATCATCATTACTTCGATTCCGTTTGCCGTGGACAAATCGGCGATCGTGGAGCGAGTTGGTGAACTCATCGGGGCACGAAAAATCCCTCAATTGCTAGACGTACGCGATGAATCGACAACCGATGTGCGTATCGTGCTGGAGGTACAAAAAGACGCAAATCCTGACGTCGCGATGGCCTATCTCTTCAAAAATACGCCGCTTCAGAATAATTTTTCTGTCAATCTCACCTGTTTAGTGCCAACTGTTGGGGCAACCGTTTCACGACCGGACTGTCTGAATCTCAAACAGATACTGGAATACTTCGTTGACTTTCGTTTTGCCACCGTCAAGCGTCGGTATGAATATGATTTGCGTGTCCTTGAACGACGCATTCATATCCTGAACGGATTTAAAATCATTTTCGATGCTCTCGATCACGTCCTCAAGCTTATTCGACAAAGTGACGGAAAGGCCGATTCGGCTCAAAAGCTTCAGCAACGATTCGATCTTGATGCCATCCAAACCGAGGCCATCCTTGAAACGGCGATCTATAAATTATCGCGTACCGAGATCAAGAAGATGTTGGATGAATTGAGCGACAAGCGGAAGCAAGCGAAAGATCTCAAAGCCCTGCTTGCCTCGAAGCCAAGACTGTGGACCGTGGTCAAGAAGGAACTCGCCGAAGTCTCAAAAACCTATGGTGACAAACGCCGAACGAGGATCGGCAGACGGCAAACAGAAGAAGTCCAGTTTGACCCCGAAGCCTATATGGTGAAAGAGGACGCCATCCTCACCGTCTCGATGGATGGATGGATTCGGCGAGTCGGACTCATTAAAGATCTCTCAAAAGCCAGGCTCCGCGAAGGTGATCGATTGGTGGCAGCTCTCGGCGGCAGCACTGTCGACAACGTGATCTTCTTCTCCAATTACGGCAGTGCCTACACGATTCGTATCGGAGATATTCCGCCGGCCAGGAGTGGGTACGGAGACCCGGCCCAAAAGTTGTTCAAATTTAAGGACGGAGAACGGCTGATCGCGGCATATAGCTTGGATCCCCGTATGCGACATGTTGAACCTGAGAAACCAAAAGGGAAAAAGAGCAAACCACTCCCATTATTTGATTCACAAACACCAGAAGGAACGACTCCCATTGGACAAGCTATGGCCATCAGCTCCACAGGTATGGGCGTCCGTTTTGAATTGGCAACATTCCAAGAGCCCTCAACCAGACTGGGCCGCAAGTTTATGAAAGTGAAAGATGGCGAAGAGGTTGTGAATATTGGATATTTTCGAAGTTCCTTGAAATCGACTCTTGTCGCTGTCGCTTCTCAACGTGGGCGTATGCTGCTTTGCCTCGCCGAAGAAGTCAATCTGCTCTCAGGGGCAGGCCGAGGGGTAACCGTGATAAAACTCGATTCAAAAGACCGCTTGATTGCCTTTCGTCTTTTGGAAGACAAGAACGCCCAGATGGTGTTGCTGAAACAGGACGGCTCGAAACTTCCCGTCTCTTCAAAAAAATATCATACCGTCAGCCGCGGAGGAAAAGGGCATCCTCTCATTCGGCGAGGCAGTTTCACTGGAGATGTGCTCCCGGAGGTCACATTACCCGAGTTTCCAACGGATCCGGAAAATTAGAAACACATAAAGAGTTTGGCCATGGCAAAAAAATATGACGCGAGTGACATAGTCGTGCTTGAAGGCATCGAGCCCGTTCGACGTCGACCCGCCATGTACATCGGTGGGACAGACAAAACCGGGTTGCATCATCTCGTATGGGAAATTTTAGACAATGCCATAGACGAGGTGATTAATGGGCATGCCACCACGATTGTCGTTGAACTCGACAAAGCTCGAAATGGCATTCATATCACTGACAATGGACGCGGCATTCCAGTCGAAAAGCATCCCAAGTTCAAAAAGTCCGCCCTGGAAATCATCATGACAACCCTGCATGCCGGCGGCAAATTCGAAACCGGGAGCTATATTCATTCAGGTGGCCTTCACGGTGTTGGGGCATCTGTGGTCAACGCGCTCTCACGCCATCTAGAAGTAAAAGTGAAACGCGATGGACAGGAATGGACCCAATTATATCAAGCGGGGAAAGCGTTAGGATCTGTCAAAAAAATTGGGAAAGCGCGAGGCACGGGAACATCCGTCTACTTCAAGCCGGACCCTTCGATTTTTGGGAAGACGACTCTTTTTGATCCGACGTTACTACGGGACGCATTAGAAGCCAAGGCCTACCTCCACAAAGGCCTCAAACTTACGTTCAAAGATGGGACATCAGGAGAGACACATCATTTCGTTCATGAAAAAGGTATTCAAGAATATCTGGTTAAACTCGTGACCGATCGTGGACGCAAACCAACAGCTAACTTTGTGTTTTATCTCGATCGAAAGTTGAAGAACACGGGAGACCCCACGGCAAACGGCAACGGCTTTGGTATGGAAGTGGCCCTGCAATGGACGGACGAGCCCGCCGAATTCATCCGCAGTTACGTGAACGGTGTTCAGACCCCAAACGGCGGCACCCATGAAATCGGGCTCCGAATGGGCATTGTCAAAGCGGTGCGAAACTATATTGAAACGCACAATCTCACACCGAAAGGGGTCAGCCTCCAAGCTGAAGATATTCGGGAAGGTTTAGCCGTGGTGTTAAGTGTGCTGATTTTGAATCCGCAGTTTCAGGGGCAAACCAAAGAGCGTCTCAACAATCCGGAAGTCCAAGGCATCACCGACAATGCGATTCGCCCGGCATTGGAAACCTTCTTGAATGAAAACCAGTCCATTGCTGAATCGTTAGTCGGTCGCATGATTCTCGCAGCGCGCGCCCGCGAGGCCTCACGGGAAGCGACAAAAGCCGTCATGCGAAAATCCGCGGTGAGCCATCGTTTGAATCTTCCAGGAAAACTCGCAGACTGCCAGAGTACAGACCCAACGATGAGCGAACTCTTCATCGTCGAAGGGGATTCAGCCGGCGGAACCGCAAAGCAAGGACGAGATCTGAAAACGCAGGCTATTCTTCCGATCCGCGGGAAAGTGCTGAATACCGAAGATCTCACACTTGCTAAAGTGGTCGAAAACAAAGAGTTGGCAGACCTCGTCAAAGCATTAGGATGCGGAATCGGTAAAGACTTTGACTTAAAGAAACTGCGTTATCACAAAATTATCCTGCTCATGGATGCCGATATCGACGGCTATCACATCAGTACCTTGCTCTTAACATTCTTTTTCAGACATCTCCCGGAACTTATTAAGCAGGGGCATGTGTATATCGGCCAACCACCACTCTATCGCATTGAGATCGGGAAGGAAGTGCATTGGGCTGGCACTGATGAAGAGAAGGAAAAGATTTTGGGAGAAGCTCGCTCTAACGCCAAACCCACGATCAGCCGCTTTAAAGGATTGGGAGAAATGTTCCCGCAACAACTCCGAGAAACGACTCTTCAAACAGCAACACGACGGCTGTTAAAAGTCGAACTCTTGGATGAACTCAACACCGACCGCATCTTTCACGACCTCATGGGCAAAAAAACCGAAGCTCGCTATGAATTCCTCATGGCCAACGCCGGCCAGGCAGACAATTTGGATGTCTAAGTACCGGCGATAGGCAAGCTGTATGTTCAGTGACGTTGGATTAAGCTTTGAAATTGGGGAAAAGATAAGTTTTGAAGTGTTGCTTTCGAAAAAGGTCTTTACGGAGAGTCTTGACTGTCCACTTGAGATGCATTAATCATTTCAACCGCTTTTAGAAGTGGAAGGTCTTTCCCATCCTGTTCTTCAACTAACAAGTCTGGCTGTATTCTGGAATTGTCATCCAGCGCTTGCCCACTTGCCAGATAGAACCTCGCCGTTGTTAACCTTAGCCCTGCTTCGTCACCTATGGGTAGAATTGTTTGTACTGTTCCAGCTCCAGATGTAGGTCCACCAATGATAGGAACTTTTTTCAAATACTGAAGAGCCCCAGCAAGGATTTCTGAACCTGCTGCCGTCCACTTGTTCACGAGAACAGCCATAGGTATATCAGGGTAACTGAGATTTTTCATTGACGTGTACTGATCCTCACGCCCGCTTCTTCCACGGATAGTAACAATTAATTTTCCTGGATCAAGGAACTGATCGGCGATTTCTACTACTGCGACGAATAATCCTCCCTGATTATTACGCAGGTCGAGAATGAGGCCACTGACTCTTTGTGCATAGAGGCTCTGCAACAATCTATGCAATTGTTCAGGGGTTGAGTCTTGGAAATGTCTGAGGTGAATATAGCCAATGTTGTGATCAAGTATTTTGGTAGTCACGTTTTCAAGTTTTACGATTTCACGAAGCAAGTAAAAACTAAGAGAGTCGGATTCATCATTGCGGTTGATTGTGACCGTCACCCCTGTTCCCAATGGTCCGCGAAGTTTCCGATCAACCTCCATATGTGTCAATTCAGTGATGTCTTTGTTATTAATTTTTGTAATCTTATCGTCTGACTCAATACCTATACGTTCCGCTGGTCCTCCTTCAAAAGGGGCAATAACGACTACTTGCCCTTCTTGATTTGCGAGCTGGACGCCAATGCCGCCAAGGTTGCCTTGAGTCTCTGGCTGAATCTCTTGATACATCTCTTTGGTCATAAAACTAGATTGGGGATCAAGGGCCTTCAGCATACCTTCTATTGCCGCATGTCCTAATGGTTTGGCTTTTGTTCCTGACTCTGCCTCTAAAGATAAAAATGCGTTGACGAATTCTTTTAAGGCCTGCGTTTCCTTATCATTCGTGTTTTTAAGATTCACTATTTGTTTGTTATTGATCTTTTTTCGTTTTGTAAGCCAATCTTCCATGCCTTGGATGGCTGATGGGAGTAATTCATTGGCTCTTATATCCTCAACATAATACTTTTTCACCTTGGAATAAACTTCGCCGAAAGTGACTAAAGCGTCATAAGATTCGAGAGAAATATTGTGACTATCGGTATCTCGAAACCGTATGTCTTCAAGGATTGGGATCATCGGATTTGGCGATATCATTTCTCTCGGTGGATTTGGTAATGTCGTTTTTGTAGGCATTGAACACCCAACGTAGAAAAGACTCACCATTGAGATGACAAGAGGGAATACACCACACGAAAACATTGAATTCATCGTATTTTGTACAAGGCTATGTATACTTTAATAAAGCAACACCAATTTACCATACGTACGAGAACATTCACCAGAAAGACAGATTTTCTGATATACCACAGTATCTACTCAAGTTTTTTGGATCAACATATTTTAGTGAGTGGAAATCTTGAAAAGTCTCTTAAATTTGACCTGAAATCTGACAGGAAGGTGGCTGAACTTTACCTAACCGAAGCTATGGGAAACGGAGAAACACTGAACACGGACCGCATCTTTCATGATCTCATGGGCAAGAAAACCGAAGCTCGCTATGAATTCCTCATGGCCAACGCCGGCCAGGCAGACAATTTGGATGTGTAGCAAATGATTGCGCGAACCTGTACTTTTGGGGAGGGGTTGGGTAGGATTGATTAAGGAATTGCTTTAGACTGAAAATATAGTCATTGAAGTATAATTCCCTTCTTCCTCTATCGAAAAATACCGCCAGGTGAGTTCTCGTGAACATAATGAACGAAAATTCCCAAATTGGGAAGTGCTCTCAACCGGTGGACGGCGATATTGGCTCGATGTTCAAGGACGACAGGGCTGGAGAGCTCGCTACGTGAAAGAAGTAGACACTCACGAAACAACAGTGCGATTCTATCAAGAAATTTATGATGATAAAGGAACACTTATCGAAATCCACCACAAGTATCCGATAGATCTCGGACATCAAAAGGTAGAAACATGAGTAAAATCATTACCCGTCAAACAGTCGTGGATAAACTAGCCGCCTATCTTCAGCATGAGGTATCGCTGCATGAATTGGTTTCGTGGGCGGAATCTGCAATGATGGAGGCTAAGTTTGAAAATGCTCATTTCACTGCCATTCGAGATGTCGTCGCAAGGTTGGGTGTAGCAGACGTTCGAGCATTTGGGTTGACATGGGAAGACTGTGAAGAACTCTTAGGACGACTAGGCTACGCAGCCCAAGTTCATATTCAAGCCACGTAGACGAGTTCACGTTTCTTGGTAACAGGCCAATCCTTCTCTATTCACATTTTCCCTTCTCGCCGTAAACATTCTTGAGAGCTTAGCTTACTACCTAACTTACCTTTAGGTTTGAATCCCAGATCTCTGTACTTTTTTTGAGGGGTTGGGTAGCATGGTAAAATTCACCAAAATCTCTATCCAGAACCCATGATCACAGAAGCCGACACCTGTCGAAAGTATGTCCTTCCTAAGCTGTTGGAATCCGGCTGGGACTACGATCCTCATTCATTCACAGAACAGAAAACATTTACGGATGGCCGCATAATTGGTACGAGTAAAAAAGTCCGTCGCCGTCCACAAAAGCGTGCGGATTATCTCCTTCGTTACACCCGAGATTTCATGATTGCGGTAGTAGAGGCCAAGGCGGCGCATAAAACTCCTGGAGATGGTATGGGTCAAGCCAAAGAATACGCTGAGATCCTAGGAGTAAAATTCGCTTTTTCCACAAATGGGCATGGCATTCTTGAATTCGACTTCATCACAGGGAAAGAAAAAGAAATAGAAACATTTCCAACTCCTAAAGAGCTTTGGCAACGACTTCAACAACACCAAGGCCTCACGGATGAAAAAACCGTCCAACAGTTTTTGACCCCATCTAATCACCTCACCGGAAAAATTCCACGGTATTACCAAGAAATCGCTATTAATCGAACAATCCAAGCCATTGTCCAGGGAAAGCAAAAAATTTTACTGACAATGGCAACCGGTACAGGAAAAACAGTCATCGCTTTTCAAATTTGCTGGAAACTTTGGAGTAGTCGTTGGAATAGATTTGGTGAACACCGACGACCTAAGATTCTCTATCTGGCTGACCGCAACATCCTAATCGATGATCCCAAAGACAAAGTTTTTGCAGCCATGGGTGATGCGCGGTGGAAAATCGAAAATGGGGAAATCAGCAAAGGAAGAGAAATGTATTTTTCTACATATCAGGCCATTGCCCAAGATGAACAACGACCAGGGCTTTATAAAGAATATCCCCGCGATTTCTTTGACCTCATCATCATAGACGAATGCCATCGCGGTAGTGCGCGAGCCACGAGCAATTGGCGTGAGATATTGGAGTACTTTGCACCGGCCTTCCAGCTGGGCATGACTGCCACCCCCTTACGTGAAGACAATCGAGATACTTATCAATACTTTGGCAATCCCATCTATACCTATAGCCTTAGACAGGGTATTGACGATGGGTTCCTTGCACCTTACAGAGTCCACAGAGTGACAACCACGTGGGATGCTGTGGGATGGAGACCTAGCAAAGCTGACTTAGATCGATATGGTCGAGAAATTCCGGATGAAGAATATCAAACGAAAGATTTTGAACGAGTGGTGTCGCTTCGGAAACGAACTGAAGCCATTGCACGACATCTCACAGACTTCATGAAGAAAACCGATCGCTTTGCTAAAACCATAGTGTTTTGTGTTGATCAACCACATGCCCTCGAAATGTGCACTGCCTTGAATAATCTTAATTCGGACATTGTCCAACAATATCCTGACTATGTCTGTCGAGTCACTTCCGACGAAGGACAGATCGGCCGCGGTCACTTGGGGCAATTCCAGGATGTAGAAACAATCTCTCCCGTAATCCTCACAACATCTCAAATGCTTACGACAGGGGTGGATGCCCCAACTTGCAAAAACATCGTATTGGCTCGAGTTGTGGGGTCCATGACGGACTTCAAACAAATTATTGGACGCGGCACCCGCGTTCGAGATGATTACGGAAAACTCTATTTCAACATTTTAGACTACACCGGTTCCGCCACTCGCCTCTTTGCCGATCCTGACTTCGATGGGGAACCCACCCTCATCACGGAAGAACAAATTAACGAAGAAGGAAACACAGTCCCCGCTACACATGAAATTATTGAAGACCAAAGTGTCGCAGCAGAAACAGAGGAATCTTACCCCATTGACCAAACAATCGGAGATGATTCTGAAGGACAAACTCGGAAGTATTATTTTGATGGAGGCCAAGTCGAAATTGCCGCTCATTTAGTCTATGAACTCGACCCCGACGGCGCACAGCTTTCGGTCGTTAAATTCACCGACTATACCGCAGACAAAGTTAGAACACTGTATCCTTCAGCAGCAAACCTCAAAATCCAGTGGGCGGACCCGGACAAGCGATCTGAAATTATTGAAAAGCTGGCGGAGCGAGGAATCGACTTTGACGAACTTGTCCAAGCTACCCAGCAACCCCAGGCAGACCCATTTGATCTGCTTTGCCATATCGCTTTTAATGCTCCGCTCCGAACACGAAGAGAACGCGCAGACCGTCTTCGCAGGGACAAAAAAGATTTCTTCGACCAGTACAGTCAAGAAGCCCAAACGATTTTAAGAGAACTGCTGGAAAAATACGCCGAACATGGAACGGCCCAATTTCTCATCCCGGATATTCTCAAAGTCCCACCGATCTCTGTACATGGAAACGTGGTAGAAATCGCCAAACTTTTTGGTGGCCCAGAAGAACTCAGAGAGGCCATCCACCGCCTTCAGACCCTTCTCTATGCCGCATAGGCATTAATGCAAAAACCTTACATTTAATGTAACATTTTTGCATATTAATTGATTTATACCTCAAAAATATACATAATACTTACAATAATTGTAAGGTTTTTGATATATGAAAAGAGATCCAAGAGAAACAGAAAGGGCCCTAATCGAGATTGCCAAAGAGCAAGAAGGCTATTTTACCGCTGCTCAAGCCATCTCAGTTGGCTATTCCTACCGACAACAACATCACCACAAGAATCACGGGAATTGGGAATACATAGATCACGGAGTCTACCGCTTGCGCACCTACCCGGAGAGTGAGCACGAAGACCTCATCCGTTGGTCTCTTTGGAGCCGGAACCGTCGAGGCGAGAGTCAAGCGACCGTCTCCCACGAAACAGCGTTGGCAATCCATGAACTTGGAGACGTGATGCCGAGCAGAATTCATCTTATCCTACCTCCAGGCTTTCGAAAGAAAATACCGGGCGGATGCATACCTCATAAAGCGGTGCTTCGACCTGATGAAATTGAACATCGGCGGGGATTTAATGTAACAACCCCTCTTCGAACACTCCTCGATGTCACAGATAGTCCTCTCAGTCAGGATCTTCTAGAAGGTGCAGTCCGTGATGCACTAGAACGAGGAGTTGTTCAGAGCAAGCAACTCCTATTGAATAACCTCCCTGATCATTCAAAAGCCAAACTGCGTGCCGCCGTCGAAACGGTTGAACGCATGGAGGTCGGATAGTGCCTGAACCAAGGCAGTATGCTACAGCAGGGGCATTCCGACGATCGTTGGAAGACAGACTAAACCAAACGTCCAAGAACCAGGGAATAGACCTAACCCGATTACGTCGCAGGGTAGCATTTGAACGACTACTGGCACGACTGTTCACGGAAGAAAATCCTCAATGGTTGCTAAAAGGAGGATATGCCATCGAACTCCGCCTTCAGGATGTGGCACGAGCTACCAAGGATATTGACCTGTTCATGCATGATCTCACCCACCAAGTTCAAGCAGGTCAAAATCCACAACAAGTCCTTCGTGAACTACTACAAAATGAGCTTGCAAAGAGTCTGGACGATTGGTTTATCTTCCGATTAGGGGCACCAACCGCTGATCTACGAGCGGCTCCACTTGGGGGAGCACGATTCCCCGCAGAAGCGCATCTTGATAATCGCCTGTTTGCGAGATTCAATCTTGATGTCGGACTGGGAGATGCCGTGGTGTCTGAACCGGAATGGATAACTGGTCACGAACTCCTTAGTTTCGCTGGCATCCAACCTGCCCGAATTGCCATGATACCTCTGGATCAACAATTCGCAGAGAAAATCCATGCCTACTCTTTCCCACGTGAACAACCATCACGAGTGAGAGACCTGGTTGACCTTGTGCTCTTAATAGAAAATGGCCTTCCAGAATCTGGGAAAATGATTCGGGCACTCCAGGCCACCTTCACACGCCGAGACACCCATTCGTTGCCATCCCAACTGGCATCACCTCCGGATGGATGGAAAGAACCGTATGCAACATTAGCTGCTGAATACAATGTGAGATTCGAAAGCATAGAAAGTGCTTACGAATGCCTCCTGACTTATTGGGGGCAACTCGGAATATCAGACAGTAAAGAAAAAGATTGACCGTTGCAGAATATTTAAAACAAAAAAGATATGGCAAAGATAAAAAAACCCTCACAACCACTCACCACAGCTCAGCAACTCGGAAGTCTCATTAAGTCCGCGCGTGACATTATGCGCAAGGACAAAGGGCTCAATGGCGACCTCGATCGCTTGCCCATGCTCACGTGGATCATGTTTCTCAAATTTCTCGATGATTTGGAGCAGATGCGAGAGACCGATGCCAAATTGACCAAGGAACGTTTCCGTCCGACTATCGAACCACCATATCGCTGGCGGGATTGGGCAGCGAAGCCTGATGGCATCACAGGAGATGAACTCATTGCGTTCGTCAACAATGACGAAGCGATTGGGCCTGATGGAAATCGTGGGCCCGGCTTGTTCGCCTATTTACGGAGTCTTCAAGGAGCCAACGGCGGCGATCGTCGCGATGTCATTGCATCCGTGTTCCGCGGAACTATCAATCGCATGATCAATGGCTATCTCCTTCGCGATGTGGTCAACAAGGTCAACAACATCCACTTTACCTCAAGCGAAGAGATCCACACGCTCGGACACCTGTATGAGTCCCTGCTCAAAGAAATGCGTGATACCGCAGGTGATTCAGGTGAATTCTACACGCCACGAGCTGTCGTTCGTTTCATGGTTGCCGTCACCGACCCCCAACTTGGAGAAACCGTGCTTGATCCGGCTTGTGGAACCGGAGGATTTCTCGTCGAAGCCTACACGTATTTAGAAAAACAATGCGTGACCGTGCAGCAGAGAAAAATTCTTCAGACCAAAAGCCTGTTAGGAGGAGAAGCGAAATCATTGCCATATTTGCTAGCACAAATGAATTTGCTTCTTCACGGATTGGAGTCACCACAGATTGACCCAGGAAACAGCCTCCGATTTCCGCTCAACGAGATTGGCAATAAGGACCGTGTGGATGTCATCCTCACGAATCCTCCCTTCGGCGGCGAAGAAGAGCGAGGCATCTTGTCAAACTTCCCTGAGGACAAACAGGCCTCCGAGACCGCGCTGCTGTTCCTCCAACTCATCATGCGAAAACTACGGCGACAACCCAAACCAGGCCGAGCTGGAGTCGTTGTCCCTAACGGCATGCTCTTCGGTGACGGCGTCTGTGCTCGCATCAAAGAAGAATTACTCAAAGACTTTAACCTTCACACCATTGTCCGTCTGCCCAATGGAGTGTTTGCGCCGTACACCCCTATTCCAACTAACCTGCTGTTTTTTGATAGGTCAGGTCCAACCAAGAACGTGTGGTATTACGAACAACCTTTGCCAAAAGGCCGCAAGCAATACACCAAAACCATGCCCATGCAATTCGAGGAATTCAAAGACTGCCTGGCGTGGTGGAAGAAGCGAAAAGAAACTAACCGGGCCTGGAAAGTCTCAGCGAAAGACATTCTCGCCAACGGTTGCAACCTGGACATCAAAAATCCAAGCGGGAAGAAAGACCTGGAACACCTTCCGCCAGAACAATTGGTGGAGAGCATTTTGAAGAAAGAACAGCAGATCATTGGGATCATGGATGAGATTAAAAAGCTACTTGCCAGGAGTGAGCCATGACCAAATGGACGAAGGTCCCAACAAGAAAATTTCTTACCCCAGTACGCCGTGAACATTCAGTAGAACCCGAGGCTTCCTATCGACTGCTGGGAGCACATTGGTACGGAGAAGGTCTTTATACAAAAGAAGTAAAACCAGGATCAGAAATAAGAGCAAACAAACTCTATAGGGTTCAAAAAGGCGATTTTGTTTATAACCGGCTCTTTGCTTGGAAAGGCTCTTTCGCCGTTGCTACAAAAGAAAATGACAGCTGCTTCGTCTCAAACGAGTTCCCTTGCTTTACAATTAATGAGCGTTCTGTTGTTCCTCAATACCTGCGCTGGTATTTCGCTCGAGAACCAGCCTGGGATGACGCATTAAATCTAAGCATGGGGGCGACTCCAACAAGTAGAAATAGACTAAAGGAAGAATATTTCCTTGAACTAAATATCCCCCTCCCCCCACTTCTAGAACAGCAGCGAATTGTCGCGCGCATCGAATCCCTGGCCGCCAAGATAGAAGAGGCAAAAATGCTAAAGAACGAAATTACACAAGATGGTGGCAAATTGCTTCTTGGCACTTTCTACAAGCTGACTTCTGGGGCTAACCAAAAATCTATAAGCGAAATCGCTCCAATTACGCGACGCCCTGTCAACATTGACACCGACTCAAGTTATCCAGAAATTGGCATTCGATCATTCGGAAAAGGAACGTTTCATAAGCCCCAAATAAATGGTTGGGAAGTAGGATCAAAAAAACTTTATAGAGTTCAAGAAGGCGACCTTCTTTTTAATAATGTATTTGCATGGGAGGGCGCAATAGCCGTTGTTCAACCTGAGGATAAGGAACGTGTTGGTTCACACAGGTTTATTGCCTGCGTTCCCAAAGAAGAAGTAGTCACAGCCAATTTTTTGCGATTTTATTTTCTCACGGAAGAAGGACTAGAAAAAATCGGTCTAGCCTCCCCTGGTGGAGCAGGCAGAAACAGAACATTGGGGTTGGCGAAACTTGAAGCTCTAAGCGTTCCAGTTCCCGAATATAAAAAACAACTTTGGTTCGACAAATTACAGTCAAAATTAGAGGAAAAAAAGAAAATACAATCCCACTCCGCCCTCGAACTCAAAGCACTTCTCCCCTCCATCCTCGACAAAGCATTCAAAGGAGAACTATAGCCAAAATGCCTAGTCTACTTATTCGTCTACTTTTATTTCTAAGTTCTTACTTTCCACTCACACTTATTATTTTTATTTTGATGTTTGAGAAAAATCTCATTATTGCAGCAACTATTTTGGTTCTTGGAATCCTTGGCCTTGCTGGAGTCAGTCTTTATCTTTTCACAGTTCAAAAACTAAATCCGCTTAGCATTGAAGTTGCCGCCGTACGCCGTCGTGACGGTGAGGCCATGAGCTATATTGTGACCTACCTTCTTCCTTTTCTTGCTGTACCGTTTAGCACCGTTGAGCAGAGTATAGGCTTGGGGATAGTTTTTGTTGTCTTAGGCATTCTTTACGTTTGTTCTGACATGATCCATATAAATCCAATGCTAAACCTTCTAGGATTTCATATCTATGAAATCGAACTTAAAAATGGTGACATCTACTCCATCATTGCACGGGGTCGAGTTCGTCGCGGGCGAACACTTTCTGCGGTTAAGGTCGCAGACGATATTCTTTTGGAGGTCATTCTATGACACCAGCAAACTTAGGCAGTCCCGACATGAAAACTCTTGAAGAAATCATGGATTTAG
Source organism: Nitrospirales bacterium (assembly GCA_965223675.1). Lineage (GTDB taxonomy): Bacteria > Nitrospirota > Nitrospiria > Nitrospirales > UBA8639 > JAGQKC01. Next base: position 3,682,987 of record OZ245013.1, on the reverse strand, counting down.
ATTTAGGGAACTGCGAAGTCCAAGTCTGTATGGCAGGTGTAAGCCGGGACGCTGACTCCCCAGACTTTCAGCGGATAACAATCACGCAAGAAGTCGCAGGGGAATTTCAGCAGATTGTCGAGAAGGTTCTCACTAAACACAAAAAGGAGCTAGAGAAAGGAGACCTTGTTTTGCACCCCTACGACCCAGGGACAAAGCTAGACCTACATGAAGTAGAAATTCTCCAAATATCCGAACATGAGGCGATAAAGGTTCAGATCAGTGGACTTTCAGACATAACTGCTCTTGATGGTTTCTTGGCAGAGGAAAAGTTTCTATCGTCCTTGCGTTTTTACGTAATTGTTTTACGTCCCGAGTCAGGAAATCCGGTATATTGTTTTCGTACTTATAGCCAAAAACGGGAGTTAACCCGCACACGCCTTTTAGCTGTGGTCCTGAAGCAAGGCCATTACGACCGGTTTACAGATCGCCTATTTCTTTTTGATCAACATATTGACTGTATATGCCGTGGAAATGAACTTTTTATTTTTAAAAAGGATAATTTTCAGAGGATTTTCCAGTTTTACAAATTATTACTAAAGACTGCCAAAGACACACTTCAAATCATCAAAGAGAAAATTCCGATTGATAACTTTGATGATTTTGAGCAAGCCTGCGAAGGACATCTACAAAAGGTGGCCAAGCTCAAAAATATTGCTTCGAAACCTTACCTGAAGAGAGTAAAAATGAAAGACCTTAAGAAAGTCATTAAACGGTACAAACTTCCAATAAAGACTGTGGGAAAAGGCCAAGGCGAGAAACTCCACTTCGACAAGTCCGATCGTTGGGCAATCCTCCGTTTGCTTGATGACGACTATCTTGAGTCAGTAATGACAGGAAATACATATGAAGCGAATTCAAAGCGTAAATTATAACATTGAGTAAAATTTTCCGTGCATCACCTCGTCTCTCTATCCTCGACAAAGCCTTTAAGGGCTAACTGTGTCAATGGCCCAACACGGATCACTTGCTTCATAACAACCTAGGAACCCTTGTGGATGGTTCGCGCGGAAAGAGGTGCGCATGCAGCGTCTGAATTTCGAGAAAAAAGTGTTGTTGGCATAGGATGGGGCGCTACAGATTGGACAAAGTTTGAGAATCGAGACGCGATTGTTTAGTGTTGTTTGCAAGAAGCTTAAAATAAACTCTTCGGCTTGTCTTTTAGAGGAGTCCTATTCCTGAATTAGGGATAACATGAAACTGCCGCATGCGGACCGCTTAGAAATTTCTAAACCCAAGGTCGTGAAGTATCTACTCTCTTCGACCCATAGAGCTGGAAGAGGGAAGGCAAGGTTTTTCTCCACATTTAAAACGGAGGGGCCCATGATTCAGGAATTAGAAGATGTCATTTTGGAAAGCGATATTCCCGAACGCGGGCTTCAGAGAGGTGACATTGGAACCGTCGTGCTGGTTCATCAAGAAGGTAAAGGCTACGAAGTAGAGTTTACGACGTTGGATGGTGAGACGGTAGCCGTCGCGACTCTGCTGGCGTCTCAGGTTCGACCAACACACAACCATTAGCCGCGGCCAGTCAGATCGATCATTTTTTGAGAAAATTCATAAAGATGACAACTGAATCCTTATCTTTTATGACACTTTCGTACAATGATTTTCTGGTTGCTCTAATTTGATATCCTTCATTTCATGAAAAGCTTAGATGACATTCGCCAGCAGCTTGCTGACGGACAATTTGAGTTTAGCCACCATGCCTTCAAACGAGCCGTTGAACGAAACATTAGCGATCTGGAGATCCGACAGGTTGGGCAAGATGCTGAACTGATTGAAGATTATCCTGATGACAAGTATACGCCAAGTTGTCTTCTTCTAGGATTCACACAATCGAGAAGGCCCTTGCACATTCAAGTTTCTTACGCAGATTCCGAATTCTTAAAGATCATCACCATCTATGAACCTGATCCAGATGAATGGTATGATTTTACAAAACGGAGGTAAGCATGTTTCGGTGTCATGTGTGTGGAAAGACTGAAGGACGGACAAAACACGTTCACGAAGTTTTTGATATTGAAGGTCGAGCAGTCCGGGTTGAAAATGTTCCGGCCACAGTGTGTACTCACTGCGGTGAACCCGTTTTTAGTCGCGAGACCACAGAAAGAGTTAGACGAATGGTTCACGGTGAAGCCACGCCGACGAAATCAGTTCAGATGGATGTCTTTGCTTTTCAATAAGACCTATCCCAGTATTTATCAAGCGCCTCGTTTCTGGACCTCCCCTTTCCTCTCTCGTTCTTCTGATAGGCATCGTCTTTTAGGACCTTTTTCTTCTCACAAACCGACCACGATCAATGACCACTATGAAAAAATGGACCCTGAAGCCCGAGCCCTGCTCCCGCCCACCCGCATTTACTGGCCAGCCTAATTTATAAAGACCTGCCAATAGCTCAAGGGAGGACCAGAATGGGTTATGGCCTATTGACGATTGAGGAGAACGTGTCGTCTCTGCAGACCATCACGATAGACCCGAATCGTACTTTACGATATACTAATCTCGATTACTTTACATCTTGGGCTTAGTTATGAACCTCGTCATTCCAGAACAAGAACTCAGTCGATTACCGATCTCCATTGATCCTGAAGTGCTCAGTGGTACTCCAGTATTTCGTGGCACACGAGTTCCTGTTGATGCGCTCATCGATAACTTAGAAGCTGGACTGACGCTGAATGCCTTTCTTGAGAACTTTCCCTCTGTCGAAAGAGACCAAGCCCTAGAGGTCTTGGAATTTTCTAAGTCCACTCTTTTAAAACTTGCCCGTTCCTCTTGACCATTCTTCTGGACGAATCAGTTCCACGCGTGCTCAAATCCTCTCTTGCCGAGTATTCTGTATCGACAGTTCAAGATATGGGTTGGTCAGGGATGAAAAATGGAGCACTGCTCAGGGTCTCCGAACAACAATTCACTGTCTTTATCACCGCTGATCAACAGCTTCAATATCAACAAAACCTAAAAGACACGAAGCTTTTCATTATTTTTCTTCCGACTAATCAAGTCCCATGAGTCATGACTTTACATCCAGCTATTCGAGAAGTCATCACCGAAATCCAGCTCGGAGAGATCATTGCCATTCCCTTCCCTTAACAATAGATATCCCCAAGGAGCACATGCAAAAGTTTTATTGGACTAAGCGACGCAATGTTCAACGATATCTATATAATGGCCAATAAACCCTGTGGCTGTTTCGTGCTTAGAGCGGCGCACATGCCGCCTCTGAGTTTCGAGGCATCAAAAGGTACTAGGAAAATACTTGTAGGTTTTAAAAGTACCTCCAATAACTCCAGACAGTGGCTTAAAATGGTGATCAATGAAGAATATTAATGATTGTTTTGGACGATCTGTTCGCCTGACTGATGAGCGCCTCGCTCATATTTTGCAACATCAGGAAATGGCTGGAATGGAGAGTGAGATTGAGCATGTCTTGCAATCTCCCTCAGAAGTTCGCGTTTCGCGTTCCGACAAGACGGTGGAATTATTCTATGAATTCTATGCCCAGACCCGTGTTGGTGCGAAATTCTTATGTGTCGTGGTAAAGTATCCTCCAGAAGATGCATTTGTGATTACCGCATATTTGACCGATCAATTAAAAGCAGGAGACACAATATGGCCGAAAAAGTGAAAGTCTGGTTCGATCCTGAAGGCGATTTTCTCGAGGTCCAGTTCAAGGATGCTCCGGGTTTCATGCGCCCGACTGCCCACGATGCCGTTATGGAACGTGTTGATAAGCAAGGACACGTGTTAGGATTTAGCGTACAGGGAGTGAGTCGTTTTCGAAAAGATCATCCGCTGGAAGCTGAACTTGTTACAGGGAACTAATTTCTTCCTTTCCCTATAGATAGAATATTCTCTCCCTCCTTGCCTGCGAAAAAGCTTGCTGTGTTCTTATATGGATTTAATTACCCTTCATCCTCGTGATATTTTTTGTGTGGCAGGTTTAGCAAAAAAGGACAAAAAAAAGGGGACTGATGAATTTTCTAACGCAGACAAGAGATTTCATCCGCTCCTTTTTCATCATGATGGTCATGAGTTTAAGGACGCCGATCTTAGGCAACTCATGTTGCGACTTCTGTCATCATGTCATGTAATGCCATCGCCCGAATCCCTCTCTCCATGGCAAAGCTCTCTTGGCCACCATACACGACGAATTTCTTTGAAGGTTGAATATCTTCGCACGCGATGTGAAATCCTTTTGTCAGACCGGGGACCGAGCTGCGTTTAATCTCAATCGCCCATCGTTCTTTCGGGGACAGTTCAAGCACTAAATCAATCTCCGCTCCCCCGGCGGACCGATAAAAATAGGGCTGCACACGGGATCCGGCGACAGACAAAATATTTTCAATCACAAACCCTTCCCAACTCCCGCCCACCACGGGATGCCCCAGTAAGTCATTAAACGAAGCTATATGTAAAAGTGCGTGGGTTAATCCTGAATCCCGCACATAAATTTTGGGAGACCGCACCAGCCGTTTGTTCACATTGAAGGTCCACGGCTTGAGCCGCCGAATCAGTAACAGATCCACCAGCAAGTCCAGGTACCGTCCCACCGTCACTCCGGCCACTTCCAGATTTCTCGCCAGGGCCGCCGCATTTAACAGGTTCCCTTGATTATGAGCCAACATCGTCCAAAAGCGAGAAAGCGTTTCAGCAGGAATGCGAGGCCCCAATTGCGGAATATCCCTCTCTAAATACGTCCGTATAAAATCCCATCGCCATTCAACACTCTGAGCATCCGATTTCGCTAAAAAACTCTCGGGAAACCCGCCTCGCACCCAAAGCCGGTGTACCCGATTGGCTTTCGTTCCATTAATCTCCTGAAGGTCTAGCGGATAGAGTTCAAGATAGGCAATACGTCCGGCAAGGGACTCGCTGGATTGCTGTAACAAATCAAGCGACGCCGATCCAAGGAACAGGAATTGCCCAGCCTTTTTCCCACGTCGGCGCTCTTTATCGATAATCCCCCGTAGAGTGGCAAACACTTCGGGAAGACGTTGCACCTCATCAAGAATGATCAGTTGATCACGATTGGCTGCATGAAATGCGGCGATATCCCTCACTTTTTGCAGATCAAGCGGATCTTCAAGATCAAGATATACACAAGAAAGATTTTTGGCGAGTGTATGCGCTAGCGTCGTTTTCCCAACTTGGCGAGGGCCCATCAGTGCGACAGAGGGGCTGCGTTGTAGGGCTTCTCGGATTTTTGCTTCTAGTCTTCGCTTAACCATCTATGCAAATCTAACATTAAATATAAGATTCGCATAGTTCAAAGTTTATTTTTTCTAACAATGAGTGAGGATGAACGGATCGTGGAATGTTCCCCTTCCATGTCGCCTCTTTGCTCTGACGCTAAACTCTCGTACCACAAGCTGAATGATTGCTTCAGCGTTTAAGACGTAATCCGGAATATGCACGATGTTGGGTTTCATCACACAAGACAAAGCATCCTTCACTCCGCTGGATTTTAAGATAGAGGCAGTCTCAGTCTTTTCCCTTCGTGTCAATTTTTCTTTGCCACAACCTCTCTTCGATCTGTCATCTATAATAGCTCCTGCCTAACTCCCAAGATACACTCGTGAATCCTTTACAAACTGTGATATTTTGCACAATCAATAAATACCGATTTGTCCGTAGATAAATCTTCCTGTCACGTCAAGCTCAAAGACTCATGACGAACACAGAACGATTATGGAAGCTGACACACCCCATCATATGGCTTTAGACAATATTGAGCGGGTCAAAAAGTACCACGAGCAAACCAAGCATGATTTCAACCAATACGCACGGTCCTTAGGCTACATGGATTGGGCGAATCAGCCCAATCCGTTTCGCCGATATGAAGGCGCTCCCTTAACTCACCTGCCTCTTCTGAAACCGGACGAGGAGCCCACCTCTCCTGCCTACGATGATCTTTTTCGTCCCAAAGCCATTCCTTCGCAACCATTAAGCATCAACAGTCTCTCTCGATTTTTTGAGTACGCGCTGTCTATCACTGCATGGAAAGAATATGGAGGAAATCGATGGGCCTTACGAAGTAACCCATCCAGCGGTAATCTTCATCCGACAGAAGGCTATTTGCTTATTGATGAAATGCCAGGAGTTACGCTGGAACCGGGCCTCTATCACTACGCTCCCAAAGAACATGGACTGGAACACCGATTGTCATGTTCTCAAGATGTCATCAAGCAACTAACAAAGGATTTTCCGAAGCAAACGTTTTTTGTCGGACTCAGTTCCATTCATTGGCGGGAAGCCTGGAAATATGGGGAACGGGCCTTTCGCTATTGTCAACATGATGTTGGCCATGCGATTGGCACACTCCGCATCGCCTCAGCTACCTTTGGTTGGCATATGGTCGTTCTAGAAGGAACTTCAGATGACGTGCTGTCGACGTTTCTCGGTCTGGATCGAGCAGATGACTTTGTACAATCAGAAAAAGAATATCCAGAACTTGTTGCAGCCGTATGGCCTGCGCAGGCCATACAGTCACAAGAGCTGCCACTGGCACTCGATCCGCAAACTGTGAAAAATCTTGCCCAAGGCACTTGGCAGGGAAAAGCGAATCGATTGAGTCGTGACAATCCCATTCCATGGGAGATCATCGATGATGTGGCGGAGGCCTCATGGAAAACATCACAGGAAGTCCGAACGATCTCCTTTATTCCTCCTCCACAAAGAGAAGAGGAAAAATTTGATTCCAATAAACTATCCGCTGGTCAAATCATCCATCAGCGCCGGAGTGCAGTTTCTTTCGATGGGCAGACCAGCATTTCAGCACAGCGTTTTTTTACCATGCTCACCCGTGTTATGCCTCGCGGAGGACGACCAGCCAGTCAGCGTCCAATGCCTTGGGACAGCATTCCTTGGAATCCGGCGATTCATCTTGCACTCTTTGTGCATCGGGTGGAGGGCATTCCATCAGGGCTCTACATATTGATCCGAGAGCCATCACAAAAGAAATTTCTTGAGTTCAAAGCCGCCATGCATGAACAATTTGTATGGACAAAACCTGAACACTGCCCAGAAGAACTCCCTTTGTATCTATTAGAAGACGGGAATGCGCAGAAGATTGCCATGCAGGTCAGTTGTTGGCAGGAAATCGCTGGAGACAGCGCTTTTTCGTTGGGCATGATCGCCGAATTCGATTCGGCCCTCGACACGCACGGGCCCTGGTTCTACAAACGGTTGTTTTGGGAAACTGGCTTGATTGGTCAAGTGTTGTACTTGGAAGCTGAGGCAGCAGGCATTCGATCAACGGGTATAGGGTGTTTCTTTGATGATCCTGTGCATCGGGTATTTGGATTTTACCCACATACCAACTATCAATCACTCTACCACTTTACAGTCGGTGGTCCAGTTGAAGATACGAGACTGACAACACTTCCGCCATATGCCAATGACTAGGTTATTTCCTGAGTCTAACAGCAAAACAGCGCATTGAATCTGCTATTCTCTATATCCACAATACTCCTACTCCAACCGAAGATCATTAACCCTATCTACAACAAGACAAGAAAACACATAGACCGTGTGTGATCAAACAGGTGCATCAGCTGACAATCGATAGGAGAATGACTAAAAATAGCTATGTTTCACAAACATGAAGATAACACTTCCCGGTAGAACTGAATCCTGTATGATGATAATCTTTTCCTTCGCAAGGAACATCGCCGAGCTGGCGAGGTACCTGGTGCTACATCAGCGACAGACTATCTAAGTCGGTGGGGTATAGGGTACAGGGTGATATCGTTCTTCTCATACAAGAAGAAGCTTAAAGAAACACTCGCCTTACGAGATCAAGAACCACCACTAAGAATTGGTTGGTTGGTCGCTCTCTTGGTTTCTGGTGTGCTTAGTGTCATTATCCTAGCTGTTGCCATCGCTCCAGAAGGCAAACCTACTATTCATTTCGAGGAAGGAGGGCTAGCGACCACTTTGTCTGGCATATTTCTGTCTATGACCAGCGGCTTTGCCGCTCTATGTTTTCTCTTAAAACTAGATCATGACGGATGGTCTCGCTACTTCTGGCTAATGGCAGCACTTGGCTTTCTGTTTTTCTCCTTAGATGAGTTTCTTCAATTCCATGAACGAGTGGGAAGATGGATTGGTCAGAGTGACATTGGCGCCCCCACAACGTTCCGGAATTGGAATGATGTGATTGTGATTGCCTACGGTGTAGTTGCCGTTGTTGTGATGGGTAGTTTCTTGACGGAAATTTTGAGATATCCGAAGGTGATGGGATTGCTAGCCATCGCATTTGGCTTCTATTGCATACACACACTCATAGACTCGACACAGCAGCGCAGTAGTCTCTCGATTACTCTCGAGGAGTCGGCCAAACTCTTTGCTTCTGCGTTTTTTGCTCTGTCCATGTTCGTGAGCGTACTGGCGATTGTGGCTTCGTGTCGTAGCTCAGACCGATAGCGCGAATCACGTTGCGAGTATAAGAATTTTATGGGAACCGATGAATGTAAAGGGCTGATCGGACGAAAAAAGTCTGCAATGAATCAAGCTAACACCGTCCATAAAAAATAATCTCTGGCTACTCGCAGTTATATGGCCCAACCCCCAAAACCTCTTCCACCATCATTTTATGCTCGGCCAACGTTAAAGGTGGCTAAGGATCTCTTGGGGAAATATTTGATAAGAAATTCTGCTGCAGGAAGGTCCGCAGCAGGCATCGTCGATGTGGAGGCCTACATTGGACCGGAAGATAAAGCTTGTCATGCTTCAAAAGGTCGAACCAAGAGAACCGAGGTGTTATTTGGAAAACCAGGCTTCACCTATGTGTATCTGATTTACGGGATGTATGATCTCTTAAACTTTGTGACGGAGCGTCCTGATTTTCCGGCGGCTATTCTGATACGAGGAGTGGAAATCGTTGAACAGGGAAATAAAGCACTTCCTGAACCAATTCGTATTGATGGTCCTGGACGAGTGTGCAGGCAGTTGGGTATCGATCGAACTCTTAACTGCGTCGATGCCACAATTGGGCAATCAATTTGGGTCGAAGACCGAGGGGAACACGTTCCACGCCAACAGATACAAGCTCTTCCTCGCATTGGAGTTGACTACGCTGGAGAATGGGCCCATAAACCTTGGCGATTTTGTTTTTCAGGTACAAAGAAAACTGTAAAACCTCAAACACCTGGACAAATGAAAACTAAGCGTTCATCTTGAACAACTACTATGGAATACGTTAGGGTCTATAGCGAAACCAAATAAAGCCTAGCCGTGCCGAACTCACTGGCACAGCGCTACAACCCAATTCAAATATATAGAAATTTTTGGTACGGCTATAGCAAACCTAATCAACAAATGTTCTATACAACAATTGCCTGTGTTATCAAATAAAAGGAGGTAGTAATGGGTAACCCCCTTGATACGATTAGTGGAACGATTACAGCGGGATTTGTCTTAACCATCGTGCTTTATGGGTTCGTGAAGATGCTCGTCTAGTGTCGTGAACCGAAAAACCTTAACGAAATAAGGGGGCGTGTTTGGCTACCACCCATTTCAACCCCAACACGTTATGTCCCGCAACTCTCGCAAATTTCTGGAACATGAAACTAGCTCTTGAGATTCAAGGGCACCAGCACAACATTCATTAACTAACTTAGACATTAAGAGGGAAACAATATGGAAAGCTTGTTAGCGTGGGGACATTATTTAGCCGGCATCACCTGGATCGGCATTCTCTACTACTTTAATTTTATTCAAGTGCCATTTTTAAAAGTCGTCAAACCTGAAACCAAAGCCGAGGCGTTCCAACATCTTGTACCAAATGCGTTGTGGTGGTTTCGATGGGGAGCTTTAGCAACCTGGGTATTTGGCGCCGCACTATTAATGAACCAGCATCGATTTGGTAGTGCGTTCATGCTGCAAGGCCAAGATGCTGTGATCGGCATGGGGGCCTGGTTGGGAACCATCATGTTGCTTAATGTGTGGGGAATTATTTGGCCCAATCAGAAAATTGTTTTGGGTTTGAAAGACGCACCAGCAGAGCAGAAACCGAAATCAGCACGCATCGCACTCTTAGCATCACGAACAAATACGATGCTCTCTATCCCCATGTTATTTTTCATGGCAAACTCAGGACATGCCTCAGGCCTGTTTTAAGCTCTTTCGATTCCAAAGCTCGATATCTCTACGACAAAGGGCCAGCAGAAATGCTGGCCTTTTTTTGTTAACCCTTTCTCCCTGCATAAAGCCGAAATAAGGCGAGCTCATTGGCAAAGAAGTAGACCGTCTTCAAGAAATAAGCTTATTCTTGAACAACGATATACGTGTCGGTTTCTTCGATAAATCTTGGTCATGATGACATCGAATAATGAATGGAAATTATCTTTTTGGGGCTGTCCTAGATAACAAGAGTTATTTGAGGATGGCCGGATGCGGAAGAGTCGATTGAGTTGGGAAAAGCAGAGACGGTTGATCGAATACTTTGTGTCAGGAGCCACGGCACGGACAGCGGCAGCGTTAGGAGGAGTGAATAACAGTACAGCGGCTTATTACTTTCATCGGTTACGAGAAATCATTGCGCAAGCGATCCAAAATGAAAGGCCCCTGGCAGGAGAAGTTGAAGTCGATGAAAGTTATTTCGGTGGGCGGCGCAAGGGAAAGCGTGGCCGAGGGGCGGCAGGGAAAGTCCCAGTCTTTGGGATTCTCAAGCGTGGGGGGCGTGTGTATACAAAAGTGATCCCTAATACGAAAGGCAAAACATTACTGGGGATTATGCAGGAACGGATTATTCCAGACAGCATTGTGTATACCGATACCTATCGCTCGTACAATGTCCTGGATGTGTCAGAGTTTAAACATTATCGGATCAATCATTCCAAACGATTTGTCAAAAAACACAAGCACATTAACGGAATCGAGAATTTCTGGAATCAAGCGAAGCGCCACATGCGGAAATTCAATGGGGTCCCGCGCCAGCACTTCCCGCTTTTTTTAAAGGAGTGTGAATGGCGTTTTAATACCCCGAACCCACAACGACAATTTGCTCAATTACAACAGTGGGTTAAGCCACATATGAAATAGTTATCTAGGACAGCCCCATCTTTTTTGTTCGAATGAAATTTTAAGAATGACGGAAAAAAAGATCGGATCAAGTGAGAGACAGAGATTTGACGATTTCAAGATATAAGTGTATGATAAGTGCATGGCTGTCAAAACTATTACTATTGATATGGAAGCCTACTCCTTGCTCGCCAGTCGCAAAAAACAAGGGCAATCTTTCTCTTCAGTCATTAAAGAGAGTCTGGGCGGGAAGGCAACGGCTAAAGATCTGTTACAACTATTGTCCTCCATTGAAGTAGAAGAATCGACACTCGACCACATTGAAGAGCAAGTAGCACGCCGGAAGAAACATCCCGCAAAAGCTCCTCGACTATGAGCTTTCTTGATACCTCTTTTGTGGTCGATTTACTTCGAGAAGGAAAGCGGCGAACGTTTGGACCTGCTCACCGTAAGCTTGAACAGCTCAATGATACGCCCATGAAACTGAGTCTGTTTGTGGTATGTGAACTTGAAGCCGGATTGGTCTTATCAATGTCGACGAAAGAGCGCGACCGCATTCACCTACTTAGCCAGAATTGCGACGTCGTTAATCCAGATGAACGGCTATCTACAATGTATGGTAAGCTCCTTGTTCATCTTCAAAACCAGGGGACACCCATCGGCACAATGGATCTTTTGATTGGAACCCACGCTCTTGTATGTAATGAAGCCCTCATTACCCGGAATCTAAAAGATTTCCAGAAAATTCCCAACCTACATATCGAGTCATATTAACCGCCTTTTGCCTCAGTCTTCAGGTTATCTCATCTTTCCGTTTTAACTTGCTATTCTTGCACGACGATGTGCGTGTCAGTTTCTTCAACGCCCGGAATCGTGTGGATCTTGGTCATAATGACATCCGATAGAGCACGGTCGTCCGGAGCATTGATCAAGCCAAAGATATCGGGTTGCCCAAAACAGGCATGAGCCTGTTCCACGCCTGGCATGGATTTCAATGTCTCCAACACTTCTTGCGATTTTCCTGCTTTAACTTTCATAAGGATGTAGGCTTTGGTGGCCATAGTGTCCTCCTTGGTTGGATTAGACAATTGTATTCTAATTAATGGCATCCTTTTACCATACGCGGACCTACGGCTTCCATCCGTACAATGTGGATGGTTTTTTCTTTTGGAGTCTCATTCATTTTCACTTCATGTGATAAGTGCTCCCCAACTCTCCCCTCACCCTACCCTCCCCCCGCTGGGGGGAGGGAAAGTAAGGAAATCGCCTCTCTTGCTAATCACTAAGTGGCCTATTACGATTCTAGAAATCAGAAAACCTAGAACTAATTAATCTGTAGACTTTTTATGCAAACGCGTATCGTCACCTTGCTTCCCAGTGCCACAGAGATGGTCTGCGCGCTAGAGTTAGAATATCAACTCGTTGGGCGGTCTCACGAATGTGATTTTCCTTCTTCGATTACACATCTTCCGGTTTGTACGGAACCCAAGTTTGATGTGAATGGTACGAGCCATGATATTGATTCAAGAGTGAAAAGTCTTTTGGAAAATTCCCTTTCCGTCTATCGTGTGTTTCCTGAAAAATTACAAGAGCTAGAGCCCAATATCATTGTGACGCAAACCCAGTGCGACGTGTGTGCTGTCAGCCTACATGATGTGGAATTGGCACTGGACTCGTGGCTAGGAAAGAAACCTGCCATTGTGTCTCTGCAAACAACAAATTTAGCAGGTGTTTGGCATGACCTTCGTACGGTGGCGAGTACCTTGGGGCAGGAACCTCAAGGGCAAACTGTTCTAAACACACTTCAAGCGCGCATGAACGCGATCGCTGAACAAACAAGAACTCTTGGTAATCCACCAAGAGTTGCCTGTATTGAATGGATGGACCCGCTCATGGCTGCTGGGAATTGGGTGCCCGAGCTCGTGACGATGGCAGGCGGTCGCAATCTCTTTGGCAAGGCAGGGCAACATGCCCTGTGGATCACATGGAAAGCTCTTGAAGAAGCCGACCCGGACATCATTCTTCTACTCCCATGTGGTTATTCTCTTTCACATATTCAAGAGCATTTGCCAGAACTCACCTCAAATCCCACTTGGAATACATTACGAGCGGTGCAAAATGGTCGGATCTATGCTATGGACGGAAATCAATATTTTAACCGTCCGGGGCCACGGCTCGTTGAATCGTTAGAGATTATGGCTGAAGTTTTTCATCCCCACACCTTCGATTTTCATCATCAAGGCACTGGATGGATTCCTGTTCTACCAGATTAAAAAACGTTGTTCGTCGCTCGTATCTCGTCGCTCGTAAAAAATAGGACTGGTAACTTGAAGCGGCCAAAATTCTTCTGACGAGATACCTCTATTTCTTCAACAAGATACGATTCACAAGCAACGATCGACGTTTTTTCCCCTATTGGCTTGTTTTCACTCTCCCCTATGGGTGTATGATTCTTTTCATTCCCTCTAAACCAGAGTAGGAAGCCATGCAATTACTCTCCAAAGAACACACGATCCTTGAAAAAGGGGCGATGGAGTTCCGGCCATTTGGGATTGATGAAAAGGGCGAAAAAATTCGGGATGTCACTGGGTTTAAAGTCAGCGCCTATCTCACACACCTTGAAGAGAGTGTTGCCAAGAAAGAAGGGGCAGAAGCCGGTTCCCAAGCAACCAAGGAACTTTGCATTCGTCTGAATGATCGAATTCCAGACCCTGCCTACCACGTGACTCCTGCATTTCTTAAAAACATGTGGAACAGTTACTCCTATGAATTTGCCAGTTTTTTAACAGAATTTTGTCTCTTGATTTCCCAAGATCCGCAATTTCAAATTCAAGTTGGAAAGACGAAGTATATTTCGCCGATTATTCAAACCCTAGGACGGCCATTCTCGGTTCCACAAATTTATAAGATGTTTCCCCATTTCGGGCAAAAGTTTGCCAGAAACTCAATCCTCTTTGAAGTTGGCACCGTGACTGAGAAATCTGCCATTCTTCGAATGAAATACACCGAGCGCGTCTACAAGCAGTTTGGAGCGTATCGAAAACGATGTGCTGACCAAATTTGTGAAGTCTCAAAAACCGCACTCTCAGCCGTACCTGAACATGTCCACCAATTGGGACACGCCACCGTCAAAGATCTCCAATGTATTGCCAATGGAGACGAATGGTGCGAATGGGAATTTCGCTGGGCTCCACCTATCCAACTTCCGTTTGGATGGGCCCTTGCAGGAATCTTGGCTGGACTGCTCGCTTTTGGCTATCTTCAATGGCGCTATCCCGCAGTGACCGTTGCCGAGGCTTTAGCTATTGCACTGTTTCCACCCGTGATCGCCTGGTTTTGCACCCAACGCAAACAACACCTGCATTCGCAACAGCGAGAAGCCCTAATCGTCGAACAATTGGAAGCGGTAGAAACTCGTCACGAAGAGCTTCGAGAAGCTTCCCTGGAGCAAGAATATGCGACGGTTGAACTCCGTCGAAAAGTGACACAACTCACGACACTTCACCGTGCCGGTCTACTCTTTAGCGCCACGCTCGATCGGGAAACCTTAATTGACAATGTCTTAAAGACCATCGTTCAAGAACTCCATTACGACCGAGCTTTGATGAGTTTTTACGATCCAGTCAGAAAGGTCGTCCATGATGCTCGCGTACTAGGTCTTCCTGAAGAAGCCGCACAATTTGCCCGCGCCCGTGAAATCCCTATCACGGACTCCACAACCATAGAAGGACAAGTGATACTCAAAGGCGAGCCTGTCTTCCTCGAAAACATCCATGATCAGAACGTGTGGGAACGGCTTCATCGCCTCAATCAAGAGATGGCAAAAATCTCCAAGGCCACTTCACTTATTGCGGTGCCATTAAAAGTAAAAGATAAAGTTATTGGGTCACTCATGGTCGATCGTGTTCATGGCCCATCCCTGACTCAAGACGACCTCGATGTGATGGCAACGGTTGCCACTCAAGTGGCTATCTCACTTGATAATACGGATGCCTATCACCAAATTGAGGAATTGAATCTTGGTCTGGAACGGCGAGTGGAAGAACGAACCGCCGAGCTTCAACAGGCTTACGAAGAATTACAAGAACTCGATCGTCTCAAATCACAATTTCTCGCCCATGTGTCCCATGAGCTCCGTAGCCCACTCACGAGTATCAAAGGGTTCGCCGAAAATATACTCGGTGGGGTCACGGGAGCCATTACCGAAAAGCAGGAACGGTGTCTTCAACGAATTCGGGTGAATAGCAACCGGTTAGCGCGAATGATTGGGGATCTCCTGGACCGCGCCCGTTTAGAAGCTGGGAAAATGGAAGTAGTTCTCGGAGAAGTGCCCATTGCATTGCTCACCAAGGAATGTATTGAAGAACTCGCGCCACAAGCTACGAAAAAACAGCAATCTTTGAAATTGGAGTGTCAGGATCAAGGCCTGACGGTTCATGCAGATGCAGACAAGGTCAACCAAATACTCATTAATCTTATCGTGAATGCGATTAAATACACTCCGAATGAGGGGAATATTCAGGTTAAACTCTCACGGCTCGATGCCGCTTGCGCCAGGCTGACAGTGGAGGATACCGGGGAAGGCATTTCTGAGAAAGATCTCAAAGACTTATTTCAGCCGTTTTTCCGTGTTAACCGTCGACACAAATCGAATGTCAAGGGCTTAGGGTTAGGCTTATCGATCGTGAAACAACTCGTAGACCTTCAACACGGCACAATCTCCGTTGAAAGTGAGGTCTCTAAAGGCACAGCCTTTCACATCGATCTACCTCTTGAACCGGTTGGGAAGAAAGTGATCTCTCACAATCCCGAATCTGAACGATGTATTCTTGTCGTTGATGACGACCCAGATATTTTAGAGTTAGTGACTGATCGATTAGAAGGAGAAGGCTATCAAGTTCGACCTGCACAATCTGGACAAGAGGCCCTTGAGGCCCTTCATGCCACTGTCTACGATGGAGTCATATTAGATATTGGCCTTCCAGATATAAATGGAGTTCAAATTCTTCAGACAATTCGCCGTCAATATCCACAACTTCCCGTCGTGATGGTGACCGCCTCCGAAGCAAAAGACCGAGCCATGGCCGCTATGGAATGTGGTGCGAATGCCTATTTGTTGAAACCATTTGATGCGGCCCAATTCAAGTTTGTGACAACACAGTGGTTCACCAGAAAGCCCGACTTAGAGGCCACGACAAAATAAGCTCCCTCACTTACATGTGTAGTTCGTGGATTTCAGGATCTCTTCTCTCTAGACCCAACTTAACGCACTAAGTAATGCGCCTATAGCTTTTACTGCTGTTTAGCCCGTTGCATGACTAAAATACATGTTCCGATTGCCAAGGTTTTTTCTGTATTGTTCTTATTATCGTTTCAATGATTTTGATGGTATAAATATTGCTGTATTTAGAAAAATTGGTAATTTGACCAAAAAACGCCATATAACTGATGATTTTTCGTCACACTGAGGAGAATTGGAGACAATGAACCGTTCGGAAGAGAAGCTTCAAGAATCACTGAATGAACAAGAAGGTGATGATCTATTACTCACACAATCACAAAAGGACTCTTCCATGACAAGTGCTCGTTCTGACACAAAGTTTGTACTCTCATGTTGGTGGTCACGTGGACCTTCAGGGCAGGTCCAAGAGTGGGAATCCAGACCAACAACCGATGAAAATACCTCCCGAACTCATCAAGAACATCGTTCCAGCACGGCACATTGGAGAAAAAGTTCAAGACATCTGAAAAGGACCAAAATCTAGGGCTCAGCCTCTCCAACTGACGCAATTCCCTCTCGCAGACCCTCATCGCTATACCCTTGGGGCAATTCACCAAAAGCCTTCAACAGATCTTCAGTAAAATAGGTTATTTCACCTAAGAAATATGGCTTGCCTCCTGATGCTCCTAAGCTTAACGCTAGGTCTTTTCAGCATGTGCTATAGCGGATTCAGTGATACCGAAACGATAAAACGCCAACTTTATAGCGAATCCCAATACGTTCCAATCGAGAGAATCTTGGAGACGATGGTTCCGTATCGGAGAGCCTGATGAGGTGGCACCCTTTGTTGAGTACCCCAACCTACTTATTATATTGCTCACAGAGGTAGCCACGCTTGTCCTGCGTCATTCCCCATTTCAAACATGAAGAAGTTCATTGAATCGGCTATCGCTCAATGTTGATATCCAATACGTTATACACAACATCACTCATTCGTCAGTCGATCCAAGCGGGTATCACCTTTTTAAAGATTGCCGTCTTGAACACCGCGCAGAAGGTCATGATGGCGCATAGGGAATTGGCTTTGATTCGCTATAGAAACAACATCTTTGCCTTTTAGCGCATAGATACATCACACGTTTTCACTTAGCTCTCTCATTAGCCAACAGCGTTATATCTTATTCAATACATGGCTAGATGCTGGCGTATGCCTACATGTTCCATTATTTTCACATTTCTCAAAATCAAAAAAAACCCAAACAAAACAAGAACATCAATTAAACGAATTGAATTATCGAAATTGGCATCTTGGTTGCTTCTCAATTATCTTGTACTGTGAAACGACTGAAGGAATTAATTTATGCCTACCCAAACCACAGCTCCTTCTCTTCATAGGCTGCATCCCGAGCATACTTTTGAAACACTTATAGGGAATGGAACGAATTTTCAGAACCTTTTGGACCAGGCACGCCTAGTCGCCCAGGCTAATTGTCGCGTCCTGCTCATAGGAGAAGAAGGCAGTGGGAAAGAAACATTAGCACGCAGCATGCACCACCATAGTCCAGGCAAACGTTTCCCTTTTCACAAATTACACTGTGCACAATTTTGCCCTACTGAATCGCAACGCCCTTTACAACTTTGTAATCAAGAAGGATGTTTGACGTCGTCAAACACTAGGAACTCTCCTATCGATTTAACATACGGTGGCACTCTCTATCTTGATGAAGTCGGGGCCCTGAGCTCAGAAGCTCAAACCTGGCTGCTGCGCTCCCTTTTAACGATAGAAATGGAATCCTTGAATCAACCCCATAGTGACAAAGAGGACCACATCCGGATTATTGCCGGAACAGCTCGAAACTTACAGGAAGAAGTGACAGCGCGCCGATTTCGCGCAGAACTTTTCTATCGACTCAATGTTGTCCCTCTCCACCTCCCCCCGCTTCGACATCGTCCAGAAGACATTTGGACGTTTGTTTACCATTTTGTCGGAATGTATGCAGGAAAATACGGCAAAACCATTGATGGAATTAGCGATAAAACACTGGACGTGCTTAGAAACTACGACTGGCCAGGAAATATCACGGAAATGAAAAATTTCCTTGAAAAAGAGGTGATTTTAGCAAAGGGCAACATCCTTCATATAGATCAGATAACCCACAGTCCTACAAATTATCCTCTCCGCTCCTAAGGCAGCCCCCTTCCATATCCGATTCAGTCATACCGAAACGATGGTGCCAACGTGCTCAATGTTGATATCCAATACGTCATATACAACATCAAGCATCAGGAGATCCAAGTGGGTTTATAGCCGATTCAGTTATGCCGGATCGATTTCACCCCTCGTGGCTCCGCTCCGATACTCGCTATGTCATTCAACACGTCAATCGTGTGAAGTTACGCCAAGTGGGGATCACCTTCCTTCGTTTGACGCGTGCGATCCCGCGCTGAAAGCTTTGCACCTTTGATCCCCATGTCGATTGGTTTGCTGCTTCAATCTAGAATGTGGGTCGAGGAGCCTGTGGTGCCCTTCATGATCGTGTCCGCGCATGGTTCAACTGGAACGTAGGTGGATATGCTATAGACCTCACAATCTGCCACCGTGACTCTCATGTTCTTTACAGCCTCCGAAGTTCTCCAATGTGTTATGGATTGCTCTGGCCTGATTTCTCTCCCAGGGAGGATTGAAAGCAAAACTGACACATTGCCCCTCCCTTCACCATGCATTCGGTTAAGGAAGCCTTTTGATTGTCTAAGAGTCCTTCCAACAAAGCTAGGTCGAATTGGCACACCTCTGGATGTTTCGCGGCCAATTTATGATAGACACAATTCTGGGCTGATATCTTTGGAAATTCTCCTGAAGCTGCTGGGAGCACACTCGCTTCATAACCCAATTCATTGAGAATTGTCCGTACTTCTTCTATCTGTTGTTCACGAGATTTTCCTAACAACCGAGGACGCAATTGCTCTCCAACATCAGCAGCTAACTCCCGTAAAAAATCAGTTAATCCCTCACCTCCAAGTCTAGCTTTGAGAGAGTCAAGCATTAGTTCAGAAAACCATGAATACTGTTTGGGCAAATGCTCAATGCCTTTTTCGGTTATTAAATACACATAGCTCGGTCGCCCTCCCGTTTTTTCAACACTCCCCCTGGCAACGAGACCATCTCGTTCCATGTTCGTTAAATGCTGATTGATAGCGGTCCGACTAATACCCAAGCTGGTTTCAAGTTTTGGAATAGAGAGGCCACTATAATGTTCTTTTAATAAGTCAAGAATTTCTCGTTGTCTGATTGATATCATTGACATGTTGCTCATGGGTTTTTCAGATTTTTTCTTCACCAAAGCATCTCTAAAAATGGCATGCTCCTTCTACTTTAGCCTCCGACAGTTCATGTATTAATTAATAATCATCCACACTTTTGACATATTTATATTGTGAAATAGGTTCAAAAATCGTACCTCAATTTTTCCTTCTTCAGCAAGTTCTGCTCTTGATACTTTCTAGTGACTCGAGGCTATTCATAAGACCATCATTTATGCTTAGAAAGTCCCTCTAAAGCCTGCTTATGCTCAGTGAGGAAGGGGGCTCTAACCCTCGCTCTTGATCTTCCTGCAAATTTAGTGACCGGATGAGCTAAGAAAACAGTCCAGACTCTGAAGTCTCACGGTGAGAATCGCGTGACGTGGTGCATTCATACGATCCCCTCAAAAATTTCGATTGGACCAAGCTTGAACCTAAACAAATTTTCTCATAGTTCCCTCAAGAACATGTAGAAGAAAATATGGCATGAGAAAAATCTTGCCTCGGACAAAAAATAATCGCAGCGACTTTTCCGCTCCGCAGAGGTAGTTCGAGACCGACAAAATTATTTTATAGATGACACTACTGATGTCATCTTGCCAGCCCAGACACAGATTAGAAAGAACACTCATTGGTAAATTTCTTCAGCTCTTCCGGCCCTTCATACATGTCTATTTTTTAATGTGCCACTTTCTCCTCATTATGAATTCCAATAACTCGACTTTAGTTCTCGTGGTGATCGGCGAAATTTCTGTATAGCAAATAGCTCTTTATCCAGGGACCAAGACAATGTACTATAGTTCTGATCTTGGTTCTTCCCGAAACGCTTCTCAAGCACGGCAAAGGATGCATTAAGACCCAACACGGACTACAATTGCCATTAATATTCTTTCGAAGAATCTATCTTCTTCCTTTCACACTTCAGACAAATCTTTGAACCCAAATGGCCAATAGGGGGAGATGCGCTCAGAACGAAGCGCGTTCGTTATATCGAATCCATGTATTGTGTGACTTTGATGCCCACACAGAAACGAAGGTTCGTTGAATTTCTGAAGTGAGCTAATAATCTGGGCAACATGATACTACTACGATGGTTGTGGCCGATCGGATTATTCATGTCATTATTGGCTATGACACTCGGTCATACTGATCTCGTGTGGGCTGATGAAGTTCAATTAACGAATGGAGATCGCATTACGGGAACCATTGTGAGGATGGAAGAAGAGTCTCTTGTCCTGACAACGTCTTATGGTGGAGAGATTCGGCTTAACTGGAATGTCATAGAGAGTTTTTCTTCGACAAGTCCCGTTACCATAGAATTGCATGATGGATCGCGATTACGAGGAATTGTGAAATCTTCCGAACCAGAAGAGTTAATCATGGAAGACCCAGAAGAGGTTGTGGCTCCTGAAATAAAAGAAAAACCAGTTCGAAAAATATCCTTAGCCACAATATCCGCCATCAATCCGCTTCCAGCATTTCGGTACGACGGAAACACGTCGTTAGGCGGGAATCGAACGGCTGGTAATTCTTCGACCCAAGCGGTCAATGCCTCAGCAGATTGGACGCTTCGGTTCTATAAAACTCATCGCGTAGGGTTTGGGGGCCGATATAATTATGGTGAGTCTGATCAAATCGTCACAGCCAGAAATGCCAGAGGAAATCTCAACTACGATTATTTTATCTCTGACAACGTCTTTCTTAACATTGACGAATTGTTCGAACAAGACTCATTCCAAAACTTAACCCTGAGAAGCTCGACCACAGTAGGTCTCGGGTATCAGTTTTTTGATAATGAAGAACATACATTGGCTTTTGTGGGAGGGCCAGGATTTGTACACCAAGACTTTAAGTTCAGACCGACAATACAGAATCCAACCGTGTTTTGGGGCATAAACTGGAAATACTGGATTATCACTAATGGGGTTGAAGTCTTTCTTGACCAGCAAGGTTTTCAAGATTTTGGACCGGAAAGTACAGCGCTTCGTGTGAATTCTAATCAAGGCGTACGGCTTAAGCTGACAAAGTATATCTTTGTCACTTTTGAATATGATATTCGTTTTAATAATCAACCGCTGGTTGCGAACAAAAAACTTGATGAAGCCTTAATTTTTGGCATAGGACTTGACATCCAAAATTAGTGCACTCGGACATGAAAAGATGAATTTAAACGTCACATCCTGCGATAGACTGTTTCAGCATTTCTTCTCGTGGAAAGTATAAGATGTTCTTTCAAAATCGTAGTGCATTTCAAATCAGTACTTTTGGGGGGCTATATTCTTTTCTCTATCTATGGTTGATAGCCGTCCTACTATCGCCTTCAATCACCACAGCCATTGGCCCTGCTTTAGAATCTCGGTTGCCATTGGCGATGGAAGTGTTTTTAAAAAATCCAAAAGAGCAGCAGTATGAGCTACACATCCATCTCACAAATACCAGTCAGAAGCCCCTTACCGTCGATGTACACGACTTGCCCTGGAATCCTCCGAATGATTCTAAGTGGTTATTGGCTCACCGACTCGATCGCCAGACAAGTCCTCTTCAACAACGTTATCCTCGTTGGGAAATTGGGTCTCACGAAGTCAAACTTCTTCCTGGAGAATCTATACAAGATAAGATTAATTTAAATCTCCGTCTTCCTTCACTGTTATCAGACATTAATCACTATGGCGTGCAGCTGCATTGGGACTGTCCCCCACCTTCGTTAAAGTTTGTCTGTAAAAAAAACGCTCAGCATTCTATTACGATTCCTCAAAAAGATCCCGGCAAACCAGATGTATATTCCATAAATACGCAGGCTTGTCTCAAACTTGAAAAGACCATCGGCCTCATTAGCATTCCCAAAGATGATGAAGTGTTATTTCTCTACACGACTGAACGTGTCATCGCGAATCTTAAGCATGTCCAATCTCTTCTCTATCAGGTCGATGACTATGTTCAACAGTGTCAACCGACATGGACGAATAGTTGGGCCGTCAATTTTTTTTCAGAAAAAACCTTCTCCGGATTTGTCAACGACGAAGAGAATGAAGAATATTTTGAAAATGGCCTCTGGCAACAGGCTAATCTTGGGCAGTACTCCAGCCAGGTTCGAACCTTATATCGCTTTCCATGGATTAAGAAGAAAGCTGACACCGTTTATCTTTCTTTTTTCCATTAATTCTCATGCCTATGTCCGAATAGTTACGATGTTGTCGTGACCAATCTCACACCTTAAAAAAAGAGCTCCTCCGCCTGGTCAGCAAACCGACCTGCGAAGGAGCCTCTTTCAAAATACCAAACTTTCAGCAAGTGAACAGGATCAAAGCACCTTTATTCTGCTCCCGCTTTCAGTTCATTAATTTTACCTTTAGCTCGTTCAAACGCTGCTTTGGTTTTTCCCTTAGCTCTTTCCATAGTGGCCTTCATTTCATTACCTTTGGCCTCTTCAATTTGAGCATTGATTTCCCCTTTTGTTTCTGCAGCCTTGGCTTTGGCTTCACCTTTCATAGATTCAATCTTGGCTGCCGTGTCACCCGCATACGTTATAGCAGAAACACTGGCAAACGAAAACACTAAGGTCACGAGGATAAGCGAAAATTTATTCATACTGTCTCCAAAATTCCGAGGGGGTAATACAGTAAGTAGATAAAGCGTTCCTGGCTTGTACGTCAACCATGAACATGAATTTTTCCGTTATAGCAAGAATTTATTATGTCTTTCAACACACGCTCAGGAGAACAACTGAATTCAATGAAATGCTTGGGAGCTACGTTCACTGTAAGGCACTTTGGATGTGCCGGATGTGCCCAACTTTAAGGTAGCATGTCGTGAAGGTGAGGGCTTGATGATTATCTTACGCAATATTCGATAGACCGAAGACGTATTCTACTGTCCTTCCCTCCTGGGGTTATACTGCAATCTTACGCGGAGTCGAATCCTGATCATGACGATTCGTCCTCTCTTCAGCTAACACCGACGCCGGGACATGTCGGATATCCCAAATAATCCCACATAGCTCAAGACCCCGGAGCAGATAATACGTGACATCGATTTCCCACCAAAAGAAGCCTTGTCTGGTAGAGCTGGGATACCGATGATGATTATTATGCCACCCTTCACCTAAGGTCAGAATAGCCAATAGAAAGTTGTTCCGGCTATTGTCGGTTGTGACAAAACGTCGAGTTCCAAAAATATGAGATAACGAATTGATCGTAAAGGTACCGTGATACAACGCTACGGTAGAGATGACAAAACCCCAAACCAACATCTGCCATCCATTTGTCCCTAACTCTGGATGAAAACTCCCTAACCATGACCCAAATAAAAACACACTCACCGCAAAAACAAAAGGGACGAGTACATCGAATCTATCCAAGAACCGCAATTCGGGATACTGTGCAAAATCTTTAATTCGTTTCAGCTTTGTCGTCCCTTGTTGATGTGACAACACCCAGCCTAAATGGCTCCACCAAAATCCATGATGGACAGGAGAATGGACGTCTGTCGGTTGATCTGATCGTGCATGGTGAATACGGTGGTTTGAAGCCCACCACAATGGGCCACGTTGTACAGCACTTGCACCAAGTATCGCGAACACGAACTGCATGACTCGTGAAGTACGAAAAGTGCGATGCGAGAAATATCGATGGTAGAAACCTGTAATCGCAAACATTCGAATACCGTAAAGCAAAACAGCCATGATGACGGCAACCGGGCTCCAGCCAACCCAAAGTACAGCCAGGACAGAAGCATGCAATGCGAAAAACGGGAGAGTGCGCATCCGATCCATTGCACGACTATCTTGATCAGGCGCTGCGCTAGCCTCTACATGATGAGTATCAAACCAACGCCTGATCACATTCCAAGTCTTTAGTACGAAATTCGATTTTTCAGACATTCTTTAAACATCCTTTCTCATCATTGAGAATCCCTCATCATTAGAAGAGTGACATCGAGGGACATTTGCTCGAGCCACCTCGAAAATTTCAGTAGTCAGATTACAAATAGACTGTCAGGTGAGAAAAAACCCCCTAAGGTATACCAGATGAGTAGCATCTTGCAAATAAAAAATTCTTCTTTGATAGTGAAATGCTCTCCAAATAGCAAAATTTTTGTTGCACGCCTCACGAGACTAATGATCTATCCAATTTCGTCATCGTCAAAAATTTGTGTTCCAGAATGAAACTCATTAACCGACTGTACTCGAATAGGTTCCAACTTGCGCGTGAATAGGCCTGCTCACACACAACAAATCATGGATCTGTTGAAAAAAGCTGCCAGCAGCATTCTTCAGGCTCGTTGCCCGTGATTACAAGAGCCGTACTCAGGATCTTTCAACACCTGTAATGGTTCATCGCGCTGTGTCAGAACAATGGGTTAGCCGGAAACATTGAGAATTCGGTAGAACTCGAATTTCGTGCAAGGCACAGATAAACCTTTATCTTCATTGTTCAACAGTTCCAACGTCATACGCGTACCTGAATAACCAGTTGTTAAATTCAAATGTTTCAAACTTATGAACAACCTTTAGAAAAGGAAATTTCTGATGTAGGAGGGGCACGAGGAGCGTAATATCTATTTTCCTTCAGTTTAAGAAATTCTTATACCCAGCAGCCAATCTGATTTTTGTTTTAAAAAGCTCGGTAGACTATCTGTTCTTGACCATGGCCGCTCGACCGGTGCTTACCATATAGATAAACAGCTAGACCATTAATTTCGTGCGAATTCGCACTCAACAAAGAGAGCGAAAATGCACATTTAAGAGAATCTCAAAAGTTCCATCTTATTAAGAAAATAAAAAAAACAATAAATTCAAATATTTACAATGATTATTCATGATAATATTTTAGAGGATTTCTAGGAATAGTAATTGCTCTATTACTTATGACATGTGCTTCTTAATTCCTGTTCAAATTTACAAGATTGAAAATAGAGGAGGAATTTAAAAGTGGAACCTTTACTTGATCTCGCAGTGATTGGGATTGTCTCAGTTCTCGTGATGTTTAACATCTACGGTTGAGTTGTAGCGCCCCCTAATTTAGCTTTCCATTTCATTCTTTACGCTCTTTCCTTTTCTCTGACAGCCTTACTCATCTATTCTCGTTTCGCCTTTGGCTGATTGTACAGTCCCTAATTTCTCTGGTATAACTTAATAGTACTTGACACGGCGGAGAAGTCAATCATCCGTCTACGTTAATAAGAGTCATTCAGAGACTTCACCAACATAGAGTCGGTAACCTGTAGAATCATTTCTCAAAATTCCAAGACGATTGACGGTACATGCCAGTCATTTGTTCATTGCATATTATCGTGAACCTGACTGGTTTTTTTGTGCCTGATCGTAACTATTGATCCCAAACTGACTTGGTTTCTTGACTGTATTCTCTCATTAATCTTGTCAATCTAAGAATATTTCTGTAGGCATTCGTTGTCTGGATCCCCACAAGGAATAGCGTGATGACTTCAGAAACCACATCAATCCCTAGAGGAACATTTTCGGAATTTCCTAAAAACTGGAAAGCTGATCTCGTTTCTGGTTTTCTGGTTTTTTTGATTGCTCTCCCCCTGTGCTTGGGAATCTCGTTGGCCTGCGGTTATCCAGCCATAGCTGGCATCTTTACCGCCATCATTGGCGGAATGTTGGCCACATTCTTTAGCAATTCCGAACTCACCATAAAAGGGCCTGCCGCCGGACTTATTGTCGTCGCGATTGGATGTGTCACCGAGTTTGGATTTACCGGAGGAAAAGATCCGGCCATTGACTATCAAGCCTATAGACTTGCCTTGGGTGTTGGTGTCGTTGCCGGCATCATTCAGATACTGTTTGGTGTGTTTCGTGCTGGGATTTTAGGAGAGTTTTTTCCTGCCTCAGCCGTGCATGGTCTGCTCGCCGCCATTGGAATCATTATCATGGCCAAGCAATTTCCCATTGCACTGGGAGTCAGCCCTCATGGGAAACCGTTAGAACTAATTGCCAAAATTCCTCAATTTATGATGGACATGAATCCTCTTGTCGGTTTTATAGGAATTTTGAGCCTCATCATTATGTTTAGCTATCTCTTTATTAAAAACCCAAGGCTCAAGATCATCCCAGCTCCTATGATGGTCCTTTTTGTGACTGTCCCACTGGCGGTGTACTTCAATGTCGGACAGGAACGCACGTATACATTCGCTGGCCAGGACTATCCGCTCGGTAAAGAGTTTCTTGTGGCTGTTCCAGAAAACATGTTTCATGCCATCACTTTTCCGGATTTTTCTGGACTCATGACTGCCGTGGGATGGAAATACGTTCTTATGTTCTCACTCATAGGAAGCATTGAATCTTTGCTCAGTGCTAAGGCCATCGATGAGGTTGACCCTTGGAAACGCAAGACGAATCATGATCAAGACATGTTAGCGGTAGGCGTAGGCAATACCTTGGCAGCGTTCGTAGGTGGGTTGCCCATGATTTCTGAGATCGTGCGAAGCAAAGCCAATATTGACAACGGAGCGCGAACTCGATTTGCTAATGCCTTTCATGGATCCTTTCTCTTGCTCTTTGTCGCCCTAGCGCCTGAATTGATTAACCAGATTCCCCTCGCTGCACTTGGGGCCATGCTTGTCTTTACCGGCTTTCGCCTCGCCTCACCACAAGAGTTTATACATATATATCATGTGGGGAAGGAACAATTTATTATTTTTGTCTCAACAGTCATTGGAGTGTTGGCAACCGATTTATTGATGGGTATCGCCATTGGCATCTTCGTCAACATCATCCTCCATCTTAAAAATGGGGCTCCCGCGAAATCACTGTTTAAACCTCAAGTCAGTATTGAACGGGAAACGCCGACAGGTGTAACAGTCAAAGTCAAAGACTCAGCAATTTTTAGTACGTGGATTGGGATAAAGAAAACCTTGGATCGACTGGCAGAAGAACCACATGTCGTTTTAGATTTGTCAGAAACCTACCTCGTAGACCACACGACGATGGCAAAATTGCATGAAATGGAGAAGGAATTTAAAGAACGGCAATCGACTTTGATGATTACCGGCTTAGATCGACATCAGCCCCTGTCGAGTCATCCTGAAGCCGGAAGAAAGAGACCAAAAAGCTCATTAGACCCCCAGTAGAAATCGTAGTAGGATCATGAGCTACTGAAGACTGTTTTCCAAATCCTGATTAAGCAAGAAGACAATCACTCGTTCTCCTATTCGCGTGTCGATATCGGTAAAGAGCCCTGAGACCGTTGCGCCAGTGATTTCACCTAGTTGTTCAGAAAGCTTTTCCCGACCCTGAGCAATGAGGTTTTGCCGCATGGCTTTGACCATTTCAATACCATCCAAATTATTAGCTAACTGCCTCTCCGCAGGGGTCAATACTCCCTTGAGCCTGATAAGGACCAGGTCCTTTAGAATAAACGCTTTCACATCTTCAGGACCTCTCCCCATGAACTCCTGCTCAAATTTAATGATGGCATTACGAATCGCGGCTTCGACTTCTCCTTTGGTCCGGCCATTTTTCATAGCGATTCCGATGTTCTTGAGGAATGTTCGTAGAGTTGCATTTAGAGGAGAGAAGATTATATAGAGTTCATCATCGAGGAACAATTCTAAGATAGCCGGGCCTTCATGATAATGTCTGAAACAGCAATACCAACACAGAATAAACTATCAACTGAAGAGCGAGAACAGCTGCGGCAAATAATTATAGAAGCCAGCGAACCCATTGCTCCATTTTGGCCCATGAGAACGATGGTGGCCCAAAACCCAATTCACGGGTTGGAGTATCTTCCCTTTGATCAAGCCGTGCGAAAAGGCAAACAATTACTGGGTGGCAACGGATACCTATCAAATGAAGAGTATCGTCAGCTCTATCGGGATGGACGTATTACTCCTGACAGTGTCACCCGAGCATTCACAAGGGTTAGGCTTCCTCAAAAACACCAGGACTTTGTCAAGATAGGAAGCCGACAAATCACCGCTCAAGAAGTGTGGCATTTGCACCTACTTTTTGGCTTCGAAGCGTTGCATCCTTCGCTACTGGATTGGGAACTCAATGGGGAGGGAGCAACGAAGCAATTCCACTCCTATCTCTCCCAAAAATCTCAAACACGCGTCATCGAACAAACGATCAAAGATTGTGAGTTGTGTCGGGATTATCCTAAAGAGGCCTACCTCACCAATCTGTGGAAAAGTACGTTAGCGGCTTTGAATTTGTCTGAGACCGATTCAGCAGGTCAACCGACGAGCAACCCGATGGTGATGGTTCAAGAAAACGAATCAATTGCTTTGTCTATAGACTTACCAACATATCAAACCTTGAGTGATTGGATAGATGATCTAGCTGGGACTGAACTTGTCGAACAGGTCAACGACCAACTCATTAAATGGATCGCGGCATTTCTCGATGAAGGGCTCGCCAGCTGGGCAATGCCTCAACGAAAAGAAGGATTTTATCAAGCCTGGCGACAGCTTGCTCTGCAAGATTACTCCGGAAGATTTCTAAGGATTCCCGACTTTATTAAGAAAGTCAGCCAACTTCCACGAGAACCTGAGGATGCCATCTCAAGAAGCTTGCAACAGCTTGGAATACCAAAAGAACGAAGGAAAGATTATCTCTCAAGAATGTTATCTCAATTACCAGGCTGGACGCGGTATATTCGGTGGCTTGGCGAACATCCAGCCTATCATGCGCAACAAAAACATCACATAGATACAATCCAATACCTTGCCGTTCGGCTATTCTATGAATCAGAGTTAGTCCAAGTCGCTTGTAGGCAAGAATGGGGCATCGATGGAACGATTTCTTCCCTTGTCTCTTATTGGAAAGATCTCCCAGATGAATACCAAAAGAGGATGGGTGGCGGCACTCATGCAGTCAATCCTACAAAGGAGAAAATATGTTGCGATGCTTGGCGGCTCTTTCACCTCTTACAGTTTCTGGAAGTCTCACATCTTGAAATGCATGAGCTTTCCTACTCAGAGGCGCGAAGACTTCTTGATTGGTTAGATGACTTCCCATTAGATCAACATAGTCCAGTATGGCTTGAGGCTTACGAAGAGTCTTTTCGATCGGACATCCTCAGGAAGATCTCAGCGCATCGAGGAACCGTCCCAGTATCGGAGGCTCGGCCAGAGGCGCAATTGGTCTTTTGTATCGATGTACGATCTGAATCATTTCGTCGCCATATTGAAGGCCAAGGCCCTTATGAAACGTTTGGGTTTGCGGGCTTCTTTGGCATTCCTCTGAGCCATCAAGCCTTTGACAGTGATCAACGTGCTTTCTTGTGTCCAGTGCTACTCACTCCTAATCATGCCGTGACGGAAACACCTCGATCTGGAGAGACATCTGCGTTGGAAAAGTACTCTTCGGGCACTCGCTGGCACCAATTAGGGGATCATCTTTTTCACGACCTGAAACATCATCCTATTAGCTCGATGATGGTGATTGATGTGATAGGCTTCTTTTTTAGTCTAGGGTTAGTGGGCAAAACCGTGCTCCGAAAAACATTTTTCGCCCTCACATCAAGAATAGAAAATTGGTTCACACAACGGGTTCCCACCGAGATCTCAGTTTCCACACCATCAGATCCTCAAAATCCTAAAATCGGAGAGGTGAATCCAGATGGAATTCCTGAGGGCTTGTCTCAGGGGTTCTCTCTAGAAGAACGCGCAACGTTTATCGAAAACGGATTACGCGCCATGGGTCTCACACAAAACTATGCACGTTTAGTCTGCTTGTGCGGCCATGGCAGTGAGACAGATAACAATCCCTATTATGGGGCACTGGATTGTGGGGCATGTGGGGGAGCACCGGGAGATGCGAATGCGCGAGTTTTTGCGGGAATGGCGAACGATCCCGAAGTTCGTCGCATTCTCAAAGAAAAAGGATTACCCATTCCAGACGATACCTGGTTTCTTCCAGGGAAACATAACACCACGACTGATCGTGTCGAATTTTACGATCTGGAAGAATTACCTGATACGCATAAAGATGATTTGCGTGCGTTAAACAGAGGTCTCGAAGAAGCTGGCGCGAATCAGGCCCTTGAACGGTGCCATCGCATTCCTCGTGCGCCGACCGAGATTTCTCCGGAACAAGCCTTTGCTCATGTCGTGGAACGCAGTTGCGATTGGGCGAACACTCGACCGGAATGGGGACTCGCTGGAAATGGTGCGTTTTTAATCGGAAGACGGACATTGACCAAAGGGTTGGATCTAGGTGGTCGTGTCTTTTTGCATTCCTATGATCCAATCGCCGATCCCCAAGGCGCCATCCTCGAAAAAATCATGACTGCGCCATTGATCGTCGGCGAGTGGATTAACACTGGATATTATTTCTCAGCTGTTGATCCCTGGGTCTATGGGAGTGGCACCAAAGTGCTGCACAATGTCGTGGGAGGTGTTGGCATGATGCTGGGAAGTCAAAGTGATTTACAAATGGGCTTTCCTCTTCAGACGGTCAATAATGGAGACATTCACTATCACGAGCCTATGCGACTGCTAGCCATCATCGAACATACGCCAAGTGTAATTTCGTCCATCATTCAAAAGCACGCAATCCTTCAACAGTTGTTTCATAATCAATGGCTTAATCTGGTGGCCCTCGATCCTCAAACTTTTGCATTTCAACGATACAATCCCAATGCCAAGTGGGAGACTCTCTCAGTTTAAGCCCTAGCCCTCTTAGGTTTTCCTAAAAATCCTAAGATTCTGCTGAGACAAAATGATCTTTTCTGAGAACACTCGCATCGATGACAAAGATGCTTCCAGAATGCCGTTCTAAGAACGGCTTGAGTCCAGAAAGAATTGGCTCAACCTTCTCCTCTGGGACAACTGTCAGCACCATTTGCAAGCTACTTGTGTCATTGAACAAGAGATGCCCTTCATGAAAGCCACTATGGCCTTTCCCTGAAAGATTACTGAAAATGGTATAGCCACTGGCTTTGATTCGATCGAGCACTTCCGTCACAAAGTTTATGTGCTCGCCATCAATGATGACTTTGATTTCTTTCATTG
The DNA here is from genome assembly GCA_965223675.1 of Nitrospirales bacterium. Classification (GTDB taxonomy): domain Bacteria; phylum Nitrospirota; class Nitrospiria; order Nitrospirales; family UBA8639; genus JAGQKC01. The sequence continues at coordinate 3,651,423 of OZ245013.1, read as the reverse complement.
GATGAAGCTTAATGGTACCCATGATTGTCTAGCCCTCCTCAACCTGAAGGATTACTGGGGCTGTTGAAAAAAGCTGCCAGCGGTGTTCTCGCCATTTTTCCATGCTCACGTAATGCTCGTACGCTCCGCGTGCAAAAATGGCTGCGGCCTTGCTGAACAGATTTTTTTGAACCGCCCCGAGGTTTTTGATCGACAACGGTTTCCTCGTGAAATTTGCCCCCGGATATCGTCATCATTACAACATTCCCACTACTAAATGAGTTGCCAATCGTTTCGCGAATCATGAAGAAAGAATTCCCTGGTGGCCGGATCTAGGGCCACCAGATTAATCCATTGATTGCCAATGAGGCGTTGAAGAATGTCATGCCGCGAGATGATCATGCTGATTCGTTCACGTGGTGCTTCGATAATCACAAACAACCGCATAGGCTCGTGATAGGGTTTGTTTCCATCAAAAACGGTCTGCAATGGCAAGCCAACACAGATATCACTTTGGGACCCATACATGACCCCGACACGGCTGACGACATTGTGATAGACCTTACTTCCAGCACCATATACCACTGGGTCCACCGTGGAAAAATAATGCTCCATGTTGATCCAATTTGCCACGATCATGGGCGCAGTCATGATGATTTCCAAATATTTTCCTGCCTCATCTTGTGAATGATCGTACGAATGTAAAAACGTTCGCCCCTCAAGATTAATGCCTTGTGTGAGGAGACGTCTTCCGACGATAAAGGCGGTATGTCGAGACAGGCCCCATTCTGGTCTAACCTGAGACCAGTCGATGCTGCGTTGTTTAGTTCGCTCAGCGGCCTCATCCAACGATTCGCAGCCTTTGTCGTCAGGTAAGCGAGTGAGCCGCTCCCGACTATTGCGGCGAGTGGCTTCATCCAGGTCGTGTTGGAGTCTTACTAGATCTTTACGATGCGTGGCTGGTACGTCTTCCAGGTCAAACAATTCGACCTCGTCAGTCGTAGTGTCGTGTTGAGCTGGCAGAAAATGGGTATCGGGTGGAATATGTATGCCCTTTTTTTTCAGAATTTGTCGCACCTGTGCTTTGTTGGCCATGGCCGCAAAAGTCCGGGAATTGGAGACACCGTGGTTTCCTCCACAGGCCCCACAATCTAAGGCGGACTCAAAAGGATTGTTATCAGAAATGCTACCGTGGGCACACGCTAAGATGAGTCTGGAAAACGTTTTGGTGAACCCTAAAGCCCGAAGAGCGGTTTCCACAAAATGTGCTTGTTCGGTGGTGGTGAATCCTGTCTGAGTGATGCGGTGCATCCGATTGTTGACTGCCCGGTCGCGCATACCATATTGGCCTCTTAAATCGTCAATAAATTGTGTGTAGTCAGATTCCGTCCACTGAAGTTTGCTGAGTAATTCCTCGTCTTCTTTCGGCTCAAATGTCATTTGACTGAGGGCCTGTTTGCGAAGTCGTTCGACTTGATCATGTGAAACGGCCATCCCTCGTCGTCCGCATCGTTCGATGAGCCTGCGATAGATCGTTGCACGGTGCTCTGAGGCCACCATCTCCTTGGCCTCTTGGTTGGTCAGCTTGTCAACGGTCAACGTCGTACCAAGAGGAATGTCAAATCGTTCTTTAAACCAGGACGTGATCCGTTTAAACCACAAAGGGTTCAACGTTTGGCCAAACAGCCTGAACCCAAAAAACCAGCCAATGGCTTCGACCATAACATAGGGCGTAATGACATTCTCTTTTAAATCATGAAGAAGCGTATGCCCTGTTTTCGCTAACTCTTGTCGTTCGAGAAATTGTTTAGCCGCCTTGGCTTGATAAGCTCGAGGAATTTCTTTAATGACATGTTTGGGCTTGAGCAGGACCGGACATTGATCGGTTTCTAGCTCGCTCCCAAAGCCTTGGTAGGAAAGGGGAACGCCAAAAAATCCGGCAAATCCAAAGGTTTCATTTCCTCCGACTTCTTCGAAATGTCGACGAAAACCCTCTGATCGAACATCAATACAGAAAATCCCTTGAGCCAACGGACGCGATTCAGCAGGTTGTTCCTCTGACTCATCGATTTTTCCGAGTTTCTGGAGATTCGGAGAAAAACCTGGGAGAAAATCTTTGATGAAAGAGAGTTCAAAGGCTTTCAACCAAATCGGACCATGTTGTGACTCTGGAAATTGCAACACCCATTCCAATAATCGAACCAAAGTTTCTTGAGGGCTGGTGACTAACTCTTTAACAGAGCAGTCAAGGGATTTGGCGAGGTGCAACGCAATGAGGGCCTTTTGATGAATGTCTTGTTCTCGGCGAATCGATTGCCATGTTTCTCTGATGCGGACGGCACTCTGATCCAGTGCATCGATAGGTAAGGGGTGTTGTACGAAATGTGAAAGCCCAAGATCCTCGACAACCCTTGCCGGCAAACCTGTGAGCTTCCATTCCTTGTACAGTCCATATCCAGTTGGGTGGCTCTTGAGATAGGATTGAATCGATGGATAGGTTCCTGGGATACCAAGTTTGACTTGGCAAGCCAAGGCGACCAGTTCTTGTTCATAAAACAACCGAACCGCGAGGTATTTGATCAGGTCGATGCGATTGGCATTCTGCCAGTGATAATCCGATTGTTCCGATCGCCATTTGATGAACCCAGCCCATCCTGACAACTGAGCAAAATGCATGGTGAAATAATCAATCCACAATTCACGAGGAATGGCCATGGCCTCAAGGCTTTCAAGGATGGCATCTTCTGGTCGGTCCGGAAGTTGTTGAACTTTTGATTGCCATTGTGGAATGCCTAACACCGAACCAGACCGATCATCTTGGGCTATGGCTTTCCATCCACCGTAAAAGGTTTTTTCTCGAAAAGGCATTGGCCAGGCAGCATGTCCCTCATCAAGAAATGCACCTAGCCACTTGATGAGCTCATAGTTCATGAGGTCTTGAACCGTGGTGCTCAGCGTTTGATCACACCAGGCGGAAAGGATGTAGGTCGACGCCAGTTCTTTTTGCTCGGTCGCGGCATGATCATTGAAAGAAAACGTCGGTGGGTTGGACTCAGACAGAGCTCGGAGTCTATCAATAAGCGTCTTCACCTCATTGTCGTCTTGATATTCTTGCAAAAGGGCTGAAGCCACATCTGGTGCTGTGTACCCGGTTCCATTAATAAGCATGGCACGCAAGGCTTCGAGATGAGAAATCTTTCGATTGCCGATGGCAATGAGTTGATTGTCACTCTTACCTCTTAACGCATCATCAATGGCATCCTGGGTAATGCGTCCTTCCTGGTGGTACCTCCGGTATTCTGTATTGGGGAGATATCCTTGGCCACCAAGGAACCGTGTCGCTTCGTCAATGGCCTTACCAAAGGGTAGGTGCTCTAATCCGTGGAGAGGATTATGATGAATAAAGGTTTGCATGGGCCAATAGTGAGAAATCGGCTCACTCGCCAATGTGACGAGCGAGAGCACTTCCATTCGCTGTCCGTCTCTTGTCTGATCGATTTCTTGTACTTCAGCCACAATCACTCCCTCTAATAAAACAGTCCATTATAACTAGCGGCAGCAATGAGTAAGGTCAGGGCGCTGATTTCCCCTGTGGTCAAATCCGTGTAGGGAATATCCGGTCTGGCTCTTCCAAAAGCGGTCTGATGCATTAAATGTGAAAAATACCAACTTCCAAAAATCCAGACGAAGAAGATGATAAAGCATATGATGACAAGGCAGACATCCCGACTGTCCACCGTTGGCAAGGCAGGCAATCCTGACAATACCGGAATAAGGGGAAGCACCACAGCAATGCTGATCAGAATAATCAATAATACTCCAAGTCGAGGCATGACTAAGGCCAGGCCTGGCAAGGTTCCGATGGCATGAGAACCAAACCTCTGTTGAATGCAGTGATACGTGAGCAGAAGACCAGCCATCACCAAGGCCATGGTTAACCCAAATGGTATTAACCATGGAGAAAACGTCAAGAACACCGTCGTGAGCCCCCACAACATGGATACTTGTGCGATAGTTGCGTAGGCGAGTAATGGGCGAACTTGGATTTGTCCGAGGCACTTGAACGAGGCATACAAGGCACTGCCTAAGGCTAACCAGGCAATCGCGGCTGGCATTCCTTCCGACAAGAAATTTGGGAGCTGTATGAGTTCAGCCAATCCGAGAGAAAGGAATACGGTTGTCCATAGACCGGACATCGCTCCATCAGAAAAACTTACCAGTGATGAGAACGGTAGATGGAAAGGAAAGAGTGGCACCAGGGTAACCGCTAAAACCAATCCTGCGTACATGGTGAATGAGTCATCCGAAAAGGAAGAACCCAGCACGAACAGAATGGCGATAGCGATTTGTGCAAGGCTTATGCTTTTCATCGTGGCACTACAATGAGACGTAAACAAAGAAAAAGCCGCAAGCCCAAGAACCCCAACAAGAACATATCGATTTATGGGTGAGGGTGTCAGTAATGTTCCAAGCCCAAGCCCCGATAACACAAGGATTTCCACAGGAATGGTGGAGGAATGTTTTGAACGGGCTTGCCCAAGGATTGCGCAAAGGGCTGAAAGAATGATCGCAATGGCAAGCATGGTAGTGGCTTCTAAAGACATGGCGGTCTCAATCGAATTCAATGCTGGGCTTAATACCGATTCCCAATTTTTTGAGCCCATTGAAAGAGTGTGTTCCCTAACCTCATATAAAGGAGGTCGACATAAAGTCGGTTAATAAGAAACACATACAATTTTTGTTGGATGGCTTGCCACCTTTCTGCATTCCAAACCTTTTGTCCTTTGGCATTGGTATAGGCAGAAATCCACCCTAAGATTATTAATACAGTCGATACCAATATGAGTGCATCAAAGACGGTAGGGTTCAATGCTGCAGCGACAAAGAAGCCATCGGCCACTCCCGGTCCCGGATAAAGAAAATGGGTAAAGAGCTCACCGGCCCACAAATAGGTAAACCCAATAAGGAATAATGCGGCAATCATCGCGCTTGCCACTTTCCACGACTCCACGGCATGCAATCGATACAAACTAAAGATGGCTTGTGAAGCAGTTACCCAACTAAAGAAGAGAAAGATCACGGCCCCATGAGCATCTTGAAGCGGTACTTCCAATAGCCCATGCGCCACCATCAAAATAATCAACGGCATGATCAACGTCACAATCATTCCCGTCATCCAGGTGGCTTTTGCAGGGAGTTTCGGTGGCCCATGACCTGAGGAATCAGGAAACTTGGGTTCGTGGCGGGCGGCGTGAATGACATTGCCCGCACTGAGAAAGAGCGAGGCTTTGAACAGTCCGTGCGCAATCAGATGAAAAATGGCTAGCGCAAAGGCACCCAGCCCACATTCCATGATCATATAGCCCATTTGGCCCATCGTGGAGTATCCGAGCATTTTTTTTATGTCATTTTGGACGAGCATCATGGAGGCTCCTAACACCACAGTCAGGAGGCCAATCACAAACACAATGTGAAGGGTGTTCGGTGAAAGGGCATACAGCGGAGCCAGCCGATTGAGAAGGAATCCTCCTGCATTGATGATCCCTGCGTGCATCAGAGCTGAAACCGGTGTCGGAGAATCCATTGTATCAGGCAACCATACATGCAGCGGAACTTGGTTGGATTTGGCGATAGCTCCTACAAAGATCAGCAAGGTAATGATCGAGACGACATTCACTTCGAAGAGATTTCCTGGCAGCAGCGAAATGATGTGAGTGTGTTGTGCCGCTCGCTCAAAGAGTTCCGTAAACTCAATGGTGCCGAAATACTTGTACGTCAGAAAGATCCCGCACAGAAAGGCGACATCTCCGATGCGATGTATCATCAACGTCTTAAAGGCATTCTGGTAGGCGGGCACATGCTCATAATTAAATGCGAGAATCAGATACAGGCTCCAACTCAAGAGCTGCCAAAACACAAACAACATGATGAGGTTCGGGCTGGAAACCAGCGCAAGAATGACGAACGTCATGAAGCCTAGTAATGAGAAGAAACGAGCATAGCCTGGATCACCTTCCAGGTACCGAACGGAGTACACATGAATGACGATGCTGACACTCGTAATCAGCAGCATCATGACGGCTGTGAGCCGGTCGACCAATATGCCGAATTTAAAAAAGGCTGAACCCTCTTCTCCAATTGGCCAAAGGGTGACCTGAATCGGGTCTCCCATACTGACATTGATGAGGGTCACGATCGAAAGGAGGCAAGCGCCTACCGTCGCGACAATACCAATAGTCGAGACAGAAGAGCCGATTCGTTTACCGAAAGCACCTATGACTAATGCAGCGAAAAGTGGAAGGAGTGGAATGAGAAGAGCGATCATCGTTGTCAATAAGCTATCACTAATCAGAGCCGGCCACCCAATTAGTTACGGAATTAAACCAACAACTCTTCGAGATGACTCCTGTTATTATGTTATCCACCAGTTACCGAATGATTGGCAAGAATTTTTTAGCCCTAGGCATGGGCCTTCAGGGGTATGGCTTTTAGTGCTATCAGGTACAGAGTTATATGTTCTCAGAATCGATGAATGTATACTCATATCGAGATAAAAAAGCCAGGATGTGGATAGCGTCATGAATTGAAGAGGCGCGTTGAGTTGTTGGCGGCACTTGCGTTTCCAGAGGCCCAACCGGTTGCCTCGCCTATTGAATAGTATTAAGAAGCATTATCTAATCGTGTGGGTTTACGAAACAACTCTGGCATTGTCGCAGAAATTAAGTGTAGAGCAGCTAAATTGGATTAGGTGATCCCCGAATCCCATCGTCTATTTTTTCATACGCTGTTTTCCCTATCTACTATACAATGAGTTGTGCGTAAGGCCAAACGCTGGTATAAAGAGCAGAAAAATTGACCAGCTTACGCCATAAGTTCTCGCATCAGGCTGGTTAACTATACCCAGGCCGGTAGGGTGGCTGCCTCAATCGTGGGGGCGGTGACAGTACAAGCCAACCAGAAGCTATTCGAATGTTTCATTCTAAGCCTTTGGTTGGCTTTTTTGTCGAAAAAGTTGAGTGTCGTTGATAAATATACGTCCAAACTTTTTCTAAAAAACCTATGGCAACAAGACCCCGGCCAATTTCCTCACAATTTTTAGCATTAAAAGCCACAGCCTTGTTTCTGCTGTGGGTGATGTTGTCTGCCAGTTTTGATTTTCTTCATCTGGGGCTAGGGTTATTACTTTCTTTTACGGTCGCCTGGATTAATTCCGGGCATTCTCCCTTTGTCCCGAAATTTCGTTTGTGGGGCAACATTCTCCTCTATCTTCCCTGGCTCTTCGTCAAAATCATTCAAAGTAGCCTTCACGTATCAAAAATTATTTTGCATCCAGCACTTCCCATCAACCCTAGGCTGATCGATGTTGCGACGAACCTGGGGCACCACGCTGCCGTTGTGCTTCTTGGGAATTCGATTACCTTAACGCCTGGAACGATCACCGCAGAAGTTGATCGGAATAAACTCATTGTTCATGCGTTAGATGAGGCCTCAGGGGAAGATGTCACAAACAAGAACATCGAGTCGAAAATTGCTTCAATTTTTAAGGACGAAGAGTCGGATTTATGAAAATTTTTCTCCTTAGTGCTTTAGTGATTCTGGCTGTTCTCATTGGTGCCTATCTGTATCGAGTGCTTCAGGGACCTACGATATTTGACCGGGTGTTAGGCCTCAATGGTATTTCCACTAAAGCCATTATATTGCTCGTGCTGATTGGCACATACTTCGAGCGTGTCGATATGTTTGTGGACATTTCCACAGGATATGCCCTGCTGAATTTGGTCGGGGCTCTGGCAGTCGCAAAGTATTTGGAACAGAAAGGACTTTCCTAGCATGGAAGTGCTGTCCATTTTCTTCATGGTGACCGGGTTATTTTTCTTAATCGTTGCGGCGATAGGCATAATTCGTCTGCCGGATGTGTTTAGCCGCTCCCATGCTGTGTCATTGACGGACTCGTTGGGTGCCTTTCTGATGCTAGTAGGAATTGCACTCCATGAAGGGCTCACTACGAGTATGCTGAAAGTCATTGCGGTATTGGCCTTACTATATATTCAAAATCCAGTCATCGCCCATGCAACGGTGCGCGCAGCCCTTCGTGCTGGATTAAAACCCTGGAAAAGAGAATCTCCATGACTTTTTCGTACGAAATCCCACTTCTCATTTTACTTCTCGTTACGGCAGCCGGTGCGATTTTGGTCAAAGATCTGATGAGTGCCGTACTGCTTCTGGGCTCCTATAGTTTTTTCTTGGCTTTAGTTTGGGCTTGGTTGGGAGCCGTTGATGTGGCGTTCGTGGAAGCGGTAGTGGGAGCAGGGCTAGCGACCGTTCTCTTCTTACTCACTCTGTTTGGAACCGCTCCTAAGGACAGTCGCCTCCGTCGACCCCCGTCACCCATGGCGGCTTTGGTCGCTTTACCTCTTTTGGGAATTCTCTTGCTCTATGCGGCGAAGGATCTTCCGGAATTTGGCGATCCAAATTCCCCAGCTAGTGTGCATATTTCTCCAACCTACCTTGAGCAGAGTTATCAGGACACCCGTACACCCAACGTGGTGACCTCAGTCCTGATGGACTATCGCTCCCTCGATACCATGGTGGAAACCGTGGTGATCTTTACAGCAGGGATTGCCTGCGCTCTTTTATTACGGAGACAAACCTCATGATTCAACCGCATGATAGTATCATCGTTCAAACCTTGGGACGTTTTCTTATTCCAGTGATTCAGATCTTTGGGCTGTACGTGTTGTTTTTCGGGCAATACGGTCCTGGTGGAGGGTTTGTCGGTGGGGTCATCTTAGGGACGGGTATGATTTTATCAGTCTTGATTTTCGGTCATGATGCCTCTCGGAGTCAGATTGCCAAGAAAGTATTACACGGCGATGGTGTCGGCATGTTGATTTATGCTGGAGTCGGTGGCCTATGCATGATTGGAGGTGGGGAATTTCTCAACTATGCCACTTTGGAGATCCCTGGCCTTGAAACAGCTTCACGACGATCATTGGGAATCGTGTTAACACAAATCGGTGTCGCCGTAGACGTAGCTGTCACAGCTGTGTCCATTGTGTTCAGCCTTTCCGCTGAAGAAATTATCGAGGATTCGATGAATGGTTGACATCTTTTCAGCAGTCTTCCAGCGTCCCAACTTTTTGACCTTCGTCATCATTTTTCTGTGGGGCTTTTATATCATGGTGACGCGATACAACCTCGTCAAGAAACTCGTTGGGATGTATCTTGTTCAAACCAGTGTGATCTTTTTTCTTGTCTCCATTAGTTCCAAAAAAGGGGCAACCGCGCCTGTTCTGTTGTCAACGACAGACCCTATTCAGGCTAATGCCTATGCCAATCCCCTACCGCATGTCTTGACACTGACAGCTATCGTGGTCGGTGTTGCAACGCTAGGTGTGGCCTTGGCCTTGTGTGCAGCGATTTATCGAAAATATGGAAGCCTTGATGAAGAGGAAATATTGAAACGATTAGAATGAGTCACCACTTTCCAGCCATCCTCTTCCTACTCCCCTTGTTCGCGGCAGTTTCCATGCCGGTCGTCTGCTTGAAACATCGTCAATGGAGCTGGCCAATTTCTCTAAACGTCCTCGGGGCCATGGTCGTTGTCTCTATCCTGAATGTCATCAGTGTCATCAATCACGGAGAAGTGCGGTATGCATTTAGTGGCTGGGATGCACCTTTAGGCATCGAGTGGGTTGCTGATGGATTGGCGAGTGTGATTCTCGTCGCGTTGAGTGTTTTGGGGTTATTAGCGTTAGTATTTACTGGCCCCACGTCCGCCAAAGATCTCGGAGGGCGAATCGTTCATTACTATATATTAATTTTGTTACTCATATCGGCACTGACTGGAATCGTATTTGCTGGAGATTTATTTAATCTTTTCGTGTTTTTAGAAGTGGCTGCTATTTGTAGTTATGCGCTCATCGGTGTGGCTGGTGGGAGAGCCTTATTTGCGGCCTTTCGCTATCTCGTGTTGGGAACGCTCGGGGCCTCACTCTATTTATTAGGCGTGAGTTATTTCTATGCAGCAAGCGGAACACTCAATATGGCCGACATGGCGGAAAAGCTTCCTCACTTATTGAACTCGAAGGCGGTGGTCGGCGGCCTTCTGTTTATGTTTATTGGATTGGGAATCAAGATGGCCTTAGTCCCATTCCATGCGTGGTTGCCTGAAGCCTACACATATGCCCCGGAATCCATTTCTCCCATTTTAGCGGCCTTGGTCACAAAGGTGGCATTATTAGGGTGGGTCAGGATTATTTACTGGGTTCTTGGAGCCAAAGTCATTGTGTACGACATCCCTGTGCTCTTGCTCGTGGGTGTACTTGGCACACTTGCAGCAATCATTGGCGCCGTTCTCGCCCTCAATCAACGAGATATTAAGATGATGTTTGCGTACGGCGGTATTTCTCACATTGGCATTATCCTCATTGGAGTCAGCCAGGGTAATCAAACAGGCTTTGTCGGAGGGGTCTTCTATTTATTGAATGATGCCGTCATGCAGGCGGCCTTATTTTTTTTGGCAGGAGTCGCAATTTGCCAATATGGCATCCGAACTGTGGAAGACATGGGACGAATTGGAAACCGGGCTCCCTGGCTCATCGGCTCCCTTATCGTTGTGGCATTAGGGATGATCGGTCTTCCCCCTACTGGTGGGTTTTTCGGAAAGTGGTACATCATTCTTGGAGCCTTAGAGGCCAATAATTACGTAGCCGTAGCTGCGGTCTTACTTTCGACTCTTCTGACGCTTGCGTACTTCGTCAAGTTATTTGAGGGCATCTTTCGTCAATCAACAACTGGATTGGACATCCAACCCGGTGATATTCCCCTACCATTTAAACTGAGTTTGGGCGTGACCTCTGCCGCAGTGATAATCCTAGGTCTGTTCAGCGATCCCATTGTCCAACTGTTGTTGAATCAAGCCCTTCCTCCAGGTCTCTGAGAGAACTATGGCTCTTTTTGTTCTAATCCCCTTACTACCACTTTTGGCTTCTCTCGTTCTTGTCCTCGGAGGACGACGTTGGGGTGAACAAGGCCATCGAATTGGAATTCCAGCCATAGGCCTCTCGTTTGGTTTGTCCGTCTTCGCGTTCCTCGAAGTATTGAGGAACGGGTCGTTTACCATTCCTCTGTATCGCCTCTTTCAGTCAGGATCCCTGACGCTCAATCTCAATCTCTTTGTTGATCAGCTCACCGTATTGCTTTTACTTTTGGTCACGGGAGTGAGCAGCATCGTGCATGTATATTCCTCGCGATACATGATTGGCGACCCGAAATACAATCGCTTCTTTGCCGTCATCGCATTATTTACTTTCTCGATGATCTTGTTGGTGATGAGTGGCAACCTCTTGATGTTACTCGTGAGTTGGGAAGTCATGGGTCTCTGTTCGTACCTCTTGATCTCTCACGCCGCACAAAGAAAATCGGCCTGCAGGGCTGCGACTAAAGCGTTCTTAGTCAACGCTGTGGCTGATGTGGGTTTCAGTTTCGGGATCATCTTGACCTTTTATACATTTAGCACTCTTGACATCCAGACCATTCTCGCTCAGGCCGAAAGTATGCAAGACCAGACAGTTAATATTCTTGCTTGGCTAGGGTTGGACCTTCAGATCTATCCAGTACCGCTCATTCCTTTCTTTTTGTTTATCGGTGCCATGGGCAAATCAGCACAAATGCCCTTCCATGTCTGGTTGCCCTTTGCGATGGAAGCTCCAACGCCGGTCTCAGCACTTATTCATGCCGCCACCATGGTGAATGCAGGGCCATTCTTGTTGGTGCGATTGACTCCATTGCTTGTCCTTTCTCCTTCTGCGATGACGTTCATTGCAATAATTGGAGCTACGACAGCAGTGTTCGCAGGCATTGTGTCACTAACTCAGTCAGATATTAAAAAGATTCTGGCCTATTCTACGATTAGCCAAATTGGGTTCATGATTATGACCTGCGGACTAGGCGCATTTGTGGTGGCCATTTTTCACCTGCTTGCCCATGGCTGCTACAAAGCGTTCTTTTTTCTTTCCACCGGCAATGCCCTTCGATCCGTTGAACCGGGTCATGGACATGGAGAACACCATATCCTTCAGGGCATGGGAACCTTGTATGGTGGAGCCTTGCTCCTAGCATGCATTCCACCCTTAATTCTATTTTCTGGACCCTATGAACACATGTGGGCTGTGACGGGATTCACCTCTGCTAAAGTCGGATTTTGGATTATCGGACTCATCACGGTTTTTGTCACTGCCACGTATCTTTTCCGAAGTATCACCTCTCTCTTCGTTCATGGGCCAAAAACGTATTGGCCGGCTTCAGGTCTCCAGACGTCAGCGAAGCATGTCATTCAACCGGAGTTTGTGAATGGCTCGATAATAAGCGGGCTCATCCTGGCAACAGGGCTCCTAGCCGTACTCTTAACAACGTTTTGGATGTGGTTTGCCAACTTCCTCGCTCCAGCACTATCACCTCACGGTCTTTCAACAAATGAAGGAGCCCCTCAAGCCAGTTACTCCATTTGGATTATAGTGCCAATTGCCGTGGCCATTGGCGGATGGGCTTTTGCCTACTCGATGCATGTTCAACCCGGTCGGATGTGGCTCGGAACATATAAATGGACTCAGTCACTCTATGTTCTATTTTGGAATAAGTTCTATTTTGATGAAGTCTACGATGTCTATGTCGTTCATCCAACACTCCGATTGGCGAATTGGTTATGGAGGAGGATTGATGTACGCGTGATTGATCGTTTTATCCATGGGATCGCGTCTTATTCCCTGCTCTTTGCCCAATGGTTGTGGAGAATCGTGGATATCAAAGGCATTGATCGCATTGTCGTCGGTATTGGTCAACAGAGTATCGGGTTAGGGCATTGGCTGTGGAAGGTAGTCGATGTTCGGTGGTTAGAACAGAATATCGGTCAAGTTGTGAGACAAGCTGATACGGCAGGACAAGTATTACAAAACGCTGAGCCTCGTACGATTCAACATCAATTACTCGTGATGATATTATGGCTAGTTTTGGCTACGGGATTACTGTATATCTTGGTCTGAATTATCGTATCTCGTGAATCGTTGGTCGTCGTTCGTCAAGAAAATCAGAATATGTTCCATAACGAAATATGAAATACAGTTTTTCCGAGATACATGTTAGACGCAATAAGATCGGTTGATTCTTAAAAGGTAGGAATCAAGGCAATGGCCATATTCGCAGATCACATGATTAGTTGGATTGTTGCGGTTCCTTTCATCGGAATCGTCATGCTTGCATTCGTCTGTGACCTAGAATGGATCAGACGGATTGCCTTTGGCAGTGCGATGATTGAGTTTGGACTGGCCGTGATCCTGTGTCTGCGGTTCGATTTCACTCAACAAGGCATGCAGTTCGTCGAGCGAGTGGCGTGGATGCCCACCTTCAACATCCAATACGCTGTCGGGGTCGATGGAATCAGTATCCTGCTCGTGCTGCTCACGGCAATCCTGTGCCCCCTTTGTGTCCTCTGTTCTTGGAACTCGATTACCACACGAGTGCGGGCGTTTATGTCACTGATCTTGCTCGTTGAAGGTGCGATGATGGTGGTCTTTACTGCTTTAGACCTCTTTCTCTTTTTCATGTTGTGGGAAGTCACCATGATTCCCATGTATTTCATGATTATCCTCTGGGGAGGTCCAAATCGAAGCGCTGCCGGAATTAAATTTGTCTTGTATAGTCTCACCGGAAGCTTGCTGCTGTTAGTCGGCATATTGGGTTTGTATCTAGAAGGTGGCCACACCTACGACCTGTTAGTTCTGAGCGAGCAAACGTACTCGTCTACTGTGCAATTTTGGCTGTTTCTGGCTCTCTTTTTAGCGTTTGCTATTAAGATGCCCATGGTTCCCTTTCATACCTGGTTGCCTGACGCTCACTCCGAGGCTCCTACCGCAGGCAGTGTTATTCTCGCAGGAGTCTTACTCAAAATGGGCGGATACGGATTTCTACGATTTTGCTTGCCGATGTTTCCTGAAGCCTCGGCTAAGTTCGCACCGTATATTCTCTGGTTGTCAGTGATAGCCATTGTCTATGGTGGTTATATGGCGTTGGCCCAATCCGATCTCAAAAAATTGGTGGCGTATTCCTCAGTTTCCCATATGGGTTTTGTGACGCTAGGAATTTTTGTTTTCAATAGTCAGGGGATTCAAGGGGCTATATTACAAATGTTCAATCATGGCCTGACGACTGCAGCCCTGTTTATTTCAGTCGGACAACTCTACGACCGAACTCATAGCCGAGCTATTAAGGACTACGGTGGGCTCCATAAACCTATGCCAAGATTTGTGGCCTTCTTTTTCCTATTCTCTGTGGCCGCATTTGGCCTTCCAGGAACCTGTAACTTCATTGGTGAATTTTTGGTGTTGGTCGGAACATCCTATACAAGTTTCATCATGGTTCTCCTTTCTATGGGAGGCATTGTTTTGGCTGCAGCCTACATGCTGTGGATGTTGCAAAAGGTCGCGATGGGCGAACCCAACACTAAGGCTGCCGAGGTGCTCCCTGACTTATCGAATCGAGAATTGGCCACCGTGATTCCTCTAGCAATCCTCGTGTTGTGGATTGGCCTCTATCCGGGCCCTTTAATGGAGATGATGGATGCCAGCGTAACCAACCTCGTCAATCACATGGCGGAGATATCGCCGCAGATCGCACTTCATACAAACTATCTATAAAATATCTGAAGTAGCTCTGGTATAATGTTAACAGAAAAGAGCAGTATTTTTGATTCTCACCGTCTTGACAAGTAGCCAAAGAATGATTAACTGTAAAGTATGACACAACCTCGTCCTCTCACACATGATGAAAAGAAGGCTTCGGAAGCCGCATTCCGTGGTATGCCCTTTGACCCCAAATGGTCACAGTCGGCCAAAGCGGTCTATGACGGCATTGTTGCCTCAATGGATAAATCGCCCACTTCTTCGGCGATCGCTAACACAGCGTCGGAGGAGGAGACCGTGTCGTCAAGAGAACTCGTACCAGTTCAACCACAAGATGTAAAAGTCGGAGCAAAAGAATCCATAAGAACCGATATCGAATTAGCAGATGAACCGTCGATTCAACAGATTCATTCCCGCCGAGAAGCCATCGAGGCTGGTTATTTATTAGATGTCTCAGGAGAGGCCAAGAACGTAGGATTAGATTTGGCTGTGGGCATGACCAAACCTTTATGGAATCGTGGTATCTGTCCTGTTGGTGATTTGTCAGAAGAAACGTTACATGGACGAATTAGAGACGTCCTTATGGCAGTCAGATTGCGTCTTGCAGGACTTGAAACGCCTGAAGCGTTTGTCGAAGTTCCCGTATTGCTTGCATTTCCGCCTGAACCAATTCCAGAATTATTTCTCATCTACGCGCTCTTCCACAAAGATCCGCTAGAAGCAGACTCGCTTTTACTTCTGCACCCTGAAGAAGTCTCGCTCGTCAAACAATCATACTCAGAAAACTAACTTCCTCCGTCCGTAAAAAAACTTTTCCCCGTTCGTTCAGAATCCTCTGAAGAATTCCGTCTCTCTTTTCGTGTATATTAGTCTACGGTTTGTTCTGCTCTCATCTTTATCATCAGTGAGCGTTATCTTGGATCAAACTCTTTGGGTAAATCTTAATGCGGTATTAGGAAGCCTGGTTGTCACAGTCGGCCTCTGGATGCTTTTAGGAGAACTGTCTCTACCTCTTGGACTGGCAATGGCCTTAGGTGTGGCAGGACTTCTGGCTTGGCGTTTTCAATCGATTGCGCATATATGGACGGCAACCACGTTGATTTTAGGCGTGGAAAGTCTAGCTTGGCCAGTTGTGCAGATGATTGACCTTCAAAAGCTCGGACCAGAACCACCTCTTGAAGATCTCCAACGGATCTTTACAGCCGTGTTGTTTGGCCTCTTTTCCGGTGTATTTTGGATGACATTTGCCTATGGCATTTACAAACGAAGCAAAGGGGAACCCCCGCTTCCAGAGCCAGTCGCAAAACCAACATCGTCAAAAAAACGTAAAAGATCTAAAACCAAACGATAAGATTGTATCTCGTCGTTCGTGAATCGTATCTCGTCAAAAACATTCCCAGAAAATTTCTCCTAACGAGATACGAGCGACACTTCACGAGATACGTCTCTAATTGAGGTTGGCAGGGTTGACCTTTACCTCTATCATCAGCCGATCACGTTTAAGAGTTTTGGCAAGCTCTTCCTGTATACGTTTTACCATTCCATGCCAATGCTCATGATCAGACCCTTTGATGATCAGGATATAGCGAGCGACGTCAGAGATCTTTGATCGGGGTGAAGGCAAAGGTCCCAAAACACTGTCTGCCCCTTCGATAATTTGCTCGGCTTTAGTTGTGTGTCCCACTTCTCGCTCGTATTTGAGAAATTGCTCTCGACAGTGCATCGCCATTTTTTTTACGTGCTCAGGGGATTTTCCAGAGATGGCAATATGAATAAGCAACGAATAGGGCGGGTAATTCAGTACCTGTCGGACATTTAATTCCTCCTGATAGAACACCATCGGATTCTGTTGTGCCACGGCTCGAATGACATGATGAGTAGGCAGCAACGTCTGCAAAATTACTTTGGATTCAGTAACCGCTTCATCCACTAATTGCACGGCTTCTATCAAACGATGATAGGTTCTCTCTGCGGAACGAAAGTCTGGAAAATGGAGTCCCCCATCGGCGTGAGGAATCCCTACAAATCGCACTGGCGGAAGTGATCGAGTATGAAATAACAATTCCGTGCCAATTAAGATATCGATTTTGCCTTTACCAAAATCCTCAGCAATCTCATTTTCCTTTTGAAAGGTTCTTACCGTTTCACTATCAAAGCGCGCCACGATTGCGAATGGAAATTTCTCCCGCACCCTCGCCTCTAATTGTTCTGTTCCATAACCTGCCGCTTCAAGCCGGACTGATTGACACGAGGGACAAACCACAGGGGGGATATGCACATGTCCACAATAGGAACACCTCATACGAGCTGGTTTTTGATATAAAACGAGCGTCACTCCACACTTTGTGCATTGCGGTACATAGCCACAATCTTTACATGTCAGTGATCGTGAAAATCCTTTGCGGTTTAAAAATAAGATGGCCTGACCTTTGGCGTCCAAGACGCTTTGCAACTCTTCCACCATTCTGTGACACAAAATTTCACCATACGCCACTTCTTGCAGATTCACGACGTCAATACAGGCAGACTTAACAAGATTGGATACTTCAAACCTATGGTCTTCTTTGGCCTGTGCCAATTTGTGGAATGTTTCTAGCGAAGGATGAGAAGACCCAAGAACAAGTGTTGCTGACTCTAGCTTAGCTCGCATCCTTGCGACATCACGTGCATGGTAATACGGACTTTGCTCTTCTTGAAAAGACGTATTCTCTTCTTGATCAACCCAAATCATGCCGACTGACTGAAGCGGAAGAAAGACAGATAATCTCGTGCCAACGACAACATCCAATCGACCATCTTGGATATCGTGCCACGTTTGAACCCGAATGTGTGTGGAAAGGTCACCATGATATTCTCCTACACGCTCTCCCCATGTTTGGCGTAGCAAGTCAAAGACTCGTTGCACCTGTTGAACCTCTGGGCAAAGCACGAGCACAGTACGATGATGATGCAGCGTTTTTTGGATAGTTTCGAACAACACCTTCTCTCGAGTACTCTGAGAAGCATGAAGAAGGAATTCTTCATATTGTAGAGTGGAAAGTGCAGTGGAAACACGATCCCACCAAAATGAACCTCGAGAAAAAAATTTTGATTGATTGAAAGAAGAAGCTTCCAATTCTGCTTTGTTCGACTTCGCGTTCTGTGAAGTCATCGAGGCAAGAGTCCTAGAAACAACTGTTTGGGAGTCAGCTGATTTTTCAGCAGGCTCTCGAACCCATTCCACTTCTTGAACGTACTTCCGACGTTTGAGGCCGGTGATAGCTGACTTGTTACCATTGATGGCCTTTAACAGGGTCGCAAGCGTCAATCCTTTAGCGGCTTTGGTCAAACGTGTAAGGACGGTGGATTGATCGCCTGTCAACCTCGACTGTCCTAAAGCCCTCTTCCCCAGGTCGGTCAGCACAATACGTTTTGCAATACGGGAAGATGAAATGGGCGGAAGAATAAGACGCAAGCCGGCACCCGGCGGAGCCAGATAATAGTCCTCCACTTGACTAGCGAGTTTGATCAAGATGGGATCGAGACGCGAATCACTTGGCGTATCAACCAATGCAGAAATTTCACGTAGATGCTGTTGAGAAAGGCCTTCTCTGACTGATGTGTTGGGAAATTCTCTAGATAGTTTGAAGATGAGTCCTTGCGCGGATGCACGACCGAGTGGAACAAGCACACGATTCCCAATTTGTAATCGATCTTTTAATCGCGCAGGAATTCGATAGGTAAAGACTTGATAGCGGCGTTGAGGGAAAGCAACATCAGCAAACATGCTGCCTTATTTATACCAGGAAGTCAGTCAATCATGTGTAGAGAAATGAATCTTGTAGAGTGAGCGTTTCCCATTTTGTATTGGACATGGCATTCTATTCATTCATTCAACACTCAGCATTTGACTTCATCATTAAATCTGCCAGCCTGCTAGAAAGACTCAATCGTCAAGATAGCAAGGGGGGTGTTGGCCTTCTGAGAATCTGATAGAATAAGAGAATGAAATTCACTTTTTTTTCCAATATTCCATAATGTGTCATATCCTTTGACATGGACCACATCTCATGAAACCTCGACAAGTGACCATGACAAAATTGGGAAGGATCAGAGAATCTGGTCGGGAATTTGATTTGGCATTCTGGCAAAGCCTCCCTCCTTCTTCGAGAATGACTGCGGTTTGGGAGATGACGGTCTTTCATCATAAGCTACACAAGCGACCATTGGATGAACTCAGACTCAATCGAACTCTTACAACTCTTCGCCCGCGAGAATATTAAGTATCTTATCGTCGATGGATATGCGGTGTCATTCCATACGGAACCACGCTACACCAAAGATGTTGATATTTTTATTGCCACAGATCGCCAGAATGCCTATGCAGTTTATAATGCCTTGGCAGAATTTGGCGTGCCTTTAACCGACGTGACCCCCGAGGATTTTGAGAATACAGAACAATTCTATATGATTGGGGCTCCTCCAAACCGAATTGATATCATGATGGGAATCCCAGGAGTGGATTTTGACCAAGCTTGAGAGCATCGAGTAGAAGCGGACCTCCAAGGAGTCACGTTGACTTACATTTCTCTTGACGATTTGATCTTGGCGAAACGTGCTGCTGGGCGCGATCAGGATCTCATGGACCTCAAAAACCTTGAAGAAGCAAAAAGGTTTAAGAAAGAGTAAATAACTCCTCTGTTTTCATGCATCTAGAACAATCTTGACACCCATGTTATGTGATGATGCATCATGATGAAATTTTTTAGTCCTGCCTCGGAACACATGAAGGGGTTTTTGCACAGTCTCACGACCATGCTCTATATTCTGGTCGTTTTTATATGGGGATCGTCAACTCTATGGGCTTTTCCTAGCACCCTCTCTTCTGTGGCTTCACCATTAAGTAAATCTCTCTTGATCCCGATCGTCACACCTTCGCCCTTTCAACACGCGCAACCTCGCATCAAACTCCCAGAAGAGCCTGACGAATTTGATGATCGAGAAGTGGATGCCTTTTACGATTGGCGGAATGATATGTTTTTTCGCCGTTTTGATATGACGGGCAAGGGAACCGTTGATTACATGACAGCGCGACGAACCTATAAGGTGTGGTTAGATGATTATGGAACGCCTTCGGTGATTACTGTAGCAGACCCCCTATTCTATTGGATGGACCTCAACGGAAATGGAAAATTTGAACAAGAGGAAGGAGAAATGTGGTTAGACTCCTATGAAGACGGGCTAACCGGCAATGAGAAACCCTATGATAATAGTGATCTGCAACAAGCTCCGACTGAAATTCCTTCTTGGTCAGCACCCAGTCCTTAAAGTGGGTGAGGCGTTAGATGGAAGATGACGATTATAATGTAGAGTGAAAATTGAAAAATGCAAAATAAAAGCCCCGAGCGACGAGATACGAGCAACGAACGACATATAAAAGAGACAAGCCTATCAGGTTCCTCTGAACCCAAGAAACGAATTAATACGCAAATTCATCGACGAAGCAAAGCCAAAGCAGTCTATCCTTTATCAGACGAATGGGAAGACACCTCTTCCACCCCGCCCAAGCAACTCCGTATGCCATCAACGAAGATGAATAAGACAGGCTCCGACCGACACCAAGAATCTTGATGGGTCGTGAAGCTACCATTACTCCGTAATAAGTCCCTTGAAATTAGACGGTTATTGCTCTTGGAGTCAGTATTGTCTACAACAGTTTCGTTAACTTGGTTACGTCACGTAAGTTATTGTTTTATAAATAATTTCAAGTAAGACCTTACCCTATTTATTAAGGAATGCAAGGTTCACCACACGAGACTTAGGTCTTTTGTTCCATTGATAAGCAAATTTTTGAGGTGCTACCATGCAAAATTCTCAAGAAAAATACGGCCTTTTGACTTTTGGAGGTCTACAATTTGGCTGGCTTTGACCAATTTCTAGAGTATCTGAGTAGCTATTCAGCAGTTCTAATTTTTATTGTCATTGCCTTTGGATTTGGCGCAGTGACACTTGTTCTCTCCTATTTAGTTCAGCCTAAGTACCCGGAAGCTGAAAAGCTCAGCACCTATGAATGCGGGAGTGAACCGTTTTCCGACTCTCGGATGCCATTTCCAGTTCGTTATTATGTCATTGCCATGCTCTTTGTTATTTTTGATATCGAGGTAATCTTTCTCTATCCCTGGGCTATTACCTTTAACCAGCTTGGGTTAATAGGCTTTATTGAAATGATGATTTTCATTGGGCTTTTTGTCGTGGCCTATGTATATGCTTGGAGAAAAGGGGCGTTGGAATGGGATTAGTACAAATTGGCAAACCTGATAAAGACGGTGATCTTGGTATCGTCACATTGACGTTAGAAAAAGCTGTCAATTGGGCTCGAAAAGGTTCGCTCTGGCCCATGACGTTCGGACTGGCATGTTGTGCGATTGAAATGATTGCCGCCGTGTCCGCGCGGTACGATATTGACCGTTACGGAGCAGGCGTGTTTCGCGGCTCACCTCGCCAGTCAGATCTAATGATTGTCTCCGGCACTGTTTGTCGTCGGATGGCACCAGTCATTCGTAAGGTCTACGATCAAATGCCTGAACCCAAATATGTCATTTCTATGGGATCATGCGCTACCTCTGGCAATATTTATGACAGTTATAGTGTTGTGCAAGGAGTGGATCGTTTTGTGCCGGTTGATATTTATGTGCCAGGCTGTCCTCCAACGCCAGAAGCGTTGTTCGACGGCATTTTGAAACTCCAAGACCGCATCATGCAAAAACGTGTGTTTACCAAGCAACCTGAACAAGTCAAAGTCTAACAAAGAGGTGCAATCATGAAATTGCTATTCACATTGTTAGTATTCTTTTTGTTCAATGCTGGAGGTTCTATTGCCGGAGAAACACATCCTCCCCCCTACAAAGGCAGCGCAGCCTTTGAGTCCATGAAAACACTAGAAGGCACGTGGAAAGGGACTCACATGATTGGGGAAAAAGAAGAACCGGTGACCGTTGAATATAAAGTATCCTCCAATGGCAGTACGATTATTGAAACGTTCTTTCCAGGCCATGAGCACGAAATGATTTCCATCTATCATGACAAGGATGGCAAGTTGTCAATGACACATTACTGTTCCATCGGGAATCAACCAGAAATGGACCTTGTCAAAGCTGAAGGCAATACAATGGAATTTTCGCTTTCTGACGAGGCGCACATCGATGTCACAAAAGATGGTCATATGCATGGCTTGTCGATGACCAAAGTGGATGACAATCACCTTGTTCATAATTGGACAATGTATCAAGACGGAAAGTCAGGCGGGCAAACAACGATGAAGCTTGCACGCATTCAGTAAAAACAACAGAGACTTGAGATTGCAAAACACGCATGAACGCAATTGCCGAACATATTCAACAAAATTTTCCCAATGAATTCGTCAAGGCCGACGAATGGCGGGGAGACTTAGCTATCACGGTCAAACGCGAAGCCCTTCATGATGTTTGTAAGTTTCTACGTGAAGATCCTGCCACGGACTGTGATTATATCGTTCATGTGAGTTCGGTAGACTGGCCCGACGAAGACGAACGTTTTGAAATCGTCTATGAAGTTCAATCCATCAGAAAACGGCATCGTATTCGCGTCAAAACTCGAGTTCCTGAACACGACTGCGTGGTTGATTCGATGGTCGACTTATGGAAGGGTGCTGAATTTATGGAGCGGGAAGTGTTCGACATGATGGGCATTCGCTTCGCCAATCATCCTGATCTTCGTCGAATCTTGATGCCCGATGATTATCCAGAGGGCTATCCTCTTCGCAAGGATTTCCCTCTGCAGGGTAAAGGATGGCGTGATACGTTTGATTTCTTGAACGACCCAGTATAGGAGTAAAAACGTATCTCGTGAATCGTCCCTGGTATTTCGTATAAAAAGAAAGCAGCACTTAATTTCCTCATAGAGTGCGATCGACGAGGAACGAATCACGAGGAACGAGTTAAGATATGGCACATCGAATGGAAGACCAGCGGGAAACGATCTATAAGGTCGATCCCGAACACCCCGAAACAAAGTCACTCCCGACGCTTCGGACAGAGGAGTTGCTCTTGAATATGGGGCCTCAGCACCCCAGTACCCATGGCGTGCTCAAGGTCATTTTGGAGCTGGAAGGCGAGCGAATTGTGAAGTCTACCCCGGTGATGGGGTATTTACATCGCGGAGTGGAGAAACTAGCGGAAGCAGGAACATACCATCAATTCATCCCACACACGGATCGACTCGATTACGTGTGCGCCATGTATAACAACTTTGCCTATTGCCGGGCCGTCGAAAAGTTGATGGATATGACCGTTCCAGATCGCGCAGAATATCTTCGGACCATTGTCGCAGAGATTCAGCGAATTATTGGTCATTTATTTTGGTTGGGAACGCAAGCGCTGGATATCGGAGCTATGACGGTCTTTTTTTACACGTTTCGCGACCGCGAGATATTACTTGATTGGTTCGATGAACTCTGCGGAGCACGTTTGACGACAAGTTGGTATCGCATTGGCGGAGTAGAACGCGATTTTACTGACTCATTGACAAAAAAAGTCCGAGATTTTTTGGATTATTTCCCTCCCAAAATTGATGAATACGTGATCTTTCTCGATAAAAACCGTATCTGGCTTGCCCGCACGGTTGGCGTCGCAACCATTTCAGCTGAAGATGCTCTCAGCTTCGGACTCAGCGGTCCATCACTGCGAGGATCCGGGGTGGACTACGATCTTCGAAAGTATGAGCAATACGGAGCCTATCCTAAGTGCGAGTTTAGTATCCCAGTTGGAAAGAATGGAGACACGTACGATCGGTACTGGATTCGCATTGAAGAAATGCGGGAAAGCATCAAGATTATTCAGCAATGCATGGATCAAATGGAAGCAGGTCCCATCATGGCTGAAGTCCCAAGTGTGACGCTGCCGCCCAAAGACCGAGTATTCAAAAATTTGGAATCAATGATCCAACAGTTTAAACTTTTCTCCCAAGGATTTGAGGCGCCAGTTGGGGAGATTTACTGCGGAACTGAAGCCCATAAAGGCGAACTCGGGTTTTATATCGTCAGCACGGGAGGTGGCCAACCGTACCGCCTCAAGATTCGATCGCCATCCTTTATTCACATGGGCGCATTCGATAATATGGCTCGTGGGTATATGATCTCGGATGCCATCACGATATTCGGAACCTATGACATTGTGATGGGTGAATGCGATCGATGAAAATACGAATGCAAAGTGAAAAATGCAAAATTAAAAACCTTGCACTTTAAAATTTTACTTTTGCATTATTTTTAAGAGGGTAGAACATGGGACTGAAACCAGTAACATCACCAGATACCGAAGCGACTACGATTGAGTTATCCCTCGATGGAGAAACCGTCACGGCTAAAGAAGGCGTCTCGCTGTATGACGTGATTTCCAGCACGGGAAAAATCGTCCCCGCCATGTGCTATCACTACACATTTGATCCTTTCGGATCTTGCGGGATGTGTTTGGTCATGCAAGAAGGCAAGAAAGCCCCAGTTCGTTCGTGCACAGCTAAAGCAACGGCAGGCATGGTTATTCGAACAGAAGGAGATGACCTGTTTGCTGCACGGAAGAAAGGTGTCGAGAAACATCTTTCTGTTCACCCATTGGATTGCCCCGTGTGCGATGCCGATGGCCATTGTGAATTACAAGACATGGCTTTTCAACATGGCGTGACCAACTTGGCCAACGCCAAACAGAAAAACATCCCTGAAGATACTCGCAGTCTTGTCCTAGACTTCAACATGAACCGATGCATCGCCTGTGGGGAATGCATCAATATTTGCAAAGACGTTCAGCGCATCGATGCCTTGCAATTCATGAAAAAGGGTGGATTTACTCAAGTTGTGGCCAAAGGCGATCAAGCTCTGGATTGCGAATTTTGTGGAGACTGTCTGGCTGTCTGCCCTGTAGGCGCAATTACCAATAAATATTCCAAGTATGCCTACAAGCCCTGGCAGCTAAAGAAAACCACGACCACGTGCAATTACTGTGGCGATGGTTGTCAGATGTATATTGAAACGAAAGACACCGAAGTGACTCGTGTGACCTCCCCCCTATCCTGGAAAAATAAATGGGGTGATCGAGGAGATACGGTCAACGGACATGGTGGGCTGTGCGTACGGGGTCGATTTGGATTTCAATTTATCGATAGCAAAACCAGGTTGAAATCTCCATTGGTGCGCACCGAGTCAGGATTAACTGAAACCCCCTGGATGGACGCGCTGGACATCGCGGCTGGGCGATTGGCCTACGTCAAAAAAACGTATGGGGAACAAGCCATCGCGGGGCTCATAACCGCTCGATGTTCCAACGAAGACTTGTACGTGTTTCAAAAGTTTATGCGCACGGTCATCGGAACGAATCATATTGATAGTAGTTCACGGTATGGTCATGTCAATTTTGTTCGAGCCGTTCAGCATGCCCTTGGCGTGACCCGCATGACTAATACCTCTGAAGAAATCACGAGAGCACAAGCTATTTTACTCGTCGGGGCCAACATCACGGAGACGAATCCGGTTGCCAGCCTACGAGTTAAAGCCGCCATAGGGGTGTATAAGGCACATGTCATTGCGGTCGACTCTGCTCAAACCAATATTGCGGCACTAGCCTCACACCCAACGATGGTGAAACCTGGAACGGAGAGCTTGTTCATCCAAGGCCTAGTGAAATCAGCGATCCAGCAAGACCTCTTAGACGAAGATGTGATCAAACAACACCCTCAAGCGTTCGCAGCATTAAAACAAGCGGCTGAGTCAGTTGCCCTCGATCAGATCGCTGAACATACCGGAACTTCTGTCGAGCACATCAATGAAGTGACCAAGATTTTTGCGGAAGCCTCTCGCTCCCTCATTCTGTGTGGCGAGGGTATTGTCCGGCAAGCAAATGGTTATCACAATGTGCTCAATCTCATCGACCTGTTGTGGATTACAGGAAAACTTGGGAAACCAGGGTGCGGCATCAATACCTTGACTGAGGAAGCGAATGAGCAAGGCGCCTTAGACATGGGAGTGGGGCCAGAATTTCTTCCTGGGGGAGTTGCCTATGACGACCCCGTCGCACGTGAAAAGATGGCAAACACCTGGCTTGCTGAAATTCCCCCAGCTGGGCAAGGTGCTTCTCTCATGGATATCCTCAAACAATGTCGGAGTGGCGACATTAAAGCCCTCTACATTGTCGGAGAAAATCCCTTGGGAACTCTTCCAGCTTCATGCGAAGTTGAAGCTGCACTCAAGAACCTCGAAGTGTTGATCTGCCAAGATCCCTTTATGACGGAAACTGGCCAACTCGCTCATATCGTATTTCCTGCCACGACGTTTGCCGAAAAAGACGGAACGGTGACCAACCAAGAAGGCAAAGTCCAATTCCTTCGTCCAATTTTTGATCCTCTCGGTGAAAGCGCGATGGATTGGCATATCATGGTCGGCATTGCCAATGGACTTGGAGCATCACTCGATTTTGAATCGACCAATGATATCCAACGAGAGATCATGAAACTGCTTCCCGGGTATTACAATCTTGGCCAGCCTTCAAAAGTTCAGGTTAATCCTGAAGAATATTTGAGTAATGGATATGTGAATGAAGTGGCCTCCCGATATGACGACTCATCCAGACATGGTCAAACTCAGCGACAGTTTGACCTAAAGTTGATGCAACTCATCTATCATTCCGGAAAGCTTTCAACCCAAGCATCTGGGCTGTTAGCTATTGCTCCCAACACGAAAACACTGCAGATGCATCCCGAAGACATGGAACGGCTTGGCCTCACATCTCACGACCGAGTTCGTGTCACTTCTGACGCGATGAGTTTGGAACTAGGCGTAAAATCGGATTTATCGATGATGCCAGGAAGTTGCAGCTTTCCTGAACATTTTAATGATCCACCCGTGATAAATTTGATGCCGGTCCAGGTTGATCCAAAGACTCATGTCCCTTATTTTAAACTCACGCGCGTGACTCTGGAGAAAATTTGATGGCAGCGAGTTCAAAGAGTTTGTCTAAAAAAATATTTGATGCGGTCTTTTTTCGAGAGATTTGGGATGCGATGAAGGTGACCTTCAAGCACATGCTTCACCGTCCCATGACCTTTGAATATCCTCGCGAAAAACGGACTATTCCAGATGCTCATCGTGGCGCATTAGGCTTGCTTCGTTATGACGATGGGAAAGAACGCTGCGTTGGGTGCGATCTCTGTGAAGCTGCGTGCCCCTCTCGCTGCATCAAAGTTATCAGCGAAGAAGATAAATCCCTTCCACTCCAACGATATGCGACTGAATTTTATATCGACATTACGAAGTGTGTGTTTTGCGGATATTGCGTTGAAGCCTGTCCAGTGAATGCCTTAGCTATGACCAAACTCTATGAATTCTCTACGCACGACAAACGCACTCTCCTCTTCGACAAAGAGCGACTCTACGATATTGGCGAACGGTACTTAGAAGACGCCAAGAAATATCTCTATGCGCACAACCAAGAAAAAGAGGGGGAAGAGAGTATCGCCTACCGCTACCATTTCCCTGTGCCTGTTGAAAAATCTCAAGACTCGTAATACTTCACGATGATGTGGTTACTTTTCGCGTATTTCTCCACGGTGAGTATCGTGGCCGGGGTCATGACTGTGGCCTTCCGGAACCCTGTGCACTGCGGGTTGGCTTTGCTCACGGTTCTTTTGCACGTGGCCGGTTTGTTTGTGCTCTTAAATTCCGAATTCCTTTTCGCTGTACAGATTATCGTCTACGCGGGAGCCATTTTAGTCCTGTATCTTTTTGTCTTGATGCTCCTGAACCTCAAAACCGAAGAACAGCATCTCCATCGCAAATACGCGTTACTCTTGTTTGCGTCTGTAGGAATTTTCTGTGAGTTATTATTCCTACTCCTGCAATCACCATATGGGGGTCTCAAAGGCACGGCCTCGCCACAAGTACTTCTGGAGACAGGACCAAGCCAAGCCATTGGCATTACCATGTTTAGCGATTACTTATTGTTATTTGAAATCGTCGGAGTATTTTTGCTGGGAGCCATTATTGGCGCCATTGTTCTCGCGAAAACCCCGTCGACAATCGGGGCAAAACCAGAATAAAGCATACACAAGAGTTATTTGATGATACCGCTTGAAGCATATGTCGCCGTGAGTGCCATCCTGTTTATGACTGGCCTGATCGGTGTTTTGGTGCGACGCAACTTTATTATCGTCTTAATGTGTGTCGAAATTATGCTCAACGCTGCCAATATAAACTTGGTTGCGTTTTCTCATTATCTCGAGTCCATGGCTGGTCAAATGGCTGCGTTGTTTGTCATTGCTATTGCTGCGGGTGAAGCCGCCGTGGGGCTCGCCATTATTATCGTCGTCTTCCGTGGCAAAATTGCCACGAATGTTGACGAAATTAATATTTTAAAGTGGTAACGTGTTCGACCTTTTAGTTCTGCTCATCCCGATCTTTCCGCTCCTTGCGGTCCTCGCAAACGGAATAGTCGGAACTCGGTACTCCACTGACCTCGCTGGGAAACTCGCCTTTGGGTCAGTGGGTTTGTCGTTTCTTTGCGCACTTGGCGTACTCGTCAACGTTATTTCTGACCCCACGCCAAAAGAAGTCATCGCCTACTCCTGGATTTTTGGGGGTGATCTTTCCATCGACCTCGCCTTTCTCATTGATCCTCTAACAACTGTCTTTTTAATGGTGATCACTGGTGTTGGGCTACTCATTCACATTTACTCCGTCGGATACATGCATGGCGAAGAAGGCTTCACACGCTTCTTTACGTATATGAATTTATTCATGGTCTCCATGTTGCTGCTGGTCATGGGGAACAATTATTTGGTGCTGTTTATCGGATGGGAAGGCGTCGGTCTTTGCTCATACTTGCTCATCGGGTACTACTACGAAAAAATTTCGGCGGGAAAGGCTGCCACGAAAGCTTTTGTGGTCAATCGGATTGGAGATGCCGGATTCTTGCTTGCGGTCTTTTTAATTTTCACAGAATTCCGAACGTTGGACTATTTGAAAGTGTTTGAACAGGCCTCACAACTTTCCACTGGCATGGCCACCGCCATTGCGTTGTGCTTACTCGTCGGAGCTGTTGGAAAGTCTGCTCAGCTTCCCTTATACACCTGGTTACCTGACGCCATGGAAGGTCCCACGCCAGTGAGTGCTTTGATTCACGCGGCAACGATGGTGACGGCTGGCGTATACATGGTCGTGCGCAATCATGTGATTTTTGATATGGCACCCGTGGCCTTAACCACTGTGGGACTCGTTGGAGGTATCACGGCGTTGTTTGCCGCCACCATCGGGCTCGTACAAAACGACATCAAGCGTGTTTTAGCTTATTCCACAGTCAGCCAATTGGGCTATATGTTTCTTGCCTGTGGCATCGGTGCGTACACAGCAGCCATCTTTCACGTTGTGACTCACGCATTTTTTAAAGCCCTTTTATTCCTTTCCGCTGGTGCAGTGATTCACTCACTCGATGGCGAGCAAGATATTCGAAAAATGGGAGATCTCCATACCAAAATTCCCATTACCTATAAGGTCTTTCTGATTGGGACGATTGCCATTGCCGGCATTCCGCCCTTAGCAGGTTTTTGGAGTAAAGATGAGATCATGGCCCATGCCTTCATCCATCATCACTACCTGTTATATGCGCTTGCTGCCATTGGGGCGTTCCTTACAAGTTTTTACATGTTTCGATTGACCAACCTCACATTCTATGGAAGTTCGCGAGTCGATCCGAAAGTTGAGGCACACATCCATGAATCGCCAAAGGTCATGACGGTTCCTCTGATGGTTCTTGCTGCACTTTCTCTAGTAGGAGGACTCTTTTTAGGCTTTCCGCCTGAACATGGATTGTTGCATGGCTTCCTCCACGACGTAGCGACTCCGCTTGGCGCGACAGCCCATGAAGTGAATGTGGGCTTACTTTTTGGGCTGGCCACTTTTGCTACGCTGATCGCAGTAAGCGGGTGGGCGCTCGCGCGCTACATGTATTTATCGAATCCAGGAATCGCGGATCAATGGGCTCAGAAAGCCTCTGGCGTATACACAACATTACTCAATAAATATTATGTCGATGAACTCTACGACAAAATTTTCGTTGAGCCCTGTAAGCGTCTTGGAGAGTTATGGGACTGGATTGATCGCAACATTATTGATCGATTTATTCGCGGAATCGGGAATATGACTGATATTAGTGCCGCAGGAATCACCTGGACAGAAAAACATGTCATCTATGCCGGACTTAATTTCGTAGGGTATGGCAATCACTTGCTGGCGTGGGCATGGAGAAAACTCCAAAGCGGGATGGTCCATCATTATGCCGCCGTCATAATCATTGGGTTAGCCATTCTCGTGCATGTGGCTTTTCTCTGGTTCACGGGAGCCAATGCCTTTGGCCAATAACTTATAAGATTCATTCGAAGGAATGTTCAAAAATGTTCGGTCAGCAAGGCCGCAGCATGTGAAAAGGACGAGGCGTACTAAAAAGTACGTTGAGGCCTTTGAGCGACGAGAACGCTGCTGGCGGCATTTTTCAACGTTCCTCCACAGATAGAACAGGACGATGCAAGAAGAACTACAAGCAGGCTTTCCCATTCTGACGTTTCTGACGTTCTTCCCGCTTATTGGCGCGATGATCACTTGGGCCATGAAGGACGAAGACCTAATCAAAAAATCAGCGTTGGGAGTCGCGGTTCTCGAACTAGTCGTCTCTATCTGGCTCCTACTCGGGTTTGTGCCAGAGACGGCGGCCATGCAATTTTCGGAACGGTATAGTTGGATCCCTCAGCTTGGCATCAGCTATCACATGGCCGTTGATGGAGTCAGCATCCTCTTCGTTGGGCTCACAGCATTTCTGACAGTCTTGCTCGTACTCTATGCCTGGGACACAGTCAAAGCCCATCCCAAAGCTTTTTATATGAGTATCCTCGCACTCGAAACAACCATCATGGGCATTTTTTCGTCTATCGATCTCATCTTATTCTTCGTGTTCTGGGAACTCATGCTAATCCCGAGTTACTTTCTCATCAAGCTCTGGGGACTGGGAAATGAATGCCAAACCGCCGCCTTAAAGTATGTGCTCTACACACTCTTAGGCAGCGTCTTTATGTTAGTGGGTTTCTGCCTTTTAGATCTCAACTATTACTCCGTGAAACAGTCCTATAGTTTTGACTTGATCGAATTGCTCTCTGTGCCCGTCCCCATGAGTCAACAACTGTTGATTTTCTGGTTTATGTTTTTAGGATTTGCCTTTAAAGCTCCGGTGTTTCCTTTTCATAGCTGGCTTCCTGATGCCCTGGTCCAAGGCCCCATTCCCATGTCAGTCATGTTGGCAGGTATTAAGATGGGGACCTATGGGTTCCTGCGATTTAGCTTCCCGCTCCTCCCCGATGCCTCTCGTGATCAAACCGTGGTCGCAATCGTGATGGTGCTTGGACTGATTGCCATCGTGTATGGAGCTATCGTCGCCATCATTCAACCAGACTTTCGAAGGCTATTGGTCTTTAGCAGCATTAGTCACTTAGGATTTGTGGTGATCGGCCTTTTTGCCCTCAACTTTCAAGGCATTCAGGGAAGTCTGCTGACGATGATCAACTTAGGATTCAGCACGGCAGGACTTTTCTTTTTAGCTGGCTTTGTGTATGAACGACTGGGACATACGAATGTCAAAGAATGTAGTGGTCTCGCGAAGAAACTGCCGTTGCTCGCCACCTTCTTCCTTATCATCGGCATGGCGTCCATTGGTCTTCCCGGCACAAATGGCTTCGTGGGCGAATTTTTGATTCTGCTTGGTGCCTTTCAAGCGTACTGGGTATATGGCGCAATCGCGGTCACAGGTGTGATCTTTGCCGCAGCGTACTTCTTGTGGTTTTACGAACGTGCCATATTTGGACCGCTCATGGAGAGTCTCCCAGCTACGTTGAAAGATCTCAATACCCGAGAATGGGGAATCGGCATCGCTCTATGCGTGATGATTTTTTGGATTGGCTTGTACCCATCGCCGTTCTTGCGAATGATTAATGGTTCCGTACAAGAAGTCGTGGATCGACTGAATCATGGAAGCGCCGCTGTGGCGACAACAAAGCCTCAAGTGCTCAGCCAAGTGATATTGGACTAATCGTATATGGGTGATTACGCTCTACTTATTATCCTCTTCGCTCCGTTTGTTGGCGCGATAGGATTGATCTTTGTCCCGAGAAAAGAAGAACTTCTTACGCGCATGATCGCAGCCGTGTCATCGGGTATTTGCTTGCTCGCGTCGTTTTATATTTTCTTTGCCTATGACACAAAACAAGCCGGCTACCAGTTTGTTCAGCGATTCCCTTGGTCGGAAGAACTGGGGATTGCATTTTATGTGGGAGTCGACGGCATCGGAGGCCCGCTCGTCTTTGCCTCGGCCATCTTATTGTTCGCTGGAGTCTTTGTTTCCTGGCATATCAAAGACCGCACAAAAGAATTCTATATCTTCCTGCTGATTCTCGCAGCCGCCACCATCGGCGTCTTTATGTCCTTGGATCTGTTCTTCCTGTACTTCTTCTACGAGATGTCGGTGTTGCCGATGTACGTCCTCTTAGGGATGTGGGGCAGCCATACCAAGGGCTATCTGTCGATGACAGACCCAGAAGGTCTGAAACTCCGCGACTCCGTCAGATTCATTTTCAATTTTGGCTCGAACAGCAAAGAATACGCGGCCATGAAGCTGACGCTGTTTCTCTCGGCTGGTGCCGTCGTAGCCCTGATGGGAATCTTATTGATCTACCATTTTTCAGGATTGAATACATTCGATATCGTGGCACTCAAAGCCCAAACAGGAATTCAGGAAAATAGTACGCTCGCGATCATTATCTGGTTTCTCGTGTTTTTTGGGTTTGCCTCGATCGCACCAATTTGGCCATTACATTCTTGGTCTCCCGTGGGACATGCAGCCGCGCCAGCAGCCACGAGTATGCTCCATGCCGGCGTACTGATGAAGCTCGGGCATTTTTCTATTATTCGAGTAGGGTATGAAATTCTTCCTGAGACAACGCGGGAATGGATTTGGGTCGCGGCCATACTGTGCGTCTTCAGTATTATTTATGGTGGCTTGGTTTCCTATTTTGCCAAAGACACCAAGTATGTCATTGGCTACTCCAGTTCTTCCCACATGGGTTATATCTTTTTGGGCATGGCCGCGTTGGACTATATTAGCTTGACCGGAGCCGTCATTTACATGTTCGCCCACGCTTTGGCTACAAGCATGTTGTTCGCTATGGCTGGATGGGTGTACGACCAAACACATACTCGAGATATTCCCTCGCTCGGCGGGTTGATGCAAAAGATGCCTTTTATTTCCGGGGCCTTCATCGTGGCATGTATGGCATCCATCGGTATGCCTGGAACCGTGAATTTCATCGCCGAGATCATGATTATTGTCGGGAGTTGGGAAAAATATCCGTTCCAGGTGATCGTGGCAGTACTGGGTATCGTGCTCACACTCGCATACCTATTCAAGATGATGCGAGGCCTGTTCTACGGCGAACTGTCACCGGAATATGCGCACTCACATGATGCTCGATCGTTTGTCGATCGCATGCCACTCATTCTACTAATCGTCTGCAGTGTATCGCTGGGCATCTTCCCTGGGCACTTCTATGAAGTGGTGCGTTCAACCGTAGAACCCATGCTCGACCGAATTAATCAGGTCGCCCCCGTCGTGAGTCAGGTGACTCAACACTCACAAGGTCTGTTGCCTTAATAATGTACGATATCAAGACGTCTCACATTTTACGCCTTACGCTATGATGACTTTTAACCTTGAACTGACCGGAGCCGACCTTCTTCTGATCCTGCCCGAGATTTTTCTTACGCTCTGGCTCTGCGTCGTCCTCTCGATCGACTTTTCCATGCGGAAAATCCATCACGAAACCTTAGCGCATTTGAGCATCGGCGGATTACTTATTACCACGTTCATGCTCTTCTGGTTCGACCAAGCTGGTATTACAGGCGCTCTATTTAAAAATATGTATGTCGTCGATCACCTTGCGATCTTTTTCAAAATTCTGATTTTGATCGCAACAACCATGGTGATATTCATATCGATCGATTATGTGAAAAGTTTTCACGTCTTCAAAGGTGAATACTATTTCATGGTGGTCATGTCAGCCCTCGGCATGATGTTTATGGCTTCGGCTAATGATTTGTTATCTGTATTTGTTACTCTTGAATTTTCTACGTTTGGATTCTACGTGCTTGTCGCCTATCTAAGAGACGACAACCGTTCGAGTGAGGCTGGGTTAAAATTCTTTATCTTAGGTGTCTTTGCGGCAGGGCTCTTGGCCTATGGCATCAGCCTGGTCTATGGCGAAACGGGAACGTTGATCTTTTCAGAAATGGCCTCGACACCTGGCAGCTATGGACTAGCGATAGGCTTTCTGCTTATTTTTGCTGCACTCGGCTTTAAAATTGGCGCGGTTCCCTTTCATTCATGGATTCCCGACACCTATCAGGGCGCACCGACACCAGTGACTGCGTTCCTATCGATTGCCCCCAAAGGTGCCGCCATTGCTATTTTAATCCGCATGTTCTATGTGGGCTTGGCGTCCTTTAAACCCATGTGGGTCTTGCTATTTGTGTGTGCGTCCATCATTTCCATGACCTATGGAAACGTGGTGGCTATCGCCCAAAAAAATATCAAGCGACTACTGGCCTACTCTGGAATTGCGCAAATCGGCACAGTCATGGTCGGTTTGGCCGCTGGCACAAAAATGGGCAGTGACGCCATGTTGTTTTATCTGCTCACGTATCTGTTCGCGAACGTCGGGGCTTTCGCCGTTGTGATCGCAGTCAGTAACTTCATCAAGAGCGATGAGATTGAAGACTATAATGGCCTGAACCGTCGATCTCCATTCCTAGCAGCCGCGATGTTTTTGTTCTTGCTCTCGCTAGCCGGTGTGCCTCCGCTGGCAGGATTTATCGGCAAACTTTACTTGTTCGTTGCAGCAATCGAAGAAGAACTCTATACCCTTCTGATCGTCGGATTAATCAACATCGTTATTTCCATGTACTACTACCTCATCGTTGTCAAAAAGATGTATATCAACGAACCAGTAGACTCAACTCCTCTTACCGTCTCTACCCCAATCAAAGCGGTCGTCTACTTCTGTGTCGCTGGAACCCTGCTCCTCGGCATCTACCCTAAAGCCTTCATCGACTGGGCCGTCGCCGCCACCTTAATGTTTTCCAATATTACCAAGACAACGGCTTCTATTACTCCAATCACCTCACTCATCGGCGGATAACACAGTACGCCCGCGAAACTTCCCTTAGCAGGCTCTTCCTTGAATTCAATAATATACCCTCCGTATGAAAATGGATACGCAACGTATCTGTTCAGATACGTGCGAATCTATCTTGCTCTCGTCGGTCGCAGCGAATCCTCACCATTTTCCCCACAAAATCATTGCGTCCGCAGTCAAGCAGCTTTTTCCTAGACCTGGTCTCTCGATTGCAAAAAGTTAGCTTGTTGCCACGGCGCATTGCGCCTTCTACCACATTATTCATTTATATCTGATGAAGGGAGAGTACTTTATGAATAGCTGTAAACCGATGCACGGGACTGCGAAAGCAAAAGGGTGCAGTCACCTCAGCTTAGGAAATTTCTGTAAACTGTTCCCAGACCTCAAGAGTTGGGGAGAGGACTGTGGTATTCAGCATCAATGTGAAGCAGAGTATATCGCCAAAGTCATAGGCGGAGTAAGCGGCATTATGCACGATGTGAACTCAGATTCCCCCGACAGTTGTCTACCGACAGCCTACACATTCTTTGCACAATTTATTGATCACGATATCACGCTTGATTCAACAAGCAATCTCCATGGAGACCCTAAGAGTACAGACGAGGTGAATAAGTTACCCAATCTGCGCTCAGCCTCTTTGGATCTCGACTGTGTCTACGGCTTCGGACCAGACGTCATGCCCTTTCTCTATGACCAGTCTCAGCCAGGTCGACTCCTCACCGGAAATGATGAGAACGAGAACGATGTGCCACGGAATTCCGATGGACGGGCGTTGATCGGTGACCCGCGGAATGATGAGAATATCTTTGTCTCTCAGATGCAGCTCATCTTTCTTCGTTTCCACAACCGGCGTATCGTGGGACGATCATTTGAAGAAGCTCAACAAGATTGTCGTTATCACTATCAATGGTTGGTTTTGCACGATTTTCTGAAGCGCGTGTGCGATGAGAATATTTTCAACTATGCACTGGGAGAGATCAAAAAAGGTAAATATCCAAAATGTGACATTCGTGATAAATGCCACCGCCTCTGCATGCCGATAGAATTTTCTGTAGCCGCCTACCGTTTCGGTCACAGCCTCGTTCGTTCGCAATATCCTGCGAATGTCGATTACCCTGTTGTAGATCTCTTTGATGAACGATTTGGGACAGAAGGGTTTAGTCCCGTTCCACCCGAACTGACGGTGGACTGGCGATACCTACTTGACGTCGAACCATGTCATGAATATGTCTTTTCAAAAGGATTGGATCACTTACTTGCAGACGAGTTGATTCGTATGCCTGATCCCATCGTCGGGCGCTTTGCGAGTGAAAACGATCGTTCTCTGGCGTTTCGAAACATTTTGAGAAGTTATGCCTTAGGACTTCCAAGCGGACAACGTGTTGCCGCCGCTCTCAAGGCTAAGGGATATAACATTAATCCAAAGCAGGACCTCCATTTTGATGACCTTCCTGGCTGGCCCTGCATCGAGAAGAAATACCAAGAAAAACTAGAATCTCATACACCCTTGTTCTTGTATCTCATGAGAGAAGCCGGAGTGATAGGAAAAGGACAACGGCTTGGACCAGTTGGTTCAGCCATCTTGCTTGAGGTGTTTGGAGCGATGCTCGTGTATTGCGATAGCTTCCTTAAGCACAAGAACTGGAAGCCAGACCCCTGTATTGCCAAATGCGACGACTTTACTCTTGCCGACTTAGTCCGATACGTCCAAAGTTCATAAGAAAGGATCCACCATGAGCAAAAAAGAAGATCTTAAAAAACTAGAAAGCTTTAATGTTGACGATATTCTCTCCGAATTGCGAGCGCGTGAAAGCACCACCAAAATGAGAGGATTTGCCAAGGCAGCGACACCGCTTGCCACGTATGACAACAAAACCTTGGTGGAAGCTCTTAAAAACGCTCAAAAACTCATCTATGGCATGGATGACCGCCAAGACATGTTTCAGGTCACAGACAATAATATTTTGAAAAGCGCGGACAGCGTAGTGAGTCTCATCGACGTCGGCAGTATTACAGACAATGGAAATGGCACGAGCACCGTCTCTACCACACCTTTTAGCGTGGCGAATTCTCTGTGTTCTTCTGAACGATTTGCGTCTCAACCCACAAGTCCATTTTGTTCAGGGTTTCTGGTTGCAAAGGATATCGTATGTACAGCCGGGCATTGTGTGGATCAAAACGGTTTGGCTCGAGTGAGATTTGTGTTCGGATTCCGAATGATTAATGAATCTGAAGCTAAAGTGCTGATTTCAAACGATGACATTTTTCACGGTACAGGAATCATCGATCGAAAATTAGAGTCTGATGGCCCAGACTGGGCATTAGTACGGCTAGATCGTCCTGTCACTGCACATCCTGTGGTCCAAATCCGCAGAGATGGCAAGGTCGGGGATCAAGATGGAGTGTACGTTATTGGTCATCCCTCTGGACTTCCATTGAAATATGCCCCAGGGGCACACGTTCGAGACAATTCTTCCAATAGTTTCTTTGTCGCAAATCTCGACACCTATGGAGGAAACTCAGGCTCTCCTGTGTTTAATCAAGAGGACGACGTGGTCGAAGGAATTCTCGTTCGTGGGGATACTGATTTTGTGTTCAATGGAACCTGTTGGAATTCCAATGTGTGCCCAACAACAGGATGTCGAGGTGAAGACATCACGCGAACGACTGAATTCGCCAATTTGATCCCGAAAGAAGTTGAGCCCACTCCAACAGATATTGAAAGCCGAGTAGCAAACTTGGAAATGGCCATTGTAGAAATTCGAGACCAGATCAAGGAGATAAAGGATAAACTGTAAGCAGGATTGAAAGATAAAAATTGAAGTGTTTGTGGCTATGCTGGTTTATTACCATGGCTTCATCAAGCTCAATATTTTAAGCTAGCGAGAACTCCCCGCCTGGAAGGGCGGGGATGAGAGCCGATTCGGTGTCCTGCGGTATACTGATGGCTGATGAAGCTCCAGAAAGCCGCTCATACCGTCTACAAGACCCCATATCATATTGTATGGGTGACTCGCTATCGACGAAAAATCCTGACGAAAGGTGTTGCGGTATATTTAGAAACAGTCTTGCAGGAAGTGCGAAAATTTCATCCCGATTGGGTAATGGCAGAAATCGGTATTGGGCGGGATCACGTCCATGTGCATATGATCATCCCACCCAAGGATGCCGTCTCAAAAGTGGTAGAGACCCTCAAGAGTGTGACCAGCCGCATGCTCAAGGAGAAATTTGCGCATTTCTTGCGCAAGGGGTATTGGCATGGCGGGGCCATCTGGCGCCCAGGATTTTTCGTGTCTACGGTTGGGATCAACGAACAGATCATTCAGCAATATATTCGACATCAAGGTACGCAGGACACCGGACAAGCGCAGCTTGAATTTTGAAAGCACCACGCCTGGAAGGGCGTGGGTATCTATAGCTCGATCCCTGAATTACCATATATCCCAAAATTCTAAAACGAACAGCAACATTAACCTAAAGTATAGCCAGGAGGCCATTATCAACCTCCTGGCTACCGATCATTTCAGGAACCACCATACTGTTGTTCTCGCAAACACTCACATCCCTCGGGGATGAATGAATGCCTTATTCATAATCCCTCACAGAATCTTCATTCATCAATCCGCAATCATCTACTTCGTCTAACTGTCCGCTTCACGGGGAAGCTTACAAAACTACCTGTGCGTGTTGTTCCTGCCGAAATTGGCGCGGGCTTCTTAAAGAATTTGGGGTCAGGCATGAATATTGACTTCTTACATCCACCTTCCAAGAGAACAAGAAAGAAGAGGAAAATACCAGGATCCTACTCAAGGCACTATCTGTCCGAAATCCTATCGAGCCTTGCATCCATAGGCATGCCTAAACCCCACTCCCTAAACTCAACGCCATTCCTTTTGTCATAATCAAAGATCTGCCCGATACATTGGCTTGGCCATAAATGACCAGTCATATATACTAGTCCTATGAAGGAAATTCAGGCTTCTGAATTTAAAGCCAAGTGCCTGGCCATCTTGGATGAGGTCGCCCAGCAGGGCGAATCGGTCATGATTCTGAAACGGGGAAAACCCGTCGCCCAATTGGTCCCTCCCACCCCGCGCCTTCATCGCTTTCCTCAACACGAACTAATGGGCACGGTCTCGATTCTTGGGGATGTGATTTCGCCAACCCTTCCCGCTCAAGAATGGGAAGCTGAGGGGAACCTTTCCCTATGAAAGTGCTTTTGGACACGCACATTCTTTTATATTGGTTCGGAAAAGATGCTCGACTCTCAAAAAAACAAGCTCGGACCTTGCAACGGGCCAACCCGGATCAACCGTTATTCATCGCGGACATTATATTGTGGGAAATTGCCAATCTTCATTCCTTAAACCGCATACACCTGAATCTCCCATACGTGACTGGCTCGAAGCGGCCACCGCGCCTCCCCTTGTCCAACGAATTGGGCTTTCTCCAGCTGTTGCAGCCGCTGTTGCCGGACTGCCTTCGACGTTTCATCGGGATCCAGCTGATCGGATCATTGTGGCCACGGCTCAGGTTTTTGGCGCCACGCTCATGACCCACGATTCCCGCATCATTGATGCCGACCTTGTCCCCATCCTTCACTAAAACTAAGATCTCATGACTTTGACTTTCTTCTACCATTGCACACGAATTCCTTTCTCTGCATCCAAGCTTTGGTAATAAGGAGCAGCATGCGAAAGCTTACAAGTGCTATAATTAGGCTGTATGTAGATACAGCGTATTGAAGTAAGCGTAGCCTATGCACTCATTTATTATTGATAGGTAGATATCATGGTCATGGGTAGTTTTTTACTCGCCGTGTTTTTTTCTGGACAAGATGTTCAGTCCACCAACCAAACTATGGAGGAGATGGAAAGGCCCATCGTTCAATACATCACGCAAGTCGACCACTCCGACATGTTCCCAGAACCTCAAGACCCTCAATCATCAACCACGATTAAAGGCTCTCAACAGACAACGGCTGAAATTCCTTATGGCGAATTTTTCAATAAAGAGAGTGAGGAGTTACCGTTCTATCTGCGACCTGAATTTGGCGGACTCGATGGAAGTGATCATCGGCGAGAGGTTCGACCTAATTCGGCTGGCCAGCGACTAGACATGGATCAATACAATAGACAAGTACGACCACCAGTTGGACCATGAATTTGATATTTCTTAAAAGCAGCTGGCTAGAGAAGTGAAAGAATCTTATTTGATGTCGAGCTTGCCCTCTGGAGTAGTCTTGACGCATTCAAGCTCTAGATCCGATTTATTTTTTCAGTGGTCTTTATAGGTCGTGTTGTTTCCTACGAATGGCACCCGTTCGTTATTATCAGGCCTGATCATATTTTGATGACATTGGGACGATGTATTTTTCATAGTAACATCGATCTTTTATAAGAATTTCTTTCTTTGCCCTTGTTGGTCGATGGGCACATATCGATTGATAGCATACGCTCTCCGAAGTCTTCGCTTCTTTACAATATCTACTATTGGCCGTTCAGGAAAACTTGAGATCCAACTCCAGCTCATTGCGTCATTTGTATCGGGAAGAGAGATTACGACTTCGACTCCCCATCTTCCCCTTTCTTCGGTTCTAATTCTTCCCTTAATTGCTTCAGGCCTTCGGCAAGCTTTTCACGAACGTTTTGTGGAATGGGAGGCTGTATCATCGATTCAAAAAATTTGATGTTATTGATGACCGAATCCATCTCTCTGGCAGATCCGCCTCGCCGTTGTGCCACCAAATATCCTTCGATAATTTCTTTTTGATCCTTTGAATTCATACTCTGTTTATGCAATGCCGTCAGGAGCTGTTGTCCTGGGAGCAAGCTCATATCCCAGAAGGACTTCCCATGCTGCTTTAGTTCCTCACCATATTTTCTAAGTTCTGCTAGTCCGTCATCAATCCGTTTTGTATTCTCTCTTCTTTCTTTTTCCCGTTTATTCGTTTTTCTCCCTCTCGGTGGCTCCCACGACAAAACAATTTCCGCGGCCAGTCGATTTTCCAAAGGATAGTAGAGATCATCGCGCTCTGTTTTTTCCCCAATTTTGTGTCCTTCGTCATACCAATCTCTCATCTCTTGAAGGGCCTTCCGTCGTTGTTCCGAATCTGTACTGAGAATAGCCCTTCCTTTATAGATTTTGCCCTTGAGGGCACACCGCTCTTGGGTTTTCTGAATCTTGAGAAGTCCATCTAGGATGTTTTCCGCATCTTTGAACAGGTCTTTAATCGAAACGTCGTTTTCTGTCGAATTGGACTTCTGTTCTTGTGGCTCTATTTTTTGTTCTGCCCGTTTGAGACCCCAACGGACTTTGAGGTTGGCCAACTGTTCCAGCGACTCCACGGTCGCATCGGCAGGTTGTAAGGGTCTCCCTCGATCATAGAATCGAACCGCTTCCTCAAGTAAGCCCACTTCCCCATAGGCTCGCCCCAAGGCTGCACACATCGAGGCCGAATCGGACCATCCCGGCGCCATGCCTTTCGTCAAACCCAGTAAATGTAGCTGCAACCGATCTTTCTCTTCTGGCGAAGAAGTTTTCGCCCATTGGGCAAGATTATTCAATTCCACTTGCAGTTCTGCCGGCGATACAATTCGGTCCCCATTTGAAGAGGGCGAAGATCGTTTGGTCAGCGAAAAGTCTGGATCTCCATAACATTGATAGGCCCCCCAGGTGTTCGAGCCCCCGACCGGAGAGTAAATCTCTTCTCGAGCTAGCTGTACCGCCTCTCCGAAAGGAAGACCTCTGAACATTCCTTCGTAGAACTTTCTCGCAAAAATTTTTGCATCCTTGTCATCTACGGCCCAACCTGCCGCGACGACCGCTCGAACTCCCATCTGAATTAATTGTGTCCCGAGATTTGATGCTAATCGATGAAATTGAACATGCGGTTGTTCAGCGCTACCCTTTGTTTGACCAAGGTGACAACAATTAAGAAAGACCAACTCAGGCACATAGCGCATTTGGTCAATTTCAGCCGGTGTTAGAAACAATCCTTCACCCAACACCATTCCTGTTACCGTTTTCTGTTTTGCGCAGGGATCTTTCTTGATGGTATGAATCTCCTCCTGATCTTCCTCTAGAGGAAACTCGAATACTCCATGAGCGGCCAAATGCACGATGCGGTAAGGCTGTTTATGCAAGGCGGTCAACACCGCCTCTGGAGTGGCGTCTTCCTCTACTAATTCCACGACATCCTCGAACTCTTGCTGACGCAAGAGTTTTCCGACTTCTCGAGCTTCTGCTGCCGCACCTGGTAAAGGTGAAAATTTTCCCTGAGGCTCCTGACTCGTGGGGTCACCCACTACAAGCGCATACTTTCGCGTTCCATGTAGTACACTTTCTCTGAATTGTGGAGTCGTCATTTGCCTAATCATTCCCGCCTCTACAGACAGCGGTCGAGAATTAGGATCAAATCGATCGTGTAATAATTCCCACGGATAGGCTGCAGACTCTTCATCCAAGACTAACACCAGATTGCGCCGATCCGGGGCGTATTCTTTCATTTGATTCGGAATGACTAATTCAAACAATGTTCGGGACAATTCCGGGTCATTCTGGGTAGACGCCATGGGCCGCGCGAGGAACTTTTCAATGAGTTTCTTTTGGGTAGGCCTCAAATAGGTTTCTGCTCGCGCACGATTCGTCAAGGCTTCAAACTTTAAGGACCCATCCTTCTCCGTGGCAATACGCAGACGCTGCCACCACCCGCCATCTTCATCATATGAGACACGGTGCCTACCATCGGAACCCTGGACCAGAAATTCATTGATAAGAAGATGATCTTGAAATTCTTTCGAGTGTCCTAATTCCAAAAGGGCTTTTGTCGCTTGAATAGCTCGATCTTGGTACAGCTCCATCACGTCGACGGTATCAATATAGGCCGTTAAGAAAGAAGACTGTGCGGTCCTCTCTTCCTTCTTTTCTGAATTCTCATTTCCTCCCTTAAGCTTTAATCGTCGATTGGCTTGTAGAATACCTCGCAGAATCGACTGCAACGAATCAGCCAGTGAGAGCCCGGCGCCACCAGTCCCGATAAGCAGTGTCGTGAGAGAGATATCTAAGGTATCACCCAAGGCCATGGGTTCAGTGATACTTCGTCTTCTTTCTCGTTCTAACTCCAAACATTCAAGAGCATAGTTGACGACCGCATCCGCCATCGTGCTTGCCAAGGCTCCAGGAGGCAAGCTCCCTACCATGCCTAATCCCACGACAATGGCGCCTGGATGCACATGCTTCCGATGACTTGCCCCGTCATTTAAAAAAATAGATGAGGTATTGAGGTGGTCTGGGTAGAGACCTAAACGATGTCGTTCTCGCAAGCGGCCTTCTAATTGTCGATCAAGATACGCTTCGGCACTGACTATGGTATCTCCATAATAATGCCCCACCGCCACGGGTGAAGAGGCACGAGCTAAGTTGCCATGTATCACCCTCACACTAACTTTTTTAGCTGGCTGCCGTTGCTTTGTCACTTGCCTTGAACCCAAAGCGGACGCAATCAAATCTTGTTCATTGGGATACATATCAGGTATGGCCACACGCAGCTCAAAGGTTTCTGCTGATACTCCTCGTCGGACAGGGG
The DNA here is from genome assembly GCA_965223675.1 of Nitrospirales bacterium. Lineage (GTDB taxonomy): Bacteria > Nitrospirota > Nitrospiria > Nitrospirales > UBA8639 > JAGQKC01. The sequence goes on along the minus strand of OZ245013.1, from coordinate 3,607,893 downwards.
GATGTTTGGATAATTTCGTGGTGATACCCGTGTTGAGTAGGTCTAACAGACCATGAAAACTTTCATGCGTGTTGGCTAAATCCCCATGTTCAGTCTCAACATAATAGGTTTGGTTCTTCAGTTCAGACGGAATACCCGTCGCCCAAGGAACTCGGCCGTCTCCTGAGGTCGTCGCATCCACCCGCACTCTATGACTCTGGACAGCCGACGAATCAATGGATATATCGCATGGTGTTGCATCTGCACAACCTGCGACATAGATCATTCGTTGTGGATCAATGGGACTCTTCTCTATAAGTTTTTTGACCGTTAAAGCTTCAGAAAGTTGTTTTTCACCTGGAAGTGTCCACATGATCCCGGCTGTTTTGGAAGTCGCGACGTTTTGTCCAAACAATCCTCGTTCCGCATTACGCTTTTTGAGCTCATCAAGATCATGTGCATAAAGTTTCTTCCAAGTCTCAACTTGATAGACATCCAATGTTCCGCTATGAGGGAGTAATTGTAAGACCCCATCAAACTTGGAAATGATCTCCAGTAAGGTCGATTGAGAATTCGTGAAATCCAAGAGTGCCAATTTTCGTACGAGCGGATCGCGGCCCATAAGCATCGCGGTTATCGCATGTGATCCTCCATTCGGAGTCCCTAACATAATAAAGCGCGCTCCCTGGTGCTTACACATCCGCTCCCATACTTTGTTCCCTTCAGGAGTCGCCAACATCACTCGAACGACTAACCCCCCCATAGAATGGGCTATTATCCTCAGTGGTTGCTGGGTCGCTTCAAGAGTATCTAGGGTTTTTTCAAGGTCTTGCCGAAGTCGATGAGCCGTTTCTAGGAGAGATTTTCGCCAATCATAGGCAAAGGGCCTCACATCATGTGAGTCAGCGAGAAATCGAATCAGATCTTTGTATCCCTTTCCAATGGGTTTATCGGGCTGAACATTCTTTGCCGTATGCCTGAGCTTTTTCAGACCCCCAGTCGATAAATCCAAAATATCCAACCAGACACGATCTTTTCCCACCTTGAGATGGCTGCCCATCACTCCAGGCAGCACATACACGGCCGGCCTTGGCTCTGTAACGGCTCGTTTGAGGTAATCAGCTTCTGTCACCTCATATGGCTTCGTTTCCAATAGATGAAACCCTGATCGGGTATCTTCTTTGGTCAACGCCTGGAACAGCCGATTCGTTGTGTCCGAATTTCTAAAATAATGGAAATGATCGACGGCCTTGCCTGTATCAATCCAATATTGAATATCTTCGTTGCGCTCCGTTCCGCCCAACATCGCCGGAGTATTGACGACTAAATCGTGATCTTCCCGATAGAATAAATCTGTGACAAAGGTCTTGAGCCGACCCATAAATCCTTCACCGGCTAGATCCCCACCCAAGACATGCAGATCGGCATCAGTTCGAACCCCTGGTCGGTTTAATATTCGAATGAGCGGAGAGTCTGGCATCTGCGCTGCGAGTCCTGGAAAATCTTCTGGGCTTTTCCGTTTCTTCACGACCGCGATCAAAAGCGCGGAAATTCCCTCAAACACTGGATTAGCTTTGAAACCAGGAATGGCTTCTAACACATTCATGATAATGGACAGATATCGATCCAATCGTCCGCTCGCCAACGTCGTCCCTCTAGCAGGACATCCCACTCGCACGAACCGTTCAATCACAAAATTCTTCTCTTGAAGAAGTTGCCCTAGTTTTTCCAAATCTTCGCGATCAGACTTTCGCGTCAGGAGAGGGAAAAGTTGGAAATCTTTCTGATCGAACGGGACACCACCTTCAACCATACTGCGGCACAATAATTCCCCAACGAGTCCCCCACGCGAATGCGACACTAAATACAGATGGGCACCCTTGGGAAGCTTTTGAGCTAATTCCAAAGCGTTTTGAATAGGACTCTGAGTGAGCGTTCGATGTTGGAAGGCTAAGACTTGATTTTGAAAATGTGCTCGTAATTCCGCCATGCGAGCGCGGGAGCTTGCCTCCCATAACCCTCCAAAACTTCCATCAGTAGAAGAGGCAGTCCCGTGAATAAACACCAGCCACGGTTTTTTGCCTTGTACTGATTGTATTCTTTTATAATCAGAGGGTTCTTTGCCTTCCCATCGGTAGAGCCCAGGACCTGGCGTTAACCTGCCCTCAACTTTTTCTTTGATAAAGTCTGTCGTTTCTGCAGCGACATCGATACCAAAAACTTTGAGCCCCTTAATAACCCAGTTCCCAACGAGCCCGCGGCTGGCCGGTCCAATTGCCAAGGTATGTGGCAATTCTATTCCCTCGCCTACCTCACCTCTCGAGGATTTCAGCCCATAGTCTTTTGCCAAATCTTCAGCACGAATCCATAACTTAATCCCGCTGGAGAGCTCTATCTGGACCAGATCGTGATCATCCACATTTTGAAGTTCATGGGGTGGATGTCCAGCCCGAGCACGTTGAATTTTGGCACTGTGCTTTGGAACGAGTACATTTTTCAATCCAGTCGGAAAGTCATTCGAATCAGTCTTGGATTCAAGCTGTCCGTGGATGATCAAATTCTTCATTGGGTTCTCCTGTTATCGACTCGCTCACATTGGGGAATTTCTGTAAGTTTCACTGATATGCCAGAATGCCAATCATGGATACACAACCCTATTGTTGGTTGAATACTTCAAAATCCAGCACTTTGATTATAGCCGTTTCAAATAACTTCCTAACATTGACGCCCCAACAGCACGGAGAAAGTCAGAAAAAACCTCTGGAATGTATCTGGATTCGCTATAATACATCATGCTCCTCTACGTTCAGTGGTCATGCAGCATGCGAATTCAGTGATTGTGATCTGGAGAAAATGCTGAATGAATGTGGAATCTCATTGGCACACAACGATTCTGCGATGCATCTTACTTTTTATCGCTAAGGTTGAGATCTCATGAAGCAAGACTCATCAGACGGTCGATTGGAGTGTCTGAATCGTCATTTTTCCTGAGCCGCAAAAGAAATCAGGCTTCCGGCGTACAACGGCGACATCTGGCTATCATCACCGCAAGGAATGAATTTCTTTCTACCCTATGGATTCGCATAAGAAGTCTTAGCTGAGATCACGTTCCACAACATGGTCCCCATTTCTTTTCGATAAATATCGCTATGGGCCAAGCCCCCTGATCCATAAGCGTTGTATTTAATAAGATCGTCAGCATTGATGTAGGTTTTGTGTTTTTGGCTATTTGGTAGCGTCACGACCCCGTCACTGGAAGCTGTCACGCAATCGAATTCTGATTCTTTCTTTTTGTCACAATAGTCCTGATATGTTGTCTCGTTTCCGACAAATGGAACGAATGACTTATTATCCATCGCTTCATCATGTATGGAAGCGGTCAATACCACATGTTTTGCGTGCTTACAGCTTTCTGGGTAGAAGATTCCCTCTCTTCCTTGCTTCTCATAATACCGATTCATAGAATAGGCCCCTTGCAAACTGATCAAGAGCGGGATCGTGTGACGTGGCAACAGCGAGTCTCCCTTCTTTTTGACAATCGCCGGTCCCATACAGACTCCCATGCTGGATACTCGCGCACCAAAGCTATGACCAAGGACCACAATGGGCAGATTCTTCGGTACACCACGCAGCGTGTCATGTAAGAGGACACCAAGCCATCCAAACCCCACTTCATCGGCATCGTCCGCCTTATTCCCATAACTAAAGAGGGTGATAATCGGTGTTATCCAATCAGCCGCCCATTTACTAGGCCAAGTTATCCCAATAAACAGAGGCTTAAAATTTTTGGCACCGGCCTTATCTGCTGCAAGCCTTACATTTTTCGCAACAGAGTTAAAATTACGAATAGCCTCTTCTTGATCAGTATTCCAACCCATCATGCCAACGACAATATGGGTATATGGATCGTTCTGTTCTTTCTCTATCTTGTTGTGAATGTCTTGCTTGAGCAGATCCAAAGCATTCCAACTTCCGACATACGCCTTCTTTGGATTAATCTCCTGAACTTCATGAGGTCGGCAAAACCTAAGATGTGTCTGTGGATTATCTTCTCGATAATACGCATTATAATGGGCGCAGGATTTTAGGCTATGTTGATCACCATAGTTTTCAAGAATATGGGAAATATACAACAGCTTGTCATCCTCACCGATTCTGGCTATATGCTTCCCAATCTTGTTTCCGGCGTTTGGAATAACCACCGTATTTACATCTCCATCTTGTGACACAACGTCTTTCGGGCTTTTTTCTATCCCAATAATATATCCGGGAAAATTGAGACTAATTTCCGATGGATAATAGAGCGCTGAATGAAACCAGATCGGGGTATCTTCCCATGTATCCAAATCGTTTTCTCCTTGACCCAACGTACGGATATTGTTGGATGAACAGGAGGAACACAGTGCACAGACGACTATAATCATAACGAACTTCTTCATGTTCATAATGTCCCTCTTCCTTGAAAATACTTGTAATGCATGATTGAAAATTCGAAACTTAATCGACCACTCAACTTCTGTTCCCTTCAAAGCACAGACAATGCCAAACTAATACTTCCTAGTCTACCTTCGCATACATTTTAAGATATGACCGTAAGGGCCAAAATATGACCTTGAGGCTAAGCAACAAGACTGTATCTCTTTCGATACACATATTATCTTTTTGGATACAAAATAATTCCGTTCTGATTATAGTTTTCTCTGAGCAGAATACCTAGATTATTGCTGTTTACCTTCAGCTGAGACAGTCTCAAATTTCGCTAAGCACATTTGTAAATTAAGAGTTTATAATATGTAACCTATAGTGTTTTTCTTTCTTTGTTACGCCCCCTCACCCGTCCCTCTCCCCCATATCAAATGGGGGCGAGGAATCTTGACGCGTCTTAATGTAAAGTTAATATTCTATACATGCCACATTTATTGCTTGACGCAAAGCGACATAACAAGACGAAAATAAAAGATCCCCGCCGCAAGCAGCGGGGTATTCAATAGAAAGTTGATCACACCTTCTATAATGAAACCCGCGTAGCAGAGCTACGGAGAATATCTAGATTTAATGGAGATAGACCAACAGAACTTCTAGTTCGGAGATACTGCGATTTTGGTATTTTGGGTAAAAAGTTTGACTTGTTCTACGTAAGAGCAGGATATTACATCTGCCAATAGACAAGGGCTTCGAGTGGGTTGAGGCCATCAAGCCTCCAAAACGCTATTCCTATGAGGAAAAGCACAAGCACCGCAAAGACCAGAAAAAACTTAAGCCCCCATTTTTTCTGAGGACGAGGAAATTGATGTTCCTCCTCATACAAAGATTTTGCTTCTTCCCACAGAGGACTTCGCTTTCTTTCCTTCCGCGGGACCATCATGTCTACCGTGGGCCGCACATCTGGAATCTTTAACTCTTCATCTGGATCATTTAATCGAGGCGGGAGTATCGAAGGAGTCTTGGGAAATACAGAACCCAATTCTTCGATCCCAGCCTTTGTACTTTTAATGCGACGAGTGTAAGGAACACCACAATTGGGACAGAGCCACGTTTGTTCTTCTGCCTCAGGAAATTCGGTTTCCATTTCGGCTGCGGGCGAAACTGGATTTTCTATCTTATCCCGATTAGCGGCCAACGGCGCTCCACAATGCGGGCAGGCATGAGCATGCTTGGATATAGGGTTTCCACAATCCTGGCACGCTAAGAGCGTTCCATTCGCGTTTCCATTTACCCGATCCTTTTTACCTGGATAGGGGAAAGCGCATTGAGGACAGGACAACGCCTCTGAGGAAACTTCTTTTTGACATTCAGGACATTGAACAAGCGGCATAAGAAAATACTTTGGAAGGTTCCCGGAGTTTGTGTGTATACTATACTAATTTGCTCAACTATATTCCTAGCTCTTCGATAGCAAAGATAATACCTGCCAGAGAATAAGATAAAAACTTGACGAGATTCAATATGTTAGAATTTTATTTTTGAATATTTTTTTAAGTGAACGGTGATAGGTGTTGGAATACCCCTTCAGAAGTTTTCTCTATCCGATGTGAAAACGCATCACCCCAGTAAACCAAACCCTTCAATAACTCGTGAACGTTCTGAACAGCAGTATCACGAAATTTTGTCAAAAGGATAAGAGACAATGCTCTTTACTTGTAACCAACACAACAGAGATTTTGTAACATTTCTGCTACATTCCAGACTCTACTTGCATATTTGACTCTCATAATAACCATATACTATAGGTAAACTTTGCCTTTACAGATCAACGCTTCTAATCACCCTGATCTACGAGGACCTATGCAGAACGAAACCATAACACAAGCTGTGAGTGAACGATATGCCAAAGCCGTGACGACTGGCGAGGAGATGTGCTGTCCCACGGGCTATGACCATGAAGCATTGGGGAAGTTTATTCCGGAAGCTGTCTTGAAAGTGTCGTATGGCTGTGGAACCCCTGTGGGACTAACCACCGTCAAGCCTGGCGAAACAGTATTAGATATTGGCTCAGGCGGAGGTATTGATTGCTTTGAGGCGTCACGACGGGTTGGCGCCTCGGGTCAAGTCATCGGCATTGACATGACGGACGAAATGCTGGCTCTTGCTCGTAGTCAAGCCCCTATCGTGGCTTCAAACCTAGGATACCCTTCATCCAATGTCGATTTCAGAAAGGGGTTTGCCGATGCCATGCCTGTCGAGGATCAGCGTGTTGACTTGATCGTATCGAACTGTGTGATTAACCTCGCTCCTGATAAGGTAAAAGTGTTTCGTGAGATGTATCGTGTCCTGAAGCCAGGAGGTCGTTTTACTATTTCAGATATCGTCGCCGATCAACCTATTCCCAATTATATGATGTATGACAAGGAAAAATGGGGAGATTGCCTATCGGGTGCATTGAGGCTGGGTGAATACTGGGGAGGATTGCGGCAGGCTGGCTTTGTAGGCATTCACCAAGTTGGCTTCATTCCCTGGCGGGTGATTGACGGTATACACTTTTTATCGTTGACATTGACGGGATATAAGTTGCCTGACCATGACAAACCGACGTCTCAATTTGCAACGCTTACAGGCCCATTTAGCCGTATTACCGATGAGCGGGGGCATACGTTCACGCGAGGCATCCCACAAAAGATTGACCAAACGACCGAACAATTATTCATGAGCCCTCCTTACAAAGATCAATTTCTTATTTCTGACGATCCCATTGCTCTCACGAGTGAAGATCCTCGATGGTCAGCGGTGCTGCCCGAAGAGGCCCCTTGTGTATGGGAAGGACACTTTGCTCTATTGACTGGCCCCTTTGTTGAAGCCAGTGATGATGATGACCACACCTTTACCTGCGGAGAGGCTCTCGAGATATGTTCCAAGACCTTCAAAGTCCTCACGAGCGAGGCCTATCGTCCGTATTTTGCCTTAATTAACCGAGCAGGTGAAACCACCTCGCCTCAAGCGTCAACATCGTGCGGTCCAACAGAGGGATGCTGTTGACCATGAATAATGTGTTCACAACACTTCCTGAGTTGGCCCCCTCTTCCATTGGTCTAGCTTCAGAGATCGGTTGATTATGATACGGGAAATTCCTCTTTCTCAGACTGCCGCCGTTCCTTTACCCGACACACTGGCTGACTCGTTTGATCAGACCATGGTGACCCATGGCTTCAAGCAACTCACACCCACCTCGATAACGACCTTACAAGTGAATGTTGGAAAGCTGTGTAACCAAACTTGTCATCATTGCCATGTCGATGCCGGCCCCCAACGCACAGAAGTCATGACCTTAGAGACTATAGAGTCCGTGTTGTCGACGCTTAGGCGATATCCTCAAATTTCAACGGTTGACATTACTGGGGGCGCTCCAGAAATGAACCCGCATTTTGAATATTTCGTCTCAGAATGCCGGACGCTCGATCGAAAGGTGATAGACCGTTGCAACTTGACTGTGTTCTTCATGAAAGGGAAAAGCCAACTTCCTCAATTCTTAGCCGAACACCAAGTAGAAATTATCGCCTCGTTGCCATGCTATCTGGAAGCTAATGTTGATGAGCAAAGAGGAAAGGGCGTGTTCGATCGCAGTATTGCAGCGTTGCAACAACTTAACGCCTTAGGATATGGGGTGGAAGGAAGCAATCTCCTCTTAAGTCTGGTGTACAATCCACTTGGTCCGACCCTGCCTCCCTCACAGTTGGAATTGGAAGATGATTATAAAAGAGAGCTTTCCACTCGATTTGGCATTTCGTTTAACTCACTTTTCACCATCACCAATATGCCCATTCGTCGTTTTCTTGAAGATTTAAAGGCCAAGGGACAGACAGATCAATACTTCGAACTCCTGATGAATAGCTTTAATCCGTCCTCTGTCAACGGTCTCATGTGCCGGTCTCTTGTCAGCGTTGGATGGGATGGAAAACTCTATGACTGTGACTTTAATCAAATGCTAGACCTCACCGTTCAACCACCCTCACATCAAACAATCGCAAACTTTGACTTGGCAATGCTCGAAAACCGGCCCATTGTGACAGGATTTCATTGCTATGGCTGCACAGCGGGCGCTGGGTCATCATGCGGGGGAGCACTCACGTAGGCAAAAAACGTATTTCGTCGCTCGTGAAGCGTATTTCGTCAAAACCAGAACAAGATTCTTCACACGAGACAAAATGCAAGCAACGAGCCACGCATCTGCGTTTTCCTATAGAAAACGATGTCGATAGTACTAGCAAGAAACGGTAGAAGGTGGTTGCGGCGTAGGAACAGTTAGGAAGAGTGATTCTGTAAATACTTATTTGCGCAGTCATGACTACAAAAATAGTAGGTTTGCTCTTCAATTTTCTTTGTGATTGCAGAATCAGCCGTGATGTAGACTTTACAAACCGGATCTTGAATCATCGCATCCTTCGCCAATAGCCCCTGAGACTCTCCTTGTTGTTTCCAATCGCGAATCGCGCGACGCACCATGTAAAACATGATCGTGAGAAGAACCAGAATGATAATAATTCGGTACATGGGAAAACAACTTAGGTGGAAGTTACCAAAATACTGCTATCCTCATAAGGTGCCTCACTGCTCTATTCCTCAGTATAGCTGGGCACCAAGCTTGAGGCCAAGGTTAGAAATTTTCACCCAGCAGATTGAGCATATCATAAACATCGAATCCGAGAATTTAAAAGCCATCATTGAATCTTGCGGCGCTAATATGAGAACGTAGAGTCAGTGTCAATACAAATGAAATATATTGAAAAATTCTTCTATAACTGGATTGGAGCAGATAGATGGTGACGATAGCCCTGATGGGAGAATTACAAGCCACAAATGGCGAGCGGACGCTTGGATGTGAGATTTCTGAGCCCATCTCCGTCAAGCAGTTGATTCGAAACCAAGGCAAACCTCTTCGAGACGTCTTCCAACTTCTCAAGGAAAAAAAGCTGATGGTAACAGTCAACAAACGAATTGCAAGCGAAGATACAAAAGTCAATGAAGGAGATATCGTTAATCTTGTGGCCCACGACGGAATGGGAAGGAGTGGGCTCACTCCGTCACTTTATTAAGGTAGGAAATGCCGATCACGAGATAGAATCATGTCCCCAAAGTCTCATAACGTCGAAATACGACTTTCGAAGCAGATTGAAAACCCTTAATTCGAATGCTTTAATTTAATCATTCGTGTTTGTTTCGTATTAGAATATTCGAGCTTTGAGGCTATCCCACCATAAGAGAGAACTAACTTTAGTTGAATACTTCGATTTTTCTCATAAAAAAGGGGCAACACTTGTGAAATACAGTGTTGCCCCTTTGAGCTTCCTAATACGTTTCGAATAAAACTTAATTCGAATTTTTTTAATCATCGTGTTTGTTTCGTATAGAAATTCGAAGGGGCAACACTTCGTGAAATTGTGAAATACAGTGTTGCCCCTTTGAGCTTCCTAACTACGACTGTACAGACCTAGATGACGTCCAAACAGATTATCGGTCATTAAGAAGGGGGTTCGATGAAGAATGAACCTACTTCTTGCCTAAGATTTTATCTTTGGCAGCTTTCGCAACTCGGAATTTTAGAACTTTTTTCGCCGGAATTTTAATGGCAGCCCCAGTTTGTGGATTTCTACCAATCCTGGCCTTACGATGTGCAAGAACCAACTTTCCAATTCCTGGTAACGTGAATGAATTTTTGGCTTCCTTGTAAGACAATTCAGCCAAATCATCAAGAATTTGTGTAGCCGTTTTCTTAGTAATGTCTGCCTTCTTGGCTACATGATCGGCAATCTGAGACTTAGTCATCGCTTTTCCCATATACAGACCTCCTCCTCAGAAATAGATTGTGAAAGAACACATATACACCAGCTTTGTCTCTAAGAAATAATCAACGGAAGGAAAGCCCCTTTCCCCTACGATTAAAGAGGCGAGAGTCACATGTTCGTGTCCCATACAACACGCCCATGCCCTCTAGAGAGGTAACGGGGCGAAAGTGTACCGGATGTGCTATACCCTGTCAATACAGGCAGTATCATAAAATTTGAAATCTGCCTTGTTCAAAAATTTCAACTTGCCTTGAAGTCATGAGAGACGACCAGTTTGTCTTGCAGGAGAAGCACGTAGCCAGGTACATTAAGGCGTTCATAGAAGGTTATAATTTATTATCACAAAATTGTAAAGATATTGTTTTATGGCTAAAGAACTCCCAATTATTTCTTCTCCACAAAGTGACGAAACACCCGTCAAACAAGACGTTGTCTATACGCGAGTTTTCTGTAAGCGAAAAGAGACACCACCTCTCAAATTACTCTTGGATTTTCTTAAGGCCAAAAACCAAACGCCGCTGATTGCTTCAATGGACCCCGAAGCCCTTGATGATTGGGACTGGACACATATTTCTATCGGGTATAACCGAGAACGAAAACCTCTGCAGTTGTTTTGTGTGCGTGATAAAGGGACCTATAAAGACGTCTTCGAGACAGAGACCATTACCTTTACAAACCGTCTTTCCCCGTTTGATCATGAAGAGGCACAGATTGCCAAAGATTTCATTTCAAACGCACAATTTATTGCAACGATACAAATGCACAAAGATGATATTACGGATGAGGGATACGACTTTAATGGGTGGATTCTTGAATTCTTTCAAGAAAACTGTGACGGCATCGTCCAAATTGACGGGCAAGGATTCTATTCACCGAAAGGTGAACTCGTCGTTGACATGGAAGAAGCAGATGAAACAGGCCTTGACGGTTCGCCAACTCGAGTAGGTGAAGCCTAAAAGTGGGGAAAACGTAGAAATTTGTAAGGAGGACTCACGGAAAGGACCATCATCTCTTACCTTTGGGCCACATCTAACGCTTCCGCTACGCACCCCGCGAACGTTTTACACGGAAACCCCGCTAACCCTCCACGATAAGCGAATCCATCCTTAATCACTTCGACTAGAGCATTTTTCTCAAACATCTTCGGTTGTTGGACGACGTCAGATTGACAGACCAAGATGTCAGCTGGACATCCCTTTGCAATTGTTCCCACACCATTCCCCCCGACCAATTCACCGGCCAAGCCGGTCATGCCGTGCCAGGCAGACAGAGCCGGCACTCCATCCTTTATTAATGACACCAACTCCATATAATTTCGACCATGCATCCCAGGCAAAATCGGATCTGTCCCTCCAAGCATCGTTAATCCACTCTGAAAGGCTACTTGCACCGCCTGGGAGTGCGCTTCGGCAACTTGCTGAACCTTTTGCTTCACAAAGTTGCTGAGATTCTCTTCCTTCACCAATTCCTGCCCAACCCACGAAGTGGGAGTGACCGTGCAGCCCTTCACGTAGGCTTTTTCCGCGAGCTCCTCATTCATGAATGAGATATGCTGAATATCTTTGACCCCATGCTCTATGGCTAAGGCAATACCATTCTGACTATGGGCATGAGCAGCCACGTACATGCCTCGCCCGGCCGCCTCTTCACAAATCGCATCAATTTCCGCTGCTGTAAAATCTCGATGCTCTAGCTTGTCTGATGGGGACACCACACCAGGACTTGCACAGATCTTCACTAAATCTCCACCACATGCGGCAATTTCCCGGACTCGTTTCCGACAAGCCCATGGTCCATCAACAATACTTGAAGGCCGACCTGGGCCAGGCGGCCACAAGGCTGAGACCTGCTGCCCACAACACCGATCAGGTCCAAGAAAGTCTGCATGCCCACCTGTCGTTGATAACATGCAGATGGCGATTTTCATCCGAGGTCCAATGATCACCCCCTGATCGACGAGGCGCTTTAACACATGAGTCGCGCCACCAACATCACGGATAGTCGTGACACCACCATTTACCAGGGTCGTATATAAAATTCGTTCGGCATACACGAGCCCTTCTGGACCATTCATTCGCTCAATGTCATCTCGACTGACCCCAAATATCGTCACGTGGCTGTGACAGTCGATAAGACCGGGGGTCACGGTGTACGCAGAACAATCAATACGTGTGACCTCTGAGCCCTTTGGACGTTTTGGATCATGCGGTTGAACGGCTTGAATCTTCCCAGCATCGATCCACACGTCGCTCTGTTCCTTGATCGCATCTTGGGTGGCAGAGGTGCCGTCATAGAGTTTCCGAATATTTGAGAGCACAATCATGGAAAATCTTCAAAGAAAGCAATGATCCCTGATCCTAGAGTCTCACCTCTACCGTAAATATAGGGCGCTTGGCAACCATCATTTTGATTAAATCTAGCCACAAAAGTCTGTATTCACTTAACAAAGACGATCCTCGTCTATCGCAACTATTTCTTCTCTCCACGGTCAATCGATTCCTTTGCAGAAATCCAGTGATCATGATACTCTTGTGCAAGTCGGTTAGTATCACGATTTAAAAGTTTGTTGCATTGCTAAGCTATATAACCTATTGTTTTCAAAGGGTCATCTGGGAAAAGGCGCATCCTGTTTGCTAAGGAGTTTCGGTACACGAAACTAGTACACAACATAATCGAAATTTCCACTGTTTTGCACTCTACTTTTGCCTTTAGTATCACGATTACCAAATTAAACCGACTTCTCCGTGACCGACTTCTTTTTTTTTCTGTGAACATCCCCCAATGTCAGGTTAGAATATGCTTGGAATCTTAATCTCTAGAGAAAGCTTTTAGGTTTGCCCCTGCCTTTTCTAAGACGTGAAAAACTTCCTGTAGGGAACCATGTCTACCAATCAAAATGATCAGGAATTGACCGTGCTCGACACCTTTCCACGTCGTCATCTAGGTCCAACGGATTCTGATATCCAAAAAATGCTTGGCACTTTGGGCGTTTCATCTCTTGAGGCCTTAGTGAAAAGCACGATTCCAGAGGATATCCGTCTGAGGCAGCCTCTCGCACTCCATTCACATCGTAGTGAGCAAGAAGTTCTGGAAGAATTGCGCGATCTTGCTCACCAAAACCAGGTTTATCGTTCATTTATTGGCATGGGGTATTACGATTGTATTACTCCTCCCGTGATTCTTCGAAATATCCTTGAAAATCCGGCCTGGTATACACAATACACCCCGTATCAGGCTGAAATCGCGCAGGGAAGATTGGAAGCCCTCCTGAACTTTCAGACCATGGTGTCGGATCTCACGGGTCTCCCATTGGCCAACGCCTCATTACTGGATGAGGCCACCGCCGCCGCCGAAGCTATGACAATGTGTCAATCCATAAGTAAGTCAAATCAATCAACCTTTTTCGTCTCTGAAGATTGTCACCCGCAGACTATTGCTGTTGTCGAGACACGTGCGAAACCGCTTGGCATCAAGGTAGACATTGGGAATCCTGTGCAGATTCATTGGAGAGATTCAAAATACTTTGGGATTCTCTTTCACTATCCGACAACTAAGGGTTTTGTTCGAGACTACCAACAACTCACTCAACAGGCCCATCAAGCTGGTGCTCTGGTTGTTGTTGCGACCGACTTACTTGCACTTACGTTACTTCGACCACCAGGTGAATTCGGTGCAGATATTGCCATTGGATCAAGCCAGCGTTTAGGTGTCCCTCTGGGATTCGGAGGACCCCATGCCGCGTTCCTGTCAACAAAGGAAAATTACAAGCGGCAAATGCCAGGTCGTATGGTTGGCGTGTCTCAAGATGCGCATGGTCAAGTGGCCTATCGACTCGCGCTACAGACGCGGGAACAACATATTCGTCGAGATCGAGCGACCAGTAACATCTGTACGGCCCAAGCTCTCCTGGCCAACATTGCGGGCATGTACGCGGTCTACCATGGCCCAGCTGGTCTTCGGCAGATTGCCCACCATATTCGCGCATTGACGTTACGAGTGGCAGAAGGGCTGAGAAAACTCGGCTGTCAGGTCGAAGATGAACTCTTCTTTGACACGCTCCATGTCAGGACAAAGGAACTTTCTCCTGAGCAAATTTTGGCCAATTGCCAGGCACAAGGAATCAATCTTCGCCTGTTTAACGATGGCACGTTCGGGATTTCACTTGACGAACCGACAACGCCATCCGAAATAGAGCGACTCTTGAGTGTATTTTCGAAAACCGAACAACTTCCGTTTACCTTGAATGATCTTGCACAGAATATTGATTCAACCATTCCATCCCCGCATGCGAGAACAACTTCTTTCCTCACGCATGAAGTGTTTAACCAGTATCACTCTGAACATGAATTGCTCCGATATATGTACCATCTTCAGAATCGAGACCTGTCACTGGTCCATTCCATGATCCCTTTAGGGTCCTGCACGATGAAGTTGAACGCGACGGTGGAGATGATTCCTGTGACCTGGCCAGAGTTTGGGAGGCTTCATCCGTTTGCTCCACAAGAACAGACGAGAGGCTATCAAAAAGTGTTTCAACAACTTGAGGAATGGTTAGCAGAAATTTCTGGGTTTGCTTCTGTCTCGCTTCAACCCAATGCCGGCTCGCAGGGCGAATATGCAGGACTCATGGTCATACATGCGTATCATGAACATCGAGGGCAGACGCAACGCAATGTCTGCCTCATTCCAGTTTCTGCACATGGCACGAATCCAGCCAGTGCGGTCATCGCTGGCCTAAAGGTCGTACCTGTGGCCTGCGACCAGCAAGGGAATATTGACATTGATGACTTGAAAGCGAAATCCGAGCAGCACAAGGAGACCTTGGCCGCATTAATGGTCACGTATCCTTCGACTCATGGCGTATTTGAAGAAACCATTCGTCAGGTCTGCCAGATCGTGCATGACCATGGCGGACAAGTGTACATGGATGGGGCAAACATGAATGCGATGGTGGGACTGTGCCGGCCAGGGGATATGGGCGCTGATGTTTGCCATCTCAACCTGCACAAAACCTTTTGTATTCCGCATGGTGGGGGTGGTCCAGGTATGGGCCCGATTGGCGTGGCAGACCACCTTGCGCCGTTTCTTCCAGGGCATCCCATTCATAATCCAAGTGGAGAACAGGCGATTGGACCTGTCGCAGCCGCGCCATATGGCAGCCCCAGCATTCTCCCGATCTCTTGGGCATTCATTGCTCTGATGGGCGAAGACGGTCTCACCAAGGCCACGCAAGTTGCCATACTCAATGCGAATTACATGGCGAAGCGTTTAGAGAAACATTACAACGTGCTGTACACAGGAAAGAATGGTCTATCGGCTCACGAATTTATTTTGGATTTACGGCCGTTCAAG
This sequence comes from Nitrospirales bacterium, assembly GCA_965223675.1. Classification (GTDB taxonomy): domain Bacteria; phylum Nitrospirota; class Nitrospiria; order Nitrospirales; family UBA8639; genus JAGQKC01. The sequence continues at coordinate 3,592,285 of OZ245013.1, read as the reverse complement.
AAAAGTGCCGACGTCGAAGTCGAAGATATCGCCAAGCGCCTCATGGATTTCGGCTTTCATGCTCCAACCATTTCCTGGCCAGTCCCAGGAACCATGATGATTGAGCCGACTGAAAGCGAGTCGAAAGCTGAACTAGATCGATACTGCGACGCTTTAATCACCATCAGAAAAGAAATCGCAGAGGTCGAAGAAGGTCGTCTTTCTCGCAACAACAACCCTCTGAAACATGCGCCTCATACCATCGAGCAAATCGCCTCTTCAGAATGGAATCATCCCTACTCAAGAGAACAGGCCGCGTTTCCACTACCTTGGCTTCGCCATCGAAAATTTTGGCCAGCGGTGTCAAGAATTGATAACGCGTATGGGGATCGGAATCTTGTCTGTACCTGCCCACCAATGGAAAGTTTTCAAGCCTAGGTTTCTTGAAAGATAGATGGACTTGCCACGTTCAAGGCTCCAACTCATAATTCTCAGCATTCTCACATTGTTGTTAACACAGTCATTTCTTTCGACATCATCCACCTGAAATACTCTCGATTGTCATTCTAGTGTCCTCCAATTCCTCTAATCGACTTCTCGTCTTGATCATTACAGGAATCCTTAGTGGGATATTCCTTGGTGGTTTTATTCCGGATGCAGGAAAAGCCGTTTCATTTCTTGGAGAACTCTTCCTCCGTGCGCTATTTGTCATGGTCGTTCCACTGGTCATGAGTTCAATGGTGGTCGGTGTGAGTAGCTTGGGTGATGTCCGAAAATTAGGTCGGTTAGGAGGTCGAACCGTTCTGTTTTTTATGACGACAACCGCGATTGCCGTTTCAATTGGCTTGATGTTGGTGCTGATCATTCATCCCGGCGTCCCCTTAGAAAACCTTGAAACATCTGGGGAAAGCATGCAGGAAGTGTCCGAACGTATGGAGGATAAGCCGACGACTCTTGGAGACTTATTGAAGACCATTCTCACCAGTTTAGTACCGAAAAATTTGTTTTCAGCGATGGCGAATACCGAGATATTGCCATTGATTGTCTTCTCCCTCATTTTTGGAGGCATCCTTACAACCATTGGAGAAAAAGGCATCATCGTCATTCGATTTTTCGAAGGCATCAACGAAGCCATTATGGGTATTGTCCATCTGCTGATGTGGGTCGCCCCGATAGGAATCGGAGCGCTGGTCGCGGGGCGACTTGGAGAAGCCGGAGGATTCGCGGGGTTTTGGCCGCAGCTTCAAACATTAGGCGCTTATGCGGGAACAGTCATTCTTGCCCTTCTTATTCATGGCCTGATCGTCTTGCCCATTGCGCTGAAATTTCTTGCACAGCAATCTGTTTTCGCCTATGCCAAGGTCATGAGTGCGCCGTTGATGACAGCCTTTTCCACTAGCTCGAGCTCGGCGACGATGCCATTAACCATCGATAGCCTGATTGAGAAAGGCAACATCGCTCGACGAACGGTGAGTTTCGTGATTCCGCTCGGGGCAACCATTAACATGAACGGCACAGCGCTCTATGAAGCTGTCGCCGCGGTGTTTATCGCACAAAGTTACGGGATTGAATTAGGATTGGGAGAAACCATCATTGTGTTGCTCACGGCCACACTGTCTGCCATCGGGGCCGCCGGCATTCCTGAAGCCGGATTGGTCACCATGGTCATTGTGCTGAAAGCGGTTGATTTGCCCATGGAAGGAGTCTCATTGATTTTAGTGATTGATTGGTTTCTCGACCGCTGCCGAACGACAGTCAATGTGTGGGGAGATGCAGTTGGGGCGGCCGTGATTGATAGGCTAGAAGGTCATCACAACAAAGATTAATACTTATAACCCGCTCCGATCTTCACGAGAAATGGTCAGTTTGGCCTCGATGAATTCTTGATGCCCCAGTTCTAACCCTTTGGAAATAGAACGTATTTCTTCAATTTCTTCACTCGATGTTTTTCCTGCAGCATTCGCGATCGAAAAAAGCCCTTTAAGGAAAGCCTTACGTTCAGAAACTGTCGTACACGAGCAAAACCCCTTTGACAGTTGTACGAAATCTAGTCCTTTCATGATGCGCTGATGGCTAATCTCCATAATCAGTTGGGCTTCTTCTTCTGGAAGTTTCCAGCCTTCGGCTAACGCGCGGCTAATAGAATTTTGTTCTTCCTCACAAAAGGCGTTGTCTACCCAGGCCACTCGAGCCATGAGTCCAGCCGCAAAACACACCTTTCGAACTTCTTCTTCTGGGAGGGAAAAGCTAAAGCCGCGTTCTTTCATTTCTGACACCAATTGGTAGTAGACCGTATTTTTAATATAATCATCGAGCCGGCTTTCCCGTCCACCATCACCGTAATGACTGGTTCGAGAACCGATTGCGCGTCGAAGTGGATTCCCAATATGTGCCAAAAGCCCTGTACTTTTTGCTTCAATATCTTGTCGAAGTGTTTCGACCACTGCCGCTTCAGCTTCTTTCTTTACTCCATCAACATGCATGAGTTTTTCTAAGGTGGAGACCGCCAAGGCTTTATCATCTTTGGTCGTGATCCCATTTAACACCCGCATCAATAATTCTTGCCGTTCTTCTTCTTGGACAGGAGACTCCATATACATCTCCAACTTCATCCATTCTTCACCGGAAATCTCTGGCAGCTGAAACAGCAACTCTTTCAAGGCATTAATTTCTTTTTGCTCCAATTGGCCGTCGGCCCACGCGGCTGCCACCATTAACTTTCCGAGATTCAACACAAATTCTTTGTTCGCCATTGTTCAGTTTCCTATATGAGTCAAAATAATTATTTAAATCCCTCTCCCTAATAAGGGAGTGAGAAGGGTGAGGGTGCCGCGTACACACATACAAAATGCCCATTCATCAATTCACAATCGAATGCGACATCCCTCACCCTGAGCTTCTCTTCGGGACTCAGCCTCTCCCCTCAAGGGGGAGAGGAATAAAAATTCAAAAGGGTAAAAGTCTAAAGAAAAAAGGGTTAGATGAGCTGGCTCACGATAGCTGAGATTCCATGGCTTCCTTTGGTCGTCCTTAGATGCAGTCACATGGCTTCTCACCTGTGAATTTTAAGGTGAGCCAGCCTGGACGAGCCGAAACCCGATGAAGAAGTTGCGGTTGACCGTGGTGTACCAGGTCCGGGAGGACGTCCGCAGGTTGTAGGCATCGCTGCTCCACGAGCCCCCGCGCAGCACCCGATAGTCTTTGTCATCATCGTACCAACTCGCACACCATTCCCAGACGTTCCCAGCTATGTCGTAACATCCATAAGGACTCACGCCATTTGCGTATTTTGTTACCGGACTCGTAGTTGCGAACCCGGATTCTTTGCTATTGCATTTCGTCGCATCAAACTCCTCACCCCAGGGATACTCTCGTCCATCGGTTCCACGTGCGGCCTTTTCCCATTCCTGCTCTGTCGGCAATCGTTTGCCTGCCCATTTCGCATAGGCTTCAGCTTCGTAATAACTCACACCAACCACAGGATGATCAGGCTTGTTCCATGTCGAATTGTTCCAATACCCTGGACTTTTAATCGCCTCCTTTTCTTTCCAAGACCATCCCTCCTCTGACCAGCATGTTTTTGTGCCGTAGCCGTTGTCGAGAACAAATCCTTTGTACTGCTGGTTCGTCACGAGGTAGATGTCCATATAGTAATCATAGGGGATCTCTTCCCGATGACGATCCTCGCCATAGAGAAATGGACCTTTTGGAATCAGGATCATGTTTTCTGGAGGTTTGACAATGGGAGATACTGATTCGACTTGACTTTCTGCTGCAGAAGCTGAAGCACGTTGATCGCTATGTTTGGTAGCGATTTTTTCAAGATTTTGAATGAGACGCTCCAGATCGGCTCGAAATGACGCATCACCTAATATCAAGGCATGCCTCCGTGCTAATTTGCTTAACGATTCTGGTAAGTCCTTGGCCTTAGGCATGGTGGCTCCACCCACCAAAGCCGGCACCACTCGAATATTGCGTTTGAGCGCGGTTTCAATTTCCAGCCGTACAAAATCTTCAGGGTCATCCAATCGGCGATTTCCTTGTTCATCACCGACTGTCAACCAACTTCGGCCAATCAACGCAATTAGCACATCGCACACGCTAACTGCCCGTTCAATTTCTTCCACAAAATCAACACCAAAATCCATCGTATCAATGTCACGAAAAATGAGTTCCTGGCCAAAATGCTGGCTCAGACGATCATAGATCGCGACACCGTAGCCGCTGCTGTCTTCACGTCGATAGCTCAGGAATATTCCCGCCATTTTTCCTCCGTCAAGAGCGTTAGAATACCCTTGACGCATTTAGAGATCAATACGCCCATGCGAAGAGCTATACATGAGAAATCTGCTTCTTTTGAATTTCGAATGGGTATGTACACGGTTCCTTCTCGTGTTTAACGGAGAAGAGCTTCCGATCTTCCCCTTACAAAGGGGAGGACCTAGGTGGGGTAGAGTCATACACATCCCGATCATTGGCCGCATGCCAAGAACTGGGCAACTCGGCGTCTCTCCCCTCCTTACAAAGGAGGGGAAACTTCATGCCTTTTTTCTACTGCCGTACCCACACGAAAGTTAGTAGAGCCAGAAATCTAGAAGTCGTTACTCATTGTCTTCTGAACGTGTACGAGGAAAAATTTCTTGGATGGGTAGCCAGAGGCGATACTTGAGTTGTAGAACCAAACGAGAAAACAGGATTAGCGGAAATTTGCTGGACTCCCTGGTACGCTGGATAGAAGGTTCCATCCCTTTCCGAAAGGATGCTTCTGGAACCGACATGGCAGTTCCGAATCTTCTAACCAGCCCAGGTTTTTACGGCTCATTCGTTTCATAAATTAATAATTGAGCAAAAAGTGTTCCTAAAAGAAATCCGTAGAGCTATTAGTGTTTTTTAGATGAAATAGCCCTTCATGCTCATAATAAAGTCATTGTTTTATGCCGCTTTCTTATAAATAACTTTGTCCGATTTCAGGCGATGCTTGCGCTTTTCTTCGTCTTCTTTCGTACTGGGACCTTGAGACCTTGTCAGAGTCATCACGAACATTGTCAATAGAGCCAACATATACATCCCTGCTGCGATAAATTCCCAAGCCATTGAATTCCCTCCCTCGAACCTCGATATGACAGTAAAGAAGACCACTTCCAGAAAATCCGTAAGGTATCTACCCTTAAGTGGAAAATCAGGTGCGCTATCACGAGTTCCATTCTAAGTATCTAAGTACAGCAAAGTTCGCACCAATTTAGAGACTGAATATTTGTAATTGTTGACGATAGCGAATCCAAATATTTTCCAGTTGAATCATGCTTGGACACGATCGGTGAGAATCGTGAGCACCTTGACACTCAGCCTAGATTGAAGCATCAAAGCAACTGACATGGTGATCAAAGGCGTTTAAGCTTTCAACGCGGTATCACAGGCTTCAACCCCGTGGAAGGTTATACCCGCCTGGCCCTACTGACAACTGTTTGATGTTGTGTTTGACGTATTGGACATCAATATTGAGCTATAGCCGATTCAAATAACTTCCAAGGTTTGACGTATAGCACACCGCGCAGAAAATCCTGAGAGCGCATAGGGAACGTATTTTGGATTCGCTCTAGTTGGTGCTTTATTGTTTCGGTATAACTGAATCGGCTGTAGCTCGATTTATTGAAAAGTAGGGAATCTTGAACAAGTCATGCTGTTAGGAAAGAGCAGGGTGTCCCAAGGGATCCAGAGCAGGAGGCGTATCAATTTAGATTCGTGAAGTATTGAAAGAGATACGCCCTATCGAGGAAAGATATGACACTCAGTTGAAAATGATTTTTGCAATAGAGGCTCTTTTCTATGAATCTTAAAAAAACATGCGGGTTAGATAGTATTTATCTTAGACCATTCCACTCTGCGTATCTACGGGCACACATCCAAAACCATCCTCGAGAAGCCTATATGACGATTTTTGAGTGTGGCCCCGGAACACAGAAGGACATGACTTTTTATTTTCTTACGCAGCATCTTTGTAGTGCTGATTTATCATCATAGACTCAGGGCTGAGAAATTCTTCGGGGTCAACTCTTGTCTCTTCTTCTAAGGAAAGGTTAGCCATCATTAGTCCGAACATCCCAAATACACCGATTGTCGTCATAACAACGGTCCATTTCATGAAAGCCTCCTTATGGGGTTTGGTCCTATGGGTAAATGTTCAGAAAGACCAATAAGACGATAAGCGCTTCAAAGTTCGTGACTTTTCCGACTTTTATCAGAATATCTCAAGTAGCTTTTTTAGAGTGATCGTTTCTTCCTCTATCGTCAAACACATCACGTGAAAAATTTCTATCTCCAGCAAACTGATTGCGCTCATTAAAATTTACCATTCCATAATTCTTATCTGCTTGTTGGAGAATTATTCATGCTCATTGAAGCTCATTCAGTGGTTTGTAACTTCTTGATCGAGTGAAAGATTCTTCTCATGTGTGCCTCTCCTCGTTCCTGTCATTGGCAACTTACAACTTCTAGGAGATGTTGAGTATTGAATTCTCTCCATAGGCCAAAGGACATGTAAGGCACCAGCTATACTACATGTTACCCCTATCACCATTGCTATGAGCTCCACCATCATTGTTCTGTCCCTCCAAATTGCTTACATTCCATGCATTCATTAATAGAGGTTAAGCAGCAAGAGCTATACCAATACTTGCTGGAGAGAACGTGCGCTTCCTTACCACCTATACCTCATTGAATGTAAATGTAAAAAAATAGTTTCCTTGTCAATGATACGGAGATAGATTGAAGAGAAAATGATTGAGACTAGAGTATCCTTTTTGATAAATCATGTATCTCATTGAACAACAGACAGGACGAGAAAACTCTAATGAGAACTGGCAAGAATTAAGAATGCTGGGGGTGGGTTATGAATGATTTTTGCCAAGCAGCGCTCGAAAGATATCTTTCCACGTAACAATGCCTTCGATGGTTCTGTCAGGAGTGACGACGGGCAAACATGAGATCCCTTGGTCCAGCAGCAAATGGGCAGCTTCATCAATCGAGGTCTCCCGTGTGACGGTTGGGTGATTTCTATTCATGATTTGATGCGCACGTTTATTCAGTGTCGCGAGATCACGCTCAGTCTCTGAAAATGTGCCGATATACGGACTGACCGCTTTCCAGAGATCCTTTTCAGTAATGACTCCGGCAAATTTATTCTCACTACTGACTAAAAGGTGATGAAAACTGGATTTTTGAAAGATGGCTCTCACGCCCTCAAGAGTGTCATCCATCCCCACGGTGACGACCCGAGTAATCATGACGGAATCGACTGTCATGCTGGCCTCCATATAAAACCGCTAAGATGTAGACCCCGACTTGTTGATTGCAGGTGAGTAAAAGGTCACAGTATCGCTGTTGATAGAGTCAGTCGGCATTTCAGGTTCCTTCTCTCTTTTTTCCATCCCATTAGTCTATTTCGGTATAATGAAGTAAATGGTTAACTATCGGGAATCCAATTCATTTCCAGTTGAATGATGCGTAGACACGATAGTTTAGAGTATCACGAACACAGTGACGAACATTCTACATTACAATATCAAAACCAACTGACATCATTATTACAGGTGTCCAAGCTGATATGGCAAAGGTGTACACTTCAAAAGAAGGAAGGTTATACCCGCTTGGCATGACTTCATACATTTGACGTTTGACGTGTTTGATGACATAGGGATTATCTGTGCTGAGCAAAAAGGCGTGAAGCCGATCCGGTATAACTGAAACGGCTATAGGGCAACAACACTATGACTGACACCATTGGTTCATTGCTCCTCAAACGGTTGTATGATCTTGGACTCACCCACATCTTCGGGATACCGGGCGACTATGTCTTGACGCTCTATAACTTGATTGAAGAATCGCCTATTCAGCACATTGGTACGACGAGAGAAGACTGTGCAGGCTTTGCTGCCGATGCCTATGCGAGAATTCGGGGAATTGGCGGCATTTGCGTGACGTATTGTGTGGGAGGGCTGAATATTGTGAATGCCGTCGCCTGTGCGTACGCAGAACGATCTCCGGTGGTCGTTCTTTCTGGCTCGCCGGGAATGGCGGAACGAGTGCAAAATCCCTTTTTACATCATATGGTTCGAGATCTTTCCACTCAACAGGAAGTGTTTGATAAAGTGACGGTCGCTTCCGTGATTCTTGATGATCCCATGACAGCAGAACGAGAGATTGACCGAGCCTTAGATCTATTGCGACGCTATAAACGTCCAATTTATTTGGAAATACCTCGTGACAAGGTCCTCACGCCCGTCGAAGCTCTCTCACACACGGTTCCCGAAGCAACAGAATGTTCTAGTGATCCAGCAGCCCTGAAAGAAGCCGTAAGCGAAGTACGAGGAATTTTAGCGGACTCTGAACGGCCAGTCGTCTTAGCCGGTGCAGAAATTTATCGCTACAGTCTTCAGGATGACCTACAGCAACTGGTTGAACGGATGAATGCCCCGTTTGCCACGACCCTGCTCGGCAAATCCGTGATTCAAGAAGATCATCCTTTGTACATCGGAGTCTATGGAGGATTAGTCGGCCGAGAAGAAGTTCTCACCTTCGTCGATAGTGCCGACTGCCTTATGACGTTGGGGACCGTCTTCACCGACATCGATGATATCAAAGTCCATACCCGGCTCTTGTCTTCAGGGAGAACCATTCATGCCACAGCCGACGCTGTTACGATCAAACATCATCGCTATGATGGCGTGCGATTTGAGGACTTTGTCCGAGCCTTGACGGCTGCGCCCTTGCCCTCTTTTCCATCTCAGCTCTTACCGAAATATGATCCTTTTTTGTTTGAAGCCCCATCACCATCAACCCCAGTGACATTACAGAGTCTCTTTGGTCATCTAGACAGTCAATTGACCGACGAATCCTTGGTCATCGCCGACGTTGGTGAATCCCTCTTTGCGTCGGCTGATATTCACGTACATGAAAGTGCCAGATTTCTCTCCCCGGCCTATTACACATCGATGGGCTTCAGCGTTCCAGCCGCCCTGGGCGCTGGTTTTGCCGATCCATCAAAACGCATCGTCGTCCTTGTCGGAGATGGAGCTTTTCAAATGACCGGAACAGAGCTCGCTACATGCTTTCGGTATGGACAAACACCCATCGTTATCGTCCTGAACAACCGCGGGTATTCGACTGAACGAGAAATTCTTGACGGTCCCTTTAACGATCTTCACGAATGGCAGTATGAACAAATCTGCGCGTTGATGGGTGGGGGAGTCGGAATGGTCGTCCACACATTCGGCGAATTAGTGGAGGCGCTAAGAACGGCTATGACCGACGTTGGAAACCTCTACGTCTTGAATGTTCTGCTTGAACCCAAAGATCGTTCTACGGCGATGACAAGGGTGGCTCAACGGTTAGCCAAGCGGCTCAATTAAACCGTGAAATTGTCTTTGCCAATTCACGGTTCGTCTCTCGTGAATCGCATTTCGTATTTCGTAAAAGACAAGGAGAATTTTTACTTTTTTTTAGGCCAAAACTTTCTTTTAAAGTCTCTTTCATCCCTTAGCTGCCAGTAACGAAAACACAGTCCCACGACAATAACTAATGGCAGTAACAACAAAAGAACCATTGCACCAATATAGTTAAATTGAACCCCATGGCCAGTTAAATAATAATCTAATCCTTTATCAGACAAAACCTTATCAAATACTCGAAAGATGAATGATAGGGCTGCTATAAAGATCAGAAACATCCCTAAACCGAAAAACAAAGATCTTCTCTTGGCTTTTGCAACGTTTCTATTTGGTAATTTCTTAGACTGAACCATCATTCCGCTCATTTATGTATAAGAGTTACATTGGTGATTGATATGCATCTAGTTTTCTTTCTAAAGATCTATTCGGTAGACTATGCGATGACTAAAGTTGAGAATAAGACCGAGCAATGATATTGCCATTTTCAGAATTTGATCCCACAGCATTTTCCTTTCACAAAGATCCAGTGTTGGTATTGGAAAATTTTTGGAGTGCAGAGGAAAGAACACGCTTTCGAAAGGCCATGGAGCAATCAAAATGGCTCGCTTTATCTGATATGCCGCCTGTCGCGAAGGCTTTTCAGAATTGTGGGAATTGGCTCAAAAGCGAAATTGGCCCTGATGAAGGCAATCAATTTATGAAACGTGTGGGACTCCCCTGTATTGCTGACTACGTGGAGTCGTTCCCAAATATTAAAAGCCGACATGTTAACTTTAATTTTTATTCCTATGGGGCAGGGGATTGCTTGTCTACCCATGATGATACCGACGATGCCTATTCCTACGCTGAGAGAAAGAAACCACCCACGAGACGTATAGCTTTGGCCACCTATCTTCACGAACAATGGGAATCAGACTGGGGAGGAGAGCTCATTATTTACAAAGAAAAACCCAATTCCGGTGGCCGCCGACTCCTGGAAGTCGTACAGTGCATTTCCCCAAGCCCCGGTTCACTGGCCCTCTTCACCGTTCCCCGATTTCACCGAGTCAATCGAGTCGATCCACTCGCTGGAGACCATAAACGGCTCTCCATCGCCGGCTGGTTCATGACTGACTAGATCACCTGTAATCGCACGCCAGAGTGCATCGGACTTCAATGTGGATTGTGCATTCAACTGAAAAATGCCCCTAGAACTATCGTGATCTAGGCAACCTGTTACCAAGACACCAAAGAAATCTCGACACCAACGTCGATTGCTCGAAATTTACAAATGGCCTACTCAACCATCGTCGCCTAGGTCACCTGTAATACCAGCATCAAAGAGTGTAAGACTCAAACGTAGATTGTACGCACAAGCATAACCTGCCTCATCAATTACCGTGATCTCCTAGACACTTGTAATCATTGCACCATTCGCAACCTCACTCCAACTTAGATTGCCTACTCGCGACTCATTGCCCTGGGAACTATCGTGTCTAGGCCTACCTTTTATCCAACACGAGTTATATTCGAAAGTGGTGTTTGGGGTGAGTTGAAAAGACGCGGCGTCTCGGGTTGAAATGGTTGTTGCTAGACATCCACATTCAACCACAAAGGAGAGACGCCACGATGCCAAAGAGTACCAAAACGGACGAGGCAGATCGAGGAACTACGGACACGCTGACGGAATTAATGCGGGTAGGCGCTCGCAAACTCATTGCGCAAGCCCTCGAAGCGGAGGTCACTGAGCTGTTAGCCACATTTAGTGATCAGCGAGATGCCCATGGGCACGCAGTGGTCGTCCGCAATGGGCACCAACCTGCCCGAGAGATACAAACAAGCATTGGCCCTGTGACGGTCCAGGTGCCGAAGGTCCGGAGTCGGCAGGGCGAGCCCGTCACCTTTCGGTCGGCTCTTGTTCCGCCCTACGTGCGGAAGACCAAAAGCCTCGAAGCCGCGGGGCCGTGGTTGTACTTGACAGGCATCTCAACCGGTGAGATGCAAGGCGCACTGGAAGCGTTAGTGGGGCCCGAGGCCCAAGGCCTCTCTGCCAGTACGGTCGTCCGGTTGAAGCAGGCCTGGCGTGAGGAGTATGAAATGTGGCAGCACTGTCGACTTGATGGTGAGCAGTGGGTCTATATCTGGGCCGATGGCATCTACAGTGGGCTACGAGCCGAACAGCATCGGCTGTGCGCGTTGGTCGTCATTGGGGTGAATGCCCGAGGGGAGAAGCACTTCTTGGCGATTGAAGATGGACTCCGTGAATCGACTCAGAGCTGGCGCGAGGTCCTCTTGAACCTGAAAGCGCGGGGGCTGACCGCCCCGAAGTTGGCCATTGGTGATGGGGCCATGGGATTCTGGGCAGCTTTAGAGGAAATCTATGCGATGACCCGCCAGCAACGGTGTTGGTGCCACAAGACGCGCAATGTGTTGAATGCGTTCCCCAAGAGTGTGCAGCCCAAAGCCAAACAGGCGTTGCAGAATATCTGGGCGGCCGCCACCAAGGGGACAGCTGACCAGGCCTTTGATAGTTTTATCAAGATGTATGCGCCGAAGTATCCGAAGGCGACGGCGTGTTTGCAGAAAGATCGGGAGGAGCTCCTGACATTCTACGCATTTCCCGCAGCCCATTGGCAGAGTCTCCGGACCACGAATCCGATTGAATCCACGTTTGGCACGATCCGACATCGGACGAAGCAGACGAAGGGCTGTCTCACCCGAGACGGTATGCTCCATATGATGTTCAAGTTGGGGCAATGTGCGGAGAAGACGTGGCGCCGGCTGCGCGGGTTTCAGCAGCTCTCGAAGGTGATTGTCGGAATGCAGTTCACAGATGGCATGGAGGAGACGACCAGCGACCCAGTCGCTGCATGATCAACGACTCAAACACCAGATTTGACAATAGCTCATCCAACACTAAAGGAAGCCATACACCAACGTAGACTTCACATCAGTGGCACTTGATATATTCAACAACTAGTGCGGTGGTTACTTTTATTGCTTTCCTGCCGGCAAAGTTTGCTAGAGTAGCCAATAGCAAACCAGTCACCAGTCATTGAGGAAATCATGACGAAAAAACCAACCCAATCAGAACTACAAGGTATGACAGTCAATGAAAGACTGGGTGTTCTAGGCTTATTTGATGAATGGGATGCAGCAGTGAGTTCGCGTGACAGGGATAGGATGATTAAGGTTTTGAAGCAATGTGCCATGTCGCAGGAACAAAGCGAGCAAACCTCTAATGAAGTTCTGATAAATCCTACGAAGTATGGGTTTTGAAATAAAAAAGAAAATTGAACAGTTTCATAGGACTGAATAAAAAGTTATCAAGAACTTTTAGTTCTAAGATAATTTGACTAAGAGTTATGCATAATTATTTCAGAGAAAGTGTTTCCAATGGTAATCCTCACGAGCAAGCGTGGTCTTCCCCCGATTTCGTGGACGGGTGAGTTAAGAGTTTAGGACTTGTTTCCCATAAGCTGCAGGCGCCACCCCGTTAGTGTAGGAGTGGCATCGTTGGCGATTAGAAAACCGTTCGATATAGTCAAACACATCGGCCCGCGCTTCGGCTCGGGTCTCATAGTGTCGCCGATTGACGCGTTCGCGCTTCAGTAAGCCAAAGAAGCTTTCGGCTACGGCGTTGTCATAACAATGGCCCACGCCACTCATACTACTGACGATCCCATGTTGGTACAGGAACGCCTGAAATTCATGCGCCGTATACTGGGTTCCTCGATCGGAATGGAGTACAACGGACTGAGATGATGTTCGTTGCCAGACGGCCATGAGCACGGCTTGGATCACCACCTCACGCCCTAACGTCGGCTGCATCGACCAGCCAATGACCTGCCGAGAGCATAAGTCTAAGACCACGGCCAAGGAGAGCCAGCCCTCGGCGGTGCGGATATCCGCGATATCCGTCACCCATTTGGTGTTGGGGGGGGGCGCTGAAAAATCGCGGGCAAGTTGGTTACTCACCCCTTCGGGTCGGACACCCGCTGCGCGACGGCGCCAGCACTTTTTCGCTGGAATGCCCTGCAACCCCACTTGCTTCATCAGTCGGGCCACACGAGGCTTGCCACAGAGCTGTCCCTCACGCTGCAAGGTCCTCCAGACCTTGGGACTGCCATACACCGCATCACTTTGGGCATGAATCCGTTGAATGGCTTGTGTCAATTCGGCATTCTCCTGAGCCCGTCGACTCTTCGGACGTATCTGGCAGGCATAGTAGCCACTGGGTGAGACCCGCAAGAGGCGACACATCATTCGGATTGGAAAGTGTTGGCGGCAGCGTTGAATCATGGCCTACCTGGCTGCGACGCCTTGGCAAAGAACGCCGCCGCGTCTTTTAAAAAATCCCGTTCTCGCTTCACCCGGGCTAATTCCCGCTTCAGTCGAGTCAGCTCTGCATCGCGAGGAACGCCCTGCCCCTGAAAGGCATCGAACCCCTCACGTTCGTGTTCCCGACACCATCGACTCAGCACATTGGCATGAATCCCGAGATCAGTGGCCACTTGTTGGATCGAGCAATCTGCGCCTCGGACCATCTGGACCGCCTCACGCTTAAACTCTTTGGTAAATCTTCTCCGTGTTTGCATAACACACCTCCTGGCTCATTATGAACCTATTTCAAAGTGTCCGCAAAAGCAGGGGAAGACCAGCACTAATTCGTCGTTGGTGGATTGAAGAGCAGAGCGCAAGAGGTCTTCTAGTCTGGGAATATTACTTAAATGGCAGATACGCCGATTGTTTTTGGTTCATAGACGACATGTGTCATGGACAAGAAGCTTCAGGCCATAGAGCAACACAGCTATACCCATTGAAGAACCAACGTGTCGCGCTCTGTGAAGCTAAGGTTGATCTCACCCCTGAAGTTATTGGTCAAGCTCTCGTATACTCAAGATTTGCTATACGGAAAGGCGCGCAATTGGAAAAGATATTTGTTTTTTCAGAGACTGGATCAAAGCCGATGCAGGATATTGCAGTTGATCTTGGATTAGAAGTTATCATTAATCCACTTCGATGCCACTCCTACATGAGCAGGAGTTCAGGAGAATAGCATGGGGCTCTTAAACCTTCGACTATTAGAAAGAATACGACTATGTTGGAAAGAAATCGATCACAGCTTTTATCCCAACCTCACCATCTGCAACCCAATAATCGTTTTCGCATCACGGATGGTTCCGTTTTTGATCTCTTCGATGGCTTTTTCGAGCGGCCATTCAAGAATGTCGAGCCCTTTGTCCTGATCAAGCTTCTGCTGGCCTTTCACCAGCTCTGTACCTTTATACTTGACGAATTCTTTGGTATGACGTATTGTCATACCTAGAGGTGACAGATGCCCAGATCGAAAATTGCGATATCTCTTGATGAGTCAACGTTGGAGCGCTTAGATCAACTCGTTGAGAAGGCCACATTTCCAAACCGAAGCCAGGCCATTCAGGAAGCCGTCGATGAAAAACTCGCCAGGCTGGAACGAAGCCGATTGGCCCAAGAATGCGCTAAACTTGACCCAGCATTCGAAAAATCGCTGGCCGAGGAAGGCCTCTCCGTGGATGCGTCAGAGTGGCCAGAATACTAAGAGGAGAAATTCGTTGGGCAGAACTCAACCCTGTTCGTGGCAATGAACAAGCTGGACGTCGTCCCGTTCTCATCTTGAGCCATGATGTTTTTAATGAGCGTTCCGGAACGGTGATCGCTGTCGCCCTTACAAGCCAACCACAGCGCGCCGCTTTTCCACTTACTCTTGAACTGCAATCGAAAGGCCTGCCCAAGAAATCATGGGTAAAGATCAGTCAGATTCGAACCCTGGCTATTGAACGAATTGGGAATCGACTTGGAAAATTAAGTTATGAAGAACTTACACGGGTTATCGAAGGACTGAATGAAATTATCGATTCATAACTTTGAGTTAATGTTTTTAGCAACCTACCGCTTAAACCTTCTTATCCAAATACATCATCTGCAACCCAATCATCGTCTTCGCATCCCGGATTGTCCCAGTCTTAATCTCTGCAATGGCTTTTTCAATCGGCCATTCAAGAACTTCGAGCACTTCATCCTGATCTAGACGCTGCTGTCCCTCCTGTAAAGCCGTAACTTTATGAATGTGGATCACTATATCGGTAAAGCCTGGTGCGGTAAAGATACTCGTGAGTAACTCCATGCTTCCTGTTCGATAGCCAATTTCTTCTTCTAGTTCACGCTCAGCGCAATCTCGTGGGTCTTCTCCAACATATAAATGGCCAGCCAAAATCTCATAGATAAGCCTGAACATCAGCATCTCGGTTTTTTTACTAAAGGCATTGTCTTTCTTACTGCTTGTTCTGGTGTCTAACAAATCAAAAAGAAGAATGCTCCCATTTGGATACCTCCTGTATCTCTTCGGATAAATCATCGTACTCATTTGAGAAAAGCCTTTCAAAAATCAATGTCTCCCCTCTTCTAAAAACTCTTCATTTCCAACATTCATTAGTGAAACCTAGCACGCTATGTAGAATTTAAGCGGTGGTATATTGATTGCTTAATTTAAGTAACACGGTCCTTGTTCACATTCAAACCCAGAACGAAAGCAATAAACTCTAGAAGAATTCAATGAATCACAAGAACACTCTACCTGCAAAGTAAGGACAATAAACCTAGTTCAAGAAAAAGATAAGAATCCGATCATTAAAAAAATTTCAATCATACTAACTATCTACTAATGGAGGAGCCTTATGGAACGCATTTACTACAAAAAAGATCGGCGCATGGTAGTTGAAGAGATTCCGAACGTAAGAGCTGTCAATCTTAGTGTTAGTGAACGCGGAGTACCACGTGTTAGTGAGGAGAGGTTTGGAGCTTCGGCTGTTCAGACCCTTCGCTCAAATATAGGTGTTGAGTTTGAAGAAGAAGCCATGTCTGCATTTGAGCGTGCGAATTGGAGGTTCATTCAACCATCTGACGAAATGACTCGAAGTTTAGCCGCAGAAGAAAGGCTTGAGGGTGCTGAGGATATTGGCAAGGTGATTCGTCAAGCGGATGGTTCTATGGCCATTGCAACGAAGAGATTGAATGTTCAGCTACTTTCTCGATTGTCGGAAAAAGCATGCGAAGCTGTTCTGGCCGAAAAAGGACTAACTGTATTAACGAAACTGAAGTTTGCACCAAATCTTTATGAGGTCAACGCTCAACGTAGCGAAGATGCAATGGACGCTTCAGTTGAGTTGCATGAAGACTCACGATTCATTTTTGCTGAACCCTCATTTACAGAATATATTCCACAGCGTCTTACGCCAACAGATCCTCGATATACTGATCAATGGCATTGGAACAATACGGGCCAAGGGAGTGGTATAGCTGGTGCAGATGTGAGTGCTGAGGAGGCTTGGGATCTTACGCGTGGTGCAGGAATTCGCGTAGCTGTCATTGATAACGGCTTTGATGCAGATCACGAAGATCTTGACGCTGGGGTATCTGATATGAGCGGCTACTTTTTGTCTTCTGGTAGTGGGTCGGCCACGTTTACTCAGGGTACCGCTGGCATGCCAGACAATAACCACGGCACTTTTTGTGCTGGCATGGTGGGGGCTCGCCAAAATAATGCGAATGGTGGCTCTGGCGCAGCGCCTGAGTGTGAATTGATGCTGATTGCCGCCCTCGTGGATCAAACTGGCACGCAAACGACGTTGGCACGTGCGGTCGCCTATGCGACAGATCCTACTGATGAGGTGGCAACAGCAACGATTGAAGATAGTGCTGATATATTGGTTTCTAGTCTTGGTCCTAATGGTGCTGTATGGAATCTCACGACCACCCTTGAACTTGCCTTGGAAGCAGCGGCCACGAATGGAAGGAATGGACGAGGACTCACTATCTTCTGGGCTGCGAGTAATGGTAACAACGTTGATGTTACTCAAGACGAGGTTGTTTCACATAACGATGTCATTGCTGTAGTACGCTCTGACCGGAACGACCTTGAGGATAATGCAGCACGCGGCGAGACAGTTGAGTTGATTGCACCAGGTGTGAATGTCATCAGTACAACTTCAGGTAATGGTTACGGCCGGGACACTGGGACAAGCTATGCGGCACCCTGCGCCGCCGGGTGTGCTGCACTCGCTTTGTCTCTAAGTCCTAATCTTACCCGAGACCAGCTGCGTCGGCTCATGCGCGATACAGCAGACAAAATCGGCGGTGTTATTTACGACGCAAACGGACATCATGCCGACTATGGTTTTGGTCGAGTGAATGCTTACCGAGCAGTGCTCCGCGCAAGCCGCCCGCAGTTAGTCGTCGGGAACTTCGGCTACAATGCTGGCAGCTGGCGCGTTGATCGGCATCCCCGCTTCCTGGCCGATCTCACTGGCGACGGTCGAGCCGACATCGTTGGGTTTGGGAACGCAGGTGTCTGGACCGCTCACAATAATGGCGATGGAACCTTCCAAGCACCGCAGTTAGTCGTCGGGAACTTCGGCTACAATGCTGGCAGCTGGCGCGTTGATCGGCATCCCCGCTTCCTGGCCGATCTCACTGGCGACGGTCGAGCCGACATCGTTGGGTTTGGGAACGCAGGTGTCTGGACCGCTCACAATAATGGCGATGGAACCTTCCAAGCACCGCAGTTAGTCGTCGGGAACTTCGGCTACAATGCTGGCAGCTGGCGCGTTGATCGGCATCCCCGCTTCCTGGCCGATCTCACTGGCGACGGTCGAGCCGACATCGTTGGGTTTGGGAACGCAGGTGTCTGGACCGCTCACAATAATGGCGATGGAACCTTCCAAGCACCGCAGTTAGTCGTCGGGAACTTCGGCTACAATGCTGGCAGCTGGCGCGTTGATCGGCATCCCCGCTTCCTGGCCGATCTCACTGGCGACGGTCGAGCCGACATCGTTGGGTTTGGGAACGCAGGTGTCTGGACCGCTCACAATAATGGCGATGGAACCTTCCAAGCACCGCAGTTAGTCGTCGGGAACTTCGGCTACAATGCTGGCAGCTGGCGCGTTGATCGGCATCCCCGCTTCCTGGCCGATCTCACTGGCGACGGTCGAGCCGACATCGTTGGGTTTGGATATGCTGGGGTTTGGGCCGCACTCAATAATGGCGATGGAACCTTCCAAGCACCGCAGTTAGTCGTCGGGAACTTCGGCTACAATGCTGGCAGCTGGCGCGTTGATCGGCATCCTCGCTTCCTGGCCGATCTCACTGGCGACGGTCGAGCCGACATCGTTGGGTTTGGATATGCTGGGGTTTGGGCCGCACTCAATAATGGCAATGGAACCTTCCAAGCACCGCAGTTAGTCGTCGGGAACTTCGGCTACAATGCTGGCAGCTGGCGCGTTGATCGGCATCCCCGCTTCCTGGCCGATCTCACTGGCGACGGTCGAGCCGACATCGTTGGGTTTGGATATGCTGGGGTTTGGGTCAGAATCATTCAATAAGCTATTTAAATTTGGCTGCCCAAACTGTGAAAAAGCAGTTTGGGCAGCGGATTAAGAAATGTAAGCGAATATGTTTTAAGGAAACATCTAATAACTAGTGAACTTCAAGATCCCTGTTAAGAAACCCATGTAAGCATCAGCTACCTCTATTATCAGGAGCACTTGAAGTAGACTTTGGTAAAGAGATAATCACATTACAAGGACTCCTTCACCAAAAAGGAAGTGAATCGTTGTCTTGAAATCAGACAATACATGGCCCCAACATCTGGCTTCTTGGCCGCTTCATCCTTCATGGAATTCATAGAAAATGCCGAGTCGATCAACTAGTGGCTAAAAACACCATCTGCAGCCCAACTATCGTCTTCGTATTACGGATGGTTCCGTTTTTTACCTTTGCAATAGCTTTTTCAGGCGGCCATTCAAGAATCTCGAGAATTTCATCTTGATCAAGCTACAACTGACCTTTCTATAAGTTGGTCGCATAACATAATGTAGATCACTTCACCGGCCAATTCAGGAACGATCTATCCATTCTATAAATTTACCTGCTGGAAGGAGCCTTAAATCCAGTGGTTCTACATTAATAATAGGTCAAACCATAATTGCTAAATATTTATGGTACAATTGCACTCAATTCCTCAATAGGAAAAACTTATACCACACGATCAGATTGTGCCATACCAGAATCAAATGCAAGCGAGACAGACATGAAAAGCCTACAGCAAATACAAAAGACGCTCGCCGCACACAAAGAGGAACTCGCTTCAGAGTATCAAGTGGAACACATCGCTATATTCGGATCATACGCAAGAAATGAACAGAAAAAGGAAAGTGATGTGGATATTCTCGTGGATTTTAAAGGCCCAGTGGGAATTGAGTTCGTTGATCTCGCCAATTATTTGGAAAGTTTATTAAATCTTCGCGTGGATTTGGTTTCTCGCCAAGGAATTAAGCAGAAGTATTATCAAGCAATACAAGACGATTTGACTTATGTCTAAACGAGACCCTCAACTACTCATTGAGGATATGGTAGAGGCCACAAACAAGATTCTAGATTTCACCAAAGATATGGATTTTGAAACATTTGTTCGCGATGAAAAAACCGTAGACGCAGTAATTCGAAACTTCGAAATCATTGGTGAAGCGTCAAATCGCCTCCCCAAAGCATTCAAGGATCTACATACCAATATTGATTGGAAAAGAATAGTAGGGTTTCGCAATCGTATTGTACATGAATACTTTGGGATCGACCGTTCGATTGTGTGGAATATTATTCAGGACTATTTGCCCAATCTCTTAAAGGAAACCAAGGCGCTTTTGTAGGAGAACAAGTGAAACTATGTAAGTCCTTTTAACCACACCATCTGCAGTCCAATTATGGTCTTCGCATCCCTGATCGTGCCGTTTTTGATTTCTGCAATGGCTTTCTCAAGTGGCCATTCGAGAATCTCGAGCACTTCATCCTTGTCGAGTTGTTGCAGTCCCTCTTGTAAACCCGTCGCTTTATAGATATGAATCACCTCATCGGTGAATCCTGGTGCGGTGTAGATACTTGTGAGTAACTCTAATTTTCCTGGACGATAACCGATTTCTTCCTCAAGTTCTCGCTGTGCGCAATCAAGAGGATCTTCGCCAGGGTTTAACTTTCCCGCTGGAATTTCGTAGATAAACCCATCCGCCGCATGGCGAAATTGACGAATCATGACGACTGTTCCGTCATCCTTGATTGGTACAACTGCCGAAGCACCCGGATGCCGAATCATTTCCAATTCAGCCGTGGCTCCATTCGGGAGCGTCACGGTATCAATATTGTACGTGAGAAATTTTCCGGAATAGATGTGTTTGACGTCCATTGTGTTAAGGACTGATCTAAAGAAAGGTTAAGACGAAGATTTTCGTTTATAGAATGGAGGTTTCACCACGACAGCGGGTACTTTCTTGCCACGTACTTGTATCTCAAGCACTGTACCCTCGCTTGAATACTGTGACGCAACATACCCTAGACCTATGCCTTTTTGAAGAATTGGCGATAAATTTCCACTACTGACTTTTCCAACTTGTATATCTTTGGCATAGATCACCATGTCATGTCGAGGGACCGCTTTTTCTTGTAACTCGAAGGCTACGAGTCTTCGGGTCGGACCCTTCTCCATTTGCTTTTTGAGAACCGTTGATCCGATAAATTCCGGTTTCTGAAATCCCACAACCCATTCGGCCCCAGCCTCTACTGGTGTCGTCTCTTCCGTAAGATCATTCCCATAGAGGAAATACCCCATATCGAGGCGCAAGAGATCTCGCGCCCCAAGACCGGCGAGTTTTAACCCAACTGATTCTCCAACTCCAATCAGACGTTGCCACAGTACAGCAGCATGATCGGACGTTACATAGAGTTCGTACCCAAGTTCTCCAGTGTAACCTGTTCGTGTGATTAAGACTTTCCCACCTGATATCATCGCGTCTAGACACCAACGCGGTTTGAGTTCCTCAAGAGATGAATTGTTCAAGACTTCACTCAAAATTGATTTTGACTGAGGACCTTGCAAAGCAAGTTGTGCCATCTGCGATGAACAATCCTGAAGGGTAAAGTTATTTTGCCCATTGGCCTGTTGCTCACATAACCATTGGCCAATCTTCTCTCTGTTGGAGGCATTCACACACAGAAGATAGTCGTTTGAACCAGTTCGATAGACAAATACATCGTCCTTGACGCCACCCTCATGATTGCAGATCATCGAATATTGGGCCTGGCCCACAGACAGCTTAGAAACATCGTTTGTGGTCACCAATTGCAAAAAATCGAGTGCCCTCTTCCCAGAGAATATGATACGTCCCATATGGCTGACATCGAACAGACCAGCCTGTTGGCGGACTGCATGATATTCATCAATGACCCCAGAGTATTGGAGTGGCATGGACCACCCAGCAAAGTCTACAAGCTTGGCACCATGTGCTTGATGAGCTTCATATAAGGGAGTTTTATTCATCTGCGATGAGACTTTTCATAATATTCTTCAGCCATTTAGCGAACCTCGAGCAACTCTACATCAAAATTCAACGTTGCATTGGGTGGAATGACTCCTCCCGCCCCTCGGGCCCCGTACCCTAAATCTGGCGGAATGATTAACTTCCGCGTTCCACCAACTTTCATGCCTGCTACTCCCTCATCCCATCCTTTAATGACACGACCGGCACCGAGAGGGAATGAAAACGGATCGTTTCGGTCTTTGGAGCTATCAAACTTCTTCCCATCGGTTAACGTCCCAGTGTAATGCACCACGACAAGGTCACCTTTGACCGCTTCACGTCCGTCACCAACAACCACATCGACATATTGCAATCCAGACGGAGTCGTCACGACCTTTCCCTCATCAGCTTGCACCGCACCAAAACTACTGTAGAAGACGAGACTTATGACTAAACCAATAAAGACGTATTTGTTCAATTTTCTACGCACATTCTTTTCCCTTTCATTTAAAGACACATCAAAATATATTTACGTAGAGGCGTCCGATTCATGTGGATCGCAAAATAGTGCAACACTCGCGGTATAACCGTGAAGATAGTTTTTCCCTCCGACCGGCCCGATTTCTCCACCGGCGAAAAACCCCGCTATCGGGACATCGCCCAATTGATTCCGTAATACGCTAACATCATGATGAGGTTCAGGAAACAATCGCGTTCCTCGACAATTACAACTAAAGAGCAAGGCGCCTTGTGCAGGGTGGTCAATATACGTCTGCCGGTCTTCCTCTAAGAGTTTGTTGAATTCCTCGTCCGCTGCCTTAGCATCTCGTAGATGAAATTGCAGCGTTTGTCCTTCACGGACAATATCTGAGATGGCGACACCTCCAGTTTTTTCGTCTGCTCCCATGAGGTCGCGAATAAGAAAATCGCCTCGCCCAAATTGACCGCCGTATTCATTCATCACCAGACCTACTTGGAGCGATTGAGAGGCTTGTGGGTTTGTCGCGTCACGTAGATCTTGTATCGCAGTTCTCAACCGGTCTAACATCGGTATGCCACCTAATTCATAGATGATATTTCGGTTGGCTTTTGTCACCACATATGGCTTTCCGATTGGCTGACATCCCTGAGATACCACTGTTCGAATTGTGACGCGCCCACTTAAGGCGATTCCCACGACTCCATCATCAAAGATTTCCCCATCAAGGACAAGCCGATTTTCTCCGCTATCCGTCCCGCCACTCGCAATTCCTCCGATGGCCAACGAACGAGGGCAATCTCGTTCAAGAGAAGTGAATACCTCGTCGATCGGAGTTGAGAAGGGATCTGCGAAGAGAAAGAAGTACGGTGGCCTCGTTTGTGGTTGAAACGATTCAGGCCATCCTTGGAGCAAGAGTCGTCCCTCACGTTCACGGGCAGTCAATCGAATAGGATCCACCGTCACGTCTGGAAGCAAGGCAGACCATAAAATGATAGCCGGTTGTTCCTCAAACTCTTCCGACTCTCCGATCACTCCATTGCTCATACATCCCACCAAATGGTGAGGAGATACTTTTTCCTGAACCCACGCGTGTAAGGTATGCGTTTCTTCTGAAAAAAACGAAGAAAAGAATAGAAAGGCGAGATCTGGCGGTTTCTGCAAGGACTGCCAAGTAGACTCTTGAAGAGATTGAACAGCTCGCTCTATATCTCTTTCCTTAGATACTGCAACGTGACAACGCATAGACCAACAAGTTTTTCTCTTAAATCTGTGCAAACCTACTGAGTGCTAACTTTTCGTTTTTCACGGAGTATCTTTAGAGTCCGCAAGCTTTGGCGGTAACACAAAATCACGTTCCAGCACTCGATAGGTGGTACGCTCTAGCCCCAACTTAGCATACACAGCTAATGCCCCAGTGTTCTCCTGCTCAACATAGAGTCTCACTCCACACACATCTTCGTGCTCTTCCGCTTGTTCATACACCGAGCGATATAGTGCATGAAAAACTCCTTGTTTTCTCCAATCTTTATGGACATAGACGCTTTGAATCCACCAGAAATTGGCATTACGCCAGTCACTCCATTCATACGTAATCAGAAGCTGGCCAGCCACGACCGGCTTGGATTGTTCTTGTCGTACTTCACCAACCATATAGATTCCTCGCGCAGGGTTCTCGAATACTCCCTGCACGCCAGCGCGGAGCAAGGATAGGTCAAGACTCTTTTCTTCAGTTTCCAAAGCCATAGCCGCATTAAATTCTACAAGGCGATCCAGATCTGACCTTGTGGCCTTGCGGACTACTATTTCCTTATGTTTCTCGGAATTCATCTACAGAAGAAATGGTGTGTTATTGGACTTAGGACGACGAGTGAGACGGTGGATTGAGCCACCCCGGCGATGGGCGATACAACCCTGCCGAGAATTCCAGCTTCATCGCCTCTTCGGGGCGCAATTGTATGAGATGGATTTTATATTCAGGAACAAAAGCCAAATAGCCAGTAAATGGATGAATAGCTGTGGGGACAAACACCATGACCAGTGCACCTTCGTCAGAAATTTGCAGCCATCTTGGGGCGTAGCCCATGATAAACCCAAGTCCCCAGAGTCCGTCCCGTGGAAAGGGAAACACGGCCACTTTGCTTTGACCAAAACGTTCTCGAAAATTGATGACATCCGCCATACTTTTCAATGTATTATAGATGCTTCGCACCAACGGAACTTTACTGACGGACTCTTCAATATTCTTATGAATTCGATAACCAACAAAATGGGTCATCCCGACTCCAACCAGCAACACCAGTATGGCAAACGAAGCAATGCCAGAGCCGGGAACCTTCACATTCAATGCCGTCTGAAACACATCGACAGTCATATGATCCAGAGCATCAAATAACGTGTAAAGAATCAGGAACGTGCCCCACGCAGGAATGATAATAAATAAACCCGTCCAAAAGTATCGCTGAATCTGTGAAGAAAAAATTGTCGTCATAGGAATAGGGCTAAACGCTCTGTCACTCTACCAGAATGAACTGTTTCTTTCATAATTAGTCAGATGCCTGTCACCCTCAACACTCATCCAAAGCTTAGGCTTGTGTATTCCTACATAGGGTGATACATTTTTCAGGATAGTCATTCAGACAAAGGAGCAAGCAATGGGAAGTAAACAAAACGCCTCAAATAAAGGATCGATCGACCCCAGCTTGTTATCAATACTCTGCTGCCCAGAAACGAAGCTGAATGTCTCAATGGCTGATGATCAATTGATTGGACGATTAAATATGGGGATCGGAAACGGAGAAATTCAAAACAAGGCAGGCCAACAGGTGAAGGAAAAATTAGACGGCGGTCTCATACGGGAAGATAAAAAAGTTCTCTATCCTATTCGAGACCAAATTCCCATTATGCTGATAGAAGAAGCTATTGTGTTAGATTGAGGACTTTTCCTTTGTCCTTCTTGTCCATTCGCGCTTTCATGTTACCAGTACAGGCCCGCCATTAAGCTTCGTCTATGCCTTCCTCCGTGGCCTCTCCTTTTATCATCCACCAAATCGATCGAATCAACTGCACCATCGCGTACAGAGCTAAGCTGACCAGGATTCCATAGACGCCTGCAGTCTGGGCCGGCCAAGCTTCTCCATCATGAAGCACCAACCCTAAGGTGACATGCGCACCAAGTCCGAGACAAAGTGCAAAGATAATCCACTCTCGAACAGCTTTATTTTTTTTAGGGTCATCCATGGTATGCGTGTTCTTTCGCAAGACACAATGGAAACGGTCTTGTCATGTGTTTAGACAGGGCTTTTGCTCGACTCAATTCCAGTTGCGGTAATAAGACTCGTCAGGTAATCACTGACAAAAATAAGGGCTTCTTCACGTCCATCCGCCCTTCGCCCCTTTTCTCGGCGCTGAATGGAAAGTTCATGCTCAAGGTCAGACTTTACATCGCCTAAAAGTTTTTGAAGAGAGGCCGTCGTCAAGTTGACATCAACATCCTCTATTTCTTGACAACGATCAAGCACCCAATTGAGGCCTTCCACACGCCCAAAATAACGTTCTTGATCGGCAGAATCTATTCTGCCCATGCTGCTCGCAAATGCCTGTCCCTCATAAATAAGGTTATAAAAACTCGAAACCGCCTTGTGTAATGTTGAATTCATCCCTGTTCTCCCACCTTAGCTCTCAGAATTATTTCCTCACCTCCACTTACTTCCAATTATTAACCTAGATCCCTCATAGTACGCTGATGTGGTTAATAGAAATTATCCAGATTTTTTCTGAATCATCTTAAAATTTCTTCTTCTCCTCCTTAAGTAAATAACAGCGGGTGAAACTCAGCCATAAAACCATAATAGAGCGGCGCAAAATGCTTCAAGCTGTCTGGGCTCGTCTCCTTAAGTCTCTTAAAGAAAAACACTTGATTGGTTGGATCAAGCTGTTCTAGCAACGCCGCAAGTTGCGGCATTGAATAGTTCGTGCCTGGAACACTTAAAACATAATGGACTAAGCGTTCAACCCATTGCTTCGTGATATAGTCGCTACCAAGATAATCTTGAGGAATCGTGCCTGATTTCAGAATCTCATCAAAGCGAACGGCCTGAGCTGCAAAAGGAATTTCAGAGTTAACGGACACCTCCACCACAGTACAGATTTATGAATTTGAATGAGTTTAACCCTTGTTTCAAATTACCATTGATTCATGAAAATATCTAGGAGTATTTTAAGTATATTGTCGAAAACACCCTCCCTCTTTAAAAATGCTGTAATTGAAATTTCCTTTCCAGGCAACCACCAATAAAAGTTCAGTCTCTTTCATATAATCTCTTTAGAATAACTATGTGAATATAAATAAATATCACGAAACATTAATAAGACTACATGGAACAGAGAACAACTCCATGTCCTGAAACTATATAGCATACATTTTTAATTATTTATACTTAAATTTGTATACACTTCCAGCTACGGCCTTGATCTAGCGCCAAGGAAACAGGTCCATCCCAAGGCAGAAATCAAACACGAGAGCGTCTTAATTTGAGTTCAATCGAACTCGCACATTTGGCGACGTATGTAAAACTTAGAATTTGCTGAGGAGAACACTTTTGGGTAGGTCTCTAAACAAAACTGGCCAGGGGAACGCCCCCGGCCAGTTTTGTGGTCTGTTGCACTGAGAGTCTGTGCTTACAGCCAGTTCACCCGCTCGGCTGGGCGAATGTAGATCGGCTCTTCGACTTGCTGCCGCACGGCTTCCTTGCCTGACTTGTTGAAGCCCAACACGGTATCGTTGTACATCTCGAACTTCTTCCCGTGAATGTTGGTCTCAAACACTTTCGGGCCCGGAATCACGTCATACCGGAACAGAATCTGTTGGCTCGCCCGCCACAACTGTAGCACCGCCAACAACTCCCGACTCGGCACCAAGTACTTCTCGATCGCGTTATCCACCCCCGGCCCAAACATCTGCCGGGTATACCCCCGCGGCGCCTGCCGTGGCGGAATGTAATACCCATTGGGCTCCGTCCCCCATTGCGGGTACAGCGGCAACGCCACTTGCTCCACCCGGATGGCATAGTACAACGGATTCCACCGGTCTTCCGCCCACAACCCATCTTCGCCCACTTTCACCAGGCTCTGCAGCCGGATCTTCCCGACACAGGCCGCCATGCAGCGCGTCTCCATGGGCTCGCCCCCCGTTAACGGGTCTTTGCCTTCCACCCGCGGGTAACACGCAATACACTTCTCCGTCACCCGCGTCGTCCCCCGATACATCGGCTTCTTATACGGGCACTGCTCCACACACTTCTTGTACCCCCGGCACCGGTTCTGGTCGATCAACACGATCCCGTCTTCCGGCCGCTTGTAGATGGCCTTGCGCGGACACGCCGCCAGACACCCCGGATACGTACAGTGGTTACAGATCCGTTGCAGATAGAAGAAGTACGTCTCATGCTCCGGCAAACTGCTCCCCGTCATCTTCCACGGCTCTTCTTTCGTGAACCCCGTCTTATCCACGCCTTCCACGATCGCCCGCATCGACGTGGCCGTATCTTCATAAATGTTCACAAACCGCCATTCTTGGTCCGTGGGGATGTACCCGATCGCCGCTTGCCCGATCTTCGCCCCCGCGTCAAAAATGGTCATCCCTTCAAACACCCCGTACGGCGCATGGTGTTTGCGGCCCACCCGCACGTTCCACACCTGCCCCCCGGGATTGACTTGTTCCACCAACTGCGTGATCTTCACGTCGTAGAACTGCGGATACCCCCCATAGGGCTTCGTCTCCACGTTGTTCCACCACATGTACTCCTGCCCCTTCGAGAACAACCAGGTCGACTTATCCGCCATCGAGCACGTTTGACAGGCCAAACACCGGTTGATGTTAAACACAAAGGCAAATTGCCATTTCGGATGCCGCTCCTCATACGGATACAGCATCTTCCGTCCTAGGTGCCAATTATAAACCTCTGGCATGGTTTCCTCCGTTTCTTCTTAAATAAGAATGCTAAGTTTTCAAGTAATCAAATGGAACCTTCAACGTAGGCCAAGATACAGGATATCCCGGCCTACGTTTTAGATTTTTTACACTTTGATCTTAATATGGTCGCCTTTGAGCCATTTAATCATGAACTCATTCTCCTGCCCCGGGGTAAACCCGGTGCGGACCGGCTCCCATGGCCCACGGCCCCCGATGCCGCCGTCTTCCGCCTTCGTAATCCGCATCAGACATTCTTTCGGCACCGTATTGACCGCATGGTTATCCACTTGATACCCGAATTTAAACTTCCACGCCACCGCATGCTTGCCCGGCAGCGAGTCCAACTGATGCATCGGCATCAACCAATCCCGCGTAAAGGACTGTTGCGCCCCATACCGGAAGTTCGATTGATACCCCGTATCCATCGCAATCGCCCGACCATCCGGCCGCGTTTCATGCCCCTTCACCGACTTCGCCGTCGACACATACGGCGCATGCTTCGCCATCGTCACATGATACGGGAAGGCTGGATTATATTTCGCCCGAATCATCAACCGGGCCACCTTATAATACGGATCACTCGGCTTCCAACCCCGATACGGCCGATCCACCGGGTTCCCATCGACATAGACATAGTCCCCGTCGTTGATCCCCCGATCTTTGGCCGCCTGCGGGTTGATGTGCAGCTGATGTTCCCCGACCCCCGGCGTCCGTTTATCCATCCGGTACGCATCGCCGAAGTTCGACTCATACATCTGCACCCAGTCGTTCACCGACCACTGACTGTGCACCCGGTGCCGCGTTTTGGGCGTCACACAATAGAACTGATACCCCTTCTCCCACAACGGATTCGAGTACCGCTTGATCTCCTGCCACGGCAACGCGATGTTCCGCACCGTCTTGTCATCATGGTGCTGCGCCGTGATCGGAATCCCGTAGTCATCCGGCCGCACATACGGGTTCGTCGTCATAATCGCATTCGGCAGGTACGGCGTCGCTTCCGTCCCTTCCCGGTGCGAGATAAAGTTCTCCCCGTACTCAATACACTCCGGCTCGATCCGGTAGTTCTCATACCGGCCCGTCCGCGTCCATTGCGGCTTCGACTCGTTCGTCTCTTCCCAGAACGGATGGCGCGGATACGTCCGACACATCACCATCCAGCCCTTCTCGCTCTTGAGCATCGCATCCACACTGTAGCCATACCCCGTCGAGCTCGCATCCAACAACCGCTGCACGTACACATCCACCCGGTTGTCGTAGACAAACTTGAAGTAATCCCGGAACCGCCCATCGCCGGTCATCTCCGTCAACTTGGCGGCCACCCCGGCCACCGTATCCAGGTCATTCCGCGTGTCATACAAGGGGCGAATCCCCCCCTTCCACACTTGGAACCACGGATTCGACACCGTCGCCGTATGCTCCGGATACGTAAACTCCATCCACGTATTCACCCCCATCGCCACATCGTTATGATTGACGTCCGAGGTCATTTCCACATCCTGCGTGATCAACGTCTCAATGTGTGGATCCACGTTCTTCACCATGTCATAGTGGTGCTTCGCGTTGTTCAACACGTTCACGTTGGCCACCCACCGGAACTTCGAGGGCGTCGGCATGTGCGTTTTCCCCGTAAACACCCGCCGGCCATACTTGGGCGTGTTCACGATCAAGGCCGTATCCCCGTGGTTCCAATAGGCCACTTCTTCGCCGTAGTAGTACCCCCGCACATGGACTTCTTTGCCATGCACGTTCGGGTCCGTCGTAATCTTAAACGGGTTTTCCGCGGTATGGGTCCCGAGTCCGCCCCCACTCCATGGCGTGGCGTTCCAGATCCCCGCTTTGTAGTTCCCGGCCCAGGTATGTTGGCCCGTCCCAAACTTCCCAACGTTCCCCGTCACGATCAACACCATCGCTGCGCCCCGGGCAATAATCGTTTGATGGAAGTAATGGTTCGTCCCTTCCCCGTTATGAATCGCATGCGGCTTGACCGTCCCCGCATCCCGCGCCCACCGCACAATCAGGTCTTTGGGGGCCCGATTGATTTGGTGCACCGTATCCAGGTCATAATCTTGCAAATGCGCTTGATACAGCTGGAAGATGGGCATACAGTCCACTTCCCGCCCATTGATGAGCTTCACCCGGTAGGTCCCCGTCAACGCCGAATCAATGCCACTGTTGCGATAGTGCCAGCCCACGTGTTCCCGATGAATCGGCACTGCTTGATTCTTATTGCTGTCCCACACCATGAAGCCCCCGAGCCGGGCGATCTTGGCAGGATCCAAGGTCTGCACTTTCCCCGAATACGAATTCGCGAAATCCGGCATCTTATAATCTTTGATCACTTCTCGCGGATCTAAGTATTGCAGCGTATCCGTTCGGACTAACAACGGCATGTCCGTGTACGCCTGACAGAAGTCATGGTCATACATGTTCTCATCGAAGATGATCTTCAAGGCTCCTAAGAACAATGCCCCGTCCGTGCACGGCCGGACCGGAATCCAATAGTCCGCCCGATACGCCGTCGGGTTATACTCCGGCGTGATCACCACCACCCGCGCGCCCCGCTCAATGCTCTCGAGCTTCCAGTGCGCTTCCGGCATCTTGTTCTCCACGAAGTTCTTTCCCCAACTCGTGTTGAGTTTCGAGAACCGCATGTCATTCATGTCGATATCCGAGGTTTGCACTCCGGACCAGAAAGGATGCGCCGGGTTTTGGTCCCCGTGCCACGTGTAGTTCGACCAATACCGGCCCCCTTGGGCTTGGTTCGGCTTCACTTTCCGAATCCACGTATCCAACAACGCCCCACAGCCCCCGTTCATCCGGGTAATCCCCATCTTCCCGATCACCCCTAAGATGGGCATCCCCGCCCGGAACTTAAAGCAGCGGATCGCCGAGCCTTTCGTCATTTCAATCATTTCCGGCGGATACCCTTGCTCCCGCAAGCGCCGCGCCCCGGCTTCCCCACTGTACCGCTTCGCAATGATGATCATCGCTTTGGCTATGTAGGTAAACGCCGTATCCCAACTCACCCGCAGCATGTCATCTAAATACCGCGCGTTAAACTTATACTTCGTCATCACGTCCGGCGTGAACTCCGGGCTGCCCGCATCCATCCACGCTTTCCAGCCCCGCCGCATCAACGGCCCTTTGAGCCGATACGGCCCATACACCCGCCGATGCATCGTGTACCCCTTCAAACACATCCGGGGGTTGTGCGCGAACGTCCCGCGGTTGCCGTACAAATCTTCATACGTTTGATGGTCGTAGTTCTGCTCCACCCGCATCACCACCCCGTTGCGGACAAACGCCCGAATCCGGCAGGCATGCGTATCATTCGGCGAACAACACCACGTAAACGAGGAGTCATACCGATATTGGTCGTGATACACCCGCTCCCACGACCGATCCGGATACTCGCCCAGCGGATTGCCCACTTCCACCACCGGTTGCAGCGCCGTTAAGGCCAACGCCTTATCGGCTAACGCCACCGCGGCCACCGTGCCCGCCGAGACTTTTAAAAATTGCCGTCTGGAAAGAAACATTGCATGCACCTCCTAAGATAACGACCGATAATTCGGCCAAATAATAATTGCTACTCTCACGGATAAATCTAAAAGTATTATCACCTCCTTTGTAAATTTTTCATTATTTTCAATAACTTCAAAATAAACATCGAATTTTCACGCATTACGCACCACCGTTAAGGGGTGAGCAATATTCGATCCATTTGGAATTAAAAAGAAATAAAATCATAACATATTGATTACATTGAAATAATTCATGCTATCTGTATTCAAAATGATAAATAATACAAAATAACAAGTGTGGAGTTTTAGTAATTCAACAATCAATAATTTAGTCAAAAACTCATAATTATAATAAAGTCAATAACTTACAAAAATAACATGTGATACGAAAAGGTAACGCATAGAAATTTTTGTAACATCAAAAATACAGAGGCATTGAGTTTGAGTTGAAGAAGCGTCGCTGCCCAAGCTTATCGAGATGAGATAACGCCAACTCTCTTACAATACTTACCGAAAAGAGAGCAGCGACTACAAAATGGGGAAGTTGGCTTGCAGAGGTGTTGTCCAAAAGGAACTAAGAGATCATTGAAATGGATCCAGTAACGACGGGGAAGATTTCTTCTGAGTACTAATTCCGTTTCATGTGGATCTTCAGTTTGTATATATCCCCAGCGGTTACAAATTCGGTGAACATGCACATCAACACAAATCCCAGGCTTTCCATAACCAACGGTGACCACAAGATTTGCCGTTTTTCGGCCTACTCCTTTAAGGGTGAGTAACTCCTCAATAGTGCCTGGGACCTTTCCATGGTAGACTTGCATAAGCCTTTGACAAATTTCATGAATTTGCCTTGCTTTCCTGCGGTAAAAACCTACGGGATAAATAGCCCTTTCCAATTTACCTTGAGGCAGCTTACTCATTTCCAATGGGGCATTGGCCAGAGAGAAAAGCCTGGACGCAGCTTCTGCTGTTGTTTGATCTTTTGTCCGTAAGCTCAGCACACATGCAATCAGTATTTGAAATGGGGTTGCATTGTCTGCAGCGAGAACTCCAAGGACGGGCGCAGGCCATTGTCGTATTTCCTCTTTGACAATCCGTAATACAGCATGAATATCCTTGTCACGCATTGGAGAATTAGAGAAAGAACTGCGACTTACGAATGTTTGAAGGATCGAGTACCTGTGTGGAGTTAAAACGAGGAATGGAACAAAGGGAGGCTAAAACACGCGGTGTTTTGCTAACCACTTTTGACGACGACGAGCGGCTTCCCGTTCTTTTGCTTTCCGCTTGACACTCGGTTTTTGGTAAAAGCGACGGGCTTTTAATTCTCGAAAAAGACCATCAGCCGCCAACTTCTTTTTGGCAACTTTTAGGGCTTTTTCGACATTATTATTAATGACTCTCACTTCCATGTTTTCAGCCTTAATTTTCCTGTTATTTAATCAGCAACGAACCTTACTTTACCACGCCTTCATGACCCTATCAAGAGAGAAAACTCTATTTCTAAAAATTAAATAATTGCTTATTTATCAATACTTTACACATAATTCACATAAATCATGCATCTTTTAAAGCCGCCACCATATCCAAAACCATTTTTTTCCCGTCACCGAACATCATCAAGGAATTATCCAAGGCAAAAAGTGGGTTGGGAATGCCGGCAAAACCAGGGCTTAGGCTTCGTTTAATGATTACCACTGTTTTGGCTTTATCGACATCAATGATCGGCATACCAGCGATTGGGCTCGACGGATCTGTACGGGCAACTGGGTTGACGACATCATTCGCACCAATGACAAGCGCGACGTCAACTTGGTCAAACGTTTCATTCGCTTCATCCATGTCTTTCAGTGCCTCGTAGGGGACATCCGCTTCAGCGAGAAGAACATTCATATGACCGGGCATTCGTCCTGCAACAGGATGAACGGCATATTCAACCGTCACTCCACGACTTTCAAGAAGAGCAGCGAGACTCGCGACCGGATGTTGGGCTTGAGAGACTGCCATACCATATCCAGGAACGATTGAAACGCGACGAGCAGCATCAAACAGCAAAGCCACTTCCTCAGGAGATGCTGACTTCACTTTGCCAGCATAGACATCATCCGCGCTGGGTCCCCCTCCTACAGGCGCCAAGACACCGAATAAGACATTCGTGAGCGAACGATTCATGGCTTTGCACATGATCTGTGTCAAGATAAGTCCAGACGCCCCGACTAAAGACCCTGTGATAATCAACACATTATTTGAAAGCACAAAACCATTGGCCGCCGCCGCCAAACCAGAATATGAGTTCAACAACGCCACAACGACCGGCATATCCGCACCACCGATGGGCATGACGAGCAATACTCCGAGAATTGAGGCCACACCCACCAATCCCCAATATGCCATGCCATTCGTTGGATCGATGACAACCCACACGGCAAGAGAGAGCGTCACAACCGCAAGCACGGCATTGATAATTTGTTGGCCAGAAAACAGAAAAGCATCTTCATTGACCAGACCCTTGAGTTTTCCGAACGCAACCAAACTTCCCCAAAATGTGACGGCACCAATCAGCCCCGAGGCGGCAATGGCGATAGTTAATTGTAGAAGGGGTACGTCGGTGCCCTGCGCACTTTCAAACAACGCTGCTCCGGCCACCAGTACCGAGGCTATTCCACCAAACCCGTTAAACAGTGCCACTAACTCAGGCATTTCCGTCATCTGAATTTTTACGGCGAGCACAGCTCCGATCGCTCCTCCAATGACAATTCCCAGGAGAATCATTTCAAAGCTGATGATACGCTGATTGGTAAGCGTTAAGACCACAGCAATGAACATTCCGGTTGCGCCAAGCAAATTTCCACGCACTGCTGTTCGGGGATGGGTCAGTCCCTTTAACCCCAAAATAAAGAGAACTGATGCGATCAAGTAGCCGATATTGATGAGAACGCCTGACATGAGAATTATGTTATTCCTTAATTATTCAAAAAATGTTTCGCGCACTATTTCTTCTTAAACATCGAAAGCATGCGATTCGTGACCATGAACCCACCAACCACGTTGATCGTCGCAAAAATAACCGCCAGCACACCTAAGATCGTTGTGAGAGTGGTTTGCTGTGCGCCTGCAGAGAGAACAGCGCCAACAAGGGTAATACCCGAAATCGCATTCGATCCCGACATGAGTGGGGTATGAAGCGTCGGTGGAATTTTCGTGATAATTTCGAATCCAACGAAGATAGCAAGCACGAAAATTGTGAAAGCCATAATGAACATTTCCATCGTACGAAACCCCTTACTCTGAGATTATGAGTTCGACGTTCATAATGCTTCTAGAACGGCTGAGTGAATGACCTTATTATCACGAGTCAACAACGTTCCCTTAGTAATTTCATCTTCAAGATCTATGTTCAACTCGCCCTTTTTGACAAGATGTAATAAAAAAGTGGCGATATTTTTTGCATACATTTGGCTTGCATGGAAGGGAACGCTACTAGGGAGGTTTTCCGGTCCGTGAATGGTGACCCCATGAGTCACGATTGTTTGATTGAGCTTCGTCAACTCGCAGTTCCCTCCACGTTCAGCCGCCAAGTCGACAATGACTGATCCTGGCGCCATGCCGGCGACCATGTCAGCTGTGATGAGAATGGGGGCTTTTTTCCCAGGCACGGCCGCCGTAGAGATCACGACATCACTATTCGCGATAACCCGTGTTAGTAGTTCTCGTTGCTTCTGATAAAAGGCCTCATCCTGAACTTTTGCATATCCACCTTTATCTTCTGAATCCTTGGTTTCTAAGGGCAATTCCACAAACTTGGCTCCGAGGCTTAAAATCTGCTCTTTCACAGCTGGCCTAATATCATAAGCCTCGACCGCTGATCCTAATCGACGAGCCATGGATATGGCTTGAAGGCCAGCCACCCCAGCTCCAATAATGAGTACTCTGGCCGGTGTGACAGTTCCTGCAGCTGTCATCAGCATAGGAAACATTTTAGGAAGAGAGCTGGCGGCTAGGATAACGGCTTTATAACCTGCCACAGTCCCCATCGAAGACAGAACATCCATACTCTGTGCACGGGTTATTCGGGGCATGAGCTCCATGGCAAAAGCCATGACCCCACGCTCAGCCAGAGTTTTCACCGACTGGGGGTCTGTTAATGCTTCCGCAAGTCCAATGACAATCTGTCCAGAACGGAGAGACGATAAGTCTGCCTTCCCCTGTTCCGGGTTAGCGCCTAACAACCGTAATTGCACAATGATGTCTGATGATTCAAAAACCTGCCCGCGAGTATCCGCGATCTTTGCCCCTTTTTCTACAAAGGCAGCATCCGGATACCCGGCTTCATCACCAGCCCCTTTTTCGATAAGAACTTGGATCTCTGTCTTTTTGAGAGAATCGAGCACCCCGGGAACGAGGGCAACTCGATGTTCGCCTGGGTAAGATTCTTTTGGAACGCCAACAATCATAGTTTTTTCTACTTATTGAGAACTATTGATCAATATGAGACAAAGACCGTAGGGATACCATAGGATTTTCCTAATAATCAATGTGTCTTTAGACCATGCTTCATGGTTCAATCGGCCTAAAATTCATTCTAAAGCAATGATTTTCATGAAAAGTTTACCAATATTTTTTCTTCAAAAACATGTGTAAGAAAGTAAGTACTCCAGAGAAGCGTTAAGGGATAACCATAGCTTTAATAGAATTGACTCACTATTTGAGTCGTATTGAACAGCAAGGCCCGCTTCTCTGTATAGCAGGCGTGGCCAAACAAATGTTTGCGAGGAGAAACTTCTCCGCTAACTTGGTAATCCACTAATAGACATTTCCCATCATTCTGGCAGCGGGTTCCACGGCGAGTGCACTCCAACCACCGCTCAAATCCATCATAAGGTTCTAAAATTTCCCTCAACTCTTGGTTCACGAGTTCCTCTTGTTGAGATTCAATGACACTATCAGTTCCAGCTACCGCTAATTGTTGAACATAATCCCCGCCAGAGAGCATCGGGATTTCCCAGGCAATCTGTGGCAATTCCATTTTGGCCAACCATTTCTTTCCATCTCCCCGCACTGGACGATGATTCACGAAATGAAGTAAATGGCCAATACCTGAAGTGTCCCATCCTCCCCGAACCGATGCACCATATGTTACGACATCCAAGATAGCACCCCCAAGGAACGGTTGTTCTGTCAGCCTGCGATAGATACGCTCCAGTCTGTGGGGATCCATGTCAGAATCATGAGTGCGATCATGATGGGCTGCTAGAACTTGAAAGAGTATTTGGCGGTTTGAGGACTCTCCGGGAGCGATCAAGTTAGAGATAATTCCCAAAAGCTGCCCGGCATGACCATGAGCTTGAATGAGCAAGCGGTCTTGAGATTCGACAGAAAGTTGTTTTGCCCATTCTTCAATGAATTCGAGCAGATGAAGAGCACCTTTCACTCGACCAAAATGGTGGTTAAGGCCAGACCAAACGGCACGCGCTATTTGCAAACAATCTTTTTCATGCTGATCAGCCGCACTCTGAAAGGCTGTAACCTGCTCTGAGGAGAAATTTCCAACATCACGAACTAAAAGATCCAACTTCTGATAGTGTTCAGAGTCATTTACTAAAGGGGGCTTGATCGTATCTTGACTTTCAGCAATTCCATTAGAATTAGGGCGTAGGAGGCTCAGTAAGGATTCGATTCCGGGAATACCTCTGGAGTAACCACGCTTCAACCCTCCAACCTCGTCAAGGCGACCCACGCCAAAAAGATCTCCGTATGGGTATCCGCTCACAAACAAAACCCCGCGAACCCTTGAATCCACCATTCGCTTTGCTGCATCCTTCATTCCACTCATCCATCCTGAATTTTTCCAGCTATTTCCTTCCTGAAAGACAGGGTAGAGAACTCGTTCGCCTGGATTTGATCGGGAATACTTGGCATGTTGAAAATTATTTTCAGGCGGCATGTTGCGGGGACCTCATTTCCACGATCAGATAGGGTTCGTCCATACTTGGATACCTACAAATCGAAGCACCAGATAGTTTGTTGAGTTATCAATGTCGTCTTCATGTGAAAATTACGTAGTCTTGATACTTTCGTATCCACTTAGGCACCTATCATCGTCATGTTCATGTTGCATAGTGTTATAGATATCCCGCCCTTACGGACGGGAGTTCTCACGAAAATAAACAAAAAGTGGATATTCATCAACGTTTTAAACCCGTTGAACTATCGAGCTCGACGCACCTCATTAAGAGCAACTATTTGGTGTCGCTATAACCCGAAAGTCCATTCGAACGCAATGGGATGATGTAAATTTTGCTTTCGTCGAAGGAACATGCCATATCTGAATTGCGTTTCTTTCGATTATTCAGGTCAGTTGACCGCCTGAAAATTCACATGCTAATGTTGGACAGTGCTAACTACTCCACCTACATTTTCTTTCTGGGTAACGCGATATGAACTTCAATTTTTTCAGCAATACTTTCTTCCGACACAGGTC
This sequence comes from Nitrospirales bacterium, assembly GCA_965223675.1. Classification (GTDB taxonomy): domain Bacteria; phylum Nitrospirota; class Nitrospiria; order Nitrospirales; family UBA8639; genus JAGQKC01. The sequence goes on along the minus strand of OZ245013.1, from coordinate 3,554,035 downwards.
TGCTAACCGTAGCCTCGTTTGGGCTTGCACCTTCTTCGCGCTCATTTTTAGTTCATTTCTTCCTTCGGCAGAGGCAAAACAACCAGACCATATCATTATGATTGTCTTAGAGGGAATTGGTCGTGAAGCTGTGCTGTCTGGTTCTATGCCCATCTTGGAGGGTCTTGCAAAAGAAGGTTCTTCAACGTGGTCAGCAGAATCGCTTTCACCTCCTCTGACTGTGCCTGCCATGGCTTCATTACTTACAGGATTACCGGTCAGTAAACATCGCGTGACTTCGGCATGGGAAGAATACGACTTTGCTCGCTCTTTTTTGCGATCGCCAACAGTGTTTGATTATATGGACCTCGCAGGTGGACGTGATAGTGCCGTCTTTTTCATGGATGAGCGCTTTTACCAACTCTCTCGACCAGAGATTTATGTTGATGCCCAGACCTGTGGGATCGCAAAACCGCTGTGCAACCCCAACACGATATCTATTTATATTCGTGATTATCTTAAGAAAGTCACGAGTGAAAAAGGGTATGGGTTTCGGCTCATCGAGGTACCGAACCTCTTGTTAGTTCATATGCCCACAGCTTCACGGAGTGGGAAGAAACACGGTTGGGATTCGGATGCTTACAAAACTTCAATTGGCGAAATTGACGCGGCCATCGGCAAAATTAGAGAAAACTACAAAGAACTTAATGTGCTGGATAAAACGATGTTTCTTGTGACCAGTCTCAATGCAGGAAGTGTTGTGAGCGCTCAAAAAAATGGAGATACTGGGAAGCCGGAAGCATCGGAACCACTTGGCCATACGGTTCCGTGGATCGCTTCAGGAAATAATGTGAAAAAAGGCTATACGATAAAGCGTGAAGTTTCGTTATTGGACACCGGAGCAACCATCCTCTATGCCTTAGGTCTCAAGACATACACCGAATGGGAAAGTCATGCAATCGATGAAATCTTTGAAACCGTTCCTGAACACCGGACAACAGAAAATGAAATGCCTGCGAGCTTATACTAAATTTTCTCTGTGCTTTCCATTGATGCGACACACCATCATGATCGGATTGTTCACTGTAAGTTTTCTCTTAGCCAGTAGCTTATGCCTGGCGTCAGAACCAACGAACCCCTTACTTCGAAAGTTTCCAATAACGGTAGACCCAAGTTCTCTGAGTCCCCCCACCAAATGGCAAGTACCAGGAGTTACTCCCTTGATTTGGATTCATGATCCTGTGAGCACAGTGGCGTATCCTACGACGGATACGAAGGTGTTACAATTGAAGCCGGGGAAATATCAATTCGGAACGTATACGTTTAGTTTCTTCTTCAAGGTGACATTGTCCGGAACATTGGAGTATGACAAATCCCTCAATCAATGTGTCCAAGGACGAGGTACCCAGAAACTCACCATTATTTGCAGTCATACGCAACCCTACTCTCAAGACCCTGATTACTAGGATCTACAAAATTAAAGGAATCATATGTCACAGACCGCTCAAGATTGGTTTGAAGCCTTAGAAGACGTGGATGATGCCACTCGAGAGGAAGCCGCGACGGCTCTCGCCGAATTAGGCGACCCAACGACCCTCGAACCACTCTTGTCTGCTCTTGAAGATGATTTCTGGGCTGTCCGTGTGCAAATAGGCAGGGCCTTGGCAAAAATTGGTGGTGAGAAGGCCATTGAGGGAATCATCACGCTCTTTAATGACAATATGATGGAGGTCCAAAGCGAAGCCGTCCTCGCTATGGCTTCCGTGGGCCAATCCGTCGTACCTCGTTTGATCGCCTGTCTCAAGGACTCGCGTTGGAGAGTACGTGAACAAGCAGCGAAAGCCCTCGGTGAGATTAAAGACGTTCAAGCTGTGCAAGGTCTGAGCATCGCTTGTCGAGATCGTGATGGAGCGGTAAAAAGTGCAGCCGCCGAAGCGTTAGGGAAGATTGGTGATCCCAAAGGCATCCCTCCACTCGTAAAACTCTTTAAGGATACATCAAAAATCGTTCGAGAAACAGCAGGCACCGCCTTAGTCCATATCGGGACGCCATCAGTTGATGCTCTCCTTGACACACTAAAAGATCCGCACTTTGTCGTGCGGTGTCATGGCGTTCGTGCCCTTGGAGGAATGACCACCGACTACCAAATAGGTCGTGCATGGGTTAAAGAACCACGTGTCGTAAAAGCGTTGATTTCCCTTCTCAAAGATCCGGACCGAGCCGTTCGGGAAGACGCAACGATCGCCTTGGGTAATATCGGTGACCCTGCTGCCGTCGATGGCTTACTCGAAACTATGAAAGACGGGGCCGTTAAACGCCATGCCATTGCTTCACTCGGCATGATTGGAGATCCCCGAGCCCTCCCAGCTGTACTCGATGCGCTCAAAGGAAAAGGCATTCATCAAGAAGGAACGCCAACCCCGGGATGTATCATTAGTGAAGAGCAACTCGTCAAAGAAGCAGCCGCAACGGCCCTGGGACACTTCAGACACCCAAAAGTGATTCCCAATCTTATTTTACTGCTTAAAGATATTGTACTACGCGATTATGCAGCCGCCTCTCTTGTGCTCATTGGAGATAATGCCGTAGAACCTCTTGTGTCATTTCTTCATGATCCCGACATTTCAAAGGTGAGCAAGGAAAGCGAACGAGTCCTTGCTTTTGCTTCTACCCGCATGACGGCATCCGGCGCGCTCAAAAAAGTCGTACGCGAGACGCTAGAGAAGTTGGGCTGGGAACCGGAAGTTGAGGAGAAAGATTTGGCTAAAGACCCAGAATATACGGACACGTCCAATGTACTAGGATTAGAGGGTCGTTTTGGAAATTCTACGGATTTTGCTAAACCGGCAAAAGATCTGAAAATTGAACGGTAAGGTTTTCGACTTCATTATCGACAATGCCATTAAAAGGCCCTCTCACTGATTGAAAATGAGAGGGCCTTTTCTACATTCTGTCCCTTTAATTCTACGTTTTTCTGAAGTGTAAGATTCCCCAGGTTAAATACCCTGACGTGCCGCCATCAATCCAATGCTGAAGCCCCTCCTTCATCTTATCGATATACCCTTCGCTACAAACTCGAATAAGAGTATTTTGGTTTTCGGTAATCTCATTGAGAACGCGGGAATAATGATTGGCCAGTTGTTCCGAGAGGTCCAATACTTGTATTTCTTTTAAACCCAATTCAGTCGCGACCTCTCGATAGTAGGGAATGGAACCAAGAGAATCGAGGTGAATACGATCAAGAATAGGTTGAAGCGAAGACGATGGACAGTTTTCACTTTGCATCGGATCGGTAAAGATGAATTGTCCGCCTTTTGCTAATACCCGAACCACTTCTTCGATCACACGTTTTCTATTGCCACTATGCAGAATCGCATCCTGAGACCAAACGATATCAATACTTCCATCAGGTAATGGGATGTCTTCAAAACTGCCATCGACAACATTAATCGCTAAACTCACGCCTTGCATTCGATTGAGTTCACGATTTCGTTTGTTTTGTATTTCGCTCAAATTCAGGCATCCCACTTGACAGCCATAGGTCTTGGCGAGGAAACGCGCAGACCCTCCATATCCAGAACCAATATCAAGTACGCGGGTCTTTGGCTCCAGTCCTACAACCAGGGAAGCCATTTTTTCAATAGTCCGCCGACTGGCATCAAAAATTGAGTCACTCTCTTTTTCATAAAGACCGACGTGAATATCCTCTCCACCCCAGATGGTGGCATAAAACCGATCAGCATCGGAACTATTGTAGTAGTCCCTGGCCGTGTCGACAGCTTGTGTATAGCTGGTTGTTGACAAGGTGACGTGTGATTGCTCTTCATTCCGATAACGTTTTTCAGCTACATGCACGAAAAAGTCCGGATCTTCCACTTTATGCGTTTCCTGAAAATCGGCATACGTTTTAATTTGTTGAAAACCCACTTCATGCATCAGGCGACGTGTGTATTCTTTCCGAAGCGGATACATATTGAGGTGATACTTCGACCCATCAGGAAATTGGTACTCAAACCGCGCCAGTCCCTCGTCGACGTATTCAGGCTTCGCGCTCACATTGTCACCACAATAATAATAGACATGCTTGGAGGTAAAACCATTATCCAAAATGCCATCGTAGTTACGCTGATCAAGAATGAGAACACCGTCATGGGTCAGAGCTGTGTAGAATTCGGCTAAAGCCTTACGTCGATCCTGCTCAGAAAATAGATGCGTAAGCGAGTTCCCCAAACAAATCACTGCATCAAATTTAGTGTGAATATCGCGACTGAGCCAGCGCCAATCGGCATGAACTGTCCTCATAATAAACCCAGCCCGATTCGCATTTTCAAAGGCTTGGGCTAACATTTCCGGGCTCCCATCAGCACTAGTGACGTCAAAACCAGCGCGGAGGAGTCGAATTGAGTGAAATCCCGTCCCCGTGGCGACATCAAGTACCCGCCTGACGCCTCGTTCTTGAAGAATTCGAATGAAGAAGTCACCTTCACTAGAGGCCCGAGCCTCCCAATCAATCAAGGAATCCCACTTCTGCACAAAGCCTTCAACGTATTCCTTTTTGTATTGGTCCGTTTTTCTCCGGGCGATCGGATTATCACCGTATTGCTGTTCTTTAGCCATTTGATGGCCTCCTGTTAAATCCTAAAGATGTCATGAGAATGCGAAAAGGCTAAAAACGAAGTGGCTTCTAGCGCCTTGACAAGTCGCAGAACGCTCTTAAAGAGCGGTCTTCAGTCTAACTACTCTGAGAACGACCTGCAACCCTTTCAAGCATGTTCGAATAAGAGTGCTAAAGAAATTCATAGAAAAATATCAATAGAAATAAAATGTTATGTATCTACGTTGATAACAGATACTTGGCACAAACACTAAGCTATTTGAGCCTGTTTATGGGCGATTAAGACCTGACTAGTTCAGATCAATCGACATGCCCTCGGGTACATTCTTAGTCACTTGGCTTGTTCAGGGTTAAAAATTATGCTATCCCCCTAGAGAATCCATCGTATGCTATGCAACCACTGACCCCAGTATTCAAAATCTCCCTTTTCATAGCCGTCGCATTTCTCCTTTGGGGAGCCTTCTTTCCAGAAAACCTGGCACTAGTTACGGGAGCGGTTCAAAAATCGCTCCTTGATACATTTGGATGGTTTTATGTACTCGCCGCCTCTATGTTTCTCCTCACGGCCTGCTCTCTCATTTTTTCGCGTTACGGGGATATTCCTCTTGGCGCGGATAATGCCAAGCCGGAATTTCCTTTATTCACCTGGTTTGCCATGCTCTTCTGTGCTGGCATGGGAATCGGCCTTGTTTTTTGGGGGGTCGCCGAACCCATTTCTCACCTTCATGATCCCCCAACTGGCCTACCTGAAACCCCACAAGCTGCACAAATGGCTATCCGTTATAGTTTTTTTCATTGGGGTCTTCATCCATGGGGCATTTATACGATGGTGGCCTTAGCCTTAGCTTACTTTCAATTTCGAAAAGGCGTTCCAGGACTCATCAGTCTGAGTTGTAAGCCAATACTCGGCCGTCAGGCCGATGGGATAGTAGGCTCAGCCATCGACATCATCGCGGTGTTTGCTACGGTCTTTGGTGTTGCAACATCTCTAGGTCTTGGAGCAGTCCAAATTAGCGGTGGTCTTTCGTATCTGTTTGGAGTGCCTAATACCCTCACCACACAGCTCGTTTTGATTGGTATCGTGACCGTTCTTTATATGCTCTCAGCCCAAACAGGCTTACAGCGAGGCATTAAATATCTCAGTAATTTGAACATGGTATTGGCTTGCACGCTCTTGTGTTTTCTTCTTTTCCTTGGGCCAACAAAGTTTATCATGGAAGTTTTCTCTTCTGCTCTTGGTAGTTATCTTCAGAATTTGCCATCGATGAGTTTGAATTTAGCACCACTCACAGATTCAACCTGGATTCATAATTGGACTCTCTTTTATTGGGCCTGGTGGATCGCTTGGGCTCCATTCGTGGGAACCTTTATTGCCCGAATCTCCAAAGGCCGTACGGTCAGAGAATTTGCCTTAGGAGTTCTTCTCGTTCCAACGATTTTCTGTGCCTTTTGGTTTTCAGTTTTTGGTGGAACTACGATTTCACTGGAAATGATTGACCATGTGGCCATTAAAGAGGCCATCGACAAGAATGGGATTGAAGTTGCCTTATTCTCAGTCTTGGAACAGTTTCCTTTAGGTGCGATGATGTCAGTCATTGCCATGTTTCTTGTTGCAACGTTTTTTATCACGTCGGCCGATTCCGCCACCTTCGTACTGGGCACATTAACAACTCATGGCAATCTCAACCCTCCAAATCATATTAAATTTACGTGGGGAATTATCCAATCAGTATCAGCAGCAGTCTTGCTATGGTCAGGAGGTCTGAAGGCACTTCAAACGGGGTCAATTATCGCGGCTTTTCCTTTTGCCTTCATCATTGTGCTGATGATCATCTCTCTCCTAAAATCTTTTAAAAACGAAGTTTTACCAATCCGATAATGCCTTTTCTCCAATAGAATGTACGTAGTTGACCCTCAAAAAAACCCTATGCTAACGTGAATTGCCCTTTTAGGGTTGTGATGACTTTTGAATGGCTAACAAGAGATACGTGACTCATCTTGATATATCTTCATTCTTACTTAGGAAAATGTGACTATGGCAGACAGTGTGGCCGAACATATCACCGCTCTCAACGACAGCGATTGGGGCGTTCGTGAAGATGCCGCAACAGCGCTTGGAAAGTTTCAAGACCCCCGAGGCGTGCAACCGCTCATTCGAGCCCTCAAAGATTCTGATCGTTCGGTACGTGTGGCCGCTACAACTTCTCTGACAGCCATTGGTGAGTCAGCGGTCCTTTCCTTGGGACACTCCCTTCAAGATCTCGACCCAAATGTGCAAGAAATTGCCGCCTCAATACTTGCCACCATTGGTGATGATCGGGTTGTCGATGCCCTCATCGCTGCTTTACTGAACCCCAATTGGATCGTACGGAGTCATGCAGCCAAAGCCCTTGGCAGAATCGGCGACCCCAGTGCCATCGACACACTTATTTTATTGTTACAAGACAAAGTCCCAGCTGTACGCGATGATGCCGGAGCCGCCATTACCGCATTAGGCGAACCTTCAATTGCTCCTCTTTTGCAATTACTGAATCATAAAGATTGGAAAATTCGCCTACGTGCCGTTGAAGCATTAGCCCTGCTAAAACCTCAATCAGCGGTCGACCCTTTAATCAAGCTCATGTTCAAAGACCCGGATACAGCTGTCAAACAAGACGCCATTCGGGCTCTTGGCGAGATTGGGGATTCACGAGCGATAGACGCTCTGTTGAGTGTCCTTGATCAACCTACATTAAAGACCGAAGCGATTACAGCGCTTGGCAAAATTGGGGACCCAAAAGCTCTTCCCACATTGACGAAGATCATCAAAGGGTTAGTCACGAAAGCGTATGAAGGCCGCATGGCGGCATGTGAAGATAACTTGTACCAAGAAGATTTACCGCCTGTAGAAGCTGCGGTCAAAGCCTTAGCACAAATTGGCGATGAACGGGCAATTCCCACGCTGCAACAAGGGTTAAAAAGCACACTCATACGAGTTGAAGCCGCTGAAGCCCTGTCTAGTTTTGGCAAGACCGCCGTCTCTCCACTCGTGGCGATGTACAAAAACGAAACGGATGACAATATTCGGTTTCATGTCAAAGAAACACTCGCACGTCTAGGATGGAGACCGGGACAAGTTCGTTTGTGAGAGAAATGTTAAAAAAATCCGCCAGCGTCGTTCTCGCCCTTTTGCCGTGCTCACGTAGGACCAGTACGCTCCGCGCGTGACTTGGGAACCAGTGATCACAATTGTGGAATGGGGAATGATACCAACAAAGGATATGGCTCAGAAGTCTATGCCCTCTGGATAATCGTTCCCAAGGCTGCAGTCTTGCTGGATAGGCTTTTTGAACATTCTCTCCAATTCATAACGTAAGTTTCATTTAGAAAGAATATTTGATTGCGACACCTCACAAGGTAAGATGCCAAAAGAAACCCTAGAAACGCTCATCTCCGAACTCAATCACGAAGAGGACTGGCGGCGTATGCGATCGACCGTCGCGTGCCTTAAGGGCGGTCCTCCAGCCGTTGCTGGATTGATCGAGGCGATGAAACACGCGTCTCCTGAGTATAAAGTTGAGGCCGTCAAGATGCTCGCACGCATTCGAGATCCTCATGCTGGGATTCCTGTCGTCAAAATGATTTCCGACGAAAATGAGGCAGTCAGCAAGGCAGCCATGGACTCATTGGAACAGATGGCAGGAATCTTAGACGAACCCACTGCCGCAGAACTCGTGATGTTATTGAAAGATGAACGCCATAAAGAGCAAGTCACTACCTTGCTTGGGGCAATTCCTACATCAATCGGTCCATTGACAAATATGCTCAAAGACACTGATGAAACTGCCAGAGTGACGGCGGCCACCATCTTAGATCATCTGCTTGATCCACGTTCAGCAGATGCGTTGATCGATGCCATGAGTGATTCAGCAGTTCGCGACATTGCTGTAGAAACACTCCGAAAACTTGGAGCTATCCGAGATCGCATCGATGAAATCATGAACGAACTCGCTAACGTGGAAGAATCCGAACTGAGAGAAGGAGCTCGACAAGAAGCCGTGATAAAGATTCATCCTATCGGCCGTCCAGCAGTTGAAATCCTTATCGAATATCTTGAAGACGATGACTGGGTCGTCAGAGAAGCGGCAGCTGACGTCCTTGGGAAAATTTCCGATGTGCGAGCTGTCGAGCCTTTGATGAACCGACTTCGTGTTGATTCAGATACTGGCGTGAAAGAACTGGCAACGAAATCACTCGGACTTCTTGGCGATGCTCGACCTGTCGACTTGCTGGTTGAAAGCATCCCCATTCGTCCCCTCCGGGTTTTAGCCGTGGAAGCATTAGAAAAGATCAAAGATGTCGAAGTATTACGCCCACATGTTGAACTCTTTAAAACACTAAAAACCGATCGAGACGGATTGATCTCATATAATTCCGGAATCATCCTTGACAAATTGGCAGCCCTTGACGCTCAATTGGATGAAGAGGCTTGGGCAGGAAAGGAATAAACGATGGAGGAATCCAATCGCGTTGAACAACTCTTAGCTTCACTTCGTGATGACAACGAAGCCCTTCGTAATCACGCCGCTACAAACCTGAGCCAAATCGGAGAAGTTGCCGTTCCTAAGCTCATCAATCTTTTCTTAGAAGATGACTTAGTCGTACGAGAGGCCGCAGCTAGTGCTGTCGCCCAAATTGGAGAACCCGCGGTAGACCCTCTGCTTGAGGCGTTAGAAGAGGATGAAGAATGGATGGTGAGAGAGCAAGCAGCCTCGGCTCTGGGGAAGATTAAATCCCCCCGTAGTGTCGAGCCTCTGATGAAGGCTCTCCGAGGTGATAAAGACGGAGCGGTCCGCAATGCAGCGGTCTGGGCTTTAGAACGTATTGGAAATCCTGAAGCCGTGCCAGCACTCGTGGATGCATTGATGGATGTCACTTTACGTGAAGATGCAGCCCGTGTCCTAAAAAAAATTGGTGACTCTCGAGCCACTGATGCCCTCATACAGGAGCTTCAAGGACCCAATTGGATTGTACGCCGCCATGCCGCAGAAGCGTTGGGCAAAATTGGTGACCCACGTGGCGTTGAACCGTTGACCCAATGTCTTTCTGATGAAGATTGGTTAGTTCGACGAAACGCTGTAGAATCTTTAGCTCGCTTAGGCGACAAGCGGGTCGTGACTTCTCTTGTACCTTTACTCGAAGATGAAAATGAAATGGTCCGAGACACAGTAGAGGGCGCCTTGAGTAGTCTTGGCTGGACTCCAGACTCAGCAAAATCATGAATAGAACTTCACATCAATAATTAAGGAGCAATCATGGCAGATGAATCCCCAGTACAACTTGTTCAAATCGGTCCAAAAGGTGGGACGAAAAAGGACGGGTTTAATCTCGTGACGGAGAATGTGACCGCGGTCAATATTGAAGCCAAACAGATAGAAGTTGAACTTTTAGCCTACGATGGCAAAACCGTACTGCTAGACGTCGCTGATGAGGCATTGGAAGATTTACAGAAAATTAAAGCGGGCGACGGCGCCACCTTGCGGGTTATTGAAGAAGACGGAAAACGGCTGGTTAAACAGTTTCGGATACGTCCCAAAGATCCGAGCGTACAAAAAGTTGAAGCCGCCCTCTTGGATCTTTCAGATACCCACTGGTTAAACAGAAAGTATGCGGCCGAAATACTTGGAGAATTGAAAGCTGAAGAAGCCGTTACGCCTTTGGTCGAATCGCTCAATGACGAGGTTGGAGATGTGCGACATCGTGCGTACGAAGCCCTCATCAAAATTGGGGCACCGTCTGTCACTCAAGTCATCCCTCTTCTGGTCTCTGAAGAAGATGAAATGCGGCAATCTGCGACGGAGATTTTGCGAAAAATTGGGAAACCAGCCGTGGCGCCTTTAGCTGATGCTCTTGGTGATGCCGATCCTAAACTCACCAAACGCATCATGAAAGTCCTTGATCGGATGGGTTACAAACCGAAGGCCTAATTCATGAAACATCGTTCATAGAAGAAAAAACGTCGCTCGTGAAGCGTATATTGTATCTCGTCTTTCGTAGGAAGAGTTTTCTGGTTTTTTTCACGCTTCCCGAACGACACTTCACGCTCTTTCTTCACACTTCCTGAGTAGCGATCGCTGGACGCGACGGGAAGCCTATTACCCCTAATATCTAAATTGGGCGGGTACCTGCCGAGGGTCTTCCAACAGAGACATAATAAAATCCTTGTTCAGCCACCCGATCCGGATCATAGACATTTCTCAAATCAATCAGGCAAGCAGACTTTACCAGAGTTTTGAGTTGCTCAAAGTCCAGGCTTCGGAACTGATTCCATTCCGTGACAAGGATGAGAGCATCCACTCCCTCAGCCGTATGATAAGCATCCTGGCACGCAACTAAACCATTCACCGCCTTCAGTGATTCTTCCATCGCTTCTGGGTCATAGGCACGAACCGTACAACCTTCTTTAATCAATTGTTCGGCAATCTCTAACGCCGGAGAATCACGAATGTCATCAGTATTGGGCTTAAACGACAGCCCCAACATTCCAACAGTTTTTCCTTTAACCGTTCCTAACGTGTCGCGAATTTTATCGAGCATGCGCAAGCGTTGTTGTTCATTCACGAGTTTGGTGGCTTTCGCCACCTTCATCTCATACCCGGCCTGTTCACCAATATGAATGAGGGCCGCAGTATCTTTTCCAAAACACGAGCCTCCGTATCCGGGACCGGCATGAAGAAACTTCGAACCAACCCGTTTGTCGAGCCCCATGCCTTTCGCTACAACCTGAACATCAGCACCAACCTTTTCACAAAGGTTGGCCATTTCATTGATGAATGAGATCTTCGTAGCCAAAAATACATTGGACGCATACTTAATCATTTCTGCAGTAGGGACATCAGTAATCACGATCGGTGTTTCAATGAGATACAAGGGTCGATACAGATCTTTCATAATAGCCACGGAGGCCGGACTATCCGCGCCTATCACGACTCGATTCGGTCGCATAAAATCTTCAATGGCTGACCCTTCTCGTAAAAACTCCGGATTCGAGCACACTCCAAATTTCTGAGGAGTCGTTTGATTTTCAGCGATGAGCTTGTGGACACGTTGTGCTGTTCCCACCGGAACCGTCGATTTCGTCACCACAACTTTATAGCCAGTCATACGACTGCCAATGCTTCGAGCCACCTCATCCACGAATGACAAATCAGCAGATCCATCGTCCCTCGATGGAGTCCCTACGGCGATAAATATGACGAGAGCTTCATCCACGGCTTTCGCAAGATCGGTCGTAAAATGCAATCGCCCGGCATTGGCATTCTTCGTCACGAGCTCGGCTAACCCCGGCTCAAAAAATGGAATCTCGCCCTTCTCCAATTTCTCAATCCGTTTAGAATCGACATCCATGCAGGTCACGTCCACACCATACTCAGCAAAGCACGCACCTGTGACTAATCCGACGTAACCAGTTCCAATGACACTCACATGCATAATGATTCCTCCAATTTCTAAGGATAAAGACGTGTACTACAGAATATTGTATGAGTTTTTCACATTATCGCAAGATTGGGAAAGGTGAAATTTTCCCAAAAATTTGCTCAAAAGACCCTCTTTACTCCTATCGGACAATAGTAGAGTTTTCCTAACTTGCTGTCTATCTAAAAACTCCACTATTTCAAGCCCTTTTAGTAGGAATACAGATTGCTTGACAGCATTACCACGCAACACTAGAATCGAAACCTCTACAGTCTTAGGAGAGCGGGAATAGCTCAGTGGTAGAGCATCGCCTTGCCAAGGCGAGGGTCGGGGGTTCAAATCCCCTTTCCCGCTCCAATTTCTTGTCACACCTCCATTCTCTCTTAACTGGTCCAATATGCGTATGGGTTATTTCGTGACCCCACGGCTGAGGTACCAAATACCGTAACTCTTTCTAAGTACGATCAAAAAGGCAAAGAGAAGAGAAAATTTGTCTTGCTCTAGTTACGATCCATTTTTCGTGCTCTCTTGAAGAGAAATTGACAGTGTTGCCATTCTGAGAAGAGAATAGACTCTCATGGGTATACAAGAGCTAAGAGGATAACAATTTTGATGACCCTCTCATGATATATCAAAAATTTACAAGAATTCTCTTTTTTATCATTCCACTATTCAGTGTTGGGGTGTGCTTAGAGCCGGCAAATGCTTTTAGAAAATCTGTTAGAAGTGGCATCGTTTCACCTCGCATTGAGATGTCAAGCGTTCATTCAAGATCGGAACTTCCAACGATGAAAGGGCTTACCCCCCGATCAAAGGTCCCCCAAACCCCTCATAAGACACTGAAGATACCACCGAATAATTCGACTGTAAAAAGACCGCCCTTCCAATTTTCAACACGTCCATTTCCTTCTGCCGTTTTCTATCCACCTATAACAACACCAGATTACTCTGAGTCAACACCTTCTGCCTTACCTGCAGATAATGATTTCCATGAACTTAGAGCCGATGAACAACCTGGCTCTGCTGAAGTGCCACACCCTCTCGTGATTGAATTGCGATGCGGTAAGTACGTTCGCGTTCCCTGGCCCGAATCAAGCATCTTATACTCTGAGGAAAGCGAAGAGGAACGGTGCTCTGAGTCCAAGTAATTTATTTCTAACGCCCACATAATACATATTTGTGAGATATGGACTCCTAAAAAATGCTTCTTTTATAGAAAGACCGCGAAGCAATTGATTGAAGTAAACCCTACACCCATAGGTATAAATGACGGCTTAAAGTTGATAAATCATTAGTCACCAGACTTGATCCCCTCCAAAAACTCATGCCTTGGAAGGTTATACATGCTTGGATCTACTGACGAATGATTGATGTTTTCCATGACGTATTGGATATCTTTTTACATTGAGCACGTTGGCGCTTTAGCGTTTCGGGATAACTGAATTGGCTATAACAACTCACATCGAATACATGATTTTTTTCTCAGCAGTCTTTCATCAATCAAAAACTAATGGCATATCAAGAGAGTGGCGACAGGAGGTCGCAGATGAATTGCAAATCCTCAGCACGCAAATCAATCATTCTTATTTCTTTCACAATGGCAAGTTTTCTCTGTTTGGCGACTGATTCAAACTACGCCCAATTCACAACCTCGATCGTTCCTGATGGCACAATTGCTACGACCGTAACCCAAACAGGTCAGATCTATAATATCAATGGTGGCTCGATTCACGGGACCAACCAATTTCATAGCTTCGATCAGTTCAGTATTGGCAACGGTGATATTGCCAACTTCAACGGACCAGCTCAGATTGTCAACATTCTTGGCCGTATAACAGGTGGGACTGCCTCCAATATAGATGGGACCCTCCGCTCTACTATCAGCGGCGCTAATCTATATCTGCTGAATCCGTCTGGGATACTTTTTGGGCCCAAAGCATCGTTGGAACTCACTGGCTCGCTCCATGTAAGTTCGGCGGATCTTCTTGAGTTCGAAGATGGAATGACGTTTTATACTGATACCTCGTTGGACAATAGTGCCAACAGTGTCTTGCAGGCTGACCCGCCAGAAGCATTCGGATTTTTGGACCCCCCGAGTACACTAGGCTTTTTGAGTGAAGCTCCTGCTCCGATCACTGTTAAAGGAAGCCTATTGACGGTTTCCGATGGTGAGACCATTTCATTCGTGGGAGGGAGCATAGATATCGCATCAGGTACGGTCCTTACTTCTGGAGGCTCTATTATTTTTTCCAGCGTCCTATCAGATAGCGCGGTGAAGATTCAGTCTGGCGAAGTGACTCAGGACAAAATGATATTGACTAACAACCGTTCTGACCAGATCATGATATCCAGTGGAGCTCGTGTGGATACAAGTGGTGCGCCGGGAGGTCCGATCAGGATCCATGGAGGTCGTCTTGTGGTAGACAACGCTATTTTGGACGCGTCCAACAAGGGATCGAGTATCAGCGGCGGGATCGTCATTGACACTGCGGCAGACACGGTGATTACGAATGAGTCCAAGCTGATTGCTGACGTCAGTAGCTCGGGAAATGCTGGCACGACTCAGATCGCTGGAGAGTTGGTCGAGGTAGCTCAAGGATCTTTCATTCAGTCTCAATCTTCATCTGATTCAAGCGGTGAAACCGCCGACATTGAGATTACCGCTGGTACATTGCGTTTGATGGAAGGAGGGCAAATTGTCAGTAGAACTCAGGGATCTGGCTCGGGTGGAGCGATTACGATTTCGGTAGAAAACGACTTGGTGATGGCAGGGAGCGCCGGGGCCGTAGATCCGAATATCGCAAATCCTGAAAGCCCAAAACAAAGTCGAATCAGTACATCGTCTTCATTTGGAAGCCGTGGCCTCGGAGGAAATCTCACGGTAACCGCCGACAACGTGAGTATGGACGCCGCACGCATTGATGCCGGAGGGTTTGGCTCAGGGAAAGGAGGTAACGCGGCGGTGACAGTCAGGGAAACGCTCGAAATTCGAAATCGTGCGGAAATTGCGACCACAGCCGCTAGGCCAGGGGTCACTGGTGGCAGTGGAACATTAACGGTGGAGGCTCAGGATATCCTAGTGGTCGGAATTAAAGATCCGGAAAATGGTGGTGGGGCTGACTTTACGGGTTTTTCAAGCGCGACTGGAGACGGCCCGGGCGGAGATCTTTTCATCACAGCAAAAAATTTGACGATGAGGAATACCGGTCTTATTAGTAGTGTCACGGTCGGGTCTGGAGACGGTGGCAATATGAACATTCAGCTCTCCGGTAAGTTAGATTTTTCCACTGGCGCAGCTATCGTAGGATCAACATTCGGAATAGCCACAGGGAATGCAGGATCAATCGAGGTTGCAGCTGACGAGATCGTTCTTTCGGGAAACAATCCGGTCCCAATTCCTGATTCCTTCAATCCCAATATCGTCTTTTTGAATGTAGGCTCAATCGTGAACTCGAGTCTACCAGGGCCAGGAGGAGGAAATGCCGGTGATGTTGAAGTAACCGCGAGAACTATTAGCTTGAAAGATGGGGGTCGTATCGACTCCCGCACATTTTCGTCCGGAAACGGTGGCGACGTGGATGTGACAGCCGACGAAATATTCATAGCTGACGTCAATCCTGATATCATCGATTTCTTTCTTAATGGAGGAGGAACTCTTGATTTTTCAAGGGACTTGTCACGTTCCACCATCACCACCGATTCACTGAGTGTATTTAACAGGGTGGCGGGAAATGAAAATAACCCAGCCTCAGGAAAAGCTGGAGACATTACGGTTCAGGTAAAGGACCTTAAGATTCAAGATGGTGGTGTGATTTCCTCACGTACCACATCTTCAGGATCTGGCGGAACTATTACGGTAATGGCTGATAATATAACCATGGTAAATGATGGTCAGATTGTCGCCTCTAACGGTCTTGGGTTTTTGGGCGATTCAGAGATGTCCACCGGAGACACGGGAGAGATTCAGATTACCGCGGCAAAAACTCTCACTTTGAATAAGAGTGAAATGAAAGTTGACGCAGTTAACGGAACGGTAGGGAATCTTCGTATCAATGTTGAGGAGGACCTTCGACTCACCAATTCTTCATTAATTACTGCAGAGAGTTTGGGTTTTAAAAATGCCGGTAACATTTTACTCGTTGCCGGTGACACCATTCGCATCGATAACAGTGAAGTGAAAACGTCTGCAACTCAAGCCTCTGGCGGCAACATTACATTACAGGCAACGAATCAAATATTTTTAGGAAACAGTGAGGTATCGACGTCTGTTCTTGGCGGAGCCGAGACTTCTAGCGGAAACATTATTTTTGACCCGAAGGCCATTGTTCTTCAAAATAGTCAACTCCTTGCTACTGCAACCACAGGCTTTGGCGGACAGATTGATCTCATTGGCAACGTTATCTTGATTGATCCACTCAGCACTATCAATGCATCAGCAGGCCCAGCGGGGGTTGACGGGTCAGTCAATATTCGAGCTCCAATTCAAAATCTCAGCGGCACTCTTGCACCGTTGACAGAAGAAATATTGAACGTAGCTACCATATATGGGGCAAGCTGTGCGTCACAGAAAGAAGGGAAGTTCAGCAGTTTCATAGGTAGGAGTACCGCGATGCAGTCTCAGCGCAATGGTTACCTATCCAGCCCACTTTTCTTCACTCCACCCTACGCCGTCCCCGTTGCAGCCAACACGAACACACTCGACAATGTAGATTCTGATCAGTTCGCATATGATACTGCCATGGCTCCGTCCTCACATCTCTCGAGAGGACTAGATACTTGGGACCTCGCTCAGCTGACAGACTGCGTTGAATAATCCTAAGGTGCAAAAACTCAACCGTCACAATCAATGATGAAACTCGTGATGCTCTGCAGTTTAGAATAAGAGGTGCTTTTAGCTTATGCTCAGAGGAAGATCTTCGACCCACAACATCCGTTTGGAGTGTCGGCTGTTGGCAAGAGCTTTGTGAAATTTGCCATCCGCCGTCACCATCTTCCCATCAATCGTTTCCGCTAAAGCGAGGTATAAACAATCGTACAGACTGCATTGAGTTTCGAGGGCAAGGGCGTAAGCAGGTCGAAAAAGGCGTTGGTCGGCATGCTGCTGAACGGGGAAATGATGTATCTCCTTTAACATAATCTCTCCTTCTTTTTGTCTCAATTCATCTCGGCGAATCTTTTTACTGAGAACGTTCCCCAGTTCCAACAACATAAAAGCGGGGGCATGGAGATGATAGTTGGCCTGATAAAGCCGTATTGCAGCTTCTGAATAAATCTCTGGGATAAACCACTTCATGGTGACGCTGGCATCTACAACATAGCGGCTCATTGCTCCCGATCTTTACGGATCAATTCAGCACTATCGCTAAACTTCCTGCCCGATTGCTTCAGTCGCTTTCGAAATCGTTCCATCCGTTTCCAGGCTGCCTCATAATCAGGAACCGCCTCCTCAAGAATAGTTTTGACTTCCGATTGCAAAGACCGACCATGTTCCCTCGCTCGTTTCTTCAGTCGTTCCACAACTTTTTCATCCAGCTGTCGCACCAATACCTGCGCCATAGCTACCTCTCCTTGCTTTTGCAAAAATGATATCATTATGCTATCAACTAAAATCAACATCGTCAATAAGAAGCGAATTGGGATGGAGAAATTTGGCAGCACTCGAATCATGTCGTCTTTGTCGATGACTACAAAGGTGTTTCCAGACATAAATAATTATTTAACCAAAGACTTGACTCTATATTTAAGTATTAGGACTTGGAACTGTCCGCTTGACGGGGAAGCTTACAATTGCACTTCCTGACTTGAATTTAGGGAATTCAAGTATAACGCCTAGTCGTACTTATGAAGCACATGAACAAATAGTTCCATTACCAGGGACTTCCAACCATGGTGAAACCACTCCAGTAGTATGGATGTTGGAACGTTTCACTAGCACTTTCGTTTTTTGCTTTGGGTAAAGGAGGTATAATTGTTTCTTCAAGCCTACCTGCCCCAATGTCTTTAGGCTGTGGAATATCAGACTTTTCTTTCTCGGTCTTCGAGAAAATATCTGACTTTTTTACTATTTTTAATCCTCGTCTCTCTATTATTTTTTCTGGAAGGGGAATGGGACTATACACGGTCATCAGCTGGTTTTTCTCTACGCGGACCTTGCCGCTAAGCATTTCCAATTGAGCAGTGCGAAGCGCCTCGGCTTTGATCCTGACAGCTGGCTCCTTCAATTTTCCATAAAATGTTGTCATAAATCCTAGAGTCCCTTCATCTGAAATATTCCATAAACTCCCCAAGGCTGACTTGACCCCGGCTTGAGCAGCTAATCCCGTAAACCCTAACTCGGCCGCATCATCTCCCAATGCGGTCTTGCAGGCACTCAACGTGATGAGCTCCATAGGCGGGTCATAGAGTTTCAGGTCCCGAAACCGATCGATTGTCAGCCGGTTATTTCCCCACAATTGGATATAGGAGTTACGCAGCTCGCCTTCTTCAAAATTGGCATGTGTGGCCAAGTGGAGCATTCCAAATTTTTCTTTTCCACTTTCGCGTTCCCCCCGGAGATTACTCTCTGTAAAGTCTTTATCGAGAAGTTTTTTACTTCTTGGTTCCCACTGTTTGGTAATGACCTTTAATTCAGCATCGACTCCAGGTAAGGGACTATCTCTATACTCAGGGTCAGAAAACGTTTGAGCCCCCATCCCGAGCAAACCTAAGTCCTTGACACTGACATATCGAGCATCCGTGAGAGAGATGCTGGGTGTCAGACCAACACTATATTGCTCAATCAAAAATTGTTGCTCTTTGCGATCATATAAGGCTGCCACGGGTAAGGAGCGCATTCCCTTATCCAAGACAAAAACTAAATTATTAATCCCATAAGCTGTTAAACTTTCGTGTAAAGGCATAACAAGCCATTCATATAATTGTTGAGCCGTATCCAGATATACATCCTTGCTTACTAGAGAGAGAATCTCTTGTCGAAATTGTTTAACCTTGTTCGTGACAATTTCTGAAGAGACACCAATCCGATATCGGACAGGGAGTCCTTTAGAAGTCACTAATACAAGCTCTAGCTGTTTACCTCCTTGAATGTTTTGCACTTGCTGGGGGACAGCGTTACGTGGTGCTGGAAGAAACAGCGCATAAATGACAGCAGGTTTGACTCCTGTAGCCTTCTGAATTTCAGCTAATTCTTCTTTGACAACGTCTAAGGTTTTAATTGGGGTTTTCTCGATTCCTACTAGCTGGTTCTTGTAGGGTTCGGTGACATACGGTTCTATATTTTCTGCAACTGGAAAAGTATTGAATTCAACAGGAGGACTAGGAATTGGTAATGTTGATATGGGTTGTTGAGTATCGACCGGTGAAGGTGGCAATTGAGGAATACCAATTATTTGAATATTGCCTTCTGTAAACGAAAAAGGGAAAGACTGTATCGGATTAATCGTGAAGTCGCCGCTGGAAATAGCTGAAAACGTGCCATTTGTTGTGCCCCCGCCAACCGTAAAGGGAATATCTAACACTGCCCCACGGTGACGAATCGTGATGTCTCCACCCCCAGTGCCCCCGGCAGTCGAAATACTTGCCAGTGTGCCATTGCGGTCAGTGAAATTTCCCGTTGCACGGAAAAACCTTTCCGTCGTGATATCGACAATTCCACCACTGCCATTCGCACCGCCTTGAGCATCAATGAAAGAGACTTGGATATCCCCTGAAGGATCAAGGGTCACATTGCCGCCATCGTTTTCAACACCACTCGTTGTAATAGACCCCGTCGTAATTGCTGTGGAGGCATTTAACGATACTTCACCACCACTTACCCCGGAAGTATTTAAATTGCCCGTCGAAATAGTTCCAGTTCTACTCGTCAACTGAATATCTCCTCCTGATTCAATCTCTGAGCTACTAGTATCTATTGTCCCCGTGGCGATATTACTAGAGGCTACGAGAGAAACATTCCCACTATTGGTTATCGAATCTCCGCTGGAATTCAAAATACCTTGCGTACTATCGATCGTATTCCCACTCGTGATATCAATATTGCCACCATTCGTAAAAATGCTTGAATTGATATCCACAAAATCACCAGCTAAGAGGTTTAATGCATTCCCAGAGGTTACAATTGGCCCATTGGCAAGGATTGATCCACCAGGATTAGGAGATCGAAGATTCACAGGGTCAGTAAAATTGACACCCTGAGGATCAATAGACAGCACTCCGGTTCCATTTTTTCTACCAATCGTGATCATGTTGAACCCGTCCTGGATCGTTGCGAGATCTCGATCTCCCAAAACGAGCATGTTCCCTGTAGGATCATCTGGGCCACCAATAGTAATGTCTTGATCGCTCGAAAATGGTTGTAAGGTAAAATTTCCGGACCCAGAAAAGGGAGTACTAGAAAAGAAGTCAATCTTATCCGCGGTTATAGAAATATTCCCAGCCCCAGATATCAGAGGGCCGCCAGAATTGTTGCCTTGATTAGAAGTTGAAAATCGATTTGAGAAGGGCGTATTACCATTGTTCAAGACAGTAATCGTAATATCCCCGCCTCCTGAATCTACAGGATCAAAAATAGTGATGCCACCCTGTTCGACACTACTCCCAGTTAAAGTGATATCCCCACCTCCTGAAGTGATAGATCCCTGAATATTTATCCCCCGGTCAAACCCACTACCAAGGTTAAGGCCTTGAGCTGATGTCGTCGTTCCGTTCATCACAATATTCCCACCACCAGAGTCAATGCGACTGGTAAGTAATATTCCATGACCTCCGCCGAAGGCGTCATCGTCATTCGTCCCATTAATGACGATATCCCCCCCATTAGTTGAAATTCCCCCCCCCTGGGTTGCATTTACCCCATTAACTTCAACGGCTCCTCCCCCGCTGTTATCACTGTCTGCATTCAAGTTGAGGTTTAATTGACCGCTCACTGCGGTGATGCTCGAACCTATGAAGATGTCATTTTCTGCGTTTAAGGTCAGGGTGGCATCACCACCAGCAGCCTTGCGAATAGCAGCTCCTGCTTCTTGATTAATATTTCCTTCTTGTTCTTGACTCGTGGGTTCGCCAACAGCAGTTCGGGTATCAAGCATGACGCTAGTTCCATTACTCAACGCACTGCTAATGGTGCTAGCACTCACTAAATTCGTGTTAAGCCCCTGGCCAATTCCGGAGATAATCGTGATGTTTGTTGGATCAATCAGCCATGCGCCACCGATACCGTTGGGAGCCGACGCGTCAGCGGTGCCGGTGAGGTCAAGAAATTGTTTGCCAGAAGTCTCAATAAATCCTCCATTCCCTGAATTTGCACCTCCGCGTGCCGTTAGCTCCCCATGAATGCTCGCGGTATGATCTGCCCAGGCAATGACTTTCCCACCATTTCCTTCGAGTAGAGCATCGGCATTGATGATGGAGTCACTACTGACATTCGTTTGTGATGCAGTGGGTACTGAGCCTTCTCCCTTGTAATCGCCTCCAATCAATACCGTCCCGCCACCATTGGTCCCACTGGCCTCAATATGAGCCCCAACCACATCTACCTTTTCTCCCAAGACATTCACGGTGCCACCTAACTTCCCTGAGGCATCAAGTTTCCCAGAAACGGTCGTCGCTCCAACCTCTGTGGAAATATCCTCCCCAGACTCTGTCATGCGTACGGTGCCATCTGCCTTTGCGGTCAGCCCCGTCTCTAAACCTGCCGCTCCTTCTGTCAGAAGGATGGCAAGATCAGTAGCTTTGATCGGGGAATCCTGACCGGTCGGCCCCTTTGGCTGATCAATTTCTAACCCTAATAAACTCCCTTCCTGACTTATTCGGATTCGACTTGAGCCGGGAACAGATGCAACTGTGATATTTCCTCCCGGTGCGTTCACTGTTCCCGTGTTAACCGCTGAGCCACCAAGTAAGGTTAAATCCTGACCTTCTGACACACTAAGACTGCCAGCATTCACGATGCTGCCGGGATTGTCCACATCGAACAAAAACTGGTTCGGGTTGCCGTTGAGCGATCGATAATTATTGTTGCCAAGGGCATCAAACCATTGGTCGCTATCAAACCCAATGCCAGTAGCGGTCGTAGCGAGAAAGTCCGCCGGCACGTTGAGCTGTGCATTTGGCCCGAAGACAATCCCAGCAGGATTCATGAGAAAGAGATTGGAATTCCCTCCCATAACCTGCACAAGGCCGTTAATAATTGAGGGATTGCCCCCAACTACTCGTCCTAGAATGTTTTGAATATTTGGTGAAGAAAGAAAGTTCGCAATTTGGTCTGCGTTAAGTCCAAACTGCGTAAAGCTATGGAAAAGATTCGCTTGATCAGCAGACAGTGTACCTCCCTGGATATCAAAGCGGTTCCCCTCTGACGTTACGATCGTGTTCGTTCCATCGTTTGCTGGTAGTACATTTTGCCCGTAGGAAGGCTCTTCTCCACCAAGATAGCATAGTGTCATGAGAGAAAAGAGCAGACTCACGAACCTTATCATCCTACCGACCTTGCTATTTCCCATATTCAATCTGCTCATCTTCCTACCTCCCCAGATTCATCCGCTGGCTTATTATCGATAAAAAGTTCAGACAGATAATCAATTACCGCTTCCGGTTGGTAACTCACCGAAAAATACAATCCCTTATCCTGAATATTATTTCCCTTGTCATCCAAATTAATAAATGGGAAACCATAATCGAACCGGATTTTTAAATTCCTTAATGGTTCAATGGGTGGTTCCAGTTGGAGTCCTATGCCGGTGCCAATTAAGAATCTTTGGTCGCTTTGAGAGTTAGGGTTATCCGAAACATTCCACGCTCTACCCATGTCCACAAACGGGATAACTTGCAGCCAGGGTTTCCCCACTCCATCTCGAAATACGGCTATACGATCTTCTGTTGAGAAACGAAAGCCTTGATCTCCGATACGGGCATTTTGCCGATATCCGCGAACTGAATGTACGCCTCCGATGACAAATTGCTCTGAAGCCAACAAGCCATCCCGAGTTAATTGCAATCCCCCTTGCGTCACCCATAGGTGATCATCCCAAAGTCTTTGGGCAACTTGTATTTGTCCAAGCCAGCTAAAGAATTTTCCATCCGGAATGGGTTCGGAATTTCTTGTCGCATTAAATAGACTGGTCCCGAAATTCAGTTGTGATTGAAAAACCCATACTCTTTTGGCAAGACGGCGAATATATTCTTGGCCAAACTGAATGACACTTGTACGGCTCACTCCATTCGATTCTGGACCAATTCCAAACGGCGTACCAATGTCTTCGAAAATAAAGGTTTGTCCCTTTTGGTAAGTGAAGCCTAAAGACAAGGCCACTTCGTTCGAGAATGTGCGGATGACAGGCTGACGATAACGAAGGGCGATAAGCTCTTTATCTCCTTTTATGTCTAAAGCTTTAAAGTCAGATTGTGTAAACTTGGTCCAATATCTGGCACCTCGAAACTCTAGTGTCCCGTTTAGGGCGTTAAGTGGAATCTTTAGAGCAGCATCAAATAGTTTTGCGCCAGAAGTGGTTGATTGAAAATAGGAGGCATCCCATTGTTCTCCAAAACCTGTGAGGTTGCGCAAGCCTAGTCCCGCCCCAAATCGCACGGAGCCAATGCTAGGGGGAGAGTGATTGTCCGAGATAAATTTCAAGACATACTTACGCGCTTCTTGGACTCGGACATTGAGATCAGTTTTGCCTGCGATCCCTGTAGGTCTAAGGCTTGCTTCTAAGTTTTCTAGGAGAGGATCGCCATCCAAAAGTTTGAGCTGACCTTCAAGCCGATTAATATTGAGCGGAGATAAAGTACTTAATCCTATTCGGTCTCGAATGAACGAAGGGCTGATTGATAAATCACATTCGTTTTCAATGATAATTTTCCTAAGCCCTCCCTCAATTACTTGGATAGTCAGGACACCTTCTCTAAACCCAATCTTCGAGATTCTTGTGGTGAGAAAGCCATTTTCAATGTATTGTTTGTTTAAAGCATTTCTAATTTCTGCTTGGACCTCTGGCGAACTTCGCTCTTTTCCTTTTGAATATTCCTGTACTGTTTGAATAATCTCATCCTTAAGAAAGGTACTACCTTGAACCACAACTTGGTCAAATCTAAAAAACTCTGAGGGTTTTTCTGAAGTTTCAGTAGATAACCGTCCAGTTTCTGTCTCCTGAATAGGATTCTCACATCCAGGTGCTGCATCCACCATTTCCTGCTGGCCAGCAAAATTCAGGACCAGGCAAAATAAGAAGAGAATGGAACTAAAATCCTTTAATCGCGCTTTCATTTCTTATTCAATAACGATAGATGAACATTTTTTTCTCTACGCAAGAAAGAGATGTTTTTTTCAACAATCACGTTTGCTCATTTTTTAAATTCATGCTTACTTAAAGAAACAAGGCAATGGCGATGCCAGAGATTCCGATAGACAAACTCGACGCTGGTCTTAGGAATTGTAAGAGTTTATTGAAACGTTTAGGGTCGACCTATTAAGAAGGGGGAATAGTTTTAAATGGTAGGTTTTAAAATGTTGTATCTGTACAGATATAAGGTGTATCTGATTGGATAATTGCAAGGAGCACTGAACGGAGGGGTCTTGAAACAGGCGGGAACAGTGAATTAATGAAGAGACAGTTCACTGCATTATTGTCATTAAGGAGACAAAGATAGAACGAAGAACATATGTGAGATCTGAGCGTTTCATGAATTATTTCTGCACAATCCTCTCGACAAACTTACTTGACTCTTTCATTGTCAAGAGGAAAGGCAAGTAAGGGAGTCGCCTCAGACTAAACATTATTTAACAAAAGACTTGACCCCATATTGGGATGTGCTCCTTGAGAGATGTGGTCGGGGCGAGAGGATTTGAACCTCCGACATCCCATCTCTCACAGCTCATTTCCTCTTACAAAACCAGTCAACAGGATGCCATACCAGACCTCTCCTCGCTTTAGAGAAATACCGGCCGCACGCCTATCTGGATCGATTGCATGGGTCACATAAAGAAAACACTTGCATACTGGCGTAGTCAACAGTAGTATAAATTACGTCCTATGCCCAGGAAGAAGATGCAGATTCTTGTTCAGTTAACGATTGTACTAACTGGAGTCCCACCCAAACATTACCCCACCTCAATATCACAAATTGATAGCGAAACATAGCAAAGGAATTTTAAACCAGTATGGTAAACCGTAAACCATTAAACACAAACCGAACAACGAACTTATTTCAACGAGTCATCTAACCACTGAATGGATAACGGACATGACATTAGGATAAAATTCAACCTAGTTCCTCAAAAAGTCTACTTGTGGTTCGTGAGAGTGTTTCTGTTCCTCTTACTCGCGAACGTCACCGTTATCGTTGCCAGTTTCTATTCCAGTCAAGGTGATATAGCGAAACTGCGTTACTTGTTTGATTTTGATTTTGAGCGAAATGTTCCAACCATATTTTCCTGCCTGACTCTCCTCTTTTCGAGTGTGTTGCTTACCTTCATTACAGCTCTACACAAGAAGCGCCAAACGTCCTATTCTGCCTGGTTAGGCTTAGCCATAATCTTTCTTTTTCTGTCAATTGACGAAATACTATCCATCCATGAAGCTATTGGAGCCCAACTGCGTGATAGGTTACACACCACGGGGATTTGGTACAATGCGTGGTATATTCCATATGGGATCGCGTTAATCATGTTCGTGGCTACCTACGCAAAATTTCTCCTGCATCTCCCACAGCAAACCATAATCTTCTTTGTAGGTTCGGGAGCAATGTACGTTGCTGGAGCCGTGGGTTTCGACGCACTCGGAGGTAAACACCAGGAATTATATGGATGGCAGAACATGCGGTATTCGCTAATGTCGACTTGCGAAGAATCTCTTGAAATGCTTGGGGTCATTATCTTTGTCTATGGATTATTGACATACATCGCAAGTCAATTCGAGATGATAGTGATAGAAATATCGGTTCAATCATTTACAAAATAAGGTGCACATTACGTTCTGTAGGTTGTTGCAACACGGACGAATCCACGTGGTTACTGCACTCCGAAGTTCATAGTTGAAATTCTCAATACCGCTTGTTGAAGGAGTATGGAGTAACACCCTTCACCCTATGTATTTAAGTGCTCTAAGAAAGTGCCCCACTGCACAGTTTAGTCACCCTGTCCACAACAACCAACGTTACATGAACCATCCGATGCGATACGACTCAACATCATCCGGGAACGTTGACTCGAATTTTGTACACAGAAGTTCGTGCGGTAATATAAAGAGAGCGGAGGTCATCATCTCCCCAAGCACAATTGGCTGGCAACTCAGGGAGCACAATGGTTCCCAAATGTTGCCCTTTAGTGTCTAATACCCATACACCCCCGGGACCTGTGCAGTAGAGGTGACCCATCTGATCCACTTTCATACCATCAGGCAATCCTTTTTCTTGACTCTTCATATCATGAAATACCCGTCCTTGAGTTAAGCTCCCGTTGGGTTGGACTTTGAAGACTCTTACATGTCGACGTGTAGAGGAGTCATCGACATACAGATTGCTCTCGTCGGGCGAAAAGGCTAGACCATTTGGCTTATCAAAGTCATCAGCCACAAGAGTAAGTAAAGCGCGATCCGAATCAAGTCGGTACACCCCCTGAAAGAACTGTTCCTGTTGATTAGGTTTAATCCCATAGGGAGGATCCGTAAAATAGATACTTCCATCGCTTTTCACGACCACGTCGTTAGGGCTGTTCAGTTTTTTGCCTTGGAATTTGTCAACAATAATTCTCACCGATCCATCATGTTCAGTCCGGGTAAGCCGTCTGTTGCCATGTTCGCATGCCAATAAACGCCCTTCCCGGTCAAGTGTAAGACCATTGGAATTTCCACTGGGGTTTCGAAAGATTGTAACTCGACGATTAGCAGATAGTTTAAAAATGGTGTTGCTAGGGATATCGCTAAAGAGCAAAAACTTTCCTTTTGAGTACCAAACAGGGCCCTCGGCAAAACGGAATCCTGTCGCGACACGATTTATCTGAAAATTTCGTGGGAATAAGGAAAGAAACTTTTTGGATTTGGCTCGAAGGTGTCGAGAGCTAACCAAGGTTGTTAGAGAATTTGCGACCATCTTTCCAAATTTGATCAGGTGTACACCAGGAAGCTGGCTCCTCCGGGGGGTCAGGATGACACCTCCAAGCCTGTAAAAATCTAGGAGTTATACTACTTGACCTTCTATCTATATGTGGTCTCGGAAGGATCCCCTTTTCAATAGCAAGATAATTAACCCGGAAGCTGAGGATGGATGATCCGTGCATAGAGCAAGTCTCTGTTTTTAAATTCTTCAAGGTCCTCATACGTTGTCACGGCTGCCGTTCCCATATACTCTATCCACTGCTTTTCCCCTGTACCTTTTAAACGCATGAGATACGGGCCTGGATTAAAGTCACCCGTATGGCGCTGATCCCAAACCCAATAACAGCCTTCTTCTGTTGGGAATTCTGCGGTCCACGGATTGCCTTCTTGAGAATCGGACACACCAGCGCGATACGCCTCATTCATATATTCGCAAAATGAATCAGCATCGGCGGTACAAGCAAATGTATGGATACGATCAGCCTCACCGTTCAGCACATAAGACCGACCAGTTCCAAGCGGAGTCTCGACTTTGTAGGGACCATCCATTATTTAGTGACCTCCTTCAATTGCCCAAAACTCATTTTCATCGCACCTTCACTATTTTACTTGATGTATTTCTGGAAAGAGCCAACCTTGGATGTACTGAACCTAAGATATTTATTGTTGATGATACACGCGCCCACCATCGATGACCATAGTTCAATATCTTGGAAGTGTCAGATACACATCTTTGTGCTGAGGGAATACTGTAGTTTTCTATCGTTAAAACAAGTTTGTATCTTTCCCTTACATTTTACTTCCTTAGTTTTCAAGGGCTTTAAGAAAACCCTTAAAGGCTTTCAGAAACCACACAAACATGCCTATGGCTCCCGGACCAAGAACCACAATACTGACCCACGTCATTTCATTCATACTCATGACCTCCCATTACGCTCCTGTATAGTTTCTATATCTGAAGCATGTATTCGTGTGCCCTCAGTCAATTCTCTTCGGCTCAATACCATTTGATTTCGCTATACGATCAAAGACATAACCGAGGCCAAATGCACATACACACAACGGAAGAGTTACCAAAAGAAGGTGTTCACGTTGAAAGAACAGATCATATCGAGGAATAGCGAGGATCTGGGTTTCTAGATGACCATGGTACGTTCCGAAAATTTCAAACAGTAAGAATAGACCAGCTGCAGAAAGAAACCCTGTCCAGCAACTCCAGGTCCCAGACCTCCGTCCTCGGTGTTGACAAAACAATCCAGCAATCAATGGGACAAACACAGAGGATACGAGAATTGAGGCCATAAAAATCCAGCCATCCCGAAACCGTTCAAAGCGATAGGAGAGAATGAGAGCCAAGACAACCATGAGAACAATGCCAATTCTCGTAAAGAGGATCAATTGTCGTTCCGTTAGGCCATTTTCTCGAAACGCATGCCACCCATCATACACAACGCTCGAAGCGGCGATCAGCGCGTACGAATCGACCGTTGACATCGCCGTCGCAATGATTCCCGCAACGAATAGACCTAAGAGACCCGATGGGAGGAGATATGTCGTGACATGAAGCAAAACTTCCGTTTCGTCAATCGTTTGTAAGAGTAGGCCCTGATCGACCATGTACTTCCCGATAATTCCCAGATAAATAACCGCCCAGTCAAAGGCGATCCAAAAGATGGTGCTCAGCAACAACGCCCTCTTGATTGTTTTTGCTGACTCAGCAGCAAAGATCCGTTGATAAAAAGCTGGGTCGACAAGAGGAGAGAGGGCCACCGTCGAATAAATGACGATGTCCGTTAGAGACAATGATCCTAGCGGTTCAAAAATCATGGGGTTCATTGATGATTGAATAGATTCAATAGATCCGATATTCATCATCCCGATCAATGCTGCACACGAAAGCGTGAGACACATCGCGAGAAACTGAATCGTATCAGTGAGCGTATCTGCAAGGAGGCCTCCCAGAAGAGTGTACGTGGCGGCAATACTGGCTCCAATCAATCCTGCAATCACGGGATCCAATTCAAAGAACACATGTCCTACAAGCCCGAGCCCAGCAATCGAGAGGATGGGAAGGCTGTATATGGTCGTAGCAAATGTAGCCGGCAGACGAACGCCATGACCGTAGAAATAGGCGCAGGTCTCCGGCAAAGACTTTACTGGTAAATTAGCAAGACGGGGAGCGATAGCTAACGCTACGGCAATATATGCCACATAGAAGGGGAATGAATACACGAAGAATGTGGAGATGCCTTCAAGAAATGCTGTTTCTGATGATCCAAACGTGACATCCAGGCCATAGTAGGTTGCGACTAACGTTCCAACAAGAAGAGGGGCCGTGAGTTTTCTACCGGCTAACGCAAAATCAACGAAAGAATGAATATATCGTGACGTCCATACGCCAATGATCAACATCCCAACGATATAGATACCAACAATAGAAACATCAAAAGCAGAAATAACTTTTCCTCATTCTAATAATGACAAGATTACGCTTGTGTGAGTGGTCGATCATCAGGGTGAGTCGACCCGGCAGCTTGAGCTGCGTGGCGAAGCGCATCGAGTCGTTCGGCATAACGATGACCTGGACGAATCTTGGAGAGGACTCCTAAGCCGTCCAGCACTTCGGTGACATGGGGTTGCATGCCCACAAAGAAGAGATGCTGTTTATGGGCCCGGACGATCCGTAGCATATCTTCAATAGCTATCGCCGAGGTGCCGTCAATCGCCGGCACATCTGATAAGTCCAACACACAACTGGTAAATTCTTTCAGACCCGGGACGGTTTCTAGCCGGCGTACCATGTTTTTGGCGGAGCCGAAGCTCATCGGGCCATCCACATGAATAAGCACGATCTTTCCGGTATTTCTTTCCAAGATTGCGTTTTCCTCTGGAGTGAGGGGTATCTCCGGATGTTCTTCAGTAATAATGCGCATGTTGGCAAGCTCAAGATCAGCCATCTCTTTCACGAACAAGATACTCGCGAGTACGACTCCCACCCCAACGGCGGTAATCAGGTCAACCGCCACAGTGATGAATAAGACAACAGCCATAATCATGACATCGGTACGGGGTGCTTGAAAGACATGGCGAAGGAATCGCCAATCAATGATATCGATACCTACCTTGAGCAATATTCCCGCGAGGACTGCCAAAGGAATTTGTTCCGCAAGCGGGCCTAACCAGAGAAGAGTTGCCAGGAGGACTATCCCCATCAACATCCCGGATAACGGCGTGCGCCCACCTGAACGAATATTTGCGACCGAACGCATGGTCGCACCTGCTCCAGGTAGACCGCCAAACAGTCCGGCTACCATATTGCCAATTCCTTGGCCAATAAGTTCTCGATTTGAATCATGTTGAGTTCTCGTCATATTGTCACAGACCAGTGATGTCAGAAGACTATCGATCGCGCAAAGGAATGCAATGACGAAAGCTTCCTCAATCATGACCATTAATGCATCGAGACGAAATGTGGGCATGAGCATCGATGGAAACCCCTGTGGAATGTCGCCAATGACTGGAGCTTCCGGGAAAAAGTACAAGGCAGCTGGAGTGCACACGAGTAAGGCCAGCAATGATGGAGGGATCACTTTTCCTATAATGTTTGGAGTGAAATACACGATAGCGAGCGCCAGGAACCCAAGAATTGCCGCCTGAGTCATGGGCGTACTCATCACGTGAGGAAGTGCTGCCAGATTCGCGACGACACCTCCACTGGTTTTGTGTCCTAAGAGAGGAGCAATTTGCAGGATAATGATGATCGCGCCAATCCCACTCATAAACCCTGAAATTACGGGATAGGGAACTAAACTGATGTATCGCCCTACGCCAAGAAATCCCATTACAATGAGAATGCCTCCTCCCATGATGACAGTCGTGAAAACCAAATCGGGTTTGTCGGAAAACATAGTAAACATGCCGGCGAAGACGACGGTCATAGGTCCGGTGGGACCCGAAGCTTGGGCCGGAGTTCCTCCAAGCATGGCGGCAAAGAATCCAACAAAAATCGCTCCATATAGGCCAGCGACAGCTCCAGCTCCCGAAGCCACGCCAAAAGCTAAGGCCAGGGGAAGTGCGATGACTGCGGCCACAACTCCGCCAAAGAAGTCGCCTCGCAGATTATTAAAGTGTAGGCCGTGGATAAGTTTTGACGTCATGGTTTTCCTTTATACATATACATTGGCAACGGACACATGATAAGGCAGTCCACTCTTGTGCGTGGATTTCATCAACCCTCTTGACAACGCGACGCCTAAATCCGAAAGATCATTGGTCAATGGCAGACAAAGAATGACGAAATTGTGTCCGCTCATAATTTGCGGTTTGTAAGTTGACGTACACGCATATACTATTCCAAACTCTTATACGTGTCATAATTCATTGCCGGCAATTTGAGTCTAGTCATACCTACGAATTCTTATATCCGTATTTCTTATGATTATAAACCTATGACTCGAAGAAATTTGTATCTTAATGAGGTTTAACATGATGATCGCTAGAACGAAATCTTGGTCCAAATACGTTTGGGGCTTTCTTACGACGATATTAATTTCTTTGCTGGTATCAACTATCCTGTCAGCCCAGTCTCGTATAAAAGTAGATATCATCGAACCATCAGGTGATGGACAGGAAGTGGGAATGAGAACGGCTCTCAAAGGCACGGCCATCATGCCAAAAGATAATTTTCTTTGGATTTTGGTTCACCGAATCAGAGGATTTGAAGACCTTTGGTGGCCACAGGGGGTCGTCAAGGTCAACCCCAAAAGTTCTACATGGATAAAAAATGTACGTTTTGGAGAAAAACGAGATGTGGGCTATCAATTCGAAATTGCCGTCATCACAGTGGGCAAGGACGAGCACGAGCAATTAAACAGATTTATCTTTATGGCGAAACAAACTGGCACTTCGAATCCAATCAAAATGCCTTCCACCACCTCACCTCCCAAGTATAGAATTGTCAAAAAAGTAAGCCACTGATAGCATTATCCCTATCCCTTATACTCTGCCTACAAGATGACGTATAACTCCCCTTGATCTCATGCCGTTTCAGCAAAACGGTCATTGAACGGGCTAGCAGCTACCTATACGTGTATATATGTAAGATTTACCCTTCCATTTTCTTCAATTTCCTTATACATTGAAAACAAGCCCGCGAGAGATTTTGTTCTCTGCTGTTCTTTCAAACGGAACCTGACATTCCAGTGTATACCCCACTGATGAACGTTATACTGCATTCCATAGGCTTCTTTATTTTTCGAATTGACATCAAAAAGAACGTGATCGTTTTACTGTCTATAGTATTGGCAAGTCTTTCACCTCAATTGCTTCAGGCCCAAACTTCTGACAGTAATTTCTCAGAGCAAGATGAACAAGCGGAGGCCCATCTTCGCCTGGGAATCGATTTCTTTTTGACCAATGAATTAGAAATCGCTATTGATGAATTTCAAGAGGCGGCCCGCTTACGGTCAGGCTATGCGGATGCATATCATAATCTCGGTGTGGCGCTCGCAAAGAATGGAGACCTAACGGGAGCGATCGCGGCATGGTCTCAAGCGCAACGTCTAGATCCAGATGCCGTGCCAGTACAATACCATATCTCCGCGCTTGTGTCCTACAATTATGGTGTGGCGTTGCTTCAGCAGGGTCGCCTCGATCGAGCGATGACTGAATGGGAATCCGCGCAGCGAATTCAACCAAACTTTGCTGAAGCGCACTATGCTGAAGGCTTAGGATATTTAGCGCAAGGCCGCGCCCTTCAAGCCATTGCAAAACTTCATCAAACGCTTTCGTGGCGTCCCAACTGGGCTATGGCTCATCATCAGTTAGGAGTCGCCTATTATGAAAATCGTGAATTTCGTTTAGCTGAAACATCATGGCACACAGCGCTTGAGCTACAGCCAGGACTCTCAAAAACCCACGCGAATCTTGGCTTAATTCGTTTAATAGAAGGTGATGTGGCTTTAGCGATAAAAGCCTTTCGACAGGCCATCACACTCGACGCTGATCTTCCGGAAGCCCATTTCAATCTTGGCATGGCGTTCTACAGCAAAGGCGAATGGCACAAAGCCTTAGAACCGTTTCAAAAAGTTCTGGCTATCCACCCTGAATCGTTAACCGCGCGACAGATGTTAGGTGCGACATGGGCGAATCTTGGACATTGGGATAAGGCCGTGCGTGAATGGCGAGAAGCGCTCCAAACTCATCCCGCCGATTCTGCGGCAGCACACCTTCACTATAACACCGGGTTAGCCCTCTTCATGATGGGAGATATACGAGGAGCACTGAGGGAATTACGACAAACCGTCGCGCTTCAGCCAGAATGGGCCGAAGCTCATTATCAGCTTGGCACTCTCTCTATGCTGGCAAAGAAGTGGGAAATAGGGTTAACGCATTTTCAAAAGACGGTAGAACTCGAACCATCTTGGGCAAAAGCCTTTTTCAGTTTGGGAAAAGTACAATATCAAATGGGTGACGTCACACAAGCCATCGAATCGTTGCGTCAAGCCACTGAGCTTGAACCACAATTTCCTGATGCTTCGTATCATCTTGGAGTGATGCTGCGTGCTCAAAATCGATCAGAAGCTGCCATTGCACCATTACAAA
Source organism: Nitrospirales bacterium (assembly GCA_965223675.1). GTDB lineage: Bacteria > Nitrospirota > Nitrospiria > Nitrospirales > UBA8639 > JAGQKC01. Next base: position 3,520,294 of record OZ245013.1, on the reverse strand, counting down.
TTGCGGCGAAGGCGGGAATTGAAGATGCGCAAGGTCTTTTGGCTTCAATGTATGCTAACGGGAGTGGAGTTGACCAAAATATACCGATGGCGATGATTTGGTGGGCGCGAGCTTCTTCGGCTCTTTCCTCGTCTGAAGTTGGACGTCATGCGAACGAGAAACTCTCTGAACTTCGACGTCAACTCGCTCATGATCAACTTTCTTCATCACAGAAACAGGAAATTCTGACTGGGTTTTTGCTGATTCGTCGGTCGATTCGACAAACTGTTCGAAACATTGATGGGTATCCCTTTGATCAAAGCCTAGGCTATCAACTCATTCAACACGGACGAATTTCCGAGGCCGTCCCTGTATTAATTCAAGAAGCATTGGCATTAGATGACTTAGCGCACAGAAAACTTGAACGGTTATATTTGAGCGGGATCGACGGGAAATTGCATGCGTATGACGAACGTATTCTTGATTATTTTATTCAAACTGCCCGAGAGAAGAATTCAGACTCCTGTGCATTCTTGAAAAAAGTATCCCTGTATGAAGATCTGCGTGATTCTGAAAAAATACAAACCTGGGAACAGGTCTGTCACCCCTAACCTTCCTCCACAAACCGGAGAGATCATTGGCCGCTCATAGCACCGTACAAGAGAGTGCCGTGACCATCGCGACTGTTGGGTTACTGTTGGGCCTTACGGGTATGCTAGGTGGGTATGGCTTCTCACTCCTGTTTCCGCAACTAGACGTCGCATCATATGATTGGCATGTGAAGTCGAAGTTACCCGTCTCTGTAGACCCATCAATCGTTATCTTCACACTTGACGAACAAGATCCTGTGTCATGCGGAAATCGGAGGTGGAACTCCTCAATAATGGCAAGTACGATCACTGCGATGCATAAAGCTGGAGCTTCCGTGATCGCACCTGCCGTACGTTTCGAAGTGCCTAACCCCCCAGAATGTGGGGACGTCCTTGGAAATGCTCAGCTTCTCGAAGCCACCAGACAAGCAGGAAATGTCGTGTATCCATCATCCATTCAGCCCCTGTTTGCTGAAGAAGCTCGAACGACAGGATGGCTCATGCTCAACGCTGACGATGATGGAATATTTCGTGGACTCTTATCAAAACAGATGTCCAATGATTTCAGTCATTTGCCATTTGGACTTGCCATTGCATCAGCATACAACAATGCAGATTCTCTTGAGTTACCTGACCAGGGTTTGGTTTCTTTTGTCGGCCGATGGACTGCTCACCCTTTTCCGACCCATACGTTCATCGAGTTGTTCAACGTTATTCAAAGAAGGGATGAGGCAAAGCTTGCGACGCTTGTTCAGGGAAAAATTGTGATGATGTTTCCAGTCACCGAGAATTCACCAAAAGTAGCTACCCCACTGGAAACCGCCGCTCCACTGGGTTTCGTTCATGCCAACCTCTTGCATACAGCGCTCACACATTCCTGGCTTAAGAAGCCTTCAGGGAAATCTTGGGTACTACAAACATTTGGCGTGGTCTTTCTCATTGCACTGATGGGTTCATGGAGGAGGGATATTGGGGGATGGGCGGTGGTTGGAATCATCATCACAAGCTATTTTGGTCTGAATGCAATGGCGTTTGTCGCGACTGGAACTGTCTGGCCCTACATAAGTTCAGCTATCGCAATCGCGAGTACATTGATAGGCATAATCGTTTGGCCACTGTATATAAAACGAAAAAGAATTCGTGCACAAATTAAGGATGTGGGTGGGAAACTTGCCGCTATGCAAGAAAATTTAGCCAAGAAGGAATTGCTCGTTGAAGGGCTGGAAGACAAACTCGAGGAAGCGAAAGAACATGCCGAGTATGCCTCGCAAAAATATCAAAGCTTGTCGACAACGGAAGATGAAACACGCAAGCAATTGCAGAAAGCCGAGACAGAAGCTGAAGATGTCCGCCACAGAATGGAAATGCTTCAACATGAATTGAATCAATTGCGCAAAGTCCAGCCAGCCCCGAACAAAGTTCTGCCTCAACTTCCTGACTTTGAACAACAAAAGCTCCAGAAGGAAGCAGAGACCTTTGGGATCTTCACCTGTTCTCCGGCTCTGTTAAAAACATTTCAAGAACTCAAAAAAGCCGCTGTCACTGACAGTCCGATCCTCATCCTTGGTGAAACCGGAACAGGAAAAGAACTGTTTGCTCGAGCCGTTCATCGATTAAGCAACAGAGCTCAAGACCCCTTTGTATCGGTCAATATGGCGGCCATTCGCCCGGAATTATTCGAAAGCGAATTGTTCGGTCATGTCAAAGGTGCATTCACTGGTGCGATCAGTCGACGAGGGTTCCTTGAGACGGCCGATCGCGGGAGTGTGTTTTTGGATGAAGTAGGAGAATTACCCCTTGATCTTCAAGCCAAATTGTTAAGGGTACTCGAAAGTGGCGAGTTTTACCGTGTCGGCCAGTCAAGCCCAACACGGATTGATATTCGAATTATTGCCGCGACGAATAGAGACCTGAGCCAGGCGATGGAGACCGGACAGTACCGAGAAGATCTTTATTACCGGCTTCGAAGTTTTATTATCAATCTTCCACCACTTCGAGAACGGGGGCAAGAAGATATCAACTTACTGGTTGAGAGAATTATGGACGATCTGTCAGAAAGCAAAGGACGAGAACCCGTTCAAGTCGCACAGGGAGCTCTAGAGGCTATTCAAGCCTATAGATGGCCTGGGAACGTGCGGGAACTTCGACAAACGTTAGCTCAAGCCGTCGCTCTTTCCGAGAAGGGTATTCTGACTGAACAAGACCTTCGCTTGCCAAGTGCTGTGAGGGCTAGTGTGAGCCTCATCTCTAATATGACGGATGTCGACTCCACGCGTATTGGTGGAAAAGAAGAGATAGCTCAGCGGGAGGATGAATTCGTGCTGTCCATGCTGCGAAAGCATGGATTTGATATGCAGGCAACGGCAAAGGCCTTAGAGTGGGATAGAAGCACGGTCACTCAACGATTGAAAGGACTGGGGTTTCGATCTCTGGTGGATCATGCCGGGAACGTTCATGAGGCTGCCGTTGAGCTGGCAGGGAATGCTTCTTTGGTGAAGATTGTAGAACTCAAATTAGGTGAATATTATCGAAACCTGCTGGCTTCGACTTCGCGGAATGCAACCAAAGAGCTTGCACTTTCAGACTGTCGTAAACGAATGCGCAATATTCCTGAACGACATTTCCCTGCTATTGAGGTGCTGATCCGACAACACTTCGAAAAATCAACCCTTAAGCAGAAACAAAATTGAGTGCCGCCGAATTTATGCAATAGCGAAGACCGGTCGGTTGAGGCCCATCATCAAAAATATGTCCGAGATGGCCGCCACATCGTCGACAGTGGCATTCCGTCCTAGGATACAACAATTTCCAATCAGTTTTGGTTTTTACAGCATTATCCGATACAGGTTGCCAGAAGCTTGGCCATCCTGTTTTGCTGTCATATTTCTCTTCAGAAGAGAACAAGCGCAACTGGCATCCTGCGCATTCATAGATCCCTTTTGCCTTATTATTATGATAGGCGTTACTAAATGGGGGCTCCGTTGCTTCCTGCCGAAGCACTTGATATTGCATCGGCGTGAGTATCGCTTTCCACTCTTCATCAGATTTCATAACCTCAAAGGTTTCGGACATTTCCTTTGCCCCCACAGATCCAATTCCTGTTGCTTTCGCAACGAAGGCTGCGCTAAGCACGAGTCCTACTTTAAATAAATTTCTGCGATTAATATTCATGATGCCCTCCTTAATGATGCCATACTGTTGATCAGCCTACTAATTTTTTTAATTTCCCCGTTACAAAGTCCTAAAATAAGGTCCGACATCTATGAAAAATGTTACATGTTAAAGAATATCATGATCAGGTTAGGCTCACATTATATTGTATCTTCCAGCTCAAAAAATGTCTTATTTTCAAATAAATTTTGACAGAAAGTTCTGAAATTTCTACACTATATGAACGGTGCATTAAGGTCGTTCTCTATTTACCCGAAAATATTTATACGAGAAAGATTGTTCATATTTTTACGGGAAAATGAGGAGGTTTCATGGACATCAAGATTGAAAGCCGCAACGTGGGGATGACCCCTCGCTGGAAGACCGAAATTGAAAATCGTGTAGCGGCTCTTGAGAATGACTCAATTCAGATCACTCATGCTCGCGTGACGCTAACGAAGAATGCTCATCATAAAAAAGGGGCAGATAATGCCGAAGCTCTCGTCTTACTGACCATTCCCAGGCGACATACCGTCACGGCCCGCAAGGAGGCAAAAACGTTTGAAGAGGCCATTCGGCGAGCCTTTCAAGCGGTCGGAAACGAAATTAAAAAGATGCATCAAAAGCGAGCGTCAAAAATTTCCAGTAAGTCTGAAATATCCTCAATCAAAGTCATGCCTACAGATTTGAAAGACGAAAAGGTTGCTCAAGGCATATAACGGGTTCCCTCTCAAGTCATCTTGTAAACAATTAGGATGAACGAGAAGGTTGTTTCAGGACTGTGGTTTTCACGCTATACTGGGATTGAGGGAAGCGTTAGTGCTTGAGAAGAGTTCGACCTGCCTGAACAACTTGGTTAAGACGTTCCTCAGTTTTGGCTTCACTATAACAACGAACAATGGGTTCGGTTCCTGACGGTCGGAGCAGAAACCAACTCCCATCTCCAAGTAACAGTTTGCAACCATCCAAACGATTAACTTGAACGACATTCGTATCGGCGAATGATTGTGGCGGATTATCGATAATCTTATCCAACGCTTGACGGACGTCGTCATTAATCGTCAGGTCCTCGCGTACGGTGAATAGTGTTCCAACTCGACTGTAGAGATCATCGATCAGCTCTCTTAATGTTTTACCAGTATGCGCAACCATTTCAACGACCAGCGCACAAGCCAGGATCCCATCCTTTTCAGGAACATGTCCGTGAATCGACAGTCCCGCACTTTCTTCTCCACCCATCACCACTTCTCCTTTTGCGAGTAACTCGCCAATATATTTAAACCCAACAGGAGTTTCATGAACGGATAGTCCATGTAAGTGAGCAACAGCATCAACGAGGTGCGTGGTTGCGACAGATCGTGCGACCCAGCCTGTCCATGTTCGAGTTTGAATGAGGTAGTCTAAGAGCAAAGCCAAAATGAGGTTCGGCTCGATAAACGTCCCATCAGCATCAACAATTCCGAACCGATCACCATCTCCATCTGTCGCTAACCCAAGATGGGCCTGTTCTCGTAGAACAGCAGCTTGAAGATCTTGTAATGTATCTGTTGCGGGTTCAGGTCGCAAACCTCCAAAATATGGATCACGCCAATGATGAAGCATGGCTAGTTTACATCCGGCTTGTCGGAGAAATTCATCTAAGTACTCTCGAGTGGTGCCATACAATGGGTCCATAATGATGCGAAGTCTCTGCCCTCGAATCTTCTCGCAATCTATGTGAGCTTCCAGGCCCGCGAGGTATTCTGGCTTTGCATCCAAGTAACGAACTAACCCATCAGCGAGAGCCCGATCCCATGGGAGCCACTTGATATATTCTCCGTGCAAAAGAGGAATGATACGTTGCTCTATAGCTTTAGTTGTTTCTGGGAGCGCAGGGCCTCCCCATGCCGGAGTAAACTTTATTCCGTTATAGTCTGGAGGGTTATGACTCGCAGAAATATTGATGCCTCCCGCAAGTTTCCGCTTGAGAATATGATAAGAAATCGTGGGGGTAGGAGTGTCTCGGTCGCAGAGTAATGACGGGATTCCATGAGCCGACAATACTTCAGCCGCCACTTGTGCAAAGCGTTCACCCATAAAACGCGTGTCATGCCCAATGATTACTCCCCGCTGTCCAATTTTTTCTTGTCGCAGATATTGCGCGATGCCCTGGCACACAATACGGACATTTCGAAAAGTAAACTCGTCAGCAACAATCGATCGCCACCCCGATGTACCAAATTTAATGTTTTCCATAGATTCTTCTTCACTCTCAATTACGACAGATATACAAGAAATGACCTCTATTCTAATGAGAGGATAGATGATTTTTTCGCAACATGCCAGCCCTTAACCAGCATTTGACAAGATCTTTTTAATAGCGCTAAGGAATAAGGATGAAGCAAAGAAAGAATGAACCCCTTCCACCCCTGCAAGGGATGAAAGGGGCAGGGGGTTAATTGAATCGATGATTTCTTAATCTACAACCTTACCCTGTTTTTTTCTCCAGAAGAGTAACTCTACAATCCCAGAGCCCAGCAAGAGTATGAATGTTGGCTCCGGCGTGGCAGTCGTTTGATAATTACTATCGTGACAGGCGGAATGGCTATTATCGAGAATCAGCCGAAAATATTAATCTCTATAGGTCGGGGTTAACTCACACCAAGTAGGGGTATGGTCGGAAGGCTTTTCCATTCCACGTGGTCCTTTGTCGACACCAGAGGCTACAAGACGGTCAGCAGCCTGTGGAGAGAGTAAGAGATGATCAATGCGTAATCCCTCGTCTTTGTTCCACCGTCCGGCTTGGTAATCCCAATAGGTGAAAAGACCAGGGTGAGGGTGCAGAACACGAAGCGCATCAGTCAGGCCAAGATAACAGAGTTGGCGAAACCGTGCTCGAGACTCTGGTCGGCATAGTGCATCATCAGCAAATCCTTCCGGATCGTAGACGTCCTCATCCTTAGGGCACACATTATAATCTCCCCCTAAAACCAAAGATTCTTCGTACGAGAGTAAAGTACGAACATGTGAGGTTAGACGATCCAACCATGCCAGCTTGTACGAAAATTTCTCGCCATCAACCGGGTTCCCATTAGGCAAATAAATCGATGCCACACGAACTGGACCAATCGTCGCTTCGATATAGCGTGCCTGCTCATCTGAGGAATCGCCAGGGAGAGAAATCTGTTCAACTTCTAATGGCAACTTGGAGAGAATGGCCACGCCGTTGTAGGTTTTCTGGCCAGCCACCGCCACGTTGTAACCCAGTTCGTCAATTGCAGACCGAGGAAACTGTTCATCGGTAGTTTTAAGTTCCTGAAGCAGGACAATATCAGGTTGAGCCTGTTTGACCCATTCCACTAAATGCGGAATCCTGACCTTAATCGAGTTCACATTCCATGTCGCGATTTTCATGTCAACCTCAAGGCGCAGAATTGGATGAGTTAGAGATAAGCCCGTTTTTTATAGATATGACTGATCTGTTCCCCATCCCACACATAGCACAAATGTTGCCCTTGTTTGCATCGGGAAAGGGCAGGAGGGCGAAACACCCCTGCACATTCACCACCTTTTCGCCTGACACTATCATACGCAATCCCCCACGAACCTTGAACACGTAACGTCTTTCCCAACTGTTGGCCTGCACTATAGTCATCGGCATCATATACCGAACCAAGCTTCTTCTCGAGACCACGGATATCATGGAGCTGTCCTTTCAAGGTTAACGTGTAGACGCGCATATCGAGTTCCATACGGCTTTGTCGGGTAGCTCGCATGAATCGTTCTCGGTGATAGCGAGTTTCAGCAATCGCCGTATTTAGATCGTGGGCGGCGTAGAACACGCCGTAAGAGCCATCGCTAAATCGACTCCCCTCAGGATTCAGATGCGTGAAAGCCGCTATAATTATACTGGCGCCTGGTCCAGCGACACGATCTTCAGACGAAACAAGCCGAATTTCCCCGGTTTCATCTCGGATTCGATCATTCGTAAGAGACTCCACTGTTATAACAGCTTCGAGATCATCTGAGTCCGCTACACGCTCGAACAGTTGGATAGGAAGAAACCGACTGGGGATAATGCGATAGCAAGGCTGCCAATGAATCAGGTCTGTGGGGATCTTCACGCCCAGCCGCCGCGTTGCGCATCCAGATACTTTCGCACGACATAGAGATCGCTCACATGGCCAGACAGCATTCGGGAAAGGGCACTCTGCCCGCCTAAGATGGGAGCGGCATTTGCTTGTCGGACCCACGTATCAGCAGCCTGCTCATCTGGTATGAGAATCTGGAGAGCCTTGTATATACCGAGGAGATAAGAAATTCGCTCTAACGTATCCTTGGGGAGCTGAATGTTTGTATTTTTCTTCCACTTAAAGTACGTCGAGCGGGATCGTAAGCCTAACAACGTCAGCTGTTCCTCCACATTCAAGTTCCATAACTCCGCAATTCGGAAGAAAGATCGAAGAGCAGGTCCAGAAAGGTTTTGTGCAGAAATTTTTGGTGTAATGTCTGTCTGGCGAAGCATTTTCAAAAATATAAATATGTATTATTATTTATAATAGTTTATAAATATACTTCTGTCAATACAACGTCCGGCAAAACTTCTACTGCGGATTTTTTCTCAGAAGCGCTGTCGTCGAAATCACAAGTCGATTGAGGAAGATTATCAGTCAGGTTTTTGATTTAACGTGCGTTTTTCAGGCCTGAACAGCGAACAATCAGTCGTACCTCAAGAAGCTGGGAGTCCGTTATGATAACGCAGCCATCGAGTCCTTTTTCGAGAGCCCGAAGAAGGACAAAATCCGTCGCCACATTATCAACACTCCTGAAGCGGCGCGAACTGCAATCTTCGATTCTATTGAGGTCTTTTATAATTGGGTGAGGCGCTATCAGCACCTGGGAAACATTAGCGCGGCAGACTATGGTAGCAGATAGTCATACTAGGATGAGTGTCCACGGAAACGAAGCAAGTCCATCAGCAAGTGAACTCTCAAAAGGTAAAACGCGAGAAATAACGAGGTCGGTGAAGCCAGAACAACTGACACATAACCCCTCTCTTGACTACTACACTCAAATCTTGAGCGCGAATCATCCTCAATGCGCTTCATCCCATGAGGCGCCTTGTCCGACATCAACCGTGAGTGGAACTGATAACTGGAGTGCAGGAAGTGTCGCGGATTCCATCACCTGCTTGATGACTTCTCCCGTCTGTGTCGCAGCCGATTGAGCCACCTCAAAAATCAGTTCATCATGTACGGTCAACAACATATAAGCTTTGCTATCGAGCCCATGCTCTTTGAGCGCAGGAGGCACACGAATCATGGCCCGTTTGAGGATATCGGCAGCTGACCCCTGAATTGGGGCATTAATAGCAGCACGCTCGGAAAAATTTCTCTTTGCAGGATTTTTATCGAGAATTCCTGGTATGTGGCAACGGCGACCAAACAGAGTTTGAACATAACCCTGCTCACGGCAAAACTGTTTTGTCCGTTCCATATAGTCTTGAATCCCAGGATACTGCTCAAAGTAAGTTTTCATGTATGTCGCGGCTTCACTTTGTTCAACACTCAACTGACGTGCTAAGCCAAACGCGCTGATCCCATAAATAATCCCGAAGTTAATGGCCTTGGCCTTTCGACGCATAGAAGCGTCGACCTTTTCTGGTTTGACGCCAAAGACTTGGCTGGCCGTGAGCGCATGAATGTCTTGCCCGTCTCGGAATGCTTGCTTGAGGGCATCAATATCAGCGATGTGAGCAAGGAGGCGCAGTTCAATTTGTGAATAGTCGAGAGAAAGAAGCGTATGACCTTTTTCGGCCACAAACGCTTGACGAATCTTTCGACCTTCCTCCGTTCGTATGGGGATATTTTGTAAGTTGGGATCGGTCGACGATAAGCGTCCCGTCGACGCTGACGCCATGGCATAGGATGTATGAACCCGTTTCGTGAAAGGGTTAACTTGTTCCACTAAAGCTTCAGAATAGGTACTCCTCAGTTTGTCTAAATGACGCCATTCTAATACTTTGGCTGGTAGTTTGTGACCTTGCGCAGAGAGTGACTCAAGGACATCTGCGCTCGTCGTATATGTCCCTGACTTGCCTTTCTGCCCTCCTTCAAGTTCCAGTTCGTCAAACAAGATTTCTCCAAGTTGCTTCGGGGAACCTACATTAAATTCTCTCCCGGCAAGTTTGAAAATCTTGTCTTCCAAATCCCGTTGTCGTTTTGCAAACTCAGTACTGAGCCCTTCTAATTGAGCGAGATCAACTTTAATCCCTTCGGATTCCATCGAGGTGAGCACTGAAATCAGCGGCCGTTCAATCGTTTCATACACCGTCGTCATATGCTCCTGCACTAATCGAGGTTTAAGAACCTGATGCAGTCTGAGGGTGATATCTGCATCCTCAGCAGCATAGTCTAACGCCCGCTCAAGTGGTACCTGGTCAAACGTGACCTGAGACTTTCCAGTGCCCGTAATATCTTTATACTTGATAGTTGTATGCCCTAGGTACATCTCGGCCAATTCATCCATGCTATGTCCATGACTTCCGCCTTCGAGCACGTATGAAAGTAACATCGTATCATCGACTGGAGTGACAGACACGTCGTAGCGAGCAAGAACGACCATGTCGTATTTGATATTATGGCCAATCTTGAGGACCGATGTATCGGCCAACAACGGACGGAGAATTTCGAGCGCTTCGTCAAGTGGGATTTGCTGAATTGATTCTTCGGAATCATGAGGGACGGTATGGCCAACAGGGATATAACACGCTTCCATTGGCTCCACACTCAGCGACAACCCCACCAGTTCTGCACGACTTTGATCTAACGACGTCGTCTCCGTGTCTACGGCAACTATTCCGGCATGGGAGGCTCGATCCACCCAATCCTGAAGAGTCGCTCGTGTTTGAACAAGCTCATATTTTGAGGTTGTACGTGTTTGTGAATGGGTTGAGGGATTCGGGCTCATTACTGTTTCTGTCGATGGGTATTTGTGCTGAATTCGATCAATGATGACTTTGAAATTCAGTCTAGAGAGAAAATCCATTAGGGCGACGCGATCGACTGGACGCCGATCCAATTTTTCTAAGGGAACTTCGAGAGGAACATCCGTTCTAAGCCTGACAAGTTCTCGCGATAACCGTGCCTTATCAGCAAATTCTAATAAATTTTCCCGTCGTTTCTTTTGTTTGATCTCCGATGCCCTGGCCAGCAAAATATCGAGTTCTCCGTATTGATTAATTAGTTCGGCTGCGGTCTTAATGCCGATGCCCGGAACTCCCGGAACATTATCAGTGGAATCTCCGGCGAGTGCCTGAACATCAACCACTTTTTCTGGAAGCACTCCGAACTTTTCCTTGACTTCTTTTGTGCCAATAAACCGATTTTTGATGGAGTCATACATTCGCACACGATCAGACACCAGCTGCATAAGATCTTTGTCAGACGACACAATCGTCACAGAGGCTTCTGTCTGAAGCGCCTGGTGAGTATAAGTGGCAATCAAATCATCAGCCTCAAAGCCAGGGGCTTCTATGCAATCGAGGTTAAAAGCTCTCGTCGCATCCCGAACGAGTGCAAATTGTGGAATGAGATCATCCGGAGGCTCAGGACGATTGGCCTTATAATCGGGAGACAGATCATTTCGAAACGTCTTCCTCGCGACGTCAAAAATTACAGCGATATGCTTTGGTTCCATGTCATCCAGTTGTTTCATTAACATTTGCGTAAAACCAAACACCGCATTAACCGGAATACCATCTGGTGATGTCAGCGGTCTAATGGCATGGTACGCTCGAAAGATAAAGCTTGACGCGTCAATGAGCACGAGTTGACGGAAAGGAAGCTTCTCTCCATTATCTGCCGAATTATCCACGGTTATTCCTTTAAATTAGGGATAGGTGGCATTGAACATACCTGATGAACAAAACTGGTGTCGATATCTAGATTGAGAAGAGTGAACATTCAAGAAAAATAAGCGTCGCTCGTTGCTCGTGAAGCGTATGGCCGTACCGATAAGCTCTCTAGCATACGACGCTTGGTATCACGCTGTGTTAGCTAAGAAAGGTTCAGCTGCATATTATTCGGTTTCGCCATACCTCGTGAAGAAAAGACCGAAAACTCTTCTCACGAAATACAAGATACTATAGCGAATCTCAATACGTTCCAGTTGAACTACTTAAAGAAACTCGGCGCTGCTCACCACTATAGACGTTCGAGGTTTTTTGAAACGGCTATAGCGACGAGATACGTTTTTTCAAGATTTCCTGGAAAAATGATAGCCGTGCCGTTAAAAAAGTGAGGCACTGGGGGAATACCCCAGTGCCTCCATCCAATCCCAGGCTTACTCGGTAGGCACGTGACTATTTAAGATGAATAGAATCTCAAATAATACGCAGGAGGAACATGGCCATGAAGAGGAAACCCAGAGGGATTGGAGTCCCTAGGATTAGTAAATGATGGGAATAGAGGTAGGCCTAATAAGGATAGGGATTGGAAAAACTCCATCAGAATTTTCCTTAGAATAAGAATTCTCTGTGCCTCAGTTCGATTAAATGTCTTTCTTTAAATTCTCCACTACATGCAGCATTGAATGACTTTTATTTAAAGCAAACAGAATGCCGAGTGAAGAGGTATTTGAAATCCTTTGGTAATCAGGGAGTTAGGAATAGGAAATTGATTGAGATGAATGTTAATTAACAAACAAAGCGAAGGTCTCCGCCTTCACCGACAGGCAGATTCTCTACAGGGCACCTCTAAAAACCGTCATTTTCCATGATAGCCGCGTCAGCCGTGTACTCAAAACCTCATGTATGAGCCCATACACTGCGGTTCTCCGAGAGCGACTTCCTTAGCCCTCACAAAAAAAACCTTGATTTTTTGGTGGTACCCTACACTTGAAAAGAGGAGTAAGAAAAAGTTCTTAGGAGAGTGAGGAAAACTATTTACCCATGCTGGAGATTAGGTAAGATAAAGAGCATGAAGATGCTAGTGGGGCGTGAGACCTAACGTGAAGATGAAGCCAAGAGCGACACGATCGTTCCCATAGAAGAATTTCTTAAACTTTGTTAGACCTTTCTACTGTGCTGCATTCTATTGTTTGGGGTTGGGCACATTTTCATTTCTATAGCAAATCCACATATATTTCAGTTGAACCAGGCTTGGACACGATCATGAAGAGCACCACTGACTCCTTGATCCCTATTCGAGATTGAAGCATCAAACCAACCGACATGGTGATCAAAGATGGCCAAGCTTTCAACGCGGGATCACCCGCGTCAAAAGCAGGAAGGTGAGACCCGCTTGGCGTGACTTCACACGATTCACGTGTTGAATGATGCAGCGATCATCGGAGCGGAGCAACGAGGAGTGAATTGGCACGCTGACATCTCTTATTTATTTCATACACCAGATATCTTTAGTTGAGCTAAGATACGTTACACGCAATGGATTGCTCGGAATTAAGCAACCAATTGGCCAAACTTCGAATTTCATCGATATTATATGGCTTTTCTAGGACCGCCCGAGCACCGGATTGAAGCGCACGCATCTTGAGTTCATGACTCACATCACCTGTCACGACAATGACTGCAGGGACTTGTCGTCGGCTCTTTTTTCCGAGACGATCAAGAAATTCAAGTCCTGTAAGAACCGGCATGTTGTTGTCAGTCACCACAAGGTCAGGTTGATATTGTTCAAGCATCGCAAGTCCTAAGGCTCCATTTTCCGCCTCCCTGCACACATACCCATCTGACTCGAATAAAAGACGAAGTATTGACCGGGCCAAAGGGTCATCATCGATAATCAGTATACATTTCGCAGCGCAATACGTGGGATTCTGTCTTGAGTCGGTCGGAAACGGCTCTGCCCAATTCATGACGATTCTCCTTTTCTTTATCAAACAAATATTGACAATGATAATTTACGCTTGTCGAGAGTGGTGCATACCCAACCAATGAAGCAAACAAAAAATAGGTCCTATGAGCAACGTCTCTGTTGCATGCGGTACCAACACGCTAACTCTCATGTTTCCTCACGTGGATACCGCGACTTCCAGATCTCCCAGGTTGCGTCGTTGAATCTTGGTAAGGATGATAGCCCTTCCAAATCAGACACATGCCAAGAAGAAGCCCAAGTCCCGTGAGAACTGCCACAATAAAAATTTCCATCAGCCTTCTCCCACATATAAAAAAGTATGAATATGAAAATATGAATTATGAAAACGTCTTGTGTATCTCCACTAAAGCAAAGGACGTACCAAGAAAAGATTGTGATATGTATTCATCTCAAGACTCACAAATACTTGTAATTATTGGGTGAAATCTTCTATCCAGCAACCGAATACACGCCCAGAAATACTGAATAATTGAGGGTGTTATCCTTTCGGATGTTCAACGTATCTAAATAGATAACACGCTGTGGGTGTGCTCAAGAATGTGATGAAGGATCAGACTTTTCGAATTAGAAACTAAGAAAGCTTTTGTAGAATTTAAAAGCTTTTTAACTCAGGCATTGCTGACAGGTCTTAACCTGGGACTTCGATGAAGAGGGAGAATTTAAAATCCTCGCTGACGGACTTATTCGCGACTACGTTACTCTTCACGTAGGGCAGCAAGGGGAGGGCAAAAAGGGTAATTAGGATAGAATCCTTGTGGTGTTTAGCTCAAATTCTTCGAGATAGTCGGACGTCGTGAACGTATGGTCGTCGGAGATTTTCCAGTATATTTTCGAATAAGTCGACGTAGATTTGCCGGATCCGCATATCCAATTTTTTCAGCTATGAGTTCAAACTGTAGGTTACTTGTTTCCAGTAATTGAATAGCACGCCCCACTCGAATCTGTTGAATGAATTGATTAGGGGCAAAGCCTGTAGCTTCAACGATCCTGCGAGTGAGCGTACGTGCACTGACTCCTACGGCCTTGGCAACGTGTGCCACTGACATAGGTTTCTCTAAATGTTGACGTATCCATATTTCAGCTTGGCGTGTTTCATCATTATTTCTTCCCAAAAAATGGGAGATGCTAAACCTGGCTTTGGAGTCGCGTCCATCTAACAATAGAAACTGGGCCACTGCATCACTCAGACTAGGACCAGCCACACGCATCAGCAACGCTAGAGCGAGATCAAGATGGGCCATCGCAGCACCACCACATATCAGAGATTCTTCCTGGGTCACCATCATCTCTAATTGAAGTTGTACGCGTGGGTAACGTTTTTTGAATTCTGGAGCCAACCACCAGGAAGTAGTCGCAAGGCGATTGTCAAGTAATCCAGCTTCTGCCAGAAGGAAGGTCGATGTACAAGAAGCGGCAAGACAACTTCCTTTTTGATGACGAGTTCGTAGCCATCGAATCGTGTCCTGCGTCTTTTTTTTGGACAAATACATCTGCATGGACTGACCATCGAACAATTCTAGCCCTGGGAAAATAATCAGATCAGCCTCGTTCGCACTATCCAAATTACCGTTAACCCGAATACGTTGTTCGCTTCCCGTAACAACAGATCCTCCCCCAACAGAAATAAGCTCAAGAGTATAAGACGGAACACTCAATTCTTTCCTCGCCATTTCCACTCCCAAACGAAGCACATCATGAGTTATGGCAAAGGCTGAATCAAAGACCTTATCCAAGAGCACAATGGCAAGACGAGTCATAATGCTGAAGGTATCGAATCGTCGTTGAACTTGCCAAGTATTAAACCTGCCTTGGCCGATATAGACCGATAATTGTCTGAAATAACCATATTCCGTTGTTTGTACTTGCGGTAAAAGTGAATATCTTCTCTAACAAGACCCATGAAGCATCATTAGCATCCTGGTAAACAGCAAAATGTCATGCGAACAGCAACATCATGAATATATTTCACCAAGTTTATTAATTATTTAGCAGTACCCTATCGTTCTGCTCTAAATTTTTCCTTTTCAAAGTCTCAAGTACTAACGGGAACTATAGAACTATGAAGAATAAGCATGAATACAATTTTATCTTCGTTCATGGTGCATGGCTCGGGGCATGGGCATGGGCACAGCTAGAGGCCCATATGGAAGAACGAGGATTTTCAACTATTGCGATTGACTTGCCTGGTCATGGAAAAAACAAAGAGGTGCAAGGCCCTATAACTTTTTTCAGCTACGTTGAAGAAGTGATTCGTACTTTAGACAAGATAGAAGGCCCAGCGATTCTGGTAGGTCATAGTTTTGCTGGCGTAATCATTAGTCAAGTCGCAGAATATCGATCTGAAAGATTAGCAGGACTTGTATATCTTTGTGCCTTCTTACTTCCAAATCATCATTCATTCAATAGTGCCGCCAAGAAAATCGAGGGTTCGATAGCCATTGAAAATCTCGAAGTAAGTCAAGACGGTAAAACCGTCACGATTAAGGAGGACTGTTTACATAGCGCTGTAGCACATGATGTTCCAGTTCACCTTTTTGAGTCTGCAAAAGTGAACTTGGTACCTGAGCCGTTTCATCCACTGGGAGTTCCTTTAATGATCACAAATGAGAATTGGGGGTCTACCTCTAGATTTTACATAGAATGTACAGAAGACCGCGTGATTCCACTGAAGGCCCAGCAGGCCATGCATAAATCTTTGGGTGTTCGGCAGGTATTCTCTTTGAACTCAAGTCACTCACCAATGTTTTCATATCCTTTGGAACTTTGTGAACATTTGATAGCCATTGCCAATTCTCTATCTTCTCACAGTGATTAAGAGGAGAACTTCACTCACGAATTGATAGCCAGACGAGTGAAAGACAATGGCTTAATCTTGAAATAAACCTCTATAGCAAAACTTTTCTTACTCTTCACGCAAGACGGCTAGAGGTGGATGGGCAAGTAAGCGGTAGCTACTCAGAAAACCAACGATGATCGTGAGGAAAATAGTAAGCACGCAAGCAATGACAAGCGTTTCGACTTGAAACGCCCATTCCAAATCCAAGAAAAAATGCAGTATGGCCCAGGACAGCACACCGGCTAAGATAATGCCAATACATCCAGCCAAACTTCCCAGTATCCCAAACTCCAGAGCAAGTGACCGCGTAATCATAGAACGAGTTCCACCTAAAGCTTTCAAGATTGCGGATTCATAGAGGCGACGATATCGCGTCGTGGAAAGCGCGGCGGTCATCACGATGGTGCCGTTCACGATACACAACATGGCCATTCCCTGAATGGCCCATGTCAGTTGCTGAAGCAAATTCGCGATATTATCTAACACGTCGCCCACATTGATCGCGGTGACATTCGGCAATCGTGCAACGAGGGCCTGCTGCAACGGGATCTCGTTGGCTTTGGCGATTCGAGCCGTAGCAATATATGTCATCGGAGCATCATCGAGTGCACCAGGGTACAGGATCATGAAAAAATTCGTCGAGAAGCTCCCCCAATCCACTTTTCGTGTGCTTTCAATTCTGGTGAACAACGGAATACCCTGCACATCCAGTTCGATGATGGAGCCGAGGTCAAGCCCGAGGTTTCGTGCCGCGTCTTCTTCAATGGACAAGGCAGTTGGATTCTCTTGACTCGAAGTCCGTAGAGCAGGGGACGGAAGACTATTCTCATTCCACCATTTTCCCTTTACGATCGTATTGTCTTTTGGTAGATCAGCAAGCGCGGTTAACACATATTCTCGTGTATAGTACCATCCGTTCCGCTTGCCCTTATGCGCTTCGGGATCAATACGCTCGCCGTTGATAGCCGTCAGTCGAGACCGAACCACTGGTGTGATCTGATAGTTGCCTTGATCCGTCCATTGTTGAAGAAGATGTTCAAAGGTATCACGTTGATCAGGTTGGATGTCGATAAAGAAAAATGACGGAGCCTTGCTCGGCACCCGTTCTCCTAGAGCTTCCAAGAGGGAAGCCTTAATGATCACGATTGAAACAATCACCATCACCCCAACACCAATCGCGACTGTCATCCCTGTGGTGTAATTTCCTGGCCGATGGAGATTGTCAACCGCATTTCGTATGGTAAATGTTTGGGACCGCGGCAGGACGTTCAGAAAACGAAACAGAACTTTGGCTGATAAGAAAAGAAGCAACAACGCTGACAGAAAAGCCATGATAAAAAAAAGTCCCAACGTGACCGATTGAGCCTGCCACATCGCTAATCCACTGAGACAGATACCCATGATCAATCCTGTCATCAGACGGATTCGATCTTGAAATAACCCTTTGATCATCCTCAGCATTCGCAGAAGAAGCGATTCCGGCTCAACGTGAGTGCTTGCCCGGGCTATCTCTCTCCGAAAAACCAAGGCTGGAGGAACATGTCTAATGGTCAGTAAGGGCCAGAGCGTAAAAGCCAGAGTTGATAGCATCCCTAAAACCAGTCCTTTTATGACTGGGAGAAATGAAATTGTAAAATCAACAGGAAGTGGAATGAGTCCTTCTAACAACACAGGCAGCGCAGCTTGAAGCACAATACCAAGGACCACGCCCAACATGCTTCCAATCCCTCCCATCAGCAGGCTTTGGAGCAGATACATTTTCATGATCACGCCAGTGTCTGCGCCTATCGTCTTCAAAATGGCGATGTCAGTCATTTTTTGTGAGAGAAAGCCATGAATCGTACTGGCGACACCGATTCCTCCAACAAACAAGGCTGTCAGGCCGATCAACCCAAGGTACGTGGACAACTGATCCAGGAAACGCTGCACTCGTGGTTGAGCATCTCGAAACGTGACGACTCTTGCTCCCTCTTTAGACAAGCGCCCCCGAAGTTCTCCGAGTAACGCTACCATTGATTGAGTCGGTGAAACTTTCAGTCGGTACCGTTCGCGAATACGGGTCCCAGGTTGAAGAAGTTCGGTCGCCATAAGGCCTTCTCGAGACACCATCACGCGAGGCCCAAGGCTGAACGCACTTGCCACACGATCCGGCTCTTTTTTTATTATCGCAGTAATGATGAACCTGACTTCGCCGATTTTAATAGAATCACCGACCTCTGCCTTCATACTAATCAACAACGACTCTTGAACAATCGCTCCAAAACAGGGGACTGACGCACAACGTGTTTCTTGGTTTGCGAGAAGAGAAAAGAGTGGTGCTTGAGGGTCGGTCTGGATGGCGCCATACAGTGGATAGGATGCCTCAACGGCTTTGAGCTCAACTAATTGAGTCCCCGGCGCCGGGGCACCAGACTTGGATTGCCTTTCAACAACCGCGGCCATCGCAGCCAATTCACTCACATGAGAAACGGTAATCTCTCGTTCTTCAAGAGAATGCAATACTTTTTGCCCATTCTCACTCAGCAGCCGACGGGAGGCAACTTCCAAGTCTCCACCCAACAAGCTTCGCGCGTCGTGAAAGATGGCCTCTTCGACATTTGAGGCAAACAAACCCACACCGACAACCGCGCCGACACCAACGGCAATGCAAATAAAGAAAAAGACGAATCGATGCCAGCTTGCTCGAGCTTCTCGCCAAGCCATAATTGCAGGAAAGAGCACCTGAGATTTCATGTTTGAATAGCTCTTTGTCTCCACAACAACAATGAGACCAATCCCAGCCGTGACACTTCAGCTACACGTGCTCTTCGAGCACCTGAGATTTCATGTTCGAGCAGGCCATTGGTTAAACAATTTCATGTTCAAAGAAAGACTTTCACTAGCTGCGATCCTCCAATTGAACGTGCTCTTGGAGCACCTGAGATTTCATGTTTGAATAGCCACTAGTTAAACAACAAAGGAGAGATATCCACTAGCTTTGACCCTCCAGTTGAACGTGCTCAAGGGGCACCTCAGATTACATGTCGAGGCATCACATGAGAACATTCACTCAAAAGGCAGACGATGAACTCTTCATGCATCATAGAAACATGCCTTAGGAGACCATGGGATTGTCCTGAGCAATTTCACCATCTCGCAAGGAAATAACACGTTGGGTCCGATTCGCTAATGCTTGATCATGCGTTACTAAGACCATGGTACTCCCATGATCTTGATTCAAACGAAACAATAAGTGAATGACGAGCTCCCCGGTCGCACTATCTAAATTGCCGGTGGGCTCATCGGCAAGGAGCACAGGAGGTTTGGTGGAAAAGGCCCGAGCCACTGCAACACGTTGTTGTTCACCGCCTGACAGCTGAACAGGATAATGATCGTGACGATCTTCTAACTCGACAGCACGCAATAACTCCCTGGCTCTATCCATGGCCCCAGGGTCGCCATTAAGCTCGAGCGGAAGCGCGACATTTTCCAGCGCGGTCAACGTCGGGATAAGATGAAAGGACTGAAAGACGTACCCAATATGTTGTCGACGGAAATGGACCATCTCTGTTTCCGATAATGCCGTGATCTCGGTACCATGAATACTGATGGAGCCTCGAGTAGGCTTATCCAATCCCGCGAGCAATCCTAGAAGAGTGGACTTTCCACTGCCGGATGGGCCCACGATTGAGACGACATGTTTCTGAGGAATCTGAAAGGTGATATTCTTGAGTATCGTGACAAGATGATTCCCGGCTCGTAACTGCATGTCGAGGTTCTGGACTACAATCATATGAAAGCAGGTCGTATACTTAAGAAGAGAACCATGTCAGATAATCAACGAATACGTGAAAATTGCTGGAGTTGGCAGAGAGCCCTATTCCGCATCATACCAATCCTTGGATTGGTCTGCATGTTCTTTTCCGGATGTGATGCGACGGATGAACAGACGTTCCCACCTCGTACAGTCCTGACGTCAGAAAACCCCGCGACACGAACATCCCATGACCCCCCGCCGAAGAAACATTCACCTATACAAACCTCTCGTCCATCAAGTGACGAACGCCCACGAATCGTGGCGTTTGGGGATAGCTTAACCGCCGGGCTCGGGGTATCCCCGGAAGAATCATATCCATCCCGATTACAAAGACGTCTCGATGAAGCCGGATACCAGTATCGCGTGATCAATGCAGGAGTGAGTGGTGATACGACGGCAGGAGCGCTTCGTCGGCTAAACTGGGTGCTCAAAAATAAGCCCAGCATCGTGATCATTGAATTAGGAGCCAATGATGGCCTTCGTGGCCAACCCGTCAGTCACATGTATCAGAACCTTCGAGAGATTCTTCAACGCCTCCAAGAGGCCCGCATCTCCGTGTTGCTCACGGGAATGAAAATTCCCCCAAACTACGGCAAAGAGTACACCTCGCAATTTGCAGACATCTACAGACAATTGGCCGATGAATTTCATGTGGCATTCATGCCATTTTTTTTAGATGGGGTTGCAGCCCATCGAGCACTGAATCAGGCCGACGGCATCCATCCAACCAGTGAAGGATATGAAGTTATCGTGGAGAATCTCTTCCCACTCTTAGAACCGCTGCTCACAGTCGGGAAACAATCAAAGAATTATCACGAATTCAACGAAGTTCCCTATGCGCCATCGTGACGGTCTGCGCGGTTTTCATTACGTCAAACCTTGAAAGGTATTGGAATTGGCTATAAGAGCGGTTGTATAGGTTGCGAGCATAAAAAAACCTTCCAGACATGAGAGACATCACATCCGGAAGGTTTTAGAAATTATGGAAGTTTCGTGCTGTAGGCTTATGCTTTAAAGAAAATATCGTAGACGCCATACCCAAGGATAACGGCAATGAAGCCCACATACATGGCTGTAATGCCTTCATATCCTCCACCAGGGGCATTGGCTAGCGCTGGTGAAGCCGTGAGCGCCATCGCCATAATCGATCCTACAAAGCCTTTTGACATGCCTTTCATTGTGGGTTCCTCCTTTTCTCTTTGATTTTTCTGATTCATTGACTGATTGACGATCAATCAAACCACGATTTTATAAGACTTAAAGGGTCTTTCGCAATAACCAGACCTTTCTATTTGATTCTCCTTCGCCTCACTGATCCTGATGTCTTCTAACACACAACTATTTGATTTTAAATTATTTTTTATAAATTCTACGATCCGCAAGACCAATAATTCATCAGAGCGACATGCATTATCCCTCAAGTCGTGAATGCGTACCGTCGCAAAAAGGAGGCCGCTTTGTGTGCTTACAGCCACACCACGCGACTCGCTTTGCCTCTTTGAGCTCGACTTCCACCGGAGAATGCTCGGTTCCGGTATGTGATCCATCGCAAAAAGGCTGGGTTTTCGATCGACCACACTTACACCAATAATAGGTCCCAGGTTCCATTTCCAGAATGTACGGTAGTTTTTGCGGAATAATAATCGGATCTCCCATTGTTCCTCCTTCGTAACAATCAAACAAAGCGCGTATTGTGAAGACAACCGAAGTAAAAAATCAACAGGGTTACTCTAGGTATTGCTCAGAATTGGTGAAAAAATGCTGTAAAGCGTATACGAACGACGACAGACGAGTCACGAGCGACGCTTTTTTCTAGCCGCAGCGGGGCTGCGGCCCCTTCGGCCCCAACGCTCTCAGCCAAATGTAATCAGCAATGCCTTCATCAATGGCCTCCTGCACCTCGGCTTTCCGCTCGGGATCTAGAGAAATGAGATAGATCGAAACATCCTTAAGCGATGAGGCCGCATCACGTCTGACTCGCTTGGGAACTGGGACTTTGTACTGAATATGACCGCCACCCGTGTAACTCACGAGAGGTCCTACGTCTTTTGGCTTCTGAGCCAAGTAATCCGTAATGACCTTGGCCATGCCTTCGTCTCGAAAAATTGAAGCTTGATAATACCCATCGTACATCTTTTTGGTCATGCCCGGGTGGCAGAGTTCGATAGGTTTAAATATCACTTTTCGGTATTCGACATCATCTAGTGAGATATCATTCTTGACTCCCCATTCCTCCATCGCCGGGTCGCGCAAAGCCTTTTCAAGACCATGCTTCACAACCATTCGCACGAGCGATTTGGGTGGATTGAGCCCATATAAGGGAAGCCTGTGCTCTTTGGCAAAGTGAACTAACGGTTCATAATCCTCGAACGTGCCCCCCCAACTCTCTTCCCAATGCGACTCCTTCAGAAACTCTTCATGATTCAAAGCGTGATATTGAGTATATTGATCGAGTGCCGGCTGTCCCTCCCAACTAAACATTTCCATCGCCAGGGCCGGTTTCCGGCCTGACATTACTAAGGTATCTAATATCTGAACGGCCGCTTCGATGTGCGACGGCGTATAGTGTTCTTCGCCGATATAGACAACATCCGCAGTCGTAAAATCAGACTTCAGTGTTTCAAAATCAATACGTTTTCCCGTTGTGACGTCAATGATTTTCCCGACGTGGAAGTCCCGTGACTCAGATGATGAAACAGGAGTTGAGGAACAAGCAGCCTGGATCAACAGAAAACTCAGACCACACAATATCAACCAGAATTTCTGCATCAAGCGCATCTCCATCATCTAACATACGGTCATTTTGACCGCAACCCATTCAATATGCAGCTCCTATATTCCTGACAAGTTCTCGATCCATATCGTGTGAATCGGGCGATCCATATGGAGAAAGAACAAGAGCCCCTAGCTCATTAAAAGAGCCAACGCCTAACCTGTACAAATAATCAAAAGAGGACTAGCATACCGCCATACCCTGTGACAGATCCCATATTGTTCCCTGTGCCCTTTTATAGATCTTGCCATGCTTTCCGGAGCAGCAACGGCTTTATATCATTGATATCGGGGGGAATCCTTATGGCCCATCAATTCAATCTCTTAATTGTAGATGATGAACCAGACATCGTGGAATTTCTGGCAGACCATTTGAAAGCTCGGGGATATACCATTCTCACGGCACACTCAGGAGAGCAGGCTCTGAACCTGGTGGAGGCCGAGCGTCCGGATCTCATACTCCTGGATGTCGTCATGCCCGGCATGAACGGGTATGACGTATGCCGACGCATTCGGAAAAACCCCATCACCACACTTCTTCCTATCGTCATGATGACGGGCCTTGAACAGGACGAACGGCTTAAGAGTATCGAAGTCGGCGCAGACGACTTTGTCACCAAACCGATTAATACATCAGAGCTCTTCGCGCGAATTCGCTCGCTTCTGAGGATTAAGGACCTTCATGATGTTGTACAAACCCAGGCGGTCCAGCTTGGCGAATGGAATAAGGAACTTCAGGCAAAACTGGAGCAAGAGGCCAAATTGGCTGAAGTCACTCGCATGTTGGGAGACATCGGGCATGATGTTAAGAACTGGCTCATGCCGGTGTTGAATGGGGCTGGGCTATTGCAGGAAGAACTGGACGATTTATTTAAGAGCCTGCCCGCGCAAGGGGTGGATCAGGCGAAAACTAGTAAAAACATCTGCCAGGAAATTATCGACATGGTCAGACGTAGTGCCCAGCGTATCCAAGAACAAGTCAGGGATATAGCCGACTGTGTCAAAGGGTTGAGTACGCCTCTCAAGATTTCTCCCTGTCACCTTCTCACCGTGGTTGAAACCGTCATGAAAACTTTGCAGATCATGGCAGCCCAAAAAGGGGTCACCTTGCAGACAAAGAATCTCGAATCACTGCCCCTGATTCAAGCGGATGACAGACGCATATTTAAAGCCTTTTACAACTTGATCGATAATGCCGTGGCCGAAATGCCTGATGGGGGAACTATTACCGTCCAAGGAACACACAATGTCGAAGCACAGCAAATTGATATTTCAGTGACCGACACAGGACGAGGAATGCCGCCAGACGTGCGAGACAGTCTCTTTACCCCCCATGTGGTCAGTCGAAAAACCGGAGGCACCGGCTTGGGGACCAAAATCGTCAAAGACGTGGTGGATGCTCATCACGGACACATCAGCGTCACGAGTGAAGTAGGCGTCGGCACAACCTTTCATCTTCAACTTCCCATAAAACTTACTCTTCAGGAACCAAACCCGACTGATGAAGGGAAGCCAACGTAAAATCAGGGCGAAATGCAGAATGATTATTGCTATTTAATTGGGAGTTAGCATTCCTCATTCATCATTTCGCACTCATCACTTCGCATTGGCTCCCATGGCCGCCACAAACTTAGTCTGGACACTTTCAACGGTTGCCAGCATGGTCGTTTTGTCTTTTCCCTCAAAGCCCGCAATCAAATCCAACAGAAATTCACGTGAAGACGCCAAGGCTTCATGTTGGCCAATAAAATGTTTGGTGCCTAAAAAGCTCCAGCCGAGCTGAAACTCTTCAGGCTGATTGCCGATCAATTCTCGAAGGGCTTGCAGTGTTTTCGGAATAACATCATCTTTACCCTGTGCGGCGAATGCCCCAATTTGAATAATTTGAAGGGCAACTTTGGAGTTAGCATCAAGTTTCGGATTGGCTAAGAGCTCGCCTAACCGTGTCTCTGCTTCAGCAAATCGTCCTGTCGTAAAATGTGCTTCGGCAAAGTTGCTTTGTGCAGAAACATCATTGGAATGACTAGACAACCAATGCTGATTGAGGGAATACACTTTCTCGTAGCGAAAAAGATGTTCGTGAAGTGTCGCGTTCAAGATCTGATACGCTTTCGCATAATCCGGGTACACCCCCAATACATTTTGATAGCTCGTCACGACCTGCTCCCAATCTTGAAGAGCAAGCGCGGCCTCGGCCAGATTATTATGGGTTTGAGCCCACTGCGGAGCTAGCGATTCTCTGGTCCGAACTTCTAGTGCAAGCTTGAAGGCCCCCACCGCCTCACCCAACAGCCGCCGCCCGTCGGCCAGATTATTATGGGTTTGAGCCCACTGCGGAGCTAGCGATTCTCTGGTCCGAACTTCTAGTGCAAGCTTGAAGGCCCCCACCGCCTCACCCAACAGCCGCCGCCGTCTTCCCCGCCCGTGCGTATGCCTTGCTCATTCAATGCCGTCCCCAGGTTGTTTTGCGTCATGGCCCAGTCTTGGGGAAGCTGCTCACGCGTGTACACCTCCAACGCCGCGCGATACGCCCCCACCGCCTCACCCAACAGCCGCCGCCCGTCTTCCCCGCCCGTGCGTATGCCTTGGTCATTCAATGCCGTCCCCAGGTTGTTTTGCGTCATGGCCCAGTCTTGGGGAAGCTGCTCACGCGTTCTCACCTCCAACGCCGCGCGATACGCCCCCACCGCCTCACCCAACAGCCGCCGCCCGTCTTCCCCGCCCGTGCGTATGCCTTGGTCATTCAAAACAAGACCTTTGCCAACTTGTGCTGCTGCCACACCTTCACGAAGTTTCAAACTCTCGTACGCTGATGCCGCAGCAGCATACGCCAAGAGTGCGCTATGTAGATGGTTGCGAGCCGCTTGTCCTTCGATGCGGATCCCAATCGCCCAATTGGCACTGGCGATGTCCATCTGGAGATCGGCCCAGAGTTGCGGATGCTCTCTTTTATGAAAGACTGAGAAAGCTTGTTCATACTCAACCAATGCCCCAGTGAAATCATAGTCACTGTATGCCGCATCTCCCGTTTTCCGATATCGCATGACGGTTTCTTCGACTATCTGAAGTGTTTTCTCACGATGAGCTTCCAGTTCTTGTTTTTTGAGTTCTGCCCCGGCCTTTAAGAGGGGCCTGGCCTTGTCAAAATTCTGCTTGAAAAATTCCGCGAGTCCTTGTTCATACGGATCGCGCTTTTTCTTTACAGCAGAGACCCATTTCTCGACCTCAGCTTTTGCCTGCTCCGCGCTAAATCCGAGTTCCCCTGCCCAGTCTTTTAAATACCGCTGAAAATCTAATGGCGTTTGCTCTTGAGTCGGGTTTATTTGATCTTTGGCCTGGAGATCTTCGATGAAGCGTTTAATTCGACCGTGCGACCAGAGTTTCGGCGAGCCTTCGGGTAATAACTTGATCGCCACACGTTCTCGTAATAAATCTTCTGGAATACGAGTCTTGCCTTTGATCGGCTCATGAATCACCCAGCCGGTCTTCTTTACCATGATGGTGATACTCGCTCCAGCGGGATAGACAGACACCCGTGTCTTCTGTATTTTTTTCGTCGGCAAGGGTAACTCAAAATCACCAAGGCTGAGCGTCGTGGTGGGTGAGCCACTCCCTTCTAAAAACACGGTCACATTGGGTGCAGGAATTTCTTTATCGTTATCGTTAACGAGATAGACCTGTCCCTTGAGCATGGGAATCTCAGCGAAAGCCGGTAATGGCCAAATTAGGGCAAGGAAAAGAATAAACATCCCTGTTCTCTGCTTCATGGAGCGCTCCTTTCCATCATCAACCCGAGACTGTCGTTTCCGATCTCGGTCCTCGTATAAAAGGTCTCGTACTGTTCTTTCGTTGCCGTAATCAACACTCGACCCTCATCTGATCCTGGAAGCATCAGCTTAAAGTAACCTTCACTATTGGTAGTACCTCCAATGTTATGGCCTTGCACACTGACACTAACGCCTTCTAATGGCTGACCGGTCGCCTCATCTTTGACCAGACCCTCCAGTATTCTCGGAATGGGCTTTGTCGTTTTCTCTTTACTCGATTCGATGGTTACTGTTGCCTTTGGCTGGGCCGGCGAGTTGTGGGCTTTCTGAGTTGAGGGTGCTTTCAATTTTTCAGGAAGATCAAGGACCAACCCGACAATGGTGAGTAGTCCAACGATTAGTCCGACCCAGATCGCGGCTTTTTCAAGTCGAGATTTTCCTGAATTCGGTGAGCTGGTAGTGATATGAATATTCCCCCCAGCTTGATACATATCTCCTTGAACTTCCCAACTAGACTGCTGGAAGACAGCCTTCGCCTCTTGCAGAACTTCTGCTTCATTGATTGAAGAAATGGCAGCCAGTTGTTCAATGACCTCGTCGTTTCTTTTCTGGTCTGCGGGCAACTCAGGTTGGTTAAGAGCTGCCAATACTTCCTGAACGGCCTGTGCCTGGTCGGTTGTTCTGATACCGTTAGTCTCGGCTAACGAGGCAGGCAGCTCAGTTCTGTCTACTAGAATGGGTAGTATTGTTTTCTTCAACGCGATCGCTGTTGTCCACTCCAACTCAACAAAGTCGGAAGTTGAGGAAGATTGTGACCAGAGAAGGAGAAAGAAGTCGTTTTCAGCGATGGCTTCACCGAGACGTTTCGGCCATTTATCTCCGGCATGGAGGCTCGTTCTATCTCGCCAGACCGTAATATCATGTTGCCGTAACCCTTCCTCCAAAGCTTTGGCAAACGCTTCATCTTCGCTGGCGTAGCTGAGGAAGAGGGAAGGCATAGAACACCAAATGACAATGCGAAATGCTGAGTGCTAAGTGAGAAATGTGAAATACAGTGCTACATGCGAAGTGCTTAATGCTGAACGGCAAAGAGGTCCCAATTCAGCAATCAGCATTCCGTGTTCAGCACTGTTTTTTCAAAAGCCTAGTGCAGATGCACTTAAAAGGCAACGGGGAAAACCAGTGCGAAATTTATAGTGATTAATGAAGATTGGAGCGGAAGGCTAAGCCCCCAACTACTCATTCAGCAATCAGCATTCTACATTTTAGGAGTCGTTACTCAAGATGACGATGTGGCAGGGGAGGTGTGGGATATCGACCAAGCATGAGATTCCAATAGGCCCATGACCGCCCGTCAAAAATTCCAGCCGGGGCATGGTCCAATACCTCTTGCAATTCTTGATCAGACAGGTAGTAACGAACGATCTTCATATCGTCATGCGTGCCATAGGTCATGGCATACGTCACAAACCGAATCGGATCAGCCAACGCCTGTTCCGGTGCTTCAAACCAGATAACCCGGCGTGCCACCATTGCTATTTCTTTGGTGAGGGATAATTCTCTCATCTTTTCAACCTCTAATCGTCTTTGTGTGTAACCTACACTTCCCTTTCAAGCATCGGCAATCGATCGAGATCAACATTTCTGACTGCTTCCACCAACCTAAGCCTAATCGATTCGGGTACCGTGGGCAAATTGCCATCCTCGTAGTAGGACAGGGCCTTCAGGCACATCACCCAGCTCATCCCAGAGCCGACGTTGGGCGGGAAGGAGAATTTCAAGATGTAATTTCCTCACCTTAATGGGTATGGCCTTTCAAGGTGTGGAAAACATAAGCAGGGCTTAAAACACGATAGAAAAGTAAGCTTAGGAGGAAGAAAATATTGGTGCCGAAGGCGGGCTTGGGCACCTGTAATCCGCATATTCAAGGAGGAAATCGTTCCCGACTACGTTCATGACACTCTGGAGCCAAGGTAGTCAGCACGACCGTGCCCAAGGGCACCTGTAAACTCTTTTTTGAGGAATTCATCACCCCGTGAAGAGGACGCATCCCCTTCAGAGCCCCTATTCAAGTCCCGCCTACCTGTTACTGTCGCTGTTTGATAATTCTGATATCTGAAAGGTGGTGTCGTGCTGCGATAATGGTGCCGAAGGCGGGACTTGAACCCGCACGGCTTTCGCCACACGCCCCTTAAACGTGCGTGTCTGCCATTCCACCACTTCGGCACTGGGCTCATTATGTATCGCTTTTTTCCCCTTGTCAACGAATCTACGCACGAGTAGAATTTGAAGGTTCCTGTGGCAAAACGACGCAATCTTTCTGGATTTTTTTATGCCAACACCATCGCCGACACTCCCATCGCCCGAGTTCAAAGAAAACTGGATCGGGGCCTTTTTTGACGTTGATAACACCTTGATTCCAGGTCTCTCGATTGAGGTGTTGTTCTTTCGACACTTATGGAAATTAGGCGTGGTCGGATTTTCGCAGATGCGGGAAAGTCTCTGGTTTTTAACGCAACGCATCCCTCCCGTTTCGCTCGCCCCGCTCCGTCGCCACAAACTGTATCTGGTGGGACAACAGCCGGGGTTTATTGAACCGTTAGCCGATGAGTTTGTTCGCAATGAAATTTGCTCGAAACTTTCTATTCGCGGAGAAGGCATTCTCTCCCGACACCAACGGTCCGGCCACCGTGTGGCATTGATCAGCGGCTCACCTGACTTTCTTGTCAAACCGCTTGCCGACGTTCTGGGCATCTCGATCGTGCAGGCCGCACGTCTTCAAACCACGGAAGGCGGCTACACGGGTCGAGTCTATGCGCCACTTCCTTATGGTGAAGGGAAGCGACGAATCATCGAGGACCTCGCCGCACGGTATCACTTGGACCTCAAACGCAGTTATGCGTATGGTGACAGCCCTGGCGACTTCCAAGCCTTGAAAATCGTTGGAAATCCAATCGTCGTAAATCCCATTCGTGGTATGACGCGCAAGGCCAAAGAGCATGGTTGGCCTGTGACGGAATGGGTTTAGTGCGTAATTTGTTGCTCGTATTTCGTATCTCGCGTAAAGAGTCTTTCTAGTTTTTATGAGATACGAGTTCTGAACATATGCTAAGATTAATCATATGTTCTCTCATTGGCATTTGGTGACTATTGGCTTGCCATTGACTCCTAACAGCTACTGATGGATTTGACCACTGCCCATCTTCAAGTCACGGAAATCTTTTACAGTATTCAGGGAGAATCCTCTTTTGCTGGCCAACCGTGCGTGTTTATCCGCTTAACCGGTTGCCCCCTTCGATGTACATGGTGCGACACGGACTATGCCTTTTATGGAGGAGAACGCCTGACCTTTGAGACGATTCTGAAACAGGTGAAATCCTACGATTGCCATTTGGTCGAGGTGACTGGAGGCGAGCCGTTGAGTCAATCCGCGACAACGTCTTTTCTCACCGTTTTATGTGATGAGGGCTTTGAGGTCTTGCTCGAAACCAGCGGAGCCATAGATACAGCACAGGTTGATTCCCGAACCCGCATTATTTTGGATGTAAAGTGTCCCGGTAGCGGCATGACCGATCGAATGCACTGGGCGAATCTCGCCCGTTTGTCCCAGAAAGACGAAGCCAAATTTGTGCTGAAAGACCGTGAGGACTATGACTGGGCAAAGGACGTCGTCATGCGCTACAACCTCACTGATCGGTGTTCGGTGTTATTCAGCCCGGTGTTTGGTGATCTCGATTTACAGAAATTAGCTGAATGGATTCTTGCAGATCGACTGCCTGTTCGCTTTCAAGTTCAACTTCACAAATACATTTGGGCCCCAGACATGCGCGGAGTATAGGGCCTAGTCTGTCTTTTCACTATCTAACTTACTGATGAGGACTGCATGAAAATTACGGTAAAGCAAGGAACGTTAACGGGGACATCCACTGAAGTTCTAGTCATTCCAGGGTATGAAGGGGAGAGTAGCATAAACAAGGCTCTTCAACCCGTAGATCGGAATCTCGGCGGGCAATTGCTCGAGTTACGGAAAAGTGGAGAATTTCAAGGAAAACCAAACCAAATCGTCTTGATTCACACCCGGGACGCGCTTCCAGCCAAACGCATCCTCCTCG
Source organism: Nitrospirales bacterium (assembly GCA_965223675.1). Lineage (GTDB taxonomy): Bacteria > Nitrospirota > Nitrospiria > Nitrospirales > UBA8639 > JAGQKC01. The sequence continues at coordinate 3,489,417 of OZ245013.1, read as the reverse complement.
TCGGTGTCGGTAAACGCGAGGACCTGACTCTGGATCGGGTCCGGCAAGCCATGGGGACGGTTGTGAAACGTGTGCGACAAACAGAGGTTCGCTCCTTTGTTACCGCGATTCCCGGACTCGATCGATCAGGTTTGTGGCCCGATGATCTTGCCCAGGCCATGGTTGATGGCGTGATTTTAGGCGACTATCGCTTTATGAACTATCGAACCGATTCCTCCGACAACGGGAAGCCTTTAAGTGGCATGACTATTTTGGTCGAGAAGAGTTCCTTGACCAGTACGGTAAAACGCGGGGTCCAACGAGGCGAGGCCACCGGAGAAGCCACATGTTTCGCTCGAGATCTCTGTAACCATCCCGCCAATGTGATGACGCCTTCGCGCATTGTGGAAGAAGCGAAGAAAATCTCGAAAGAAAAAAAAGTACGGTTGACGGTGCTGAATCCAAGCAAGATGAAACAACTTGGAATGGGCGGAGTATTGGGAGTCGGTCAGGCGAGTCAACATCCACCACAGTTTGTCATTTTGGAGTATCAGGGAGGTAAAAAGGGCGAAAAGCCCATCGTGCTTGTCGGTAAAACCGTGACGTTTGATTCTGGAGGCATTTCTCTCAAGCCTTCAGAAAATATGGAACATATGAAAGCCGACATGACCGGAGGAGCAGAAGTGTTGGCCACGGTTCGTGCGGCAGCTCGCTTGCGATTACCCCTGAATGTCGTTGGTCTCTTGCCCGTTGCTGAAAATATGCCGGGAGGAAAAGCCACTAAACCTGGGGACATCTTGACAATGCTTTCAGGAAAAACCGTGGAAGTGCAGAATACCGACGCTGAAGGCCGATTGATTCTTGCCGACGGTTTGGCCTACGCCGGTCGCTTCAAACCTGCTTGTGTCATTGATATCGCAACTCTCACTGGCGCCTGCATCGTGGCGCTTGGACAATTCGCCATTGGCATGTTGGGCAACAACGATAAGCTCAAAAGTCAGCTCAAACAAGCTGGAGAAGGTTCGGGGGAACGCGTATGGGAAATGCCCCTGTGGGATGAGTATTTCGAACAATTGAAAAGTGATGTCGCCGACATGCGGAATATCGGGGGCCGTGGAGGCGGGATGATTACCGCGGCCATGTTCCTCAAACAATTCGTCGGGAAATTCCCATGGGTACACCTCGACATCGCGAGCACCGATTGGAGCGCATCAGATCGTCCTTGTATCAGCAAAGGACCAACGGCTATCGGGACTCGACTCCTGATTCAGTATCTGCTGAATACCGTCAATAAGCCTCATAAGTAAGGGGGTCTGTTGAAAAAAGCCGCCAGCGGCGTTCTCATTACTCGCGAAACTCAACGTACCTTCCAGGTACGCTTCGCCCCTCTCGCGGCTTGCGGCCTTGCTGGCTTGGCTCGTATTTCCAGGTCTGGTGACTCATGACCTCCTCTCTCGCAAGCTGTGATGTTCATGCTTGTGAAAATCTAGAAGATGAGCCAAGCTCTTTTGAACAGACCCTATAGAATAGATCGTCTGTTTGGTCATAGCCGAATACAGCTTCTGGTTGAGAAAATTTTTACCCATTCCACTCCACGTTAATGACTAAAACTATGACACTTCGCGAAAAAGTCGGCCAACTGTTTATGGTCGGCTTTGATGGGATAGAACTGTCGCCAGAGCTGCGCTCTTGGTTACAAGCGTATAAGCCCGGTGGCATTATTCTATTCACGCGCAATTTAGTCGATGCGCATCAAATCGCGCATCTGACGAACGCGCTACAAGAACTGGCTCCGTCTTCTCCCTTTTTGATGGCCATTGATCAAGAAGGAGGGAGGGTTTCTCGACTACCCTCTGACTTTACGATTTTTCCACCCGCGGCTACGGTCGCGGGATGTGGATCTTCTAACTTCGCTTATCAAGCCGCAGCCGTAACCGCCCAAGAGTTGCGGGCCGTCGGGTTTAACATGAATATGGCGCCCGTCTTGGATGTAAACACCAACCCGTTAAATCCTATTATTGGGGATCGCGCATTTAGCGCAGACCCTAAGCGAGTCTGCACGCTCGGCAACGCCACAATCTCTGGTCTTCACGACCATGGCGTGATTGCGTGCGGAAAACATTTCCCTGGGCATGGCGAAACGACGAAGGATTCACACAAGGAATTACCAGTCGTCAAGCTGCCAAAAGAACGACTCGAAAAAATCGAGCTTCAACCATTCCGCTCTGCGATTGCCCATGGGCTCATGACCATGATGAGTGCCCATATCCATTATCCTGCGTTAGACGACACTGTCCCCGCGACCCTCTCCTACAAGGTGATGACCACCCTCCTTCGGGATGAACTTGGGTTTACCGGCTTGATCTTAAGTGATGACCTTGAAATGAGCGCCATTGCGGAACATTCGTCGATGGGTGAAGCAGCCGTGCGGTCCATACAAGCTGGGATTGACCTGATTCTCATATGCCATCAGCAGACTCGTCAGGCCGAAGCCATTGAAGCCGTAGAACAGGCTGTGACGAGCGGTGATATTTCGATGAATAGGTTGGAGGCAAGCCTGTCTCGAATAGACAGTCTCAAAGAACGTTTTCTTCTTCCCTACATTCCTGTGGATGACACACACATCTCAGAAGTTGTGGGGTCGCCAAAGCACAAGACCCTTCTTGCTGAGATTCAATCCATCTCATCGGCAAAGGCATAAGATATTTACCCCCTTCTATTTCTTATCCTGTTCAGGGCCATTCCTTATCAAAGGTTCTGGACTTTGTGTCCCTAGATCTGATTAGGTAGAAACTTCAGAGCTGTCATTATTCATGATAGTTCGTAATTCAACGAAATCATCACATCCAAGGACCAACAAGAAAGGGATCGCGAATGGCACTCAAAAAAGGAGATATCATTGATGAACGCAAACGGTACCCAGACTCATGCGGGTTGATGCTTAAAGTCTTGAGTGGCGGTGCGGGATTTGAAAAAGTCATTTGTTGCGGTCACGAACTCACAGAAGAAGACGTGGTCTCCTCGCCAGATATGGGGCGAGGACGCAAGAAGGGAACCCTTGTGGTGGGGATGACGATTGATGAAAAGAAACTCTTTCACGACTCCTGCGGACTTCGCATGATGGTGATGGATGGAGGAGCGGGATTTCAGGAGATTATCTGCTGCGGCCATTCCGTCACTGACAAGGCCATGCAGGATCTTCAATTTGGCAGCAGCGGGATGCGCAGTCCAGACCCAGAGCCGAATACATCTCAAACGGGTAATGCGTAACTCCGTGAGGGATAAAAGGTAAAGCGGCAGACGAAAGATGAGAGACACACAGAAAAGAGCCTTCTACTTTATGCTTCACCGTTCACGCCTAACAGGGCACCATGTGAGAGTAGAATAGTGAAAGACGACTAAATATGTTGAACCTCTGCTAAGTACGAGAGATGTGAATGCACGGTTGGACTCCAGAATCAACGAAACAATGGGTGAAATGGATGCAATGGCTCGACCGGTGGGGCTATATCACGGCCTGCTTGAGTTTTTTAGTCCTTGGCATGTTGATTTTTGGATATAGTTGGATCGAGTTTTTTCATCGGGCTCCAGACGGGTTTCTCGAAGCATCCATCACGTTGATCAATGATTTACTTCTTGTCATCATTCTCCTCGAATTGTTTCGGACTGTATTGGGATTTTTACAATCTGAACGAGTACGTCTTGAACCATTCCTCCACGTCGGAGTAATTGCTTCAGTTCGAAAGATTCTGACAACTGGCGCCGAACTTTCTCATGTAAAAGACATTCCCAAAGACACGTTTCATCTTTATTTAATGGATCTTGGGCTTCATGTGGTCATTATTCTTGTGTTGATGATTGCCTTATATTTATTCAGAAAAAGTGAACCGGTTACTCCCTCGACTGTCACACTCTAAACCTCTTCTTCTCCTTCTACTCTATTTCACCCCAAGAATTAATACCCTTTACGCTTTTTGATCCAATATCCTTTTCCTCACATTCCTTGTTGTCTCCGCGTACCTTGTGGCACTATAATCCCTCCTTTTAGGAAAGAGTATGGAATCGCTTCCAGAATTTGTTGGGACTGTTCATATTTTTCTGGGACCCTATCGGGGAAACCCCATCGCACTGTACATGCGGCGAGATGACGCGCAATGTCACATTTCCCCTCGAATGTATCCCTGGAATCGTACGGTCGGCAGTGGAGAAACCCCCAATAAGGCCGCGGCGGCTTTTGAGGCCAAATGGAAAGAGAACGATCTTTCTGCAGAAATGTATTCTGGTCCTCACTGGGAAGGAGGAATTAAGCCGGAAAAACCCAAACCTCCCCCAAAGCCAGCGGCTCCCAAGCCAGCAACACCAGCAACATCAGGCGCTGCAAAACCAAGTGCTGCGGCCAGCCCAAAGACAAGTGCTCCGACACCGGCAAGTGCACCAAAAGTTGAAAAAGACAACGCTCCATCGACAACTGAACCTCAGCCTTCGACAGCAACAACTGGAGCTACAGCTGCGAGTTCAGCACCTCCCTCTACTTCCGATCCTGTAAAGACGGAATTACCAGATAACTCTCCCAATCCTGAAACGACGTAGTTACAGACATAGCCACATATGAGCTAGGATGAGTGCTTTTAAGCTGATCGAACGACGTGTGTCGTGGCAAATGACTTTGCGGCTTTTATGAGTGTCTGAAAGAGCTTTTTTTGGATGGGGTCGTGCTTGTAGAGAAATTCCGGATGCCATTGAACACCCAAAAGAAAGGGATGGTGGGGGGCTTCAATCGCTTCAATAACACCATCAGGGGCTAAAGCACTTGTTAGTAACTTACTCGGTACTGCTTTCACAGACTGATGGTGAGAACTATTCACGCGAATCTTTAGCTTCCCAACGATGCGATGCAAGAGTGTTCGAGGCGCAATCGTAATACCGTGCGCCTTCTTGGTGGCTGAACCAGATGGCAGATGAGCAATTTTTGTTGAATGTTGAACCGCAATATCTTGTATGAGCGTTCCGCCTAACGCCACATTAATGGACTGCATTCCGCCACAAATTCCCAGAGTAGGAAGATGTGCGTGATATGCCAACTTGCTGATGCCGAGTTCTAATGTACTTCGTCGTTGACTCATCTGCCGAAATGGCACACACTGACGTTCGCCGTACAACTGCGGATCTAAATCCGACCCACTTCCTGTGATGAGCAGACCATCCACCTGATCTAATAGTTGGTTTTGCCGGGCCCTGTCAGTCACGAGCGGGAGAAGGATGGGAAGCCCGCCAGCATCTTCAATCGCTTCGGCATATCGGGCACGAAGAAAATAGGTGGGTTCTTTCCCTCCCATATCTTCACGGTCTCCAGCATTGTAATCAGGTGTGACTCCAATAACAGGTTTCATTCCTTCTCCTCAGAAAGCGGTCGTCCACACATTATGTATCGGTGTCAGTAACCGATTTCACTAGTCTTCATAGGGAGAAACCCCATAAAATCGAACGGCTTCATCCCCCTTAAGATGCGAAGGGGTAATAACATACGTTCCATAAAAACTTGGTTCCCACACCGTTTGTGCTGTTTCCATGTCGCCACCAGTTAACGCATACGTAAATCCGCCGACTACCCCCCCCAGCACGGCATACACCACTTTTAAAGGAAAATACACCAGGGTCAGCAACCCGCTGCCGATTCCCAATCCCGCTTCTCCTGCTGCACTCGTCTCATCATCGGCCAGCACGACTCCTGGGTGTAAAATCATAAGGACGGCTAAGAGCACGACAATGCAAACGGTTGTTCCTCTTCTACCATTTCTGCGCCGACTCGAAACAGAATTTGTACACATGGAATGAGCCCTCCCTTGCTTGTGATTGTCTACAACCAGATATGAAAGAAAAGAGTCAGTCATATGGCTCAAGAACTTTTTTATTGATCCCAAATAATGTCTGACAATTCTAGAGTCGAAGATGGCTTGAGAGACGACTGGCTTTGTCAAAACCATTGATTTTTAAAAATGTGCTAGCTGCCTAAGAAAACCCTTGCGAGACAATCTCATCGACATCGAGTTCTGTCAGGACCTGACTTTTTATATGATCGGCCTCTAGGATGGTGGCCTCATCGAGTTCAGAAACCAAACTCGCGCTCTCTAATCTTGAATTCTCCTGTCGGATTCCCTGTTGAATCGCTTGTTGTAATTTGGTGAAACACACTTGTTGGGCAAAAAGATCTTTTGCTCGCTCTGCACTCTCAGAACGGCAATCCTCTGGAAGCTGCAGTAAAATGCCTTCTAACCATTCATCAAACCGAAGCAACTTTCCAACCCGGAGGAACTGCACGTGGTCTACATCCACCACAATTTGTACACCTCCTTTCCAGCTTCTTTTTTTAACATTAAACACACATTGAATGATTTGAGGTGATCCCTCGAGATACTCGGGACCGTAGAAGAGCGTAATGCGATAGGATGGGACTCGTGGCGAGGTAAGAGTAGACATCGAGTAGAATTTTATCATGCTCAGGGAGAAATACAATTCTTATCTCGAATCAAGACTCATGCTCATATTAATGAGTAACCCTTGAACAACGCTCGCGGGTTGACACTTCCTTACCTCGAAAGATAGAGTTCTTATAAGGAAAAGGCTCTGTAGGGACGATGGCTCATTAAGAAGGGTTACGTATAAATGTTTGGAACGATGGGGTTCTCAGAACTGATCATCATTCTGGTGATTGTTCTGATCATATTCGGGGCCGGTCGGCTTCCACAGATCGGGGAAGGTGTCGGAAAGGCCTTGAAAGGCTTCAAAAAAGAAGTCAATGACATCCCTCCACCCATTGACCCCAATACACAACCAGAGGAACAGCCAAGCCCGGAAGCTTCTCCAAACGCTCAAGCACAGTCTTCAGCCCAGCCTGCTCCAGCAACTTCAGCTCAAAACCAGCCATCGAATCAACCCTACCAGCCTGGGCCGGAACAGACTCCTGGAACTACAGCTGCTCTCCTATATAAGGGAGCCGGTCCTGAGGCCGTTCGACCTAAAGCCCAACCATCTCAGTCAGAAGCTGCGAGCAGCCATGTACCACCACCGATGACCATGGAGGAGCGCGGCATGGCCGCTCCTACGGTAACCGCGCCACAATACCCGCCTCTCCCTGCATCAGCTCAAGCCAAACCAGCGGTTAAACGCCCATCAGCCATTGTGAATAAACAAGCTGTTGCGAGAGTTCAGGCCCAGCAAGCTGCGATGAAAGCCAAGGCCAAACCCGCCGTGGCTCCTGCCCCAACGGATTTTCAAAGCTTAGGAGAGGGGTTAGGAAGCACTATTCGAACATTTCGAGATGCGGCGTCAGACATTAAAAATTCCATAGATCCTGAAATGCGAACCATTCAGGCTGAGATGGAAGCCGCAGAAAAAGAAATGCAGGAAGCGGTGGAATCTGCCAAGCAACCTGCTCTTCCGAAAGAGCCTCCTTCCACAACCTAGTCCGACCGAAACCTCATAAGGTAAAAAGCTAAGAGAAATCTCATAGCTAAAGATTTCACGTGAAAAACGTAATGTGTTTTGTCATTCTTGTCCATTGATTTTCATAGAAGTTACCACTGTCATGAATGTTCTCCAAACTGCTTGACGTGCTGAGGAATTGGCAACTTTCTTCATACATATCTTTAGGAAAAACGACAAAAATGTTTCTCGAGGAGGCAAGCTGTTGATTTGGTTGTTGTCCTTCTTTCCGTCTTATTTGCTTCTAGCAGGCAGCATTGGACTAGCCATCTTGACAAGCTGTTCCGTGGAATCGCGTTCCCATGATCCCAATTCCCTAATCCCTATTCTAGTTGAACTCTTGACCCATGACCCTAACCCTGACATGCGACGTACCGCTGCCCTGTCCTTAGGAAAAGTGGCTGATGCGAATGGCATACCCGCATTAATTTCTTCATTAAGAGATGAAGATCGTTTGGTACGCGAATACAGTGCCTGGGCTCTTGGACAAATGGACAATGAACTACCCCAAGATGCTGCTCTGGCACTCATTGCAACTCTTGGCGACTCCTCTAAATCCGTAAAAGAAGCTGCGGCTTCAGCGTTAGACAATGTCGTGCCAAGGGAGGATTTCTCGAATCTTTTAGGTCAGGTCCTGGCTGTTTCAGAAGCCTCAACAAGGCGTGCGGTCGTACAGGCATTAACGGAACTCGAAATTCCATCATCCTATCAAACTTTTCTTGAGGCCGTGAACGACCAGGACCCTCGCGTACGTCAGATTGCGATTGCGGGGCTCGGAGAGCTTGCTGATCCTCGCGCACTGATTGTTTTTAGAAAAGTTCTGTTGAATGATCCAGATGAAGGGGTTCGCACAGAAGCAGCCTTTCGCATCGGGAAACTCGGCGGACAGAATGATGTTCCAGTTCTTAAGAAAGCCATAGAGTCTGACCCTACTCCTAATGTCCATCTGTGGGCCTCATGGGCACTAAAAGAAGTCACGTCTAGTCAGCTTAATTAAGACCTTGCCTTTCACCCAACTCTCCGGTGTTCTAGCCGCTTCAGTGATCCCGAATTGATCATTTTGCTCATTACGAAATTTGATTGTTCTTGCGTCGTTCAATCCAGCAATGGTAGGAGTTTTGACAAAACGGGTAGACTTGCCCATGCCTCAAGTGTTTGATTTCGCAGTATCAGTGACGTGTTCACAAAATCCGGAACAGATCAGATTCACTGCATGCAATTTTGATAAGTCGAATGCTAAAAACAGAGTTGGAAACACACAGAATTAGGGCTGAATAGTAAAGGAAGAAGGATTATCTTTTTTTAAGGCTTTTAACTGAGGAGCAACTTCTTTTTCAAAGCAGTGAGGACAGACACCGTGGCTAAATTGTATGTGGGTACGATGTGTTAGATACTCTTCAACTTGTTGCCAGTAATTTTGGTCGTCCCTAATTTTTTTACAATAACTGCAAATGGGGAGTAACCCTTGAAGTTGCTTGACCTCATTGATGGCCTGTTCGAGCTGATGGACTCGATCTTCAATTTTTTCCTGTAGAAAAAGGACCCGTTCTCCAACTCGAACTCGTGCACGAAGCTCTTGGAGATCAAAGGGCTTGGTCATGTAATCATCCGCTCCCGCCTCAAGCCCCTCTACTATATCTTTACGATTTCCCCTTGAAGTAACTAAAATCAGGTAAATCAAATTCGAATCGCCGTTCTCTTTTAGAACTCGGCATACCTGTGGCCCATCTAACCCTGGCATCATCCAGTCGAGAATTCCGATGATTGGGCGACCTGCGTTTTTTAACTGTTCCACAGCCTCTAGGCCATTATCACAGTGAATGATGGTGTTCTGAGGATCTGAAAGCGAGCGAACGAGAAGTGTTTGTGAAACCGGGTCATCATCTGCCACAAGAATGTTGGACATATCATGCGTTCTTTCAATATTCTTACAGTTAGGTGATCGCAGGCTGCTCTTTATTTATCGGTTCATTTCGGTCTTACTCAATACATACTCTCCAGAAAACAGGCCGCAATAGGCTATACTCCTATCATTTTCTGAGCCTAAGGAAACCCATATCTGTTGAACCTAACGAAGAACTGGCGTAAAATTATTGGCTTCCTGAGTATAAATTAGTCAAAAAGAACCTGAATTTCGTAAAATGAGACTAAATACAGGTTTCATCACACTGCTAACTTTGCTCATCTTTGTTGCCAGTTGCTCGTCTGGACCAGAAAAATGGTATAGACCTGGTGCGACTGTTAAGGATTTTGAGCGTGATCAAGCGGCATGCGAAGATGCTGTTTTAAGTACGGGGACCACTGGCTTATCATCCAAAATTTACTCATTTAAAGGGTGTATGGAAGGGAAGGGCTGGGTAGCTCTTGACTCTTCTACTCAGTAATGAAGATGACATGTGGCATAAGAAAGTACTTGGGTGTCAGTAACTTGAGGCCGTTTGAGTGCGCTTTGAACGTATCCCCCAAACGGGGAATAGATAATGACCTAAGAAACGTGGTTGATTGATCTGAGAGTGCACCTACGAAACTGGGTCCTATCGATTGAGATATAACGAATGAAGCGAGTTTTACTAGTTGACGATAATCATGATGCTCGCGGAGCACTGCGACTGGTCCTAGAATCGCAAGGACTAGAATGTATTGAATCAGAGAATGGTTCCGCCGCTTTAGAATGGTTAAATGAGGGACAGGCAGACCTAATTGTCACCGACAATCAAATGCCGGTCTTATCTGGTCTAGAGTTCATAGAACATCTGTCAGTCAAGCCTTCTACTCCCCCCCCCATTATTCTTTTAAGTGGAAATCTTGATGAATCAGATAAAGCGAGGGCACGCAAGGCAGGGGCATATGCTATTCTCAACAAGCCCTGCAATTTCAGTGAATTCCTATCGCTTGTGTCACTTGCTCTGGAACAATCTTCTTAATTTCAATTGCTGAATTTCCATCTTGAATGTTGGATCTAAATACCCCATTTGAGGTATTTATTACGTCTAGCATAGCTCTCTATGATTCAAGATCATTCGAACGGGGAATGAAGAGAACGGAAATTCTTAAAGAAAGATTGATTAACTGCAATATTTATTTAATGAACAGGTGGGATTTCAATGTTAAAACTCTTTTGTGGAATGGTCTTAGGTTCGATTTTTACGATGGTCCTGCTTGGAGGAGCTCCGGTAGCAGACAAAGTACTCAAAAATGCGCAAGCGATGCTCGAGACACAATCTACACCTATAAGCCCAGCTCTTACGATCTACCTTCTTGCTTTTCTAGCCTTGGCATTAATCTATTTGGCTAATTCTATAATCAAACAAAATCGGCAAACTGACCTGGTCATAAAGAAATTACGGCGCCACCGCTCCGGAAACAGTTGACCCATCAAGCCACCTCTTATTTGACTTCTTAACATTTGCTCTTCCAATTACGACTCACTTCATTACTTTAGCCTAGAACGTAGGAGGAAGGTAAATGTTCAATCATTCACCTTCCTCCTTAATAACTTCACCCCAGTGCTAAATGACTGAAGAACATGAGTGTCTGACAGCTTCTTTAAAATTTCCCCACATCATTCACTCAGAGAATATGGATTATGAGAGTTCTTTGTTTGCTCTGAAATCACAACAGAATGAGTTGGTGACACCTCGCCTCTATTTTTTTGTGTTGGCTAACTTGTTCTAGGTAAACTATCGTCTGAAGAGTGCCGCGATCTGACCATGTCTTTTGATTCAATCGAAATATCGATAAGGAAGGAGATTTATTTCACTTTGGCGAGCCTAGCTTTATCAAGAATACGAATATATCGACGTTCCTGCTGAAGAATCCCATGCTGCGCAAATTGTCCCATCAGGGAACTCACGGTCTCTCGGGACGTACCAATTAAATTGGCAAGATTTTGATGGGTCAACCGAATCTGAAATTGAATAGCCCCATTCTCATAGATTCCCATCGTCTCACTTAATTCCAAAAGAAGCGAGGCTAACCGAGCTGGAGCACTTTTGAACACAAGATCGCTCACTCTGGTCTCTAACTGCCGCAAGCGACCACCCATAAATTTCAAGACTTTTCCACCAACGTCTGGGTAAGCGTGAACATATCGCTCGAAATCTTCTCGTTGAATTTCACAAACCATGACTGGCTCAAGGGCTTCCACCATTGACTGGCGTGGTCCTGCGTCAAGGACTTCCACTTCACCAAAAATTTCTCCAGGCTCCAGAATTGCCAGCGTGACCTCACGTCCCTCCTGACTCACTTTTGAAATTTTCACCCTCCCTTTCTTCAAGAGATAAACAAGCTCACTGGGGTCACCCGGAAGATACACAAGCTCATTTTTTCTATAGGAAACCATGCGCGTGATGCGCTTTAATTCCTTAAGCTCTTGCCAGGACAATTCAGAAAACACATTGATCTTCTTGAGATACCAAAGCTTTTTGGTCTGTGATGATTCTGCGACAGATTGCATACCGATCCCTTAACCCCGGAGTATATCAACGTAGACTACCCCCCTACCAGATTTGGCTCATAAAAGAATCTTTCTCGGTTATGTCTCTATCACATTGAGAGTCTAGACGATAAGAACTGTGCAGAACGGAACAAATCGCACACATTCAACGTATTGCCCCTCCTGAATATTTGAGTTCTTGGTCGTTCTAACCGATAGCCGTTCTGAGATACATTGGTCAGATATCATAGGAAATCGCGTGTTGAAATTGTAACGGTTCGGCCAGGTATTATTTGATTATGCTCTAGTAGATGTCGCATTAGTATTATGGAAATTTCCCCCATTTCTTTATCATTCGATTCTATCGCTCAGTTTTCTGCATCTCGAAGCCATACAGCCTCTCATAAGCCCCAACAGAATACCTCCGAATCAGACGAACAACAGGCTGAGATTGCAAAGCTTCGTGCCCGCGATAGAGAAGTGCGTGCCCATGAGCAAGCACACGCCGCGGCGGCTGGAGGACTTGCGAAGGGTGGACCAAGTTTCACGTATCAACGTGGGCCGGATGGAAAACAATATGCTACAGGTGGCGAAGTCAATATTGATGTGTCTCCCGTTGAAGGAGACCCTGAAGCAACTATTCAGAAAGCTCGACAAATTCGCGCAGCCGCCTTAGCTCCTGCGGATCCATCCTCACAAGATCGAGCGGTCGCAGCATCAGCATCTGCACTTGAGGCTCAAGCTCGACAAGAGATCCGAGAGAAAAAGACAGAGGATGAAGACGAACAGCAGAACACGGAGAACCCTGGTCTTTCAAATAGGCCTCAAATAGACTTGTTTGTCTAGATATCTTTCCTTCATCACACTTCTACACATTTTCTTAGCTGCTATTCCTGGACTTCTTTTTGGGTATATTATCGAAGGAAACCCACAACTACCTCTCAAGAGTGATAGAGGGGAAAAATACCAGAGCAAAATTTTGGTCATTCTAAGCAGAGTCAAGATTGTAAGGTACCTCACAGAACCACCGAGCGTTGTTGGGTAAAGTCATCGTCATAACTTATTAAAAAGTCCAACAAACGTTCTTCTCCCTGTTGCCCTGTTCCATTCATGATTTTTCTACCAATAGTTTTCAAGATTTTTACCGTTTTACTTTGGAGTCTTGCTCTACCGCCTATTTCCGAATCAACTGAACTACGTCAACTGAGAGATCCTGTATCGGGACTCGCCATGACTCAAATTATTCAGCTAAAGGCAACCAACAAAACAATTTCCAATCAGTTGACTGATTCTAGCGATATACAAGAAATCTTCTCGAAGCGAATGAGCGAACTGGACTATATCACTGAGACCGATAGCACCCAGGGCTATGACATTACAGTTCAACTTGCCTGTAAAGAGCAAATCACTCTGACCGACCAAAAGGTCGGCAAGACCAAGACACCAAGACCGAAAACCTTAACCCAGAGCCCACCCTGTATTATTCACTATCTCTATGAAGGACAAAGAATGCCTTGGCAATGCATCGAACGCGTGGTCTATGCCGAAGGGATCAGGATTGCTCGATCACTTGATGGGACTGATCAAAAACACCGTCCTACATCAAGAACCATTGCGTATCTTGAAAAGTATGAATTCCCCCTACTACTCGCAGCCGAATGGAATCATATTGATCGTCTTGTTGGGCTTTTCATGCACCCGAAACCACACATGCTCACCAACAATTCATTATTTTCTTATTAGGTGAGATTCATGCCAAGCACGCCTTTTCCTTTCTTATCGATACGCTTAGGAATGATCGCTTGAATGATCGCTTGACTGTTGCCGCCGCTCGAGCACTTGGACATTTGGGAGAACAAGCACGCCCTCACCTTCTGAAGCTCTTACAGACCTCATCAAAACCAGAAGTGCAAACTGCGGCTGTGTTTGGCTTAGGCCACATAGGAGCGTTGACCGGAGACACTCGCTCGACCGCACTTCTTCTGAAGCTCCTCATGTCCCCAAAAACCGACATCACTGTTCAAACAGAAATTGTGTGGGCATTAGGTAAGGCACCTGATTTTGCCGCTTATGAACCCCTCGCAGCGTTGGAACAACAGGTTTGGCGACACCCCTCGAATGATCCACACCTCAAGAAGTTACGAGAAGCTGTAGACTGGAGCATTCCAGAAGTTCGGCAAGGTGGCCATACTAATGAGTACTAGAAAACTATCTACCTAAAATACAAATTTTCTCGTATTTTACATCCTCCAAATAGTTTTCCCTTTAAGTGACAATATTCAAAATTCTGCTAGGCAGGGCTTGCCCATGAGCAGTCGTCTGTTGCCTAAAAACTAAGATCTGTCGATGTTGATGCAAGTGATGGTGATAGGGTCAAAATCACGTCGACGCTTCCAATCAAGACAAACATAATTCTGATCGTTTTATGAATACCTGGCAAATGTTTTGCTACACAATTTTGTATGCCCGGCTATCAGTCGGACTGCAATGAATTTCTTGACTAGACCCCTGAAGATCAACGAGTTGCGACAATCCACTTTCTTTTCGAAATGACCTCATCAACGTCTTTCCTTAAAATACCTTTCTTAACTTTTAAAGGATAATTCATGAACATTGTTGCCAAAATGAAACAAGATTGGGACAGACGGGCAAAACACCATACCCGTTACTGGATTGCCACTGAAGACTATGAGAATGAAGAGATCTTTACCGAATCTGGAAAGCGGACCGCAGAAGCCATCCTCGCAACACTTGGGTCATATCACCAAAAAACATGGACGGTTTTGGACATTGGTTGCGGAATTGGTCGAGTCTTAAAACCCCTATCCCCATACTTTCACAAACTAATTGGGGTCGACGTGTCCGCGGAAATGATTGTCAAGAGCAAAACATGGTTAAGAGATGTTCATAATGTGACAACAGTTGAGACATCTGGCGTTGATCTGAATATCTTTCCACCTCGGTATTTTGACCTAGTCTATTCCTACGTTGCGTTCCAACATATGCCTCGCCCCATCTTCAACCGATACTTAGAAGAAATCAATCGAGTTCTTAAGACTCAGGGCTTCCTTGTCTTTCAACTACCTATTGGTCGCCATCAGGACGCTCCTCTCGAGGACACCATCGCTATCCGTTATTACGAATACCATAAACTCCAAGCGAAGTTGAAACAAAATGGATTTCTTTTGTTGGAGGCAGGAGATAACGAATGTCCGTTTCCAGATGCTACGCGACAAAATCGTGAATTCCATCAATGCTTCTTAGCACAAAAAAGCGAGACCATTCGTCCAGAAATCAATGTTGGATGGCTCCAAGCCGAATGTCAGAAGTCGGCTTCATTTCTCGATACTCATATGTATCTCGCTTTTGCCGAAAATTGCCTTACTCATGGGAAGCCAGACGAAGCGATACAAACGTATGAGAAATTGCTCGATCACAATCCATCAAGCCTGGAAGCCTGGCTTGAACTAACTTCAGTTCTGATCGACCTTGGAAAAATCGATCAAGCCGTTTCAACATTAACTGAATTACTCCGAACTCACCCCAACTATCTTGCCGGCCATCGAACGCTAAAAAACCTGCTCAAAAAACGCAGGAAAATCGAGAAGCCCATGCGTTCTGCAATATAATTCTTCTAAACCTTTCCTAAAGTTTTCTGCGTCAGGTGGTACAAAATATTCTCACGATTAAGATTTTCTCTTTTCATACCAAATGCTTCTGCTATAATTTCCTCTTATACGGCTCATGAAGAGCAGAACGAATACCAACCCTAAGAGAGGAGACTCAGTATGGGCAAAAAACTCACGATGATGTGTTTCACGGCGGTACTAACTGTTGGGATGACAGGGCTCGCTTTTGCCAACCCACCGAACAATGGCCCTGGCTGTGGGTTAGGACACCTAGCCTGGTCTGGTGGCAGTGCTAACAAAAATGCTATCGGAGTCCAAGTCCTTATGGCCACGACTAACGGAACGTTTGGAAGTCAAACATTCGGTATAAGTTCTGGAACATCAGGCTGTACGAATGATGGCACGATCGTCATGAAAGAAAAAGTCAACGTCTTTGCTGCTGTTAATTTTGAAAATCTTTCCCAAGAAATGGCCCAAGGCCAAGGGGAACATCTGGCCTCCATGGCCACCCTGATGGGCGTTCCGGCAGAACATCACGCGGAATTTTTCGCGATGACTCAAGAAAAGTACACGACACTGCTCAATGAGGGTGAAACTACGCCGAAAGCCGTGGTAAAAGCCTTGCATGATTCGATGGTCACTCATCCCGTCCTTGCCAAGGTCTCAACTCAATAATTCTTCTCGGGCCCAGGCGACAGCGTCTGGGCCCTTTTATCTCTTCCTCACGCTTTCTCTGATCTACATTTCGTTCTTTCCCTTTATTGTAAGGGCAGCGGTCGAGCCTTCCTATCTCAAGGAGCTTCAGCAACGAGCGACAGACGCACGTCTGTTTGACCAGCGATTCTGGCATTTACTCCTACACTACCAACCTAATACCTTTGGCGGATATACAAGCGAAGTCGATGATCCAGGATTTTTCATGGCTGAATCCGGCAAGACCGACCCCAAAGCTGAACTACTCGCCACTCTTCGTCAATTCTTTTCGTCTGACCCGGTAGGAAGATCCCAACAACCAGCGCAATGTGCATTCATAGCACGCTACCATTGGCTACGATCAGAACTTGCAATCGACCACAACAAATTACCTTCAATAATTTGTCAGCGTTTTGATGACTGGCTGTCCGAACTGAATCCTGAAAGAATTTCCATCATTTTTCCCTCTGCATTCATGAATAACCCCGCCTCGATGTTTGGGCATACGTTTTTAAGGATTGACCAGAAAGGCCAAACTGCGCAAACACGACTCCTAGCGTATACGATCAATTATTCTGCGGATGTCCCACAAAACTCTGGGATTGAATATGCATGGAAGGGAATTTTCGGGGGATATAAGGGGTACTTCTCGACTATCCCTTACTATATGAAAGTCAAAGAGTATCGAGACTTTGAAAATCGCGACATTTGGGAATATCAATTGAATTTCTCACCGGAACAGATACACCGACTCCTTATGCATACATGGGAGATGGGAAACGCGTTTTTCGACTACTTTTTCTTCAAGGAAAATTGTGCGTATCACATCCTTTCTTTACTAGAGATCGCAAAGCCTGAACTGCACCTCACAGATCAATTTCAATATTGGACTATGCCAGCCAACACCATCAGGCTCCTAACGCAACAAGAAGGTCTTGTGGACGATATTTCGTACCGATCAGCCCGGAGCACACAAATTAAAAGAAAACAAGAAGCCCTGATTGATCACGAAAAAACACTGTTCAATAAGATGACCTCAGAAACGGTAAGTGGCGCTTTCTCTACTCTGGAGACACTCCCTCTCAAACGACAGGCCTTTCTGTTAGATTTGACGTCTGACTACCTGCAATATAAGAGTCGCACCGATACTCCCAACATAAAAAAATATAGAGCTATGAATCAAAAAGCACTGACCAAGCGAAGCCGCTTAGGAATTACATCACCACTGTTTCCGATTAAACCCTTCACAGAATCACCTGAACAAGGGCACGAAACAGCTCGAGTTGGCGTTGCATTCGGCTGGCGAGAAGATCGGCTATTCGAAGAATTTTCCATTCGAGGGGCTTACCATGATCTATTAGACCCCGATATTGGCTATACACGTGACGCACAAATTGAACTTGTGTCCGTGAAATTACGTCATTACGAAAACCAAAGCCAGTTTCGACTCGAGCGTTTTACCTTTGTCAACGTTTTATCATTGTCTCCGATCGACTCGTTGTTTACGCATCCCTCCTGGAAACTCAATATCGGAATGGAGACGATAAATATGCGTGACTGTGCCTTATGCAGCAACGGCAACATCAACGTCGGAATCGGCGGCGCGGTTGAAACAAGCGTGATCAAACGAGAGGTATATTTTATATTCGCGGAAGGTGATGCCAACGTCAGCAAAGCATTTGACGAGAACCACCGCGTTGGGCCTGGAATAACTGGCGGAATAGTGACGAACTTCACAGACGATTGGAAAGCCTTACTATCGATCGGGTACTTTTATTATCCACTTGGAGATCAATCAGATGATTTTAGGTTTTCATTAGGACAACGTTATACTCTGAGCCAGAATTGGGCTTTACGTGCTGAATTAAATCACCGAGATCATGACAATGAAGCTCTGTTGTCACTTCAAGCTTTTTTCTGATGGCATTTAATTGAGTCGCACACGATCAGGAGGACTTTTTGCTCTTTTCGAGATTTTCGAAAGAGGTATATGCTGTGCATAGGCACCAATCAGCTCGAGCTTCTCTTCCGATTGTTCTGTGACAGGACTGATAGCTAGATCAGTATACTGTAATTTCTGAGGGTCTCGTTCGATTCGCTGCCTAAGTCGGTTCAGTTTCCACCACAGTGCGGTCCACTCGAAAGTTTTTTGCAGCACCTCCCTCATCATCTTCGCGTAAAAAGGCAGGGGAGATTCTTTAGGAAAGCCGGGACGCCGCATCGCCCGCACCTTCCACCGAAACATTCCTCCTTCCAGAGGATGAATACCTTCAAATGTAATGGAACCGTAAAAGCACAGGAGAAAAAACATGACCTTTACGACACTTTGACCCTTGGCAGCGGCTCGTCGCATTAAGGTTTCGCAATGATCCAAGGTGTAGTATTGAGTCCATGCGTTTTGATAGGCATGTTGCCATTCTTCTTTCGACATTCTGGGGTGTGGGACGGTCACATGCTCGAGATCATAGGCATTCATGTCAGAACTCATAGGAATTTGACGAAGATAGAGGTCTTTATGATCCTCAGATCCAGGCAGGGGAGTCCAACAAAAAAACTCCAAAAGATCAATCGGAAGCTCTCGTTTTATGATGTCAATATCACGGGCAATGCTCTCTGCCGTATCGTGAGGAAAGCCGATAATGTACCCAGCCACAGTCGTACAGCCATGTTGCTTCCAGGCCTGCAACATCGATCGATATTCCCATATCTTATTCTGTCGTTTTTTGGCGTCGCTCAGAGACCGGGGATTCAACGTTTCCAGACCCATAAATACGTTGAAACAGCCTGCACGTACGGCTTTTTCGATAAACCTTGGAATCTTGTGGCAGACGGTATCCACTTGAATCGCGAGCGAGAGCGGGATCCCCTCTTTCTCTCGAAGTTGAATGAGCCGATCCAATATTTCTTCCCACCCTTTATTTCTGGCAAAATCATCATCAGTAATAAAAAACCGCCTGATGCCTTGCTGGAAATTTGTACGAACCAAAGCTTCAATGTCATCCGCCGACCGCCAGCGTGATGTTCGCCCCTGAACATTGATGATCGTACAAAAACTACATTGAAAGGGGCATCCGCGACCAGCATCAAAACTCGCCAGCCGACGAAATGTCTTCTGTACAATGGAGGCAGGCAAAAAGGGTGTTGGCGTCCCCTGCAGAGAAGGATTATCGGACACGAAATTATACAGGGGTTTCAGCCCCTTATGGTTCGTGTCACGAAGAACTTCATTAAAATGATGTTCGGCCTCTCCGGCAAACATAGAGAGTCCTTGTTTCATCGCTTCGTGTATCTCTACCGGCGTTTCGGGAAGCATGGCCAAACTTCCACTCACATGAAACCCACCGATAATGACCGGAATACCCGCTTTAACAAAGGCCACTCCCAAATCGACAGCACGCGGGAATTGGTTCGTTTGAACCCCCACAAGGCCCACAAGCCCTTTCCCCTCTTTGGAAATCTGCTTGATAATCTTTTTAATAGGAATGACGGTATTGGTCTCATCATAGGCATCCACACGAATTTCGATGTGAGAACCCAGGACTTTTCGTCGGGCACTATCCATCGCAATCGCATACAGAGCGGCTAGGCTATTAGAAGGGATTGCCGAGCGTTTCCATTGGATGACGTAGCCTTCATCATCATAATGAGACGGCTTGATCAGAGTTATATGAAATCTTTCTTTTTGTGACACAGGCCAACCAGTGGTAAAGTCTAGGCACAAGTTTCAGTCAGTTCAGTTATCACTCGGGAGGCAAAGATGCAAGCCTATCCTAGGGGATAGACCAGATACCGTCAATAAAGAAGTCCAAGGAACGGAGACAAAGGAAGGTGCAATTGAGAAGCGAAAGGCTCACTACGGACGAGGGAGTGCAATATAATCAACAGACAAAGAGACTGGCTGAGCAAGTAGCCTCTTTATCAGGATTTGGGAAAGAAAAAACTAATCGATTACCGGGTTATTTTTTCTTTACGGCCGTCCCGGAAACGGTAAAACTGTAACCATTGAGAATCCAGGCCCAAAATCATCGTTCGGTGATGGTTGGGTTGAGCAATCGTGTGGCGCCTTTATTACTCAAAGCTTCATTATAAGCTTCTTGAAATCGATCGTTCTGTTTAATAGGAATAATTTGGAACAACATGAGCCCCGTGGAGTTTCCTGAAGTCGGGCCCAGCACTTCTTCGTCTGGGCCTGGAGGTACTGTGGGAATCTGAAGCGGAGTGGAATGACAGGCTGTCAGTATCAACAATGAAACAAGCAGCAATCCAGTAGTCATAAGATTCTTCAACATTCTTATTTCCATTCATAAGAGCATACAACTTTAACTTTCCAAATTAAGAACTCATGTGTAAAAGGCATTTTCTCACCCTATCCCTGGTGAAAGATTTTGTCAAAAATAATATTTATCCAAAGTTCAGTCTTGATGCCCTCCCAAGAATAAGGGGGCATCTTGGCTACTTGCTTTTTCCCAGCAAACTGGACAACGCACAAACATTCGGTAAAGAGGGAAAGGAGACTTACCTGCACCTTCTTATTTAAAAAACTGCCCTAATCGGGTAATATCACGAGGTTACCCAAGGCGTGTGCTTCAAGAGCAATTTTCTGAAGTCTGAATATCGAGTATAAACGTCAGGCAAGCTTTCTCAGCGATGATTTCCATGCAATTTATAAGACCTCATCCAAAGCTCGGCAATTATTATCCCGATGAGAGCCAGCGGCAGGATACGATTAATCGTCTCTTTGATCGTGTGGCACCGGATTACAATTGGATCAGTCAAGTCTTGTCATTTGGTTCAGGCAATTGGCATCGTACGCGCACTCTTCGCCATTCCGGGCTGGCCGCTGGAATGAACGTACTTGATGTCGCATGTGGCCCGGGAACAGTAAGCCTCTGTGCCAATAGCCTTATTAAGCCGAATGGCTATGTCGTAGGACTTGATCCAAGCCGTGGAATGCTTGAGGAAGCCCAAAAGAATGGAATGACATATTTAAGTCAAGGCATCGCAGAACAATTGCCGTTTCAAGACTCAACCTTCGACTTTGTAACCATGGGTTATGCGCTTCGTCACGTATCCAATTTAGAACAAACGTTCTCGGAGTATTTTCGAGTGTTAAGACCTGGGGGAACCGTACTGATTCTAGAAATCGCTCGTCCGCATTCTGCTTTCCAACATAGGCTGACTAAAATTTTCCTCCGGGGGATCGTACCACGCATTGCGCGATACAAAACTGGAAATCAAGAGTCCCTGAAGGTTATGCAGTACTTTTGGGATACGATCGAACATTGTGTTTCTCAAGAAACCATACTCAAATCGTTAGATTCATCCCACTTTCGTCAAATGAAAGTCTCATCTTTTTTGGGCGGTCTCATCAGAGATTATTGTGCGATAAAGCCCGAACCATTTGAATAGATTCAACTTAGTTCACAATGCTTGCAGGTCAATCTCTTAATTCTCTCTATTCCTGAGACCATTCTGGAGGAGCTGACACAGATGCATGTGCTTAATCGATTTTTCGTCGTTTTTTCGTGTTTATATCTCATGGGATGTCATCATCAAATAGCCTTTCAGGATATTGACTATACCATTGATGCTCCCAAACACGACGGCTTGCTTGTGGTTATTATTGAACCGTCAACGCTAAATCAGGTCGTCCCTATACGTTCTTGGATGACGGGGATTGCTCATAGTTGGGATGCAAAACCCGGAGAGATGCTCAAACAAGTCGCAGATATCGAATTTCCTCAATTGTTTGAATTATATGAAATGAAGAGTATATTGAAAGAATCTCAAGAAGGTGAATCAGGGATTACGCTGAAGCTAACTGTTCCACATTACACATTTGCCGATTTTCATGCGACAGTCTCTGTCCGCGGAGTGGCTCGTAAATCAGGGGAAATACTTCTTTTCGACAAGACCTATACAAAAACTGGAATCCGACAAGGAGCAAAAATGTTTTGGGGAGGAGCGTTTGGGATGAAATCATCTATTCGTCAATCATCCTTTGATGCCTATAAGCAAATTATGGTGGCCCTACGCGCAGATCTCCTAAAGACTCTACACCCCTAAACCGCAAAGCACAATGACCCCAACGCAAGAGGACCGCGTTCGTAGTCAGAGCTTCGAAGAATTCAAACGTTGCAAGTGCTACACAGACAAACGATTGGGAGGATCAAGAATTGACTGAAAAGTCCCCTTTTGAAAAAGAAGTCGCACGGCTCATTGTCGAGACACTCAATCTAAAAATATCCCCAGACGAGATACAGCTCCATGATCCATTATTCGGTGATGGTCTTGGACTGGACTCGATCGATGCCCTAGAGTTAGCTCTTGTGATCTCCCAAAACTATGGATACAAGCTGCGATCAGATGACCCTGAAAACGTTAAGATTTTTTCCTCTTTGCAGTCTCTGACTGAAGCGATTCGGAAAAATCGAACGAAATGAACCAACGGAATGAATACCCTTCCGTTATTACACAACTACCAACCATCGGATTACATTGCGTGGAAAAATGGAAGACCTATTACTGTCGAGGTTTTTCTCTCGGAAGTGGCCTCCGTTCTCACGCTCCTGCCGAACAAAACACACGTCATCAACCTCTGCACTGACCGGTATCTTTTTCTCCTTGGATTTTCTGCAGCCCTTATTCGAGGCCAGACCACGCTACTTCCTCCCAACATCAATAGTCAGACCTTACAACTAATGAGGAATAGCTATACCGATAGTTATGTCCTCACCGATCATTCAGATGCTGTGGACGGAAACTCAGGAATAACCTTGGACCGGAAACGATTGCCTCCTGCACTTACTCTTGACAATATGGATATTCCCCACAATCATATTGCCGCCATAGCATTCACGTCTGGGAGTACAGGGACCCCACGCCCTAATCTGAAGACATGGGAGTCGCTCGTTTCCATCGCACAAAAAACCTATACACGGCTGAACAAAAACGGGTCTTCACGAGCCATACACATTGTAGCCACTGTGCCTCACCAACACATGTATGGGCTCGAAACCACAATCATGCTGCCCATACAACATGGATGGTCGTTCACATCCGACCGTCCATTTTACCCAGAAGATATTCGGACCGCCTTATCTTGTGTTCCATCGGAAAGAATATTGGTGTCTACGCCAATCCATCTCCGTGCTTGCCTCAGTGAACAGACTCCATTGCCACACACTACGGCGATGCTTTCAGCCACCGCTCCATTGCCTGCTTCCCTCGCTGAATCCATTGAATCAATCTACTCCACGAGAATAATTGAAATCTATGGGTTTGCCGAAGCTGGGACTATCGCGACTCGCGAGCCTGTTCGCAACACACAGTGGACCTTGCTAGACGGTCTTACACTTTCAGTCCACAGTGATAACGCTTGTTTGGAAACTCCATACCACTCTTCTCCCATCACGATACCTGACCTCATTACCATGTCGAGTCCACACGAGTTTCTCTTAGAGGGCCGACCAAAAGATCTTGTGAATATCGGAGGACATCGTGCTTCCCTGGAAGATCTTACCCATCAATTGGCCAGTATAGATGGAGTGATTGATGCGGTATATTATTCTCCACCACATACAGATCATCCAGTAACTCGCCTCATGGCCTTTGCCGTGGCACCGGGGAAAACAACGGAGGAAATAGTTGAAATTTTGCGAAGAAAGGTATCTCCGGTATTCCTCCCTAGGCCGTTGTATTTGGTCGATGCTCTTCCCAGAAACCCCACGGGGAAACTCACGGCTGAGTCGTTAAGCTGGCTTGTCGATCGTGAAACAGGCCGAAAACCTTGCGACGCCGAAACAACAAGACCATGAAGAGTCATAAGCATGTCATAGAATTCACGGTAATCATTGGACTGGACCATCCAGCGATTTCCGGACATTTTCCAGGAAATCCGATCGTTCCCGGAGTCCTGATACTGGGAGAAGTTCTCCAAGCCATTCGTCAGCAAGAAGGAACATCACCATATCCTTTCGAGGCACAGGTGGTAAAATTTCATTCTCCACTTCGGCCCAATCAAGAATTGCGAATATCCATTGATCCCAGAAACGGAGAAACCCAGGAATTTTCTTGCTATGCAAATGCCGAACTTGTTGCCAGTGGCCAGCTTCGGTATTTTCAACACAACAACATCACCAAGACTAGCGTATTCTCATGAACGCGAGATGGCTCACTCAACGTGAACGCGGTAACCGAATTGCGTATCGATTCATGTCATGGATCGCGCTTCGGCTCGGTCGACCCTTTGCACGTCTGCTCCTGTATCCCATTTGCGCCTATTTCGTTGTATGTTCGCGACAAACGTCACAAGCGATGCAAACCTACCTCCAGCGAGTACTCCAGCGTCCAGCGGGGACACGCGACCTCTTTCTTCAGTACCATTGCTTCGCTTCCACGCTCTTGGACCGAACATATCTGCTCGCTAAACACTATGACCATTTTGATCTCGAGTTCCATGCTCCCGAGATCCTCTTGGACCGGGTTGACCGAGGGCAAGGTTGTCTCTTATTGGGCTCGCACCTCGGGAGTTTTGAGATCGTCAGAGCGAGCGGTCTATCCAGTCGACCAGTCGACATTCGTCTATTGATGCATGCAGAAAATGCTCCGATGCTGAACGAGACATTGTATCCATTAGATCCTACGATGTCCCACGCGGTGATCCCGGTGGGAGAACCAGACTCAATGCTTCGGGTAAAGGAGTGTGTCGACAATGGAGGACTCGTTGGTATCATGGGCGACCGCCTGTTAAAAAATGACAGACATGTGTCATGTAAATTCCTTGGTCAACTCGCACAATTCCCAACCGGGCCAGTGTTGCTGGCCAACATCATGAAAGTTCCCGTGATCTTGTTTTTTGGTCTGTATCGCGGCCAGAATCGATATGAGATCTTTTTTGAATTATTCGCAGAGCGTGTCACTCTTGAACGAACTGCTCGAGAACGAGATTTGCAGGAATGGACTCAACGATATGCCGATCGTCTGCAACATTATTGTCAAATCGCTCCATACAATTGGTTCAATTTCTATGATTTTTGGGATGAGGGTCGCTAAAATTCTCGCGCTCGGCATGACACTTCTTGTCATAGGTGATGAGAGCTTCGCGGGAACCGCTAGGATGGCGGCGAAGGATCCTTTTCCCATTCTGACTCATCAAAGCCAGGAGATTAAAACACTCGAAGAACTTTTTCAGATCCTCAAAACCTCACACCCACAACAATCTGGTTTTCGAGAACACTATCACTCCGATATTCTGACAGAACCGTTAGTGAGGACAGGAACTCTGAAATTCAATCCTCCTGACCAACTTGAAAAACACGTTCAAACCCCTCACCAAGAATCTTTCATCATAAAGGGTGATAGGCTTCACTATATCAATATTGCCGATGGCATTGACCGATCGTTTCTCTTGTCAGACTATCCCCCTCTTCAAGTGTTCGTTGATGGCCTTCGAGCGATGTTTTCCGGAGACAACACAGTCCTGAGCCAGTTCTATCGGATACAACTCCGAGGGACGAAGAGCCAGTGGATGCTCACGATCGTTCCCAAAAACGATGAGATGCGGGACATCGTGCGATCAATCGTCGTTCAAGGTCGTCAACATGAGCTCACGGCTATTGTGACGTATGAGTCCAGCGGAAATCATACAAACCTGGAATTCACCAGGACCCCGCCGTGACGGTACGATCTCGGACAGTTGTCCTGGCCTGGGTTTCTCTCTTTATTGTGGGTTGCTGGTTCGCTCTAACCTCCTCACAGATTCGTACTGAATTCAGTCTGTTATTGCCGACAGGAGACTCCATCACACAACAACTGCTGGTCGATCACATTCATCACGGCTCCACTTCTCGGATTATTCTCATTGCGCTCACGGGAGCCCATCCAGATCTTCTAGCCTCAGCCAGTAAGATGCTTGCAGAAAGATTGCGCGAAAGCCAAGACTTCTCCTCTATACAAAATGGTGACCTTCTTGAACTTCAAGATGACGCTGACCTTCTGTTTCATTATCGATATCTGCTGAGTCCTCAGATATCCTTCTCTCGATTTCAAGAGCCAGCATTACGAACAGCACTTTCTCACCGCATCCGAAACCTAGGATCCGTATTCTCGCCATTCCTGAACAATCAGACAACTCGTGATCCCACCGGAGAAGTCCTCGAAATTCTACGGGTGTGGACACCGCCGAATTCGTTGACGCGGCACAACGGAATTTGGTTCTCATCTGATGAACAAGCCGCTCTTCTAGCTGTTCAGACCAAGGCATCGGGATTTGATCTTGATGCACAAGAACTAATTCAACAACAGTTGCGAGCCACAATGTCAGATATCACGACCAGGCTTGGACGTGACACTCCTCTGAAAATTCTTATGACCGGCCCCACGATCTTTGCTGTTGCATCGCGAGCCCAAATAAAGATGGAGGCTCAATGGTTGACGATGTTGGCAGGCGGAATGATGCTCATGTTTCTGTTTCTCAACTATCGTTCTTTGAGATTGATCGCTCTCATCCTGGTCCCTTTAGCCAGCGGACTTCTCCTCAGTATCCTCGTCGTGAACTGGACTTTCGGGTATATTCACGGTCTGACGCTGGCTTTCGGCACGACACTCATTGGAGTGGCCATCGATTATCCCGTTCATGTCATCAGTCATCTGTCTCCTCAGCACTCACCGGTTCACACTATTGGAGAGCTCTGGCCGATTATCGGACTGGGGGCCATCACGACTGCTCTCGGGTATTGTGCCATGGTATTCTCCGGATTTCCCGGGCTTATACAGCTTGGTCTGTTTGCAATCATTGGACTTCTCAGTTCGGCATTGACAACGAAGTTGGTTCTGCCTCATATGATTCCAGCTGGAACCGAGGTTTCACCAGTCGGCCAGGAGTATCTATCCCGACTTGGACGTTTGCCGAGCCTGTGGGGGATCATCCCCGTGATATTTCTCGTATCAGGAGGATATCTTCTCTGGTCGCCTCATGCTTTTTGGGAGCAAGACATTACACGTCTCAGCCCACTTTCTGCGGAGGTCAAGTCATATGATGCACGATTAAGAGACAAAATAGGCGCTCCTGCTGTTCGTGACTTAATGGTCATTATTGAGCCCACTCAAGAAGCCGTGCTCCAGACAAGCGAGAAACTCATTCCGTTGCTTGAAGAAGAGAAGCGTCGAGATACGATGACTGGGTATGAAATGGCTGGACAATTCCTCCCAAGCAGGAAGACGCAAGAAAATCGTCAATCGCTCTTGCCCTCCGCCTCAAGCTTGAGGACACGAATCAACACTGTGCAGAAAGACTTTCCGTTTAAATCTGGAATTTTTGAGCCCTTTATACAGGATATCACCAAAGCCAAATTTCAAAAGGTCGTCACTCTTCAAACGCTTGATAAAACGGCCTACGGCATCAAACTACAGTCGCTGTTGTTTCCCTATGATGGGCAATGGGCAGGGATCATCCATTTTCACAACGTGAAGAATCGCGATCGATTACGGACTCTGTCCCGTAACATTGAAGGAACCAGGTTGTTCTATCTTGATTTAAAAGGAGAGGCGGAACAACTCCTCGTTGACTATCGTGATGAAGTCATCAAATTCTTGAGTTTTGGCGCCATCGCGATTATTCTGGTGTTAGCCGTTCGCTTGCGGTCCTGGGTTCTGTTGCTTGGCATTATCACGACAGTGAGTGTCAGTATCATCACGGTCCTGGCTATTCTGCATTTTTTACATGAACAAATCTCTCTGTTTCATCTATCCGCATTACTGTTAGTAATCGGAATCGGTTTGGACTATGCGCTCTTCCTTCACCATTCCCATAAATATCCCGAGTTCCGCTCGCGAACCGTATGGGCCGTTCTGATTTGCAGTACGACAACAATCATGGCCTTTGGGCTCTTGGCCATATCACAGACACCTGTGTTACATAGCATTGGACTGACAGCTTCACTGGGGGCACTCTGTTGCCTGATTTTTTCTGCGCTGTCTTCCCAAATGGTTATGCGACAAGGCACCAGCTAACGGATGAACATCCATTCATTTGATGTGGCGATCATTGGTGGCGGCTTAGCAGGAAATTTGCTTGCCCGTCAACTTCGATTGTCATTCCCGCATTTCACGATCGGCCTGTTCGAAAAAAGTGCAGAAACATCTTACAAAGTTGGGGAATCTACTGTGGAAATCGCCACAAATTACTTTCTCAGGCGTTTACAGCTCTCCCCGTACCTGTACGAACGTCAGCTACCCAAGAATGGATTGCGGTTCTTCTTTGACAGCAAAGAGCACAATACCCCTCTTCCCGACATGAGTGAAATCGGTGGCGTCTCTTTTCCGTATCATCCAGCTTTTCAGATTGACCGAGCACGAATGGAAGACGATTTGCACCAGATGAATGAGGCGAACGGGGTGCATGTATTTCGAGAGGCACGAGTCGAAAATATTGGACTTGGACGGTTCCCACGACATCCATTTCGACATGCCTTTGATGTCCAGTCCTTTCACAAGTGCTTTGAGGCGCATACACGATGGCTGATCGATGCCACAGGACGAAGTTCTCTCCTTGCGCGACACTTACGTCTCCGCATCCTCGAGCCTGATCACCACCTCGGGGCGGTCTGGGGACGTTTCCGCGACGTTGTGAACATTGATTCGATCGGGCCAGAATCTTTTCGACAGCGAGTGCGGTATACCAGCAGAAGATTGGCAACGTGTCATTTTTGTTACCCCGGATATTGGATCTGGTTTATTCCACTCGCCCAAGGCGTGATGAGCGTCGGAGTGGTTGCGGATCGTTCTGTGTATTGGGAGGATTCTCTGAGAAAGGAAGAAGGCTTTCTCTCATTCCTTCGAAATCACCATGGGGTATGGTCCATGCTCCAAGACGCAAAGCTGATCGACATCGGAAGCTTCGGTCACTTAGCTTATGGAACCAAACAGTATTTCAGTAGCGAGGGATGGGGACTCACAGGAGAAGCTGCAGTGTTTACCGATCCTTTTTATAGCCCGGGCACAGACTTTATCGCTCTTGAGAATGATTTCCTGACTGATCTCATCCGGCGTGAGGAGGAAGGTGCATCTCAAGAAAAGTTGGAAGATGTTGCAAATCTCTACAATCAATACATGGGCTTTCGTTACGAAGCCAGCATGCGACTCTACCGCAATCTCTATCCACTCTTCGGAAGTTATCCACTTTTGAAATTAAAATGGCAACTCGACTTTCCTTTATATTATCATCTCTGGCTTTCACAATACATGCAAGATCGTCATCTTGATATCGAGTTCCTTCGCTCTCAGCTCTCTGAACAGGATTTGATCTTGAACGCACTTTCAAACTTTTCTTCTTTATTTGTTCAACTCACAGAGCACTTGAAAGAACAAGGCGAATATTTCTCTTCTAATCGAGGGCACTTCACGAATGCCCTTGAAGGCGTCGATTGGCTAGAAGAGGTGGGAACACCAAAAAGTTTGCATCAAGAACTCAAACGCTTGAGCCAGATCTTCAATTTCAGCCGACAATCCGCACTGACCTTGTCTATGTCTGACCAGGCGTCGAATGATGAGAAACCGTTTCTTCCCCTTTCTCAATTTTTAACTCCGCATTCGCTTGTCTAGTCTGATCCGATGACACCATTGCTTTTCACACATTTCACGAGCGTCACGGCTTTGGGAAGAGGGAATCAGGCTCTGTTGTCCGCTTTGTTGGAGAGACGTTCCGGATTACGGCCGTGTGACTTTCAGGGCAAGAATCTTTCCACGCATATTGGAAGGATCGATGGACTTGAAAATACCCCTGTTTCCGGAGAGCTTGAACGGTTTGACTGCCGGAATAACCGACTGGCGTTACTTGCGCTCCAACAGGATGGATTTGAAGAAACAGTGCTTGAAGCCCGCGCTCGATACGGAGCCCATCGCATTGGGGTCATCGTCGGAACCAGCACCTCTGGCATTCTGGAAACGGAACAAGCCTATGCCAAACGTGATCCAGAGTCAGGCCAACTACCTCAAGAGTTTACCTCTCGCTATCGCTACACCCATAACACCTTTTCAGTCGCACATTTTGTCCGCTCCCGGTTAGGACTGTGCGGCCTGGCACTCGTCATTTCGACCGCCTGCTCGTCGAGCGCGAAAGTATTCGCGAGTGCGGCACGAACTATCAAGGCTGGCCTGTGTGATGCTGTCGTCGTCGGAGGGGTTGATTCGCTGTGTTTAACGACGTTACTTGGATTTTCCTCTCTTGAGCTGGAATCACCCTCACCCTGTCGGCCATGTGACATCAATCGCGATGGGTTGAGTATTGGAGAAGCGGCTGGCTTTATTTTGCTGGAAAGAAAAAGTTCAAAGACCTCATCTCATACTGCTCTTCTTGGATATGGGGAAAGTTGTGACGCGCATCACATGTCTCACCCTCATCCATCCGGAGCCGGAGCCATCTTGGCGATCCAACGAGCTCTTGAACAAGGAGCGATGAAATCTCAAGAAATTGACTATGTGCACCTCCATGGAACAGCCACGAAGGCTAATGATCTGACAGAAGATCAAGCGGTCAGTTCTGTCTTGGGTCCTCACAGACCTTGTAGTTCGACCAAAGGATGGACAGGACATACGCTCGGGGCCGCAGGTGCAGTGGAAGCCATTATCGCCGCGCTCTGTCTCAAGCATGGATTTCTTCCAGGCACGCTCAATACGCAAGTTGTTGACCCGGAATTCTCAAGCAGAGTTCTCCTTGAAAATCAGAATCACCCTGCTCGGGTGATTCTCAGTAATTTCTTTGGGTTTGGGGGCAATAATTGTAGCTTGATCCTTGGAACCCTATGATGGATCTATATGTGAACGGAATTGGAGTGCGAGGGCCTTGGTTTTCTGATTGGGACACCACTCGTGCTGTTATACTCGGGCATCACCCTGGGCACGTGTCAGATTTACTCTCAGACCCAACCCCATCATGCCTTCAACCCAACGAACTTCGACGAAGCAGTTCGGTGGTTCGGTGGGCGTTACAAGTCGCTCAAGACGCCGTTCAGCAATCACAGTTGAAACCTCAGGATTTAGCATCGGTGTTCTGTACATCAGGTGGGGAAACAGAAATCTTGCACAAGATCTGCGATACCTTAACCCACCCTGATCCAGCCATCTCTCCTACACTCTTCCATCATTCAGTCCATAATGCCGCCGCTGGCTATTGGAGTATTGCCGTCCAGTCTCAGCAACTATCAACGAGTCTTTCTTGTTACGACTCCTCATTTTGTGGTGGAGTGTTAGAAGCAGGAACGCTTTGTCAGGACCAAAATAATTCTGTACTACTTGTGGCCTATGATCTTCCACCTCCGAAACCATTACTTGCTGCGCGTCCTATCGTTGCTCCGTTTGCTGTGGCCATGGTCCTTACCCCTCATCCAATGCCACAAAGTATGTGCAAACTGACTGTTGAGATTGGACCATCGGGGACTCAAACCATAACGACGGTGCCGGACTCAAAACTGGAGTCTTTACGCATCGGAAATCCCGCAGCTCGCTGTTTGCCAGTTTTGTCAGGAATCGCACAGGGCCACTCACAAGTTGTCCTAAACTATTTGGACGATCAACGCCTGACCATGACCATCACACCATGTCACACCTAACACGAGACGATCTCTGCCATATGCTTCCCCACTCGGGAAGCATGTGTCTCATCGATTACGTTCAGCACTGGAACAATCTGGAAATTACTTGCGAAACGTTGTCTCATTGTCGTCTCGATAATCCACTTCGTCGGAATGAAATTCTCGAAGCCATCAATGGTATTGAATACGCGGCGCAGACGATGGCTCTTCATATCGGTCTCACTCACTCGTCCACTGACTCTGAGAGGAGAATCGGATATTTGGGTGCACTTAAAGAGACAACATTTTATGTTGACCGCTTGGACACATATCAGAGTGCCATAAAAATAGAGGCTTCACAAGTTCTCTCTCAAGGTTTGAACTTTATCTACGCTTTTTCTCTCACAGCCAATACCGCACTCCTACTGAAAGGTCGTGCGTCTGTCTTTGTTCAACCCTCAGAGGCCCATCGGTGAAACGCGCGCTCGTAACAGGAGGAAGCGGGGTGATCGGTCGTGCGATCTGTCAAGAATTGGCTCGTCAGCCATTGCACCTGATCGTTCACGGTTACCGAAATCAGGAAGCTGCAGAAGAAATCGTCCATCATATCAATGAAACTGGAGGGTCGGCTGAATGTTCCATCTTTGATATCTGTGATCCTCGCCAAACAGGTCGGGGGATCGAACGAATCTTAGAGGATGGCCCAGTTCAAATTTTGGTCAATAACGCCGGAATTCATGATGATGCCCCTATGGTTGGGATGAGTTCTACGCAATGGACGAGAGTTATTGATGCAGGGCTCAATGGGTTTTTTCACGTAACTCAACCACTTTTGATGCCTATGATGCGAACCCGTTGGGGTCGCATCATTACAATTTCCTCTCTTTCGGGTATGATAGGAAGACGAGGGCAAACAAACTACTCCGCAGCAAAGGCGGGACTTCATGGAGCCTCAAAATCGCTGGCAAGTGAAGTGGCTTCACGAGGCATCACGGTCAACGTTGTCGCTCCAGGCCTCATCTCGTCTCCGGCGACAGCACAAAATTTTAGTCAGGAACAAATCGAAGCTCTGGTCCCCATGAAACGAATTGGCACACCAGAAGAGGTTGCTCATCTAGTCGGATTTCTTTCGTCCGAACAGGCCGCTTATATTTCCGGCCAAGTCATTGGAATCAATGGAGCTATGTCCTCATGAAACCAAACGACGCTCCGAATATCATGAATCCCCTGGGCGGCATTCAGGCAATAAGAACCAGGAATCACAACCATTGGAGACAGACTTTTTCTCGTTCCCATTCTCTTCCCCACAACGACTACCTCGTGCTGATTCCTGCATATAATGAAAAAACCACTATAAGAGAGGTTGCTCTACGAGCTCTTCGTTTCGTCGAACGGGTAATTATCATCGATGATGGGTCAATTGATCACACTGCGGAGATGGTCGAAGATTTACCGGTCAATCTCGTCAGAAATACACAGAATATGGGAAAGGGGGCCAGCCTGTGGCAAGGGTTTCAACGTGCCATGGAATTTGACATTTCAGGTGTTATTACCCTTGATGGAGACGGGCAACATTCTCCTGAAGATATCCCACGTCTTCTGGCCCAAGCGAAGAACATGCCACAGGCTCTCATCATTGGCGCGCGAACGGGAACTTGGGATTGGAACAGCTGGCACCGAAGATTAGCAAACAAGATTGCAGATTTTTGGATTTCTTGGGCGGCAGGTTATGCGATTGCCGACAGTCAGTCTGGATTTCGCGTGTATCCAACTTCTCTGATTCGTCAAATAGCTATTCGGCATGATAAACAACGAAGCTTTGTCTTTGAAAGCGAAATCCTTATTGAAGGAGCCAAACTGGGATTTGTGAGTTTTCCAGTACACATCAAGTCCAAACATCGAAAAACGTCGAGAGTTAGCCATTTTCGGCCAATTGGTGACATTCTTGAGATCACCAAAATGGTTGCCTGGAAACTACTTTCTCGGGGGATGTTTATGACAGGACTGTATCAATCTCTTCGATCCCGAATACAGGTGAGACGAGAAACCACTACACGTCACGTCTCACCAAGCTAGCCCTTCTGGGTATTCACAAGCCTCATGCAATCGATGACTAGAGCATGTTGAGCTGATTCTTGATCGCCGTATCGAGATTCAGTATCCAGCTATTATAATTCGCGTGAATGGTCGGCCCTTCGGGGTCATATTTCAGATTGGTGCTTCCGTTATATGAAATGTCATACGACTTTGTCGTATAAGTGATGTCTACCGTAGCCATATGGGAACGATTGCGCAGAGTCGCGAGAATATGTCCTGGCTTGACGACATTCATCGACCACGCGGGCCTCGATGATGTGGCTGAACTAAGAATGGCTTGAGTGACTTGTTGTAAGGTCACTTCCTTGCCTGATCCTGGATTAATTCCTGAATCTTCGATGTTCACGAGTGGTGCTGTCCGACACCCAGCAAACAATAGAAGAACAATCACCATCATCAAACCAAAATCCATTTTTCTCCTGCTCATGTGCATTCCTCCTTGATGTTTAACGAACCCACTATAAATAATTGTTCTCGTCATGCTCAATGAGACGGTTCAACAAGCATCACAGCTTCCTGTCTCCACTTCGTTTCTGGTTGAAAAAATGCTTTCTATTTCCACCAACAAGTCTTTTCGACATAATTTCGCGGCAAGATAAAGCGTTGGCACATGACTGCCAAGATGTTTTTCAATGATCTCTTTCACGATCATCATTGGCTGACCAGGCCGAATGTACACTTTGACGGCCTGACAGGTAAATCTGACGCTCTCAACATCAGTCACTTCCTTTTTCACATGATCCAGCAGAGCATCAAGATTCCTCAGAGTCTCTAAGGTTTGCTCGTGGATATTCCGTGGATGTTGAGTCGCATGGCCCACGATACTCGCAGTCCCCGCTAAAAAAAGAGTTTGTCTATCCTGCTGACTCAAAGTCGCACGAGCAAAAGAAGGACTCTTAGGGCCGTACGTCGAAGGATAATGGTACGCGCTCATCTGTCGTGGATTCTCAAAATGTAGCCCTTTGGTCTTTTGAGCTATAAAATAAATTAGTACAGGACCGGACTTCATACCTACTGCACTCGCTGCGGGTAAGGCTGAATGAAATAGATTAGAACGTTCTGAAAATGCTTGGTGTCGCCCTATACAAAACCGCTGATAACGTTCCAACCCATCCCGAGAATTGTTAATATTGGACAAATAATTCCATATCCGAATCAAGTTGGGATAGCCTTGAACACGCATACACCCTAAGACTTTGTTATACATCCGATGTATTGTGATTTCGAGGGGAACCTCTGGTTCCTCCAATGCTTGTATGCAACCGACCAAAGTCTGTTCATCCCAGACAAACGCGATTGAATCATCAATGTGATGTGATACAAGAGTTTCACCTGACCAAACTTCTGTAAGATTCATGCCCGGAAATACTGGTACGTTAACAACAATTTTCAACCCATCTTCAGAAAAAGAAAAAGAAGAAGAGGAGCCATAGCTGATCTGTGCCAACACCTTTCCCGCATGCTTATGAAGCACGTGATTTAAGCATTCTGTGTTGACGTAATGAACTTTCAACACTTTTCTTAACTCTCTGAAAAGATGAACGTATTTTTCAGTAATATTGCTAATTTGTAAACTGAATATTCGTTATGACGAATGCAAGGTATTCAATCTTCGTATACGGTAATTCCTGATATTTGCCTTTAAGTCTAACAGTGACGATACATAATACAAAGCTTTAAATAGCAAGATAGGGAATGCCGTTGAGGTCTTCCCGAACACGTCTCCTGCTAACACGGACAGGATTGCCTCTTCCATCCGAAAGATATTCCGTGGTGCCATAAACAAATTTCGAAACGAAGGCTGCGTGAACCGATAGATAAACCAGGAATAGGTTGAAATTCCTTGAACCACCGAACGCTCAAAATTGTTAATCAATTTTTGGACTGTCGGAGCTTGTCTTAGTGATGCATCAACCACTTCGGCCCCTAACTTTGCGCTATTTAAGGCAAGATGCACGCCACTGGAAAAGATAGGATCTATAAAGGCAAACGCATCTCCCACTAAGATAAACCTTTGTCCGGCCATTCGAGTCGCTTGATAAGAGTAGTTCCCGGTCGCGCGTGCGGGCATGATCATGGTGGCCTGAACCATCCGATCCAAAATTGCTGGACAACGTTGAATGGTCTCCCATAAAAACGTGTCAAGATTTACAGATTTAGTAGTGAGATATGACGGCCAACACACCGCTCCAACGCTAGTGACTCCATCTTTAAACGGAATAAGCCAAAACCATCCATGTTCAAACCAACAAATTGTGATATTACCTTCATCAACTCCAACATGCCGTTGCACGCCCTTGAAATGACTAAACACAGCCGCGCTATTGTGCTTTCGACTCTTCCGTTTCAACTGAAGCTGATTAGCCAACAACGTCTGCCGACCCGTAGCGTCTACTACGAATTGAGCCCGCCAGGTGCACGCTTCTTGTTGCGCATTCACTGCAGAAATAGAGACAAACCGCTTGTCCTCGAAGCTGACATGTGTGGCGGCCACGTTTTGATGTACTTTCACTCCACAAGAAATCGCATTCTGCATGAGAATGGAATCAAACTGTGCCCTTCTGACTTGAAACGCATAAGGGTAGGATTTATCCATAGCCTGCGAAAAATACAAAGTCTGGGCAGTGCCATGTTGAGGGGAAATTAACTCAGCCCCATATTTTTTCAGTCCAATTCTTTCAACTTCGTGCAGTACACCCAATTGCTCTAGGAAAGGTAACGTATGCGGAAGAAGAGATTCACCAATGTGAAACCGAGGATGTCTGGTTTTTTCTAATACTTCCACCTTCCACCCTTTTTCAGCAAGAACGGTGGAAATGGCTGACCCTGCAGGACCTGCACCTAGCACGAGAACATCGCACTCAGTATGAGCATTACGCATGAGTAGTCATGACGAAGGGATCTATTGTAATAGCTCGTTATGAACGAACGAATTAAGAGTGCCCCTAGCGACTGTGGCCATGGTGACAGTTTTTAATCATATAAGAATCAGGGGCAAAGGTGAAGAGTTTTCACGCTGTGCCCATCGATTTCTTACAGACCTTTATCAATAGAATAGCTCCCGACACAAAAGTCAATTTTATTTGGTTCGTGAGGCTTTGTAGCTTTGGCATTTCCACTCTCAACTGTACAATGCAACAATGACAAAGCTACAGATTCAGATCATTCATGGCGGCATACTTGATGTTGACGCTCAAGTCGTCGTGAACGTCGAAGCAGTCACGGCATAATGGGTGGTGGAATTCGGCAAGGGATAAGAATTGCTGATGGGGAATCGTACAAATCGATTACTAGGCCCACAGAGATGCAGGAGTCCGCGATCGATGAAAGTAACAAACTGGCTTAAACTCGTGTTCGTAGGCTGTCTAAGCGAAAATCTTTCTTAAAAGGGTTCAGGAACCTAACCCCTTCAAGCAATGATTCATTATTAAAATCCTCGCTGAGAACATTCGAGACATGGTTCATTTTGGCTGTCGCCCAAATCAGACTATCCCAATAAGAGAGTCGGTAACGCTGTAGTCCACGAATGGCTTCTAAGGCTATAATTGCAGTAAGGTCGAAGACTACCCAGGATCGAGCGTAATTGGTAAGACTCCTCTCCGCTTCCGCCAGCGTCAAGGGAGCTGAAATTTTTTTTGTGACGGTGACGAAGAATTCTCCCAGTACCTGTGTGCTCAATGCTCCGGCATCTGTGTCTCCTAACGATTCCAACACCGTGCTCGCACGCCTTTGCTTTTCACGGTCAGCCGGATCATACGCGTAGACAAGAACGTTACTATCGACGAGAAACACTCTTGTACCGTTCTTCATACAGGTCTTCCCGAGTCCATCGTCGTTTCACCTGACGTGCTTGAATCTTTGTTCGCTTTTGAATAAACCTCCGTTCGTCTTGCCAGGCCTTTGCGTCTCTCGGCGCTATTATTGCACCTGAATCAATGTAATCTATTCCCTTTCGAATCAACGCAGCCTCGCTCATACCCATCTCTTTGGCTTTCTGACGCAATTGCCGTTCTTGCTTCTTCTCAATATAGATTTGTTTTCTTACCATTTGGCCCATAGCGCCTCCTCCTATACATTACATTATACATCAAAGCCCTTAGAATTACTACACCGCCATCAGTGCAGCCATGTCGTCATTACGGTTTTTCATTTCGATGTGCTATTGTTTTCTCAACGCATTTACACTCGTCGATCTCACGATGCAACAGCCCTTATGTTCATCTAAGAGGTCAGCCGTATTTTTCAATCCCTAGTCATCCAATGCGTATACAGATTCAGATCATTCAAGGCAGCATACTTGATGTTGATACCCAAGTCATCGTGAACGCCGCAAACAGTCACGGCATGATGGGTGGCGGGGTGGCTGGTGTCATTCGGCGAGCTGCAGGATCGGTCGTGGAACAAGAAGCAATGCGACAAGCACCTATTCCGGTCGGCACAGCCATTTTGACATCAGGAGGCAAGACATCGTTTAAAGGGATTATCCACGCTCCAACAATGCTTGAACCTGCAATACGAATTCCTCCTGAAAATGTTGCCCACGCGACTCGCGCCGCACTACAGTTGGCCGACAGTGAAAGATTTACTTCTCTTGCCATCCCAGGAATGGGGACAGGAACCGGTGGCGTGTCTCCCATAAACGCCGCCCAGCATATGTTGAATGAAATGTTATCCTTTTCTCCACAACACTTGAAAAACGTCGTTCTTGTTGATGTTGATGCTGCTATGGTTCAAGCATGGCAAGATCGAGTATCATAGGGTATCGTTGCTCGTGCCTGCGCGCTGAAGCGCTACGGCGCGCAAGCGTGAAGCGTATCTCGTATTTCGTAAATGCAAAGTGATTTTTTCACGAGATACGATCGACGAACGACGTTTCACGAATTCGGCCTTGCTGGACAAATTTTTAAATATTCCTTGCCACTCATGAGTTGTCCTCAATTCAAGTACTTATGAACCCTAGAAGTAAAATGTTCAACAGTCTCATGCAGAAAACGAATCTCAGCAAATAAAGGATTGACATACCACACCATGGGTTTGGAAGACGATTT
Source organism: Nitrospirales bacterium (assembly GCA_965223675.1). Classification (GTDB taxonomy): domain Bacteria; phylum Nitrospirota; class Nitrospiria; order Nitrospirales; family UBA8639; genus JAGQKC01. The sequence continues at coordinate 3,450,485 of OZ245013.1, read as the reverse complement.
CTGCGACATCATTAAAAAATCTCGCCATGGACAAAGCCTATCTTTAGCTGCTGTTGCCGAAAAAAGCCATTTGTCTCAAAGTGACGTGGAAGCATTTGAAAGGGGGGTTAGAGTTCCCAACAGCAATGAAGTGGACTCGCTTTCTCAGGCACTGAATCTTCGTAGCCAACCTTTAATCAGTATTGCCATAGATGAGTGGGCACCCAATGCAGTCCCTAATTGGGTTACTCAAGACAGACTTGTTACAACCGTGTTAGGTGATATTGGTGGATACGAAGTAAAAGGGTACATTCTGACGGATCCTCGGACCCGAGAATCGCTCATGATTGATACAGGATATAACCCAACGCAAATGCTAAAAACTCTTGAAACTCATCAGCTCAAACTGAAGGGAGTCTGCCTCACTCATGGGCACACAGATCATGCCGGAGGGCTTGATAAAATCTTGGCCAGATGGTCTGTTCCGGTCTATCTGGGAAATGAAGATGTTAGCCTTTTGGATTGGACTCCCCCTCAACAACTTCTTACTTTTCCTAAAAATGGCGAAACCATTCAATGTGGTTCTCTATCCCTAGACTGCCTCGCAACGCCGGGTCACACACCAGGGGGTTATTGCTATCGACTCACGATGAAAAGTCAATCACTGTGCTTTGTCGGAGACACATTATTTGCAGGATCAGTTGGCCGGTCGAACCCATTTTCACTCTATCTCGCTCATTTAGCGTCTGTTCGGGATATTATCCTGGAACTTGGAGAAAATACTGTCTTATTACCCGGTCATGGGCCAGCGACAACCGTTCGAGAAGAACAAAATTATAATCCTTTCGCGTAAACGAATAGCTCAGTCGTCACTATTTTTTTCCAAGACATAATATTACCGTGGACGAGAAAAACCCAAATCCCGAAGCTCCTCAAGAAAACACTTCCCATTCTTTACTGTCTCCACCTAGAAAGAACGCTGAAGGCGCAGAGAGGAAGAGTCCAGCACCTCAGAACTCAGAGGCATTCTTTAGCCCTGAAGAATCTCAGGAATGGCATGAGACTATCCGCCGCCAATCACCACCGAGCACGTTTTCGACTTGGCTCCTTCCTGCCATTTTGTTCGCACTAACAATATTTACAACGTTGTGGGCAGGTGCCTTAAACCTGAATACCAAACCAGCAAGCGGTGCATGGGACTTCTTGACCAAGTATCCAAGTTCTCTCATTCTTGGAATTCCGTTTGCCGGTACGTTGCTTGGCATTCTCGTCACTCATGAATTAGGACACTATGTCCTTTCACGCATACATCGTGTTCCAGCCTCTCTTCCCTTATTTATTCCAGGCCCGCCCCATCTTATCGGAACGTTTGGTGCCGTCATTCGAATGAGATCCCCGATTATGGCGAAGCGTGCTTTGTTTGATATTGGTGTGGCAGGTCCAATCACTGGATTTGTCGCGGCTGTGTTCGCTCTCATTGTCGGACTCTCACTTTCAGATGTCGTTCCACGAACCCAGACATTTGGAATCCAGTTGGGCGAACCCTTATTACTACAATTTGTAGCTTGGTTAATTTTTGGACCAATACCAGAAACTCACGACATTGTACTCCACCCTGTAGGCTTTGCCGCGTGGTTCGGATTTTTTGTAACTGCGTTGAACCTCATTCCCATTGGGCAACTCGATGGTGGCCACGTGGCTTTTGCAGTTTTTGGTCAACGGCAACGTACCCTGGCTTTCATCGCTGTTCCTACCTTGCTTATCTTAGGGCTAATAGGTTGGCCTGGCTGGATACTCTGGGCTGGTTTGGCAGGATTTGTTGGCCTGTCCCACCCTCCCGTTGTCGACCCATACACGACCTTAGGAAGGAAACGGATTTGGATCGCATGGAGCGCCTTAGTCATTTTTGTGCTATCCTTCTCTCCCGTGCCCTTTTACTTTTGATTTTCATTAGTCGAATGCTGCGCTATCGGTCTTTGCTAATGGCCGGTATACGCCGTGTTATTTGGTTAGCTCCTCCCTCGTAAAATATTTTTCCCATGGTATAATACGATCCCTTTCATTCTCTGGAAGATCGCAAGATGTACAAGCACGATCCCCATCTTGAATCGTATATCAAAAACTCCCGTCCACAATACGAAGACCTTCTTGCACAGATGGTCGAGATCCCCTCCATCAGCTCAGACCCTTCTCGCAAGACTGATGTTCGAAAAATGGGAGTCACCGCAGCACATGTTCTGAAAAGTTTCGGCGCGGAAGCGAGAATCGTGGAAACATCTGGCTATCCCGCTGTATCCGGTGGGTGGTTTGTTGGAAATCATTATCCAACAGTCACCATTTATAATCATCTTGATGTACAACCGGCAGATGAACCTGAATGGCGACATCCTCCTTTTACCTTTTTGAAAGAATCTGATCGATATCGTGGTCGAGGAACGACTGATGATAAGGGTCCGGCGCTCACCTCGCTTTTCGCCGCACGATATGCGATTGAAGAAAAACTCCCCCTCAATATCCGATTTCTGTGGGAATTAGAAGAAGAAATAGGAAGTCCTAATTTTGCTGAGGTACTGCATCAACAGGAGCTTGTTCCTCGCTCAGATTCGGTCTTAGTCTCTGATACCATTTGGGTCGCCAAACAGCGTCCTGCCATTCCCTGCGGGCTTCGAGGTCTTCTCTCGGCACGAATGACCCTCCAAACCGGCAGTACTGACGTCCATTCAGGTTTAACAGGAGGAGGAGCTCGCAACCCTTTGGCAGAACTCTGTGAAGTTGCGCATGCCTGCGTTGATGCGAAATCCGGACGAGTGAAAATCCCCGGATTTTATGACAAAGTCGTGAAGCCTACCAAGGAAGAACTGAAGGAATTTCTGGCTTCCGGCTTCCAAGTGAATCGTTTCAAACAAGCTTATCAGCTACGATCTCTTCGCACCGACGATCGGACAGAGTTGATTAAACGAATCTGGGCTTCTCCGACTTTTGAAGTTCACGGCCTGACTGGTGGGCATGTTGGGCCAGGTGTCAAGACGATAGTCCCTGCTTCAGGAGAGCTAAAGGTCAGCATGAGACTTGTTCCAAATCAACGTCCTGATAAAGTCCTCACACTGCTTAGACGCTTCGTGAAAAGTATCAATCCAAATGTTCGAGTTCTCAGTGATGGAAAGCTAGAACCTTTCCGAGGTCTCTCGACCGGCCCCTACGCTGAAGCCCTTCGTCGATCGGTTCAAGCTGGCTTCGGGAAAACTCCGGTCATGGTAAGAGAAGGAGGTTCGATAGGAGCCATTGATTACCTTGACCGTACGTGGAACGTCCCAATCCTTTTTATGGGGTTAAGTCTGCCAGAACATGGCTATCATGCCCCAAACGAATACTTTGACTGGGGACAAGCCTCTGGCGGTATTCGAACGTTTGTGCAGTACTTTCATGAACTCGCGCAGATGGGTCGTCAAGCTGCCATGAAAAAAAAGCCCAAACGATCGGCACGTTGAAAGTCAATAGTAAGGAGTAAGAAAGTAAAAGGTTAGGAGTTTATGAATTTTCGTTTTTAGCTTCTGACTTTTCACTTCTGACTTTTCACGTTTTTCGATAGAGAGCGAGTACGCGTACGCTTCTTGCTTGTCATCGGGGTTTTGTTGCGAACGAGTACCTTGATTGGAGTTCCGATAAATCCAAAGGCCTCTCGTAAAGCATTTTCAAGATATCGCTGATACGTCGTATTGACATCCCCAGAATGCCGAACAAACAGCACAAATGTCGGCGGTTTGGTGGCGACTTGCGTGATATATACGGACTTGACAGGATTTCCTGCTCGAAGGGGTAATGGGTTGTTTTCCAAGGCACGCTGCAAGAATTGATTGAGTTGTCCTGTTGGAATTCGCTTTCCAAACTCAGATATGACCTGATCGACTTTTGGGAAGATTTGCGGGACAGTTTTGGGATCCAAGGCAGATGAAAACACGACCGGCACATACCCAAAAAACGAAAAACGCCGACGCAACTCTTGTTCATAGCTTGCACGCGCCTCGTGATCATCTACGCGTAAATCCCACTTATTGACCATCATCACGCATCCCCGGCCTTGTCGTTGAATCAGACCGGCAATCTTCGTGTCTTGCTCGGTTACGCCTTCTGAACCATCAAGAAGTAATACAGCAACATCTGAGCGGCCAAGAGAGCGCATAGCGCGGGCAACGCTATAACCCTCAATGCCCCGATCAATTTTTCCACGTCGCCTGATGCCAGCTGTATCTGTCAAGACGTATGAAGTGTCCTGATAGGAAATTTTCGTATCGACCGGGTCTCTTGTTGTGCCTGGTTGATTGCTTACCACCAGTCGATCTTCCCCTAGGATCAAATTGACAAGGGTCGATTTGCCAACATTGGGTCGACCCACAACAGCAATTCTCGGAGCATTGTCGAAAAGGTCCTCGTTCTGATCCCGAGGACAGTAAGGCAACATGGCTTCGAGTAGTTCATCGACACCTAGCCCATGCTCTGCTGATATAGGAAAAATTTCTGTCAGTCCAAGTGTATAAAAGTCTGCGAGCAATGGTTCAGACTTTGGGGTGTCGACCTTATTCACGGCCAAAAATACTGGTTTGAGAATTCCTCGAACGAGAGAAATAATTTCTTGATCAAGTGGCGTTAACCCACTTCTTCCGTCCATCGCTACAATTAAGAGATCAGCTTCGGCGATTGCCAGCTCAGACTGATGTTTAATGTGACCAACCATTTCTTCAGTAGCCGAAGGATCTAAGCCTCCTGTATCAATGAGTTGGAAAACTCGCCCCTGATACGTACATCGAGCATCATTGCGGTCCCGTGTCACCCCTGGGCGATCGTCGACAATCGCCTTGCGCGTTCCCACAATTCGATTAAACAAGGTCGACTTGCCGACGTTGGGTCTTCCAATGATGGCAACTTTAGGAATACACTCCTTAGACGATTCCATGACTCCAGGCAACTGAGGACTTTCAATACTTCCAGTTGTCTTCTTTTTACGCCTTCGGGATTTTGAAGTGCTTTTTCTCAAAACTATTCCCTTGCCACATTAAACTCTAAATGCGAATATCGAATGCCGAATTAAATCCGAAATCCTAAATTTGAATGTTTCAATTTGGCCATTCTTATTTCTTTTGGATTTAGATATTTATAGCGACATCCAGTAACTTTCAGCCAAACTCATCATGCCGACACAGCGTTAAAACCACTACAGAAATTCGGAATTCCATAAAAACGGCTGTAAGCTTCGGATTTACTCTATAGGGTTTCCGCCATCAGTGAGGAGATTGGTTGTGACTAAACGAGTCCGGGATAGTGGGATGTTGGTGGGTCTATACCTAGCTAGCTATGTAAATGCTTCATAGCTGCTGCGCAAAGAATAATAAAGAAACCCATCCAGAGGGTACCACGTTGGAATGGGACAACCTCATAATCTTGCTCCTCAGTCGTGTCTTCTTGAGCCGGATCGTTCTTAAAGATGACCGTATATAAGAATATCGTCAAGACACCCAGCACGAGACTAAGCTTGATGAAAAATACGGTCAAATATTTAGCATTATGCGAAATACCATCGCCGGTCAGTAACACCATGGCTTTACTCACGTAGTGAAGATTGATTCCCCCTGTGAATAGCGCAATGATGAGAATAATCCCGACAACTTTTTTGTATTGTAGATAGAACGTATCGGTGATCGGACGAATATATTCTTTAGGAACCGCCGTTCGTAGCCCTGGCGTCACGGCCATGACTAAAAATGCCAGACCTCCAATCCAAATGACCGCTGACAGCAAATGCAGCCAATGAACGAGGATGGGGATGACTTGATTAATGTCGGTAAAAACCGCTTGGAGAGCTTCCATGAGGCCGAGGGTTGGGGGAATTATTGGGAATTCACAAATCTCTTAGGACTCCCACCATAACGTACAGACCAGGACAACACAAGACAAACGTTGAATGTTTTTTGGGAGAGGAGTCTCGTGGAACCTTTTACGATTTTGTCAGAATTTAAATACTGGAGTTTCGTTTCCAAACCGTTTCTTTCGAAGTTCTTCCATTAATTCTATCGTGATCACCGGAAGACCCCGCTCCGTGGCATGACGTTCTACACCCTTCTTCACCATCGCGCGCAGAAAATATGGAATGCGATTCAATCGAGTTTGTGCATCCTCATCCCACACGACCGAAGTAGTTTCCGGAACATTAAAGGCCACTTCAACTTTATCCCCGCCTTTAGGGGTATAGAGACACCACTCATCTTCATCAAGCCAATCACCATGGTCGACATATGGACGTGCACGACAGCCCCCGCAGATTTCGCTATATTCACAGTCACCACACTTCCCCTTTAGGTGGGGATAGCGAAATGAATCAAAAATATCAGACCGTTCCCATAAATCCACAAAACTCTTCTCTCGAACATTTCCAGCCGACAGTGGCATATACGGACATGGAGTCAGATCTCCATTGGGCGTCACTCTCGCGTAATTCGTTCCGGCAAGACATCCGCCACCCATGTATCCTTGCGCTTTAGTTATCGGAGAGTTGGGATCCTTTTCATAGGCTAAGCGCTTGAAGTGTGGAGCACACCGAGCTCGAACCAACATATCGTTATATTTGTCCTGACAGTCAACGAGATAACCTAAAACTTCTTCATATTGGGATGGTGTAATATCAGAAAGTTCTTCCCCACGGCCAGTACAAACCATGAAAAACACATTGAGCACCTTTGCTCCAAGCTCATGAGCCCAATCGATGACATCAGGTAATTCCTGATAATTCATGGGCTGAGCACTGAAGTGTACTTGAAATTGAAGCCCATTACGTTTACACGCTTCTATCCCCGCGACAGCACCCTCCCAAGCCTTTGGCAGCCCTCGAAACCGATTGTGCTTCTCTGGATCGAGTGAATCAATGCTGATACCGACTCCCATGACACCAATGTCCACCAATTTTTTCGCCATTTCGTCGTCAATCAGCATGCCATTAGTCCCAAACACAACCATGAAACCTAAAGATACCGCATGTTTTGCAATATCCAGGATATCGGGGCGAACCAGAGGTTCTCCTCCGGTAATCACCAGGAGGCATCCGCGATTGACTTGGGCAATTTGGTCAATCAGCTGATAACATTCTTGAGTGGATAGCTCATCGTTCCCACCACCTAGCTTGGTCGTGGCATCCAGATAACAGTGATCACATTTTAGGTTGCAACGTTTGGTAAGATTTAAGGCAACGAGGTAGGGCTTGAAATCATCAACCGTTCGGCCATCAAAAGGATTTTCCTGACCGGCGGTCGGTGATGAACCAAACTCTGTGACATTCGGAGAGAATGCCGATTCAGCTGAGGGAAAATTAGGTGCATTAAAAAGGGGAAGGGATTTACCCATGTTGCCCAGCTCCTGATGGAGCTTGAGACTGTTCTCCTGAACCAGTCAAATTCGCGATAATATCTTTCACATTACCCGTCTTCATCGCTTCTTCCATCGTCTGCTTGGCCTGCTCAATTCCTTCGTTGGCCACTTCGATCGTAATGACTGTTGTCCCGAGTTTTTCAGCATGCTTAAGAATCAGTGCGCGTGTACAGTCTCGCATAAAGCCAGCCGGTGCCCGCTCTAGGCGCTCAGTCGCTGCTGGTTCCCAAGTGTACGGGGAAGACTCTGAAGGTTGATTGCTGGTCCCATTTTTTTGCGTCATAGTCGATTCTCCATCTGCAGGAGTTTTATTAGCAAAGATTGGAGTATAGTCTTCTGCAGCAGCCTCTTCAATGGTTGGAGCCGCGTATTCCAGAGTAATCGTGGTCATTCCCAACTTTCTGGCAGACTTCTCGATACGCGCCTTCGCTCGACGACGCTGAAAGCCAGCTGGGACAGCGCGGATAGCTTCCTTAGCGTCTTTTGTCCATTGCATCGGAACATCATCATAGGCCAGGTGAGTTTCTAATTCACCCTCGGCCTTGGCTGCTGCATCAAATATCGCTTTGTCGACCTCTTTAAACTGCGCTCCATCCGCTGCACACACCGGGCATTTCACGGGAGCAGGATCACCCTTGCCAATATAACCACAACCATTGCAGACATAATACGCACGAGACATTCGGTCAAGGTAGTTCTGATTACTTCCAGCATTCGCCGTTTCCCCATTAGCCTGAGGTTTTTCTTCTACGACTTGATTCATCATGCCGCTCAGTGTCGAGCCCATAAGATCACTGGCGACTGAATCATCAGCCTGCATCTTATCGCGGTCGATTCCAGCAGCATCGAGATTGCCTCCTAAAGCCCTCATAGCATCCATCGCGCCCTTCGGAAGAATGTCTCCAACTGCTGCATCAATCACTGAATCGCTGATAATTGTATGCCCTTTTTCAATGGCGTATCGATGAATGGCCGTCTTGGCGACACCTCGAGCAAAGACGGGAATTTTCTCCATTCTTTTTAATGCTTCTTCTGTCCAGGCTATGGTGTATTCGGCTTGTGTATCAATAGGTGGCACAAATTTTCTATTAGAAATCAAGACGTTACATGATGCAGATCGAAGTAGATTTTCCGCATTGCTGCCTATGTCCATATCATCATCACTATGCACACCAATTCGTCCCACGATAAGCAGCCATGGCTGTTCTTTACGGACATATTGAATAACTTTCTCAAAAGCCTTGCCATCAAGGAGAGTGGTCTTAATGTCGGTTTCCTCTTCTTGAGCAACGTCCCGGGACACGTCAAGGTGAGACTGGTAAATTTTCGCTAGCCCGCTATCGATAACTTCTTCATGTAATTTTTCTTGCTCTTTAAAGCGGAAAACTTTCCCTGCCTCTTCATTCAAGACCCCTGAAATGCTGTGGAATGCCGCGTAATGAAAATAGGGATCAAAGGCAGAGATGGCTTCTACCGGTTTGTTTAAGGCTTTTCCGAGCGCTAACGCTGTTTTCAGACCTCCAAAGGAGTAATGGCTTCCATCTACTGCCACGACAATCTTTCCATCTTCAGTGTCTTTGAGGTCCTTAATGATCAACATATCGGAATTACGGACACGACGAACCACTCGTTCGGTATTACTCCCCACAACCGAATCTTTCACCGCCCCAACTCCAAGCGCGCCCATAATCGTCAAGTCATAGCCATTGGCTCCAATGTCTTCAGCTAAGACTTTCCAATTCCGCCCCTCAAGAGAGCGTCGTTCTAACGGTATATTGGCTTGTGCACACTGTTGATCAACATAATCGAGATATGAGTCCGTAATGATTTGTAGCCCACGAGTAATAAGTGAATCATGAATTTGACGCTGACGATCCAGCTCCTTCTCATCATGATATTCTTCAGGAAGCCCGGCCTCCATTTGCTTGAATCGTTTATCATGCATTTTGGCAGCATACACATGGCTACCCACAATTTTTGATCCGAATGTCTTAGCTAACTTCACACCCAGATCAACCGCTTTATTGGAATGATCCGAATTATCAACAGGAATGTATATGGTCTTATACATCTAGTTTGCCTCCTTACAACACCCTATACCCTTACACAACATACACAGAATATACGCGCAAAAGAACCCTCCCCTCTGCACAGAATATTCTTATTCTGTAATCCTGCTCAGGGGATTTTCATAGAGATAGCGCGTGATCTTAACACCCAATATTTAGGGAATGCAACCCAAGGAGAACTTGAAATAAGCTCTTTAGGATCGTGGCCTTAAGACATATCAAATACTGGAATCATTGACTAAATCATACAATTTTTCACTTAGTAATAAATACACTTAAAGTTTCACAGTTTTCATATCGAATATTGTCTAACTTTTACCGCACTCTGCTTTAATTGATTTTGGCTGTAAAATCGAATTTAATTTAGGCCTTAAAATTTACGTACTTAACCCAATTCATTTTCGTAGTATTTCACATGAGTGGACCCACCCAGCCGAGGGCTTCTTACCGCTCAAGCACAAATTTTGTCCTTAAAACTTGAGCTCGATAATTTGCCTCTACCTGTTCACTGCGGTGAAAGGGTTTCGGGCGACTATTCATCCCCAGGCTTCAAAGCCATGGAGGTTCCTAGTCGATTTTATGACCTAAAAATACCCTTTATATTCTTGTAGTTATAAAGACTTATGCCTAATTTTTCATTGACATACTAGGGTAAAGTTTTATTATACTGTTGGCTTTGCCCACCGTTTATCCATATTACAGGGACCTTAAGAGCATGTTCTTACGGCGATCTTTGCTTGTTGTCCCTGGTTAATGAATTAAGAGGAAACCATTTACATGAGACGTTCCAACTTTCTTTTTACTTCCGAATCTGTGACTGAAGGTCATCCTGACAAAATTGCCGATCAAATTTCTGATGGAATTTTGGATGCCATTATTAAAAAAGATAAAAACTGTCGAGTTGCCTGCGAAACAATTCTGACCACCGGGTTGGCATTTGTGGCTGGAGAAATATCGACGAAGGCGTATGTTGAAATTCCTGATATAATACGAGAAACCATCAAAGGTGTCGGGTATTCAGATGCCACCTGGGGATTTGACCATCGAACCTGTTCCGTGTTGACGGCCATCGATGCACAATCTGGCGATATCGCCATGGGCGTGGACACCGGGGGAGCTGGTGATCAAGGACTCATGTTCGGCTATGCGACGAATGAAACGGCTGAACTCATGCCGATGCCGATTGTTCTTGCCCATCGATTAACTCGACGTCTCGCCGACGTTCGAAAGAAAAATATCCTTCCATGGGTCAGACCCGATGGGAAAGCCCAAGTCACGGTCGAATACAAAAACGGAAAGCCTGTCAGAATCGATACAATTGTGGTCTCAACTCAGCATAGCGACTCAGTCACCTCAAAAAAGATTGAAAAAGATATCATGGAAAAAGTGATCAATCCCGTGATGCCGAAGAAACTGTACAACCCTAAAGCCGTCACCTTCCATATTAATCCAACCGGGCGTTTTGTGACGGGAGGTCCGATGGGCGACACTGGATTAACGGGACGGAAAATCATCGTTGATACCTACGGAGGAGTCGGCAGTCATGGTGGCGGGGCCTTCTCAGGCAAGGATCCAAGCAAGGTCGACCGCTCAGCCTCCTACATGGCTCGATATATCGCGAAGAACATCATTTCGGCCAAGCTTGCCGATAAATGTGAGGTTCAACTGGCTTACGCCATCGGGGTGCCAAACCCAGTTTCTGTTCTCGTCGATACAAAAGGAACCGAAAAAACTGGAGCCGAACGCATTGAAAAGCTCGTCCGTAAACATTTCCCCTTGAATCCTAGGGGTATTATCGAACACCTCAAATTGCGTCGTCCCATCTACAAACAAACAGCAGCTTATGGCCATTTTGGCCGCAATGAACCCGGATTTACCTGGGAAAAAACCGATAAGGCCGCTCTTCTGCGGAGAGAGGCTGGGGTTTAGTCAACAAAAAACTCTTGATAACAAGGCGGGACAACAATAATTTCAGTATCCCCCTTCTACTTTTAGTGACCTGAAGCCTCCGATTTACAGAAAGGATCGATGTTCTTATGAGTACTGCAGCCACCATGGATAGAAAAACCACAGACTATAAAGTAGCCGATATCTCTCTCGCCGACTGGGGACGAAAAGAACTTGATATCGCCGAAACTGAAATGCCCGCCTTAATGGCATTACGGGAAAAATATCGAGGGTCTCAGCCATTGAAGGGGGCTAAAATTCTTGGCTGCATTCATATGACTATTCAAACCGGCGTGTTAATCGAAACACTGATTGAACTCGGCGCAGAAGTACGCTGGTCTTCCTGTAACATCTTTTCGACTCAGGACCATGCGGCGGCGGCCATTGCGGCACGTGGGGTTCCCGTGTATGCCTGGAAGGGTGAAACGGCAGAAGAATATGACTGGTGCCTTGAACAAACGATTTTAAAGGATGGAGAACCCTGGGATGCCAATATGGTTCTGGACGATGGCGGTGACTTAACGTTGATGCTTCATGAAAAGTTTCCAGCCGTACTCAAACGTGTTCACGGCATCACTGAAGAAACCACAACCGGCGTGCATCGTCTTCAAGATATGTTAAAAAAAGGGACACTCAAAGTCCCTGCCATAAACGTCAACGACTCAATCACAAAATCGAAAAATGACAACAAGTATGGATGCCGTCACAGTTTAAATGACGCCATCAAGCGGGGTACAGATCACTTGCTCGCCGGCAAGAAAGCTCTCGTCATTGGATACGGAGATGTGGGGAAAGGTTCAGCGCAGTCACTTCGTCAAGAAGGGATGATCGTGAAGGTGTCAGAAATCGACCCCATCTGTGCTATGCAGGCCTGCATGGACGGGTTTGAAGTTGTTTCCCCTTATAACGACGGAATCAATACCGGAAAAGTCGAAAATATCAACAAAACCTTGCTGAGCAACACCGACCTCGTGGTCACGACCACCGGTAATTTCAATGTCTGTGATTCTGCCATGCTGCAATCTCTTAAGGGTGGGGCCGTCGTCTGTAACATTGGGCATTTTGACAATGAAATCGATACAGCCTACATGCGTAAGAATTGGGAATGGGAAGAAGTCAAACCCCAAGTTCATAAAGTTTACCGAAACAAGTCAGCCAATGATCATTTAATCCTATTGTCAGAAGGACGGTTGGTAAATTTAGGTAATGCGACAGGTCATCCCTCTCGCATCATGGACGGCTCATTTTCCAATCAGGTTTTAGCTCAAATCTATCTGTATGAACGAAAGTATGCTGATCACGTGGAACAGGAGACGCCTACGGTCCAAGTCCTTCCTAAGATTTTGGACGAAGAAGTGGCGGCTCATATGGTCCGTGGGTTTGGAGGAGTTATTACTAAGCTGACTCAAATGCAGGCAGACTACATTAATGTTTCAACAGACGGACCCTTTAAGGAAGATAGCTACAAGTACTGATCTAGCAAGATCCGCGGAGCGTGAGACTAAAGTACGAAGGAGATGAAATAGAGAGTGAAGCCCTCCCCCCCGTTGAACGTAGAATCCCTTGTGATGATGAAATTCATCACAGGGGATTCATCCATAGTTCATCCTCACTGAGTAAAGACATTCCATCCGCAATGTAGGAGGTTCCTCTTACAAACACACATTATAAGAAATTGAAGCCAGTTAGTATCGCTGACTTTGACAACATTTTGATCACGAGGTATCCTAATTCTACCTACCGGGGGTCATGATGTGCTCAGCCACTCAATGATTCTTCTATTAAAGTATCCAAATTTAATGACTACGTTATTCAACAAAGAGAATAGACATGGAAACGAGTACCAGAGAGTTTGATTATCCCACAACCATTCTCTTTTCCTCAGTGGTCCTGTTCACGATTATTGGGCTACCCATCTTTACCTATTACTATGATTTTTCATGGGTAGACTGGACGATGTTTGTCATCTTATACATCTTCACCGGTCTCGGAATCACCGTTGGCTACCATCGGCTGTTCTCTCACCGAAGTTTTAAATGCGCCAAATGGATCGAGATAATGTTTTTGATCGCAGGTGGAATGGCCTTACAAAATTCTGCGTTGAAATGGGCGTCTGACCACATTCGCCATCATGCGAGATGCGACGAAGAAGAAGATCCCTACAACGCCAAACTCGGATTCTGGTGGAGTCATTGCGGATGGTTATTCTGGAAAGACAAGGATCCATCTCGATTCGATAAATATAAAACGAGACTGAAACAAAACCCCCTCGTCATGTGGCAACATAATAATTACATTGCGGTTGTCCTTGCGGGGTTGCTGCTTCCATTTATCGTGGGGTTTCTCTACAACGGATGGATTGGCGGATTGAGCTGCTTTCTCTTAGCCGGTGTCGCTCGCACGTTTTTCGTACTTAATTCAACGTTTTTTATTAACTCCATCTGCCATCTCTGGGGGAGTCAACCTCATGGAGCTTCTGACTCAAGCCGAGATAGCTGGATCGTATCCCTGTTGACTTTCGGTGAGGGTTATCACAATTATCACCATGTGTATCAAAGTGATTATCGTAATGGCCCACAATGGTACAATTTTGATCCATCCAAATGGTTAATCTGGACCTTGGGCAAGCTCGGCCTCGCCTATGATCTGCGACGACAGTCAGCAGGATCGTAATTGATTCGTCTGCATTGAATCTTCAACGTCTCTTCTTTCCTGATCATCAGTTCCCCGCTTCAGAGTCATGAAACCTCACCCATTCTCTCTGATAGACGGCTCCTGCCCCCATGATTGCACGTTCTCTTATATTGCGCACATCTGAAGCTCTGTGCTAGATTCGCCTTTATTCACGCGGGTTTTCACACAATAGAGCGAATCCAAATAAGTTCCATTCGACCCAATAACGCAAACACCGCGAAATGACTCACTGCAACCGCTGGAAGTTAATCAAATCGGCTATATATGCTAACTGAAGAACTCCAACATATGACTCACCAATATGTGATGAACACGTACGACAGGCTTCCGCTGTCCATTGTTCGTGGGCAGGGGAGTCAAGTCTACGATGCGGAGGGGCGAGCCTACCTTGATTGCATAGCAGGAATTGCCGTCAATGCACTGGGGTACAGCCATCCTGACCTTATCTCAAGTATCGAACGACAAGTTCGTCACTTGGTACACACCTCAAACTTGTTCTATACCGAGCCGCAGGCCAAGCTCGCACGGGAACTCGTCACCCACTCATTCGCAGATAAGGTGTTTTTTGCAAACAGCGGTGCCGAGGCCAACGAAGCTGCAATCAAGCTCGCAAGAAAATACAGTCACGATCAATTTGGACCGGATCGATCAGAAATTCTCACGATGGTCAATTCTTTTCATGGCCGAACGATGGCAACACTGAGCGCAACCGGACAAACCAAAGTGCAACAGGGTTTTTCTCCACTCGTCGATGGCTTTAAACATGTTCCATTTAATGACATTTCAGCTCTCGAAGCAAATATATCAGAACACACAGCGGCCATTATGCTTGAACCGGTGTTAGGAGAGGGCGGGGTTGTTGTTCCAGATAAAGACTATCTCAATTCTGTGCGCGACCTCTGTACAGCGCGAAACATTCTTCTCATTGTTGACGAAGTCCAAACAGGTATGGGACGAACGGGGACACTATTTGCTTATCAGCAGTTTGATATTCAACCTGACATCATGACATTGGCTAAGGGGTTAGGAGGTGGATTTCCTATTGGAGCTTGCTTGGCGACAGAGAAAGTGGCTCAAGCGTTTGGTCTTGGCACCCATGCTTCTACTTTTGGAGGAAACCCCCTCGCCTGTACTGCCGCGTTACAAGTTCTCAACATTCTGCTTGATGGAGGAGAGCTTGAGCGCTGCCAAGAACGAGGCGATTACCTTGAAAAAGGATTACTGGCTTTGAAAGAGCAGTATAGGCTGGTTAAAAAAATTCGAGGCCTTGGCTTGTTGCAAGGGATGGAACTTACGATAGAAGGAAAGCCTATTGTCATGGATTGTCTTGCTCGTCGAGTTATCATTAACTGCACCATGGGACGAGTGCTTCGATTTGTTCCTCCTCTGGTGATCAAGCAAGCAGAGATCGACGTACTCCTTTCGACGCTTTCTGACGTACTCAGAAAACATTCTTAAGATCGGTCCGCTTGCTAGAGTATTGCGACAACGAATGAGCCCTTCAGCAAAAACACGGTCTTCTCAAAAATCGGTGAAAGATCTTCTTACGATCGCGAGCCTTTCATCACAACACATCTCCGACTTAATCAAACAAGCCAGATCCCTTCAAAAGAAACGCCGCGCAGGACGAATGCCGCGGCCACTCCTCGGAAAAACGCTTGGACTCATTTTTGAGAAACCCTCGACGAGAACTCGTGTCTCGTTTGAAGCCGGCATGAATCAGTTGGGTGGACAATCCTTGTTTTTAGAATCAGAAAAGATTCAACTGAGTCGCGGAGAAAGCTTGGCAGATACCGCCCAAGTTCTCTCTCGATATGTCCATGGTCTTGTCGTCCGCACGTTTGATCAAGCCACGCTCGAAGAATGGGCGACCCACGCGACAATCCCGGTGATTAACGGACTAACCGATCAATGCCACCCATGTCAGATCTTGGCTGATTTATTCACGATCTCTGAAAAAAAGAAGCGCTTAAAAGGGTTAAAGCTGGCGTATGTGGGTGATGGGAATAATGTCACGCATTCATTGTTGGAAGCTGGGGCCCGCATGGGAATGCACGTGAGTGTGGGATGTCCCTCTGGCTATGAACCTGATCAAAAAATCGTCGAATGGTCTCAAAAAGAAGCATCGAAGTTAAACGCCACGGTTGAGGTCACTCCTGACCCAGGGGCCGCTGTCAAGAACGCTGATATCCTCTATACCGATGTGTGGATTAGCATGGGACAAGAGCGAGAACAGAAACGCCGTCTTAAAGCCCTCTCCCCCTATCAGTTAAATATGCGCCTCTTGCGAAAAGCTAAGCCAGATGCGATCGTCATGCATTGTCTTCCTGCGCATCGTGAAGAGGAAATTTCGACTGACGTACTCGACGGTCCCCAGTCGGTGGTCTTAGAGCAAGCTGAAAATCGCCTTGATATGCAAAATGCCATCTTGATTGATTGGCTAGGGCAGTGACGATATTGATCGAAAAAATGATTTCAATGTACTAGCACCTCTTTTAGAAATCACACATTCCCTGCTCAACATCATAAACCCCATTTTGAGACACAAAACTAAAGCCAATTCACTCATGAAAAAATCAACAAAGAAATTGAAATCCTCTTCAATGGCTCTTCGATCAACTAAACAGAAAACACAAAAGGTCGTCTTAGCCTATTCGGGTGGACTGGATACGTCAGCCATCTTGCACTGGCTGAAAGATACGCATCAATGCGAGGTCATCGCATTCTGTGCCGATCTTGGACAAGGCGAAGACCTACAAGCTATCAAACGAAAAGCCATCGCAGTGGGAGCATCGAAGGTATACGTGGAAGACCTTCGCGAAGAGTTTGTGAAGCATTACGTGTTTCCCATGCTGAGAGCCAACGCTGTGTATGAAGGAACCTATTTGTTAGGAACCTCGATTGCCCGTCCTCTCATCGGTAAACGCCAAATCGAGATCGCCAAAAAAGAAGGGGCAACCTTTGTGAGCCATGGTTCGACAGGAAAGGGAAATGACCAAGTTCGATTTGAACTGGCGTATGCCGCCCTTGAACCGTCTATTCGGGTTATCGCTCCCTGGCGGGAGTGGTCCTACACCTCACGTGAGGATCTGATTGCCTATGCCAAAAAACATCGCATTCCTATAACCGTCACCAAGGCAAAGCCCTATAGTATAGATCTGAATCTCCTCCACATTAGTTACGAGGGAGGAATCTTAGAGGATCCATGGGTCGCTCCCTCGGAAGATATGTTCAAAATGACTGTTTCTCCGGAACGTGCGCCGAACAAGGCACAATCCATTGAGATCCAATTTCATCACGGGGACCCTGTTGCTATTGATGGCCAACGATTAAAGCCGGCTGTTCTCTTAGATCAACTAAACCGTCTAGGAGGCAAACACGGAATAGGGAGGGTCGATCTCGTAGAGAATCGTTATGTTGGGATGAAAGCTCGAGGAGTATATGAAACCCCGGGGGGTACGATTTTACATGTGGCTCATCGAGGGCTCGAGTCTATCACGATGGATCGAGATGTTCTTCACCTTCGGGACACTCTTATTCCGCGCTATGCCGAACTCATCTATAATGGCTATTGGTTTTCACCAGAGCGGGTGATGCTGCAATCTGCATTTGACCAAGCACAACGAGAAGTGACGGGAACGGTTCGAGTCAAACTGTACAAAGGAAACTGCATAGTCACAGGTCGAAAATCCTCTCAATCTCTCTACCGAAAACAACTCGCAACGTTTGAAGAGGGGCAAGGGTACGACCAGCGTGACGCCACAGGGTTCATACGGATTAATGCCCTGAGACTCGCCATGCAAACTGGTCGAAACAAAAAGAACGATGCCAAGTAGAAAATCGTCAATTACCAATACCAAAAAGAAAACGGTATCACGCATCCGCGCGAACTCTAACGTTCCAAGTTCTGCTAAAAAGAAAAAACCTCCAGCTTTCGGCACAAAAAAGGCCTGGGGTGGACGGTTCAAAGAACAGACGCATCATCTTGTTGAACAGTTCACTTGCTCTTTACCGTTTGATCAACGACTGTATCACTACGATATTCAAGGAAGCATCGCCCACTGCAAGACGCTTCATCGAGCAAAAGTCCTCACTCGACAAGAATGTCAAAAGATTATTCGAGGATTGGAAAAGGTGTTGGTGGAAATTCAACAAGGACGTTTTGAGTTTCGGGATGAAGACGAAGATATCCACATGAGCATTGAACGTCGACTAACACAACTCATCGGACCGCTTGGCGGGAAGCTTCATACTGGACGCAGTCGTAATGATCAGGTGGCACTCGACCTTCGTTTGTTCACGAGAGACGCGTTACAGTCACTCACCACCGGACTGACACGACTCCAGAAAGCGCTAACAGTCAAAGCCCGAAAGCATCTCAATGTGTTGCTGCCTGGCTATACGCATCTTCAAAGGGCACAACCTGTTCTCCTTGCTCACCACTTCTTAGCATATGTTGATATGTTCGAACGAGACACAGGACGGTTCAACGACGCGTTTAAGCGGTTTAATCTGCTCCCACTCGGAGTTGGAGCCTTAGCTGGAACTAACTATCCTGTTGATAGAACCTATACCGCCAAACTTCTCGGGTTTCCAGCTGTAACCACCAACAGTTTAGACACTGTCTCAGATCGCGACTTTGTGGTTGAAGTCCTGAATGCATGCTCCATCGTCATGATGCACCTCTCGCGCTTAAGTGAAGAGTTGATTCTGTGGTCCTCGCAAGAGTTCCGCTTTGTTGAAATGTCCGATGCTTTTTGTACGGGAAGCAGCATGATGCCTCAGAAGAAAAACCCGGATGTCGCCGAATTGGTCAGAGGGAAAACCGGGCGAGTGTATGGACATCTCATGTCGCTTTTAACGACCTTAAAAGGATTGCCCCTTAGCTACAATCGAGATTTGCAAGAAGACAAGGAACCGCTCTTCGATGCGCTCGATACCGTCAGTGATTGTGTCACTCTTTACACAGAGCTCATTCACCGATTATCTATTCGTCAAGACGTCATGGCTCAAGCCGTGAAATCAGGATTATTATATGCGACAGAACTCGCAGACTACCTGGTACGGAAAGGCATACCATTTCGCGAAGCCCATGCGATTATCGGAAATCTCGTCAGCCATTGTGAAGAACAACACCTTGATCTTGCTGACATATCTTTGCAAGAACTGCGTGCCCATTCTTCGCATTTCTCGAAAGATGCCTTACGTGTATTATCACCCGAAGGAGCCACTCAGCGAAAAAGTCAAATTGGAGGAACAGCCAGAAAACAAGTTGAAAACAGGTTGCGCGTGCTAGAGAAACGCCTGCTATAATAGCTCCACCGTTTTGCTTACACGTGAGATGTTCATGAATTGTCCAGATCAATATGGTATGGCAAAGCAGATTTCCCTCACATTGATTGTGGGATTCCTATTGTCTGTCTGCGCTGGATGTGGCGCTGCTGGTGCGCCCATTGCCCCAGAAGATGTTGGGCTAGAAGCCAAGATTCGAGAGCAACAAAAACCGTCTAGGGTCCAACTTGAAAACGGTGAAGAATTGGTGCCGTTGGAAGAAGAAGCCGTACAACTTCCAAACCTTCACTCTGTCGGTACACGATGATAGAGAAGACCTCCATTTTCTCCTAGATTGAAAGAGGAAGCATGGTCTCATAAAGATATGTGCTCAACCTGGTATTCCTAAAATCCTTCAACTCATAACAACCCCAAAATATTATTTTCAATGTCGAGATTTAAGAAGAGATTCAACAATGCATGATTTTCACTATCAAAACCACCAACTCTACTGCGAGAACGTGTCGATCGAAGAGATCGCCCATAAGGTTGGAACTCCCTGTTATATTTACAGTCATCGAACACTCATCCGTCATATTCGTGCTTTTGATCAAGCTTTCGCCGCCATTCCTCACACTATTGCCTACGCGATGAAGGCCAATTCTAATCTTGCCATTCTTCGTCTCATGGCTCAGGAAGGAAGCGGAGTCGATATCGTATCCGGAGGAGAACTCTTTCGAGCAATGAAAGCCGGTGTTCCACCGACCAAAATTGTATTTGCCGGCGTGGGAAAATCAAGTGATGAAATTGAACAAGCCTTGAAGGCGGATATTCTGATGTTCAACGTGGAATCCGCTGGAGAACTACAGTTAATCAATAGCATAGCTGGAAAAATGGGAGTTCAGGCTCGAGTTGCGCTTCGAATTAATCCTGACATTGACCCCAAAACTCATCCGTACATTTCCACTGGTCTGAAGAAAAGCAAATTTGGGATTGGAGCAGAGCGGGCACTCGAAGAATTCCAATCGGCTGAGGCATTGCCTCACATCCAGGTTGTCGGGGTTCATTGCCATATAGGTTCTCAGCTGACTGAATTGACGCCGTTTACTGATGCGCTCAAAAAAATCTTAGCGCTCATCGAATCCCTCAAGGCCCAAGGGACTGACATTCGTTACCTCAACATTGGTGGAGGACTTGGGATCACATATTCTGATGAAACCCCTCCGCATCCCAAAGACCTCGCGGCGGCCATCTCACCACTATTATCAGATCTCAAATGTCAGTTGATCATGGAGCCTGGTCGATCTATCGTCGGCAATGCAGGTATTATGGTTACTCGTGTTCTCTACAATAAAGAAACCGAAGCCAAGCAGTTCGTGGTAGTTGATGCCGCCATGAATGACCTGCTGCGCCCAAGCCTGTATGAGGCTTACCATGAGATTCAGCATGTTCGCCAATCATCTAGTAATCATACCAAGACCGTCGATATCGTCGGTCCCATTTGTGAATCAGGAGACTTCCTCGCGAAAGAACGGCCACTATCAGAAACACATTCCGGAGATCTTTTAGCCGTCATGAGCGCAGGGGCATACGGATTCACGATGGCTTCGAACTATAACTCACGACCTCGTGTGCCTGAAGTCCTCGTTAAAGATCATGAAATCCATGTCATACGTGAGAGAGAAAGCTACGATGATCTCATCCGAGGTGAGAGCATTCCGGAGTTTTTAGAAAGTACGGCGGAGTAGTTTTTTCAGACATCGTACTCCGAAATAGAGCGTCTTTTCATTGCGTCTTTTTAGGTTTCGCCATCAAAACATTGAGGTTTTGTGATGTTCTCAGGATCTTTAGTTGCCATCGTCACGCCGCTGAAAAACGGGAAAATCGATGAACCAGCATTGGCGGATCTGGTCGAGTTTCAGATTGCGAATGGCACTCACGGAATTGTCCCTTGCGGCACGACTGGTGAGTCGGCCACTCTGTCACCTGAAGAACACGAACGGGTAGTGGACTTAACGGTTGAGATCGTCAACCGACGTGTTAAGGTCATTGCCGGCACCGGCTCAAATTCGACCGATGAAGCCGTCACCTTCACCAAACATGCAAAAGCGAGTGGCGCCGATGGAGCGCTGCTCATCACTCCGTATTACAACAAGCCCATGCAAGATGGACTCGTTCAGCACTATTCTGCTGTGGCAAAGGCCGCAGACATTCCGTTGGTGTTATACAACATTCCCAGTCGAACGGGCGTGAATATGACGCCTGCCACAGTCGCGCGATTGTCTGATATCTCAACAATCGTGGCAATCAAGGAAGGGAGTGGATCTTTACAGCAAGTCTCAACCATCATTGAGCAATGTGGGGAGAAGATCACAGTGTTGGCGGGCGATGACCCCTTAACGCTTCCAATGATGGCAATCGGGGCTAAAGGCGTCATTACCGTCACGGCAAACGTCGCCCCGGCAGATATGGCCAATATGGTCAATTTGGCGTCCAAAGGAAACTTTGAAGAAGCGAGGAAGCTTCACTATAAACTTTCACCCCTGTTTTCCGCTCTGTTTTATGAAACCAATCCGATTCCCGTCAAAGCCGCCTTAGCCAAAATGGGGAAAATTCAAAATGAGCTTCGTCTCCCATTAACTTCCATTTCAAATCAAAATCAAGAAAAATTATTCCAAGTCATGAAGACTTGCGGTCTGTGCTAAAGAATTGTCTTTCTCTCGATGATCAACACGATAATCATGGGCGCGGCTGGGCGTATGGGCAAACGACTCGTGGCCTTGACTCATGCCTCATTAAGCTTGCAGCTTACCGGCGCCATTGAAAGCCCAAGACATCCGGCATTAGGTCGCGATGCAGGGGAAGAAGCTGGTTGTGGACGGGCAGGGGTGCTCATACAGAATACCCTTGGAGATGTTCTTCAAGATTCACAAGTCATTATCGACTTTACTGCACCGCAGGCCACCCTCTTAAATTTACAATTAGCCTCAGAACAAAAAAAAGCCATGGTGATCGGCACGACAGGATTTGAGCAGGTCGAACTTCAAGAATTAAAAGAATTGACCTCAACCATACCCTGTGTGTTTGCCCCTAACATGAGTGTTGGAGTAAACGTTCTTCTGAATGTCGTGGGAAAAGTCGCTCGCGCATTGGGCGATACCTACAATATTGAAGTGATTGAAGCCCATCATAATCAGAAAAAAGATGCTCCAAGTGGAACAGCGCTGAAAATCGCGGAAGTACTTGCGGAAGGGATGGACTGGAACTTAGGAGATGTCGGAGTGTACGAACGGCATGGCATGATTGGTCAGCGAAAGACGCGCGAAATAGGTATTCAAACAGTTCGTGCTGGAGATATTATTGGCGATCACACCGTGCTCTTTGGAGGACCAGGAGAACGCATTGAAATCACCCACCGCGCCCATACGCGCGACACGTTTGCCCTCGGAGCCTTACGCGCCGCAGAATGGGTCGTCACACAACCCCCTGGACTTTACACAATGGCTGACGTCTTAGGCCTTGCCTAAGAACAGAAGCGCATACTCCTTTGCCCAGCGTTCAAACTTTTTGACTCCCATGAAACCTCTTGACCATTCTACGTGAAACGTCGTTCGTCGCTCGCATCTCGTGAAAAACTCTTCTTGCCTTTTACAAAATACGGTTCACAAGCGACGAGCTTGACTAATGCTACTGCCAGCTTTTTTCAACGTTCCTAATTGACAAAGTCAAAAGGCGCATGGTTTGATGCCAAACGTGCGCCAAAACGTTTTTACAGTGTTGATTCATTTATTCTTATAGAACTGTTTTGTACCTAGGGGGGATGTTTACATGGATATGTTCGGAAAAGTTCCGTTAATCGAAATACCACTTCATATTACCCCAGACCAAAAACAATGGCTGGATAAGATGGTAGAAGAAGGTCGCATCGCTGTTCCACCTGGGGGAAGCCTTGAAAAAGGTTCTGTGATTTCAATGTTTCTTCGCATGCTGATTCACAATGCCATGGAAGAACAAATGCGACAAGCCGCACTCGAAGCAGAAGATGATGACGATGATGACGACGATGATTGATGGCTAATATTCTTACATGTAATAGATACTTCTCCTAAATGCACTAAAATTCTGCAGGATTCCTTCGTGAATTCGGCCTTTACGCTATTATTGAAGTGAAGAGTATGTCTTTTCCTTTGCTAGACCAACTTGAACTTCCCCCGTTTCCGTGGACACTCACCTTCAGGCCAAACTCATAGAGTTTGTGGGCTTTGGCCAAACATTCTACTTCGGGCGCATGCACACTATAGAGCTTGTTTTTGTCTTGGCGTTGCTGCGTGAGAAGTCGCTCCATACGCCCTAAGAGGTCTTGGAACGTCGCCTGTTGAGCAGGGCTAGCCGCGAGTTTCCGCTGTACATCGCGGTAGACAGGCCTCAGATTCACTTTCAACATTTTCTGCATTCGGCGCGCCTGTTTCATTATGTTTCGCCTTGGCATACCGCTCATGCTGTACCAAGGCTTTCGCAGCCAGTCGCTTATAACTTTGGCGGTAAGATAAGCCCAGCTCGTTTGGCTTCCCGCACGAGGGTCCGTACCCCTTTCAGGTACAAGCGGGCAGCGGCAGGAAATACCACTACTGCCTTGGGCTGCACCGTCGTATCCACGGATCCACGTGGTTCAGTGGTTCAAATTTACCGGCTAGATCGTCTTCGTGGCTAGGCCCACGTCTACGGTGAGCTTCAGTAACCACTCACCGCCCTCCTCCCCAATCCGTTGACGAAAGCGGGTCATCTGCGACGGAGCAATGGGGAGCGCATGTTGAAAGTAAACTTCCCCACAGAAGTATTGCCAGTAGGGTTCTCCACCCACCGAGCCACCCCCTCTTCATCAGACAGGGCATATATAATCCAATTACGAGGTTTCTCCCTTTCTCTTCTATTTTCCAATTGCATTTTAAGACAATTGTGTCATAATCACTCACCTTTGGCTTTTATCATTCACAAGATTTTCGATTCATAAGCTCATGAATATTAAATCAGGGTTATCTACTTCCCTTTATTTTTGATATTTAAACCTCTTACATACTGTCTACGAATTGTTTACTAATTAGAAAGGATCATTCAAATGCTCAATCATGAATCTACCCCCAAAAGATACTTCAAGCCATGGGGAATTAGAAAAGATTTCATAGGAAAAAGACCTTGGAAATGGTATGTGCCAGGACTCATGGTGGTCACTCTCATATTTGGCTGTACTCCACCTCCAAGTACCACTGTACGGGGAGGAGCCGGTCCAGATATCGCCACAGCTCAACAAGCCCAATACAATGGCCCGAAAGCGCGAATCGCCGTGGCTGATTTTGAGGATAAGATGAAAAGGAATAGATTTTATGCCAACGAATATGGGAGTGGAATGAAGGATATGTTGGCAACCGCGTTATTTAATACTAATCGCTATGTTGTACTAGAGCGCGATCATGTGGATATGGTATTGGAGGAGCAAGACTTCGGTGCTTCCGGTCGAGTAAAACAAGAAACCGCTAGCGCTACGGGAGAAATTGAAGGAGCTGAATTGCTGGTGGTTGCTGCGGTAACCGGGTTCGATCCTGCTGTTTCTAAAGCCGGAGCAGGATTAGGTAGTGCCTTCGGCATTCTCGGGGACCTAGCTGCGGGAGTTGCTGGAGGTTTCAGCCAGGCGTCCATCGCCATTGATGTCCGCATCGTTGATGCGAGAACTTCTCGAGTCGTGGCGGCGACAAGTGTGGAATCAAAAGCCTCAAAATTTAGTGGTGGTAGCGTCCTCTCAGGAGTGGCAACAGGAGTTGGCTTAGGTGGATTTGCCAAAACTCCTATGGAACAAGCTATCCGAGACGCTATTGAAAAAATGGTGCAATTTTTAGTATCCAAAACCCCAGCTCAATATTACCATCAGAGCAATGCCAAACCAGCAGCGCCTCAACCCGCAATCGCTAATTTGTCGTCAGGCAGTCCAGTGAGCGGAAATACGCTTCAACCAATCTCTGACCAATCTTTATCTCCCGAAACAGCTAATGGCAATCGCCCCGCATCCGCTCTTGACAGCAGAGATATGGAGGGCAGCCAAGATCATCCGAAGATACCGCGAATCAAAGATACCTATATCGTTGGCTATGCTCAAAGCCCTTTTGACGAAGGAACCTTTATTACTAGCATGCATAACAGAAAGTTGGGAAAGGCAATAATCGAAGGTGTACGCACTAAACTCGCGTATCTAGGGCCCAAAACGTTGTCACCTCTTATGGTGCTGCGCACGTATCAAAGTGCCCTCACCAAACTCGGTGAAACCAAGGAAGTTTTTTCGTGCAGAAAGGATGATTGTTACTCAAATTTTCCTGATATATTTATCTGGTCCAACCAACATCGCGTCGACAATATCTTGCCCAAAAGCAATTATGCATTCGGAAACTCGCACTATTACAGAGATCAACGGTATTGGTACGGGACTGTGACAGGTACTGCTGCTCGCTACCACGTCTCAGTATATTCAACAGTATTTTCGGAGGGGACCCAAGCAGAAAGTCTCGTTGGTCAACCATTTATTTTCTTGGAAATTCTAGAGGAAGCCGACTTTAAACCTGCATTGTAATATGGTCTTAGGCTAATCAAATATCAATGTAAAATACTGGAATCGAGATTTGAGAGAGATGCCATACCATTTGGGGAAAACGGCTGTGTTTCGAGTTATCATGATGTTGGGTTTTACTTTCTTAATCCCGTCAATGTTGAACGCGCAGGAACAAGAAGGACGAGTGATTGCCACAGGTATGGCCGTCGGCATCACTGCGGAATCTAGAACTATGGCCATTGATGATGCTTTGCGACAGGCCGTGAGACAGACTATGGGAATTTATATCAGCTCAGAAACGCTCGTGGAGAACATGAAGTTGGTGAACGAACGTATCTACTCTCAAACGCAAGGATATATACAAAATTACGAAATTTTGCTTGAAAACCGTGATGATGAGACTTACAGAGTACAAGTCTCTGCTCAGGTCAAAACTGTAGAACTTGTGGATGATCTGAATTCCATAGGACTCCTTATCAGCAAAAAGCAGCACCCTCGTGTGGTGGTGGTCCTTGAAAGCCGCCAAATTGATTTTTTCACGCAAGCAGGAAGTGAAAATATTGCTAATCAGATAGAAAGTCACTTGTTGCAAAAGGGGTTTGATATTGTTGATGCCAACCAAGTCAAACTCAAGAAACAAGTTGAGTCCGCCCTTTCTGGACAGGAATATTCCCGTGCCAGCCAAATCGCCAAGGATTTTGGAGCAGAAGTATTGA
The DNA here is from genome assembly GCA_965223675.1 of Nitrospirales bacterium. Lineage (GTDB taxonomy): Bacteria > Nitrospirota > Nitrospiria > Nitrospirales > UBA8639 > JAGQKC01. The sequence goes on along the minus strand of OZ245013.1, from coordinate 3,423,801 downwards.
TTGCTTGTGTGGTGCGAAGAGAGTTTGCCAATGTCCGTCGAGTCTATGGCACGAATGTGCAATTTTATTCAAACGAAATTCAGCTCAAAGCCCTTGAAACTCACTCGGCGAGAGTGCTCTACTCAGGATTTCGAAGCCGGCCTCCAACTGCCATTGATTATTTAGGACCTTTGGAGGCTGCGTCTTCAGAATTGATCGAGGAGATGGTAGCCAGCATTCTTGAAAAATGGAAAAAAGATATCAATGAAGGAACGACTTATCAACTGAGCGTGTCAAATACTAGATTCAGGGAATTAGATCAGTTGACCAAAGAGTTACAAGGTCTGCAAGGAATCAGTGGAATAACAACACAAAGTTTTCAATCTGATACTGCTTCGCTAGTATTGCAATTTAAGGGTACCATTCAGGAACTTGTGGGAAAGATTAGCCAAATTCAGTCTCCGGGAATTGAAATCATGGGTTTTCAATCCAATTCCATAAATATCGTTATTAAGCAATGAATTCAAAACTGTTAGCGTTACTAAATACCATCCGAAGATATTCGCCGTTGTTAGCTGACGGATCGAAAGACCTTATCTGCCGCAACGACTGTTTTGCGAATGCCCCCTGACGAATGAGAGGTTGACAGAAAAGCCGCTTCAAACTGAGAAGGTGCGAAGTAGACACCGTGCTTCAGCATGCCGTGGAAGAATTTGGCATATCGTTTGGTATCTGACTTTTTCGCACTTGCATAATCTGTAACGGGTCCTTTCGCAAAAAACCCGCCAAGCATCGAACCCACTCCGGTTTGATAGTATGGGATCTTTGCTTGCCTGGCAGCCTCTCCTAGTCCATTCGCGAGTTTCTTAGATTTTTCTTCAAGTTCCTCATAGACGCCGGGCACGTTGAGGAGCTTGAGTGTTTCTATCCCAGCCGTAACAGCAACCGGATTGCCTGAGAGGGTTCCTGCCTGGTAAACCGGCCCTGCAGGGGCAACCATTTGCATAATATCTTTTCTTCCTCCGTAAGCTCCGATTGGCAGGCCTCCACCGATAACTTTTCCCAAGCAGGTGAGATCTGGTTTGACCTTATAGAGTGCTTGCGCCCCACCACGATGCACACGGAATCCCGTCATAACTTCATCAAAGATCAGAAGAATTCCATACTTTTTTGTAATCGATCGTAGAAAAGGTAAAAATTCTGGATGTGGTGGCACCACCCCCATGTTTCCAGCAATCGGTTCGACAATGATACATGCCAGTTTTTTTGCATGCTTGTTGACCAATCGTTCCACACCAGTAATGTCGTTAAAACGCGCCGTTAATGTATGCTGCGCAAAGGACTTTGGGACTCCGGGACTATCTGGAATTCCAAGCGTCGCAACGCCCGATCCCGCCTTCACCAGCAAGTGATCAGCATGGCCATGATAACAGCCTTCAAATTTGAGGATGGTGTCTCGTTTGGTATAAGCACGCGCAAGTCGAATAGCACTCATCGTCGCCTCAGTTCCCGAATTCACGAGCCGAACTTGCTGAACTGCCGGCATCATTTTCGTGACGAGTTCCGCAAGTTCATATTCCTGTTTAGAAGGCGTTCCGAAACTGGTTCCGTTTGTAACCGCGTTCATTACCGCCTGTAATACCTTCGGATGAGCATGCCCCATAATCATCGGGCCCCAAGATAAGACATAATCAAGATACCGATTACCATCGAGATCAAATACATAGGACCCTTTGGCTTTTTTCATAGCGAGAGGTGTACCCCCAACCGACCGAAACGCCCGAACAGGGCTATTGACACCACCGGGAATGAAACGTTGCGATTTCTTAAACAATTGTGCGGACTGACTGGTTTTCAATTTGTGTCCTCCTTCGAAGAATTACACCAATAAGGTATATAACAGAAATAATATTTGGACTCCTTATTAGAGCAAAGTGACTTTTTCATTGAAGTGCCTAGGCACGATAATTCTCAAGGCCAATGGCTCATTGACACCTATTCCTTCAGCTAATAACACGGTACAACATGAACATGGGATTACATGTGCCTAGGTGGATATGGTAGTTCCAGATCAAACAGCTTTCATTAAGGGAACCATCGTTGATGTTGTAACTCCACATTGGCATTTTAATTATAGGTGTCCTTGAACACGGTAGTTCTGTATCGCATAAGTGTTGGAGTAGCAACCTATTCGATGTTACTCCGGCTTCTGCTATCCCGATTTCAGGTGTTCTTGTGCACGATAATTCCTTGATCTAGCAGGCCACTGTATAACCCACCTATTTGAGAATCCCGTTCAATCTGGTATTTCGACTACAGGTGTCCTTGGAGGCGGTAGTTTCATATCTCGCAGCATTTAAAGGACAACTTCCATCGATGTCCTGACTGCTTCTGTAAATTCTATTACACGCCTCCAAGTAAAGGTTTTTGTGAGACTCACCGATTTAGTGTGTATATGGTGGTGTTGCCACCTGTTTCAGAAAGGAGTCTTTATGTATATTGACTATCGACATCAAACAGAAGCCGCCATTCTCGATTGTTGTGGAAGATTTGACGAAACCGACCATGAACTCTTTGTGGAAGCCATTGAAAAACTTCACACTGATGGCTATAGCCATGTTGTTGTAAACCTCACATCTCTCTATTTTCTCGATCCAAAGGTGATTAGCTTTTTGCATTTTGCACATGAATATTTCCAGGCTAATTCCGGTACTCTTTCGTTGGTCAGCCCGCTCAGTACGGTGCGAAATGAATTGAATCTAGCAAAGGTACCAGATGTGATCCCTACATATTCGACTGTCTATGACGCGCTTCACCGACAATATATTCTAACGTCAAAAGACATTCCTTTGGCTGCAGCTTCAGCATAAGGATTTGGCGATCAGAAACCTACAGGAAAGAAATAATTTTTACTATTCCAACCTTATTGTTCTTGCCTTCAAAAATTCCATAAAAAAAGAAAGCCTACCGCCCGATAGGACGATAGGCTTTCAAAATGATCTCGGCAACGACCTACTTTCCCACAGCCTCGCGGCTGCAGTATCATGGGCCCTGGAGGGCTTAACTTCCGTGTTCGGGATGGGAACGGGTGGAACCCCTCCGGTATGGTCACCGAGAAACTTTCCTAGTGAGATGTGAAAAGTTAGAAGTAAAAAGCAAGGACTTTCAATCCGTATACTCTTTACTCTTTACTTTTCACGCCTTACGGTATTCATGACCATGTCTATCAAGAGCAAAAAATGATGTTAAGCCTCACGGCCGATTAGTACTGGTTAGCTTCGAGCCTTTCAACTCTTCCACACCCAGCCTATCAAACTCATAGTCTTTGAGTGGCCTTCAGGGAGGTTACCCTCCAGGGTGATCTTATCTTGAGGCTAGCTTCCCGCTTAGATGCTTTCAGCGGTTATCTAAACCGGACATAGCTACCCGGCACTGCCGCTGGCGCGACAACCGGCACACTAGCGGTCCGTCCATCTCAGTCCTCTCGTACTAGAGACAGACCCTCTCAAATCACCTCCGCCCACAACAGATAGGGACCGAACTGTCTCACGACGTTCTGAACCCAACTCTCGTACCGCTTTAACGGGCGAACAGCCCGACCCTTGGGACCAGCTTCAGCCCCAGGATGCGATGAGTCGACATCGAGGTGCCAAACTTCCCCGTCGATGTGAACTCTTGGGGGAAATCAGCCTGTTATCCCCGGCGTACCTTTTATCCGTTGAGCGATGGCCCTTCCACACAGAACCACCGGATCACTAAGCCCGACTTTCGTCCCTGCTCGACGTGTCCGTCTTACAGTCAAGCTCCCTTTTGCCTTTACACTCGACGGCTGATTGCCGACCAGCCTGAGGGAACCTTTGGGCGCCTCCGTTACCTTTTGGGAGGCGACCGCCCCAGTCAAACTACCCACCAGACAATGTCCCTGCTCTGGATGACAGAGCCAGGTTAGAATGTCAGAAAACTAAGGGTGGTATTTCAAGGTTGGCTCCACGAAAGCTAGCGCTCCCGCTTCAAAGCCTCCCACCTATCCTACACATACTTGCCCAACACACAATGTCAAGTTGTAGTAAAGGTGCACAGGGTCTTTCCGTCTAGTTGCGGGCACCCGGCTTCTTCACCGGAACAACAAGTTCGCTGAGTCTCTCCCCGAGACAGCGCTCCAGTCGTTATGCCATTCATGCAGGTCGGAACTTACCCGACAAGGAATTTCGCTCGGTCTGTTACTTTTACGACCTCTCTAGAAAATAGAGGCGGTAGAAACTTTCGTTCCTACTCTGCATGTCGCCATGCAGTTCGGACTTTCTCTTCAACCTGATCTTGACACCAATCAGATTGTCTGGCGTAAAGTCTCTGAGGATATCGACCTGTTAAGGTGCGATCTTTCCTGCTGATTATCTGCACTCCAAACATTGTTACTTACCGATCTTTCGATAAGTAGTCAGAGATTCTCAGATGTCCCAGCATATAGCCAGATTTTACTAAGGCAGCGATTCCACCTTAGGACCGTTATAGTTACGGCCGCCGTTTACTGGGGCTTCCCTTCGGAGCTTCGCCTTACGGCTAACACCTCCAGTTAACCTTCCAGCACCGGGCAGGCATCAGACCCTATACTTCCACTTACGTGTTAGCAGAGTCCTGTGTTTTTGGTAAACAGTCGCTAGAGCCTTGTTACTGCGACCTCGTTCGGCTCGAGGAGTAAATCCTCTTACCTAAGCAAGGCACCCCTTCTTCCGAAGTTACGGGGCTAATTTGCAGAGTTCCTTAGGGAGAGTTCTCTCACGCCCCTGGGTGTACTCCACCCACCTACCTGTGTCGGTTTGCGGTACGGTCACTATGGCCACTCACTACGAGGCTTTTCTCGGCAGCATGGGATCAGCCCGTTTATGGCCTTACGGCCTCCCCATCACGTCTCAGTGTTAACAGGTTCGCGGATTTGCCTACGAACCCCACCTACACGTTTGGACCGGGTATTCCAGGGACCCGGCGGTGCCTACCCTTCTGCGTCCCCCCTTCGTTAATAACGCGACCACAGCGGTACAGGAATGTTGACCTGTTTTCCATCGGCTACGCCTTTCGGCCTCACCTTAGGATCCGACTGACCCTGACCTGACGAACATTGGCCAGGAAACCTTAGGCTTACGGGGACGATGATTCTCACATCGTTTATCGCTACTTATGCCGGCATAATCTCTTCTCTAGAATCCAGCTGTCCTTGTCGGTCAACCTTCAACTCCTAGAGAATGCTCCCCTACCACTTACTTCTTACGAAATAAATCCGCAGCTTCGGTTGTAAGCTTGAGCCCCGTTAAATTTTCGGCGCAGGCGCACTCGACCAGTGAGCTGTTACGCACTCTTTAAAGGATGGCTGCTTCTAAGCCAACCTCCTGGCTGTCTGAGCATTCCCACAACCTTTACCACTTAGCTTACTATTCGGGACCTTAGCTGGCGGTCTGGGCTGTTTCCCTCTCGACCACGGACCTTAGCACCCATAGTCTGACTCCCGTACATCCAGTAGCGGCATTCGGAGTTTGGTTGGGTTCAGTAGTGTGGTAACACCCCTAGCCCATCCAGTACTCTACCTCCGCCACGGTTCATACGAGGCTAGCCCGAGAGCTATTTCGGGGAGAACCAGCTATTACGAGGTTTGATTAGCCTTTCACTCCTAACCACAGCTCATCCGAGCATTTTGCAACATACAACGGTTCGGGCCTTCTCCACCTGTTACGGTGGATTCACCCTGGCCATGGCTAGATCACCTCGCTTCGGGTCTATTCTACGTAACTCAATCGCCCTGTTCAGACTCGCTTTCGCTACGGCTCCGTCTTTTCAACTTAACCTAGCTACGCAGAATAACTCGCCGGCTCATTAAGCAAAAGGCACGCGATCAGGCATTTCCATTGCTGGACATAGCCCTCTCGCTGCTTGTAGGTATACGGTTTCAGGTTCTATTTCACTCCCCTCACCGGGGTTCTTTTCGCCTTTCCCTCACGGTACTGGTTCACTATCGGTCATCAGGAAGTATTTAGCCTTGGAAGGTGGTCCTCCCGGATTCCCACAAGGTTGCTCGAGCCCCGTGGTACTCAGGAATCTTATCCAACGAGCCAACTTTCTTTCGCTTACAGGGCTTTCACCTTCTGTGGCTGACCTTTCCAAGCCATTCAACTAGAAAGTTGGTTTGTCACTCGTCGACACCGCCGTGATGGTGTCTGATAAGACCCTACAACGCCTTATATACAACGCTCACGGGCTTGACATATATAAGGTTTGGGCTGTTCCCCTTTCGCTCGCCACTACTCAGGGAATCGCGATTGCTTTCTTTTCC